>JAJFHN010000054.1 GCA_021775595.1 Hyphomicrobiales bacterium
ATCATTTCAAGCGCGAAAGCCGCGATCTGCGGAAAATTTTCCTCGAGCGGCAGGTTCGCGCCGAAACCAAGCAGATCTTTCTGCTGATGGGCAAGCTGAGCCCGATCTTCCGCTTCGAGTTGTTCGACCAACGCGGCAATCTGATTCATACCAGCGCCAGTGCAGAAATCGGCGATATCACCAATGCGGTCGACTCGCCCTTTCTTGGTCCCACGGCCCAAGAGGCCCATCAGGGACCCCTTACCCAAGTGATCCGCCAACCGCACGGCGCTTGGCCATCGCGCTATGCCGTCGTCACGATTCCAGTCAGAAGCGGCGAAACATTCCTGGGTTCGGTGCGCTCCTTCGTCGACCTGACCCGCCAGGCCGGTGAAATGAGCAAAGCATTCGGCCTGATCGCCGCTATAACCGGCGCCCTGATCATCGTGGCGGTGGGCGTCCCGACATTGATCGTCGGCCTCAAGATCCACCAGCAATGGAAGGCCGAAGCACAGATCCGCTATCTCTCTCAACACGACAAATTGACCGGCCTGTTCAACCGCGAAGCCTTCAGCGAACACCTGAGCGAGTGGTTTAAAAACGCCAATGAAATGACCGACACGATTTCGCTTATTTGCATCGATGTCGACCGGCACAACGAAATCATCGAAACCCTGGGCCACGCCACCGGCGACGCGTTGCTGCAGGTGATCGCGCGGCGCATGCGGCGCATTGCCGGCGACGACCTCACCTTGGGCCGGATGGACGGCGACGAATTCGCCATCGCTCTGGAGGGCGCAGACCGGAACGACATCGAACAACTGGTCGCCAAGCTGCAAGCGGGCCTAAGCCGGACCTATCTGGTCAATGGCGAGGACATTTCCTGCACCGTCTGTATGGGCATTGCGACCGCGCCAACCGATGCGCAAGACGCGGCCATGCTGTTGCGCAAAGCCGAGGTGGCGGTGAAAAACGCTTATTCCGACGGTTTCAATGTGGTGCGCTTTTTCGAGCCCGCCCTGGATACCGCCTATCTCGAACGCCGGCAGCGCGAAAAAGAAATGCGCAATGCCCTCGCCAATGACGGCTTCGACATGCATTACCAGCCGAAGATCGACCTGCGCACAGGTGAAATTTGCGGGCACGAGGCTCTGGTGCGCTGGTTCCACCCGATCCATGGCGCGGTTTCACCGGCCTATTTCATTCCAATTGCCGAGGAAACCGAGTTGATCGTGCCATTGGGCGAGTGGATCATCCGCCGTGCCTGCCGCGATGCCGCCAAATGGCCAGATCCGCGCAACATCGCCGTCAATCTATCTCCCGTCCAGTTCGAGCGGATCAGCGTCACCGACATGGTGTCACAGGCCTTGAAAGAGAGCGGGCTGCCGCCGGAGAAGCTGGAAATCGAGATCACCGAGAACCTGCTGATGTCAGACGCCGAGGATGTGTTGGGCGAGTTCAAGAAACTGCGCGATCTGGGCGTCGGCATCGCGATGGACGACTTCGGCACCGGCTATTCGAGCTTGAGCTACATTTCGCGGTTTCCGCTGACGACGATTAAGCTCGACCGCTGCTTCGTGAACCGGCTGGACCGCGATGAGGGCGCGCAGGCGATCGTGCGCTGCATCATCGATCTCGGCCACGCTTTGGGCATCGACATATTTGCCGAAGGCGTCGAAACGCCGGCACAAGCAACTCTGCTGCGTGAGCTTGGCTGCAACTTCGCCCAGGGTTATTTGTTCGGCAGGCCGGCCTCAAGAGTTGAAGCGATCAAGCGTTTGCAGCGCGTTGCGGTGACCACAAGCGACGCACCCGAAAACGCCGAACCGGCTTCGCAACTCGCGCCAAGCCTGGCTTAACTCTCGACCACTATTTGAGGCGCCTCTCGGCCCGACTGCGCTTGGTGCCGCTCGAGTTCGTCCCAGACCTTGCTCGCGATGTCCTGATAGATCTTGGCCTGCTCGGACTCCGGCGCGCTGGCGACAATCGGTTGGCCGCTGTCTGACGTCTCGCGGATTTCCATGTGCAGCGGCACGCCGCCAAGGAACGGCAAATCGAGTGTCTTGGCCTCTTGTTCGGCGCCCCCATGTCCGAATATCTCCGACCGCTCGCCGCATTTGGGGCATAGGAAAAAGCTCATATTCTCGACGATACCGAGCACCGGAACCGAGACCTTGCGGAACATGTTGAGGCCCTTGCGCGCGTCGATCAGCGCCAAGTCCTGCGGCGTCGAAACAATCACCGCGCCAGCCAGCGGCACCTGTTGGGCCATTGTGAGCTGCACATCGCCGGTGCCCGGCGGCATGTCCACGACCAGCACGTCGAGATCACCCCAGGCAACGTCCTTGAGCATCTGGTTGAGCGCCGAGACGACCATTGGGCCACGCCAAATCATTGGCGTATCCTCTTCGACCAGAAAGCCCATCGACATGACCTTCAGGCCATGTCCTACCATTGGCTCCAGCGAACCTTCCGCCGTTGCCTGAGGGTGGCCGAATACGCCGAGCAGTCTGGGCAGCGACGGTCCATAGACGTCGGCGTCGAAAATGCCGACCTTGTGCCCGTTGGCTTGCAGCGCCAGCGCCAAATTGACCGCAGTCGTCGACTTTCCAACGCCGCCCTTGCCCGAGGCCACGGCGACTATTTTCTTGACGCCCGGCACAAGCCCCATGTGCACTGAATCGCCGCGACTTGGAGCGCCCATCGGCGGACTTTGGCGCGGCGGCGCCGCGCCTGAGCCATTGCCGCCCGGCTCGCCCTGCTCGCGGTCGGCCGTCAGCGTGGCCGCAACCTCATCGACGCCGCCCAGCTCCTTCACCGCCTGCTCAGAGGCCTGGCGCAACGGCTCCAGCTCTTCGGCCCGCGCAGGATCGACCTTGATCGAGAAATAGACTTTGGCGTTGTGCACGACGATTTCGGAAACAAGCCCCAAATCGACGATATTGCTGCTCAAATCGGGACCCTTGACCCGCTTGAGGGCTTCAAGAATCTGCGCCTTGTCAATCGCTTCACTCATATCGGGTGACCCCACTCCCACACTGTTCGAAGCCGCGCCATCACAGGCTGCAGCCGGCTGATCTTGTCGCCGCCACTTGACCACAAAAACCCAAGGCTCGCCACCCATCTATACGGTATTATGAATATATATATCTGGTCGCGCCTCGCGCACCAGACGGCTAGAACAACCGCATGAATGAGGAATCCGTCATCGGCGTGTTGCTCGCGGGCGGGCAGTCGCGCCGCTTTGGCGGCGGCGACAAAACCCTGTCGGCGCTGGCGGGCAAGCCCATGCTGGAGCACGCGATAGACCGCCTCTCGCCCCAGGTGAACGCCCTCGTGTTGAACGCCAACGGCGATCCCGGGCGCTTTGCCGCCTATGGCCTCACGGTCGTGGCCGATCCGGTCGGCGACTATGCCGGACCGCTGGCTGGCGTGTTGGCCGGTCTTGACTGGGCGAAGCGCGAGAGCGGCGCCCGATGGGTCGTGACGGCAGCGGGCGATTCACCGCTCTTTCCCGATGACCTGGTTGCCCGGTTGATGGCCGCCGTCGAGGGCCGTTACCCGGCGATCGCGCTTGCGGCCTGCGGCGATCAAATCCATCCTACATTTGGATTATGGCCCGTCGCCTTGGCCGGCGACCTGAGCGATGCGCTGAAAACCGGTGTGCGGCGGATCGTTTCCTGGACCGACAATCACGATTGCACGATCGTGGATTTCGGCCAGCATACGCAAGGCAGCCACGTCTTCGATCCGTTTTTCAACGTCAACACGAGAGAGGATTTGCAGGCAGCCGAAGCGCTACTCGCCGGTGATTAGCTCAATGCGCGCCCATCGCGCCGAACGGCCTGGCGACGAAATGCGCACAAAGCCGCCCGAGGCGTCTTGGATCTTCACCTGTTGGCCGCCATAGACGGCGCTGCCGAGCGACTCCGAATAGGCCCCGTCCGCCGTCTCGCGCATCTCGGGATAGGCGTAATAGCGTCCGAGCCGGGCCGGCGACACCATATCGGCCTTGCTGGCGCGCAGGCGCGGCGCCGAGCGGCGATAATCGACATAGCTATAGGCGGAATAGTAGGTGTCGCTGACAGTGCCTCCAACGCGCCGGTAGGAGCATTGATAGCTGAACCGGCGGCAGCGATAGACATAGCGCCGATAGGGGCGCCAACCGCCATAACCGCCATAGCTGCGGCGATAAAAGCTGCGGTAGGCGTAATAGCGCACCGCGCGCGCCCACGAGCGATCGCCCCAACCAGGCGCGCCATCGTCATAACCCGCCATATGGCTTGGCTGATCGGCGGATACATTGGCCGCCGGTGCCGACAGACAGACGGCCAGAACCGCCAACGCGAGGACGCCAAACCCGTTCCTCATATAAGCCCCCTTCGACGCGCCCAAGCGGCAAACCAGCAGCAGCAAGCCTAGCACACGCGGCATTTCGGCGTGAAGCGGGCGCGCGAGGCGTTGTTGGCGCGGCCGCAAACGTGATATTGGGCTCTCGCGCCGGCTCGCCGCCGACGCCGAGCCCGGGAGCGAAGGATGCGCGCCAGCCTTGCTGGATTGTTCTGTTGGATGGTGCTGATCGCTGCGTTTGTCCCATCAAACGCAGCGCTGGCCCAGGAAACCGCGCCCGCGCCGACCAAGGTGGTGGTGGGCGCCTATGTCAACGACCTGCAAAACGTCGACCTCGCCAGCCACAGCTATATCGTCGATCTCTATATCTGGTTTCGCTGGTCGAACCGTGACATCGACGTGCCGGCGACCATGGAATTCATGAACATTTTTCCGACCCAGGAGCGCATCCAAAAGCTTATCTACGACAAGCCGCTCGAGATGCCCGATGGCACGATTTACAATGTCATCCGTTACCAAGGCGCCTTTTCGAGTAAATTTCTGCTGGCGAGCTATCCCTTCGACACGCAGCTTCTGGTCGTCGCAATAGAAGATGCGGAACTGGGTTCGGAAGATTTGGTCTATGTGCCCGATGCCGAGGGCATCACCATCAATCCCGACGTCCGCCTGCCGGGCTACCGCATCGGCAAACCGGAATTGCGCTTCAGCGCCAAACCCTATCCAACGACCTTCGGCGATCTCTCCAGCCCCGAAACCTCTGCCTATTCACGCGTCAGCCTGATCATTCCAATTACGCGGCCATGGATTTCCGGCTTGGTGAAAACCCTGATACCCATTTTCATCGCGATCCTGTGTGCCGGTCTGGCGCTCTATATTCATCCAGATCACGTTGAGGGGCGCATCGGTCTCGTCATCACCGCGCTTTTGACACTCGTCGCGCTTCAATTCACCGCTGCAGCCGATTTGCCCACGGTCGGCTATCTGATGCTGATCGATCAAATATACCTGGTGAGTTTCATCTATATGTTGGCGGTGTTGGCGCGTGTCGTGAGCGCGTCCTGGATCGATAGCGACGTGTCCCACGATGTTGTCGCGCGCAGGGACAGGCGCGCCCATATCGCCACGACCGTGCTTTTCAGCGGCGCTCTGGCGGCGATGATCGTTGCCGGCGTCAATGGCTGAAATTGCCTGCAAAGTGGGCTGGTCTGGCCCGCCGCCCGCTCCTATGATTGAACAGCCGCCACGACGTTTCACGTGAACCAAGGCCATGCGCCGATGACCCGCAAACTGCGCGACGATTGTTTTCTGCACGACGAAGACCGGCTGACGCACGCCGCCGCGATTGCGATTTTGCGCGAGCGCATTGAGCCCGTCGTGGCGCAGGAAGAAGTCGCGCTCGATGACGCAACGGGCCGGTATCTGGCCCAAGCGGTCACCGCGCCCCGCCCGGTCCCCGCCCACACCAACGCGGCCGTTGATGGCTATGCCTTTGCCTTTAGCGATTACGACGCGCAGGCGGGCACCAGCTTCCCCATCGCCGGGCGCGTGGCAGCGGGCCCGGCCGAGGAGCTCGATCTGCCCAAGGGGAGCGCGGTGCGCATCTTCACCGGCGGCTCGATGCCACAAGGCCTCGATACGGTGGTCATGCAGGAAGACACCGACACGCAAGAGCGCGAGGGAACGACGCTCGTTGCCGTTCCCGCCGGACTGAAGGAGGGCGCCAATTGCCGATTGGCCGGCGAAGACGTGAAGGCTGGCGAAGTGCTGCTCAAAGAGGGCTCGCGCCTGCGCCCGCAAGACGTCGCGACGGCGGCCTCGGCGGGTCAAGCCCAGCTCGTTTGCCACACCCCTCTCAAAGTCGCGGTCGTCTCAACGGGCGATGAGATCGTGCGGGCCGGCGCGCCGTTGGGGCCTGGCCAGGTCTATGACGCCAACGCGCCAATGCTGCGCGGCCTGATCGAAGCGGCCGGCGCGACCTGTGACGATCTGGGCGTTTTGGGCGACACGCGCGAAGCGGTCGAGAAAAATCTGAAAGACGCATCCGCCGCCTATGACGTGGTGATCACCAGCGGCGGCGCCAGCCGCGGCGAGGAGGATCACGTCGTCGACACGATGGACGCGCTTGGCGATCTTCACATGTGGCAGATCGCCGTCAAACCCGGGCGGCCGATGGCCTTCGGTCAGATCGACGACAGTCTGATCATGGGTCTGCCGGGAAATCCGGTGGCCGTATTCGTTTGCTTTTTGCTTTATGTCCGGCCGGTGCTGGTGCGCTTGGCCGGCGGCACCTGGGCCGAGCCCGTGCACTATCCCCTGCCGGCGGCATTTTCGGTGCCCAAGAAAAAGACCGGCAGGCGCGAATTCTGGCGAGGCTTCCTCACCACCGGCGCCGATGGCGGCGTTGCGGTCGGCAAATTCGAGCGCGACGGCTCAGGCCTTATTTCGTCTTTACGGGCCGCCGACGGCCTGATCGAAATCGACGAAGAGACCGCCAGCGTCAAGGAGGGCGAAGCGGTTCACTTCATCCCGCTCTCTCAATTCGGCATTCCGATGGGTTGAGATCAGTCGCCCAAAGGCGGCAGAACCCGCCTAATCACGCACGCGCGAATGGCTGTTCGCCCTTTACATTGCCCTAAACAATCACACATGTTGAGTGGGGGCTGGAACCTAACAAGGCGTACCGGCGGCTCAATGTTGGCACTTCTGCGTATCGCAGCCCGATTGGTGGAAACACTGATCGCGCTTCCCTTGCACGCGCTACGCCTGTTCTTTTCGACAATTCTGTTCAATCCGCGGCTTGGCCGTTTGCGGCTGCTGACCGCGCCGTTCGTGCTCTACGTCGTCTTCGCCGTTCTGCTGGTCTATGTCTACGCCCCCCTGCGTGGGGCCACCGGCCAGGTTTGGATGGGCGAGGTGCTGCATTATGCCAATGAGCGCTCGCTGGGAACGGCGATCTACGACAGAGACTCGCGCTTTGTCGGCATCATCGATCCCGTGCTCGACAGCGAGCAGGATTTCAACCACACCGGCAGGCCGATCAAGCTGCCCGACTACATCGCCTATCCCGACCACAAATCGTTGCACGTCGGCGCCGTACCGCCGGCCTATTGGCGCTGCCTGACGCTGCAGGAAGACCGCCATCTGGGCGGCCTCGTCAATCCATTTGGCATCGATCTTTTCGGGGTCTTGAAAATTCCCTACTCGACGCTGAAACGCTCGATCGAGAGCGGGCGGCCTCGATTGGGCGTCGGCGGATCGACGCTCTCGATGCAGCTCGCCCGAACCTTTTTCAAGACGCCGCCGAGCAGCCGGGAAAGCGCGCTCGAAAAACTCAAACGCAAGACCATGGAATGGTGGTTGGCGCCGGTGATCCATTGGGAGCTCACCAAGGGCGGCGACATCACGCCGCTCAAGCACTGGTCGGCCAACCACTTCCCGCACGCCCAGCGCACCGGCGGCCAAGCGCTCTATGGTCTCGAGCAAGCCAGCCTGATCGTGTTCGGCAAGGGCGCCGACGCTTTGAGCCCGGCCGAGCAGTTCGTGCTGGCGGCGGCGGTCAATCAGCCAATCATCCTGCTCGAAGGCGGGACGCGCCTGAACGCGCTGCGCGAACGCGCCTGGAGACGGATCGTCTCAGAGCGCGCGCGTTATTGCGCCGAGCACCTGATCAAGTCCCAAAACGCGCAAATCGCCGTCATCAACGAGCTCGAGCGTATGGCCGAGAACGCGCCGAGCCCGCGAACGCCGCCTGCCATCGCGGATGCGCTGCAAGTGCTGGTGCCGGCCTCGGCGAACCCCGCCCGCGCCAGTCCGATAAGGCGTTCTAACGCGCTGATTCCATCGGCCAAATACGGCGTGCGCGACGAGCTGAAAAACACCCATGGCTTTGCGTGGCGCAATCATGTCGGCAAGATCCAGCTCACCCTGGATGTGGCCAAGAATCTGCATTTCCGCCAGCAGGTGCAATTGGCCTTGGCGAGTATGCAGACCAGGCAGCGGGGTTTGATCGATCCGCGTTATTCGCTTGATGTCGCCAAGGCCCGCCGGGGCGATGCCGCCAATTGGCTTCAGGTGCCCGATGTCGTGGTGGCGGCCGCCGACCGTGAAGGGCGGATCGTGCGCTACTATGAGTCCAACTTTACGGCTGCCTTTTTCGGCTCCGCGCGGGCGCGCGATGCGGCGACCGGTCGCTACCGGCCAGAGCGCGAGGACCGCTTCATCGCTTCGCTCGCCAAGATCGGCGCGGCGGTCGCGATCGCCAACGACCGTGCCGGCGAACCGGAGAACGGATATCTCGATACGGCAGCGCCGAAGGTCGGCCTGGAAGGCTGCAAGCGGGGCCGCGAACGTCGGCTGCGCAAGGCCGAAGTCGCCTTCGCCTGCTCCCTCAACCGGCCGCTCGAATGGCGCTTGCATCAAATCGGCGCGCCGCGGCTAAACCGCGTCATGACTGATTTCGGCCTGACCCTCGCCGACAGCGCGACGCCGCTCGAGACCGCACTCGTCGTCGGCCACATCGCCGCCAGCCCGCGCACCGTCCAGCGGATGGCCGGAACCGTGCTGAACGCGCTGACCGGCGCAACGGCGATACCCCGCCAACCCAGCCTGCTGCTGGCAGATCACGACGCCACCGATAACGCCACCGCCCGGCCGCTCGACGGCGTGATCGAGCCCGATGGCCGGCCGCTGCTCGCCAAGCTGCTCTCCGCGCCAATTTGCAATTCCAATGGAACACTGAAGCGGCTCAACGACTGGTGCGCCAGCAAGCGCGCCGACGTAATGCTTCATTTTGCCAAAACCGGCACACGGGGCACCGGCGCAAAGGATCCCAGCGCTTACGATACCGTCGATCTCTGGGTTTCGGGCGGCATCCAGTTCGCGAGCGGCGCCGCCTATTCCTATGTGGTCCTGGTCGGCACGGGCAATCCATCGCAACCCTGGGCGCGCGATCTTTATGCCGGTTCGGCGTCTGAACCCCTGCTGCGCGCCTTGCTGGACGATTTGGCTGAAGAGGCCGCCAGCGCTTCGGCGCCAGATGCCCGCCCCATCGATCCAACGCCGTCGCGCCCGCCATCCGGCGAGCAACACGCATCCCTGCACCACCCCGCCGAAAAGAGAGAGAGCCCATGACCGGTTCACGCCACGAGCCCCTTCTGGATCGCGACAGCGGTGCGAAAACGCAATCAAAGACCGGCGCATCGGCACGCTTCGAGCGCGCCGTCGATGTTTTGGAATCCAACAGCGAGACTTGGGGGCGCATGCGCGCCGTCTTTCCCAGTCTCACCAAGGTGTTCCTGATCGCCTGTTTGGCGCTGGTCTCCTGGTTCGCCACCTATTCGGGCATGTTGGAACTGATCTCCGCCAATACGGGCGAGATCGGTCTGATCTACCGCATCGCTATCGCGTTCGCCGTGGCGACGCTGATGCTGATGATCATCTACATCCTCGACACATTGTTTTCACCCGTCTCCTGGTGGCTGCGGACGCTCTATATCTTCGGCTACGTGTTTTTGACGTTGATTTCTGTCGGCTTCGGTTTCGGTTATTTCTGGAAGTTCCTCGAAGCGCGCGCCGAAGCCACGCGTTCGGCCGAAGCGGCCATCACCCAGGTTCAGGGCGTCTTGCAGCAGGGTCAATTGCGGCTCGAACAACTCGGCGCGACGCTCGACTCTCTCGCCACCATGTCGCGCGCCAAGGCGGTGGACGAACGCGCCAAGGGCAACACCTGCCCCAATTCAAAGCCGGGCGATGGCCCGCGACGGCGCCTGCGCGACGCCGATGCCACGACCTTCACATTCGTCTCGGAATTCATCGGCACCAGGACGGCCACCGTGGCGAAGGATTTCGACGCCCTGAACGGCGATCTCTCCAAAGTGCTCTCCAACGACCCCACGACCGTCGATCCCAAGAGCGGCACGCGCAACAACTTCCTGCGCGG
>JAJFHN010000055.1 GCA_021775595.1 Hyphomicrobiales bacterium
GGAAGGCAAGCGCCCTGATTGTCAATGCCGGCGCCTACACCCACACCTCGGTGGCAATTCTCGATGCGCTGTTGGCTGTCGATATTCCTTGCATCGAGGTGCATCTTTCGAACATTTTCCAACGTGAGGACTTTCGGCAGCACTCTTTTCTGTCGCAGGCCTCGCTGGGGGTCATTTGCGGCTTTGGCGCACAGGGCTACGAATTCGCCGTCGAGGCCGTAGCCGGTCACCTTTCGGGCAAATGAGGACATAGGGGCACGTTGAGCATCGTCCATGGCAAAAAAGACATCACAAATTGACCAAAGCCTGATCCGCGAACTCGCCGATTTGTTGGGTGAAACGGGTTTGAGCGAAATCGAAATCGAACATGAAGGATTGCGGGTGCGCGTTGCCCGCACCGCGCTCGTGCCCGCCACCGCGCCGCCCCAACCTGTAACCGCTGCACCGGCCCCAAGCTTCGAAGCACTGGCTGATTCCAAGAACGAACTCGCCCAGCATCCAGGCACAGTCATTTCCCCGATGGTTGGCACCGCCTTCCGCGCGCCCGAACCCGGCGCCGCGCCATTCGTCGAAGTAGGCTCCACGGTCACCGAGGGCCAGACGGTCATGATCATCGAGGCAATGAAGACCATGAACCAGATTCCCACCCCCAGAAGCGGCACGGTGACGGCTATAATTGTCGAAGATGGGCAGCCGGTCGAATTCGGCGAACCGCTGATCGTCATCGAGTAAAGACGGACACACCCGAAAGCATGTTCGACAAGATCCTCATCGCAAACCGAGGCGAGATCGCGCTGCGTATCGAGCGCGCATGCAAGGAGCTCGGCATCGCGACAGTTGCCGTCCACTCCACGGCTGATGCCGACGCCATGCACGTCAAGCTGGCCGATGAGTGCGTTTGCATCGGTCCGCCGGCCGCCAGCGAGAGCTATCTGAACATCCCGCAAATTTTGGCCGCGTGCGAAATCACCAGCGCCGATGCGGTTCATCCGGGCTATGGCTTCTTGTCCGAGAACGCAAAATTCGCTGAAATCCTCGACGAACACGGCATTACATTCATTGGACCGACAGCCGAGCACATTCGCTTGATGGGCGACAAGATCGCGGCAAAGGATACCATGACGAAGCTCGGTGTTCCGGTGGTGCCGGGTTCCGATTCTCCGTTGGAGAGCGACGCCGACGCCATCAAGATTGCCGAAGAGGTTGGCTATCCCGTACTGGTCAAGGCTGCCGGCGGCGGCGGCGGACGGGGCATGCAGGTGGCGCGGTCAGCAGATGAACTGCCGCACGCCATATCGACCGCCCGCGCCGAAGCCAGCGCCGCCTTTGGCGACGACCGCCTCTATGTCGAGAAATATCTCACCCAACCCCGCCACATCGAAATTCAAGTGCTGTGCGACGGCCAGGGAACGTCCCTTCATTTGGGCGAGCGCGATTGCTCTCTGCAGCGCCGTCACCAAAAGATCTTAGAGGAATCCCCATCGCCCGCACTCAACGCCGAGCAAAGGGATGACATCGGCGCGCGCGTCGCAACCGCCATGCTCGAGCTCGGCTATCGCGGCGTCGGCACAGTCGAGTTCCTTTACGACAACGGCGAATTCTATTTCATCGAGATGAACACGCGCCTGCAGGTCGAGCATCCGGTGACGGAGATGATCACAGGCATCGACCTGGTGATCGAACAGATCCGGATCGCCGCAGGCTCCCCCCTTAGCCTCAGTCAAAGCGATATCCAGCTTAATGGAACGGCGATCGAATGCCGTATCAACGCTGAAAATCCATCGACCTTCATGCCCTCACCCGGCAAAATCACTCAATTCCATCAGCCAGGCGGGCTCGGCGTACGCGTCGATTCAATGGCCTATGCCGGCTACACCATCCCCCCCTATTACGACAGTTTGATCGGCAAGCTGATCGTGCACGCCCGCAACCGCAACGAATGCCTTATGCGGCTGCGCCGTGCGCTCGGTGAATTTGTGATCGAAGGCGTCGAGACCACGATACCGCTGTTTATCAAGCTGGTCGGCGAGCCGGACATCGTCAACGGCACCTACGATATTCACTGGCTCGAAAATTATCTCAAGAAGCCTTAAACTGGCAGACGAGACACGCCATTCGACGAGTGCCGATGAGCTCTATCAACGACATCATGGTCGAGATCACGCCGCAGGTTTTGCTCAAGGCCTATGCATGCGGCATTTTCCCGATGGCCGAGAGCGCCGACGACAACGCGCTTTATTGGATCGAACCCGAGCAACGCGGCATTCTGCCGCTCGATCGGATGCACCTCTCCCGACGGCTGGCGCGCACGGTGCGCTCGGGCGCTTTCGAGATCCGTGTCGACTACGATTTCGATGGTGTGATCGACGGCTGCGCAAGTTCGCGGCCTGGCCGGCGCAGCACCTGGATCAATGCCCGCATCCGCAAGCTCTATGCCGAGTTGTTTGATCTGGGCTATTGCCACACGGTCGAGGCTTGGCAGGACGGCCGTCTGGCGGGCGGGCTCTATGGCGTCCATTTGGGCCGCGCATTTTTCGGCGAGAGCATGTTTTCAGCCTGCCGCGACGCCAGCAAAGTCGCTTTGGTGCATCTTGTCGCGCGCTTGAAGCACGGCGGCTTCAGCCTGCTCGATACCCAATTCGTAACCGAGCATCTGCTGAGCTTCGGCGCCAAGGAAGTCAGCCGCGAAACATTTCAACGCTTGCTCGAAGAGGCTCTGTTGGGACGCGCCGATTTCGCCGCGCTGCCGGACGACTACCCGCCCGATGCGGTTCTGCAGCTTGTGAGCCAAACGTCGAAAACAGGATGTTCGACGGCATGAAGTCCTGGGCTTTGTGCGAACATCCAACCGGTGAATATCCGCTGAGATTCGCCTGAGAGCTTAATTTCATCGACCTCGACGAAAGCCGATGTGAGCGGCGCCTCGGTGGCCGGGCGCGTATGGCAGATGCGCGGCGTCACTTTGAGGGCGCCAAATTGGGCCGTTTCGCCCATCTGTATTTCGAGCGGTTTGATCCGCGCGGTCACCTTGTCGAGGGATGCGAAAATCGCGATGTCGTTCTCGATTTTCTGGGCGCGCGCATGGGACATCGCCCACAAGGTGCATGCTATCAACAACACCGTAGCGCCCAATGTCCGCCCCGCACGGACCGCCAGTCCCACCGTCGCCGTATTCACCCGCTTCCTCTCCGCTGCCCGCCGCGCGTCCCAGGAGCGCTGAGGCATAAACATGGCGCGAACGTGGCGTTTGCCGCTCACGGCGTCAAATTCGCCGCGACGCGCAGCCGCACATAGTCCGCCGTCCAGTTGCCCGCCGAATCGCGCAACGAGGGCGCAAGCAATTCTTCAGCCTCCGCGACGACCTCCGCGCGAACTGGTTCATCGAATTGGTCCAGAAAAATCTTGCCAAACGTCTCAAGCCAACCCGCAAGCCCGGTCGGCAACGGCGTTGGCCGCGGTATGAGCGCGATCCGCTCGACCTCGAAACCGCCCGCTTGCAGCATTCCGCTGTAATCGTCGGTTGTCGGGAAAAACCAGGGGCCTGCCAAATCAGCATCGGCGCGCCTGATTTTGGCAATCGCGCGCAAGGCGGTGATGATGGCTGCAACATTGCCGTGACCGCCGAATTCGGCGACAAAGCGCCCGCCCGGCTTAAGCGCACGCGCCACGCCCGCGATCACGCGCTCTGGCCGGCTCATCCAATGGAGCGCCGCGTTCGAGAAGACGGCGTCGAATTCGTTCTCAAAGGAGAGCGCCTCGCCGTCCATTTCGCGGGCATCGACGCCCCGCTCCAGAGCACGCGCCAACATGTCTTTCGATACGTCGACGCCGACGACATCGGCGCCTGTTTGGGCGATCTCAAGCGCGTGCACCCCATCGCCACAGCCCAGATCGAGAATACGCTCACCTTCGCCCGGCGCCAGCCAGCCAAGAATTTCCGTTCCCAAGTCCGATACAAAGCGCGCGTGCCGCTGGTAGCCCGACGCCGTCCAAGTCTGAGTCCGCGATGGATCGCTCATGGTCTCATTCACGCAACTCATCAAAGCCCGGTCCGCGCGCCAAGCCTAAGCCGCCTAGTCCTCACCCGGCTTCCAAGCCTCGTAGTCACCTGTTGCCGGTGGCCGGTGGCCGCCGCGCAGCGTGCTACCGGGCGGGCGATATGCGCCCGGCGTGCCCGTCATGTTGGGCGTGTGCGCCTTTTGCCATGGTTTCGGGCGGTAGCCCATTTCGGTGGGCGGTTCAGCGACCGTGTGGTGCAGCCAACCATGCCAGTCGGGCGAGACCTTCGAGGCCTCGGCCAAATCGCGATAGATGACCCAACGGCGGACGCCGCTGCGATTGCGATAATAGCGGTTGCCGAGCTCGTCCTCGCCCACCAGTCGGCCCTTACGCCACGTATAGAGGCGCGTGCCTATGGTTGTGCCTGTCCACCAGGCAAACATTTCTTTGAATATGCCCATAAAAGCGGCCCTCGTCGGGGCCGGACTATGTCCCATTCGATTTTGCCTGTCCAGGGGCGGAATGTGGCGCTGACGGGCGCGACCGAATCGGATTAGGCTCGTGTCTCGACCTTCCGCCACGCCCAGCACGCTGGGCCGCGTGGATTGCAGCTAATTCCCACATCTTTTCCCATCCTTTCACACACATTAGCCCCACCTAAAACACAAGATTTAGGGGTTTGAGGGGGTCGCGCATACTATCCCTTGACTGTGTCGGGCGAGTCGTCCTAGCCTATATCCATGCTGAGGACGTCGGTTCCGCGGCGGTCCCCGAGTATCGGGATCTACACGGTGTTCCAAGGCATTCTCAGTCAGGTAATTCAGTCACTTAAACGCGTCTCTTCGCGTTAAATCGCAGTGTTGCCTTCGGCCTCCCAAGGCCACCGACCCGGCAGAGCGCGATTGACCGCAAAGGAGAGGCACGACCTCACAAATCACTTTCGGCCCAGCGCAAGCGGCCGAACCGTTCGGTCATAAGCCGCTTTCCGGCATTGGCCGAGAGAATCAGTGAGTCTCCGGGACCCGCGTCCCGCCAAATCCGCAGGGCCAGCGCGGCGAATAAAAAAACTGCGCGCATACACATAAAAAAGGGGCAAACAGAATGGAAATTGAGCGGCGGTTCACCCAGGCAGACCAGTCACCATACGCGGATATCGAATTCCGCGAGGCCGCGAGCGAAATTCGCAATCCCGACGGCTCGGTGGTGTTCCAGCTCGAACGCTTCGACGTACCCGCCCATTGGAGCCAGGTCGCAAGCGACATTCTTGCGCAGAAATATTTCCGCAAAGCCGGTGTGCCAGCACGCCTTAAGCGCGTTGAAGAATCCACCGTTCCCTCCTGGCTGTGGCGCTCGGTGGCCGACGAGGCCGCCTTGAGCGAGCTCGCCGAAGAAGACCGCACCAGCAGCGAAACCGACGCACGCCAAGTCTTTGACCGGCTGGCCGGCACCTGGACCTATTGGGGCTGGAAAGGCAAATATTTCTCCTCCGAAGAGGATGCCCGCGCCTTTTACGACGAACACCGCTACATGCTGGCGATGCAGATGGCCGCGCCCAACAGCCCACAATGGTTCAACACCGGTCTGCATTGGGCCTATGGCATCGACGGCCCGGCCCAAGGGCATTTCTATGTCGATCATGAAACCGGCAAATTGACGCGCTCGCAAACCGCCTACGAGCATCCCCAGCCGCACGCCTGCTTCATCCAGTCTATTGAAGATGACCTAGTGAACGAGAACGGCATCATGGACCTGTGGGTGCGTGAAGCGAGGCTTTTCAAATACGGTTCCGGCACGGGCTCGAATTTCTCGAATTTGCGGGGCGAGGCCGAGTCGCTCTCTGGCGGGGGCAAATCGTCCGGCCTGATGAGCTTTCTGAAAATCGGCGATCGCGCCGCCGGCGCCATCAAATCGGGCGGTACGACACGCCGGGCCGCCAAAATGGTCGTTGTCGACATCGATCACCCCGATATCGAGAGCTACATCAACTGGAAGGTCGACGAAGAGCAAAAGGTCGCAGCATTGGTCGTCGGCTCCAAGCTGTGCGCCAAGCATCTCAACGCCATCATCAAGTCCTGCATCAATTGCGAGGCCGACGGCGACGATTGCTTCCAGCCAACGAAGAACCCGGCGCTTAAGCGCGAAATCCAAGCCGCCCGAAAGGCAAGCATTCCCGACAACTACATCCAGCGCGTCATTCATTTCGCGCGCCAAGGCTACGCTTCGATCGACTTCAAAACCTATGACACGGACTGGGATTCGGAGGCCTACCGCACGGTCTCGGGTCAAAACTCGAACAATTCGGTTCGAGTCACCGACGCCTTTCTGACCGCAGCAGGAGACGACGGTGACTGGGTGCTCGTCCGGCGCACCGACGATCAAGTCGCAAAGACGGTCAAAGCCCGCGAACTGTGGGACCAGAT
This sequence comes from Hyphomicrobiales bacterium, assembly GCA_021775595.1. Lineage (GTDB taxonomy): Bacteria > Pseudomonadota > Alphaproteobacteria > Rhizobiales > Methyloligellaceae > JAJFHN01. The sequence continues at coordinate 6,420 of JAJFHN010000055.1, forward strand.
CGGCTATGCGGCTTGGTCGTGTGCCGACCCCGGCATCCAATTCCACACGACCATCAATGACTGGCACACCTGCCCGGCGTCGGGCGAAATCCGCGCCTCCAATCCGTGTTCGGAATACATGTTCCTGGACGACACCGCCTGTAACCTCGCCTCCCTCAACTTGATGACCTTCCGTCAAAAGGATGGCGGGTTCGATGTTTCAGCTTATGAACACGTCGTCCGCCTGTGGACCATGGTGCTCGAGATCTCCGTCACCATGGCGCAGTTTCCCTCGCGCCAAATCGCCCAGCGCTCCTACGACTACCGCACGCTGGGTCTGGGCTTTGCCAATATCGGCGGTCTGCTGATGGCCTCGGGCATCGGTTATGACAGCCGCGAAGGCCGCGCCCTGGCGGGCGCGCTCAGCGCAGTGATGACGGGTGTGGCTTACGCCACGTCCGCCCAAATGGCTGGCGAATTGGGGCCCTTCCCCCACTTTGACGAAAATCGCGAGGGCATGCTGCGCGTGATCCGCAACCATCGCCGCGCCGCCAAGGGCAAAAGCGACGGCTACGAAGAGCTCTCGACCGCACCGGTCGCGCTCGATCACGAGGGTTGCCCCGACAAGCAACTTATCGAGCGCGCGATCGAGGCCTGGAACCAAGCCTATTCGCTCGGCAAGGAGCATGGCTACCGCAACGCCCAAGCCAGCGTGATCGCGCCGACGGGCACGATCGGCCTGGTGATGGACTGCGACACAACCGGTATCGAGCCCGATTTCGCGCTGGTCAAATTCAAGAAGCTCGCCGGTGGCGGTTACTTCAAAATCATCAACCGCATGGTGCCAGACGCGCTGCGAACGCTTGGCTATGACGATGAGGCGATCAGCGGCATCATCGATTATGCCGTCGGACACGCCACGCTCTATGGCGCACCGCACGTCAATCACGAAACCCTGATGGACAAGGGCTTCAGCGAAGAGGCGCTGGAAAAGGTCGAAGCCGCGCTCGGCGAAGCCTTCGACATCTCCTTTGTCTTCAACAAGTGGACGCTTGGCGAAGAATTTTGCCGCGACGTATTGGGGCTGGCAGCAGAGCGGCTTGAAGCCAGCGATTTCGACCTGTTGCGCGAGATCGGCTTTTCGCGCGAGGACATCGAAGCGGCCAACGATTATTGCTGCGGCGCGATGACGCTCGAAGGCGCGCCGGGTATTGAGGAAGACCACTTGGCGATCTTCGATTGCGCCACACCGTGCGGCCGCAGGGGAACGCGCTCACTTTCGGTCGAAAGCCACATCCATATGATGGCCGCCGCCCAGCCGTTTATCTCTGGCGCCATCTCCAAGACCATCAACATGCCGAATGCGGCAAGCGTCGACGATTGCAAGGCCGCTTACGAGCTCTCCTGGCGGCTGGCGCTCAAGGCCAACGCGCTCTACCGCGACGGCTCGAAGCTCTCCCAGCCCCTGCAATCGCAGCTGCTCGCCGATGACGACGATGACGATCAAACACTGGAGGCGCTTACCGCCGATAATCCAGCGCAACTGCGCGCTGGCGTTTTGGCCGAACGCATCACCGAGCGGATCGTCGAACGCGTGGTCGAACGCGCCGTGACAGAGCGCGAAAAGCTGCCACATCGGCGCAAAAGCTATACGCAAAAGGCCATTGTCGGCGGCCACAAGGTCTATCTCCACACCGGTGAATACGAGGACGGCCGGCTGGGCGAGATCTTCATCGACATGCACAAGGAGGGCGCGGCCTTCCGCTCGCTGATGAACAACTTCGCCATCGCCGTCTCCGTCGGTCTGCAATACGGTGTGCCGCTGGAGGAATTCGTCGACGCCTTCACCTTCACCCGGTTCGAGCCCGCCGGCATCGTGCAAGGCAACGACACCATCAAGAACGCCACCTCGATCCTCGACTACATCTTCCGCGAGCTCGCCGTTTCTTATTTGGGCCGGCACGAACTGGCCCATGTGGACCCGGCCGAGATCAATTCGATGTCCGTGGGATCGGGCGTTGAGCAAGAACGCGGTCAAGCTGCCAGCCGGCTTGTCAGTCATGGCTTCGTTCGCGGTATGCAGCCCGCGCTCATGGTGGCGAACGGTCAAGCCTCGGAGACGGGGGACGTGGACGGTGCAGCAAGCGTGACACAATCCAGTCAATCCTCCCACGCGCTTGAGGGACCAGAGCCGCAACCACGCTCTCTCGGGGCAGCGACGGCGGAGGTGGGCGCATCACCCCACTCCGCCGTCGGCAATCTGGGTTCGGTCGGCGACCTGGCGGGTATCGCCGAAATCACCGACGCGGTGGCCGCATTGGCCGAAGGCGCCGACAGCGAAAGCGGTCCAACGGCGCTCCAAGCGGTGCGCTCGCCCGCCGAACAGATCGTCGAGGCCCGCATCAAGGGCTATGAGGGCGAGGCCTGCGGCGAGTGCGGAAACTTCACGCTTTTGCGCAACGGCACGTGCCTCAAATGCGACACCTGCGGCGGCACGAGCGGGTGCTCCTGATGCACTAGGCGTATGGGACAAGGGGCGCTATCGTGAGGGCCTATGGCCGTTACGAGGTGCCCCTATGTCCCGTTTTCGCTCTGTAATTTCCGCTCTTACCGCTCTAACGCTTTCAGCGCTGACCCTGGCATTCAACGCCCAGGCCGAGCCCGTCCAGTTTCAGTCGGCCGACGGGCTTGCCATCACCGGCGAGGTAACGCGGCCTGAAGGCGCGCCCAAGACAGCCATCGTGCTCTTCCACCAAGCGGGCTCAAGCCGCGGCGAATACGTCACCATCGCACCGAAATTGGCCGAAAAGGGCTATCTCGTGTTGGCCATCGATCAACGCTCGGGCAACGGCTTTGGCGGCGTCGCCAATGAGACGGCCAAGCGGGCCCGCAAGGCCTCGATGGGAACGCAATACACCGACGCGATCCCCGATCTCCAAGCCGCCGTGGCTTATGCGCGCGGCCCATTGGGGGCGGAAAAAGTGATCGTCTGGGGCTCGTCCTATTCGGCCGCGCTGGTGCTCGCGCTGGCGGGCCAGGATGCGGGCTTTGCCGACGGCGTGCTGGCCTTTTCGCCGGGCGAATATTTCAGCGGCCAGCCGGCCGTGAAAGCCAACGCCGCCAAGATCACGGTGCCCGTATTCATCACCGCCGCCAAATCCGAAGCAGGCCAGTGGTCGGCCATCTTCAAGGCCATTCCCGAAGCGACGGCCAAAACGGGCTTTGTGCCAAAAGGTACAGGCCTGCATGGCTCTTCAGCCCTGATCCCCGACCGTTCGACCAACGAGGACGAGTATTGGGCGGCGGTCGAGACTTTTCTGGCTCAAAACCTGCCCGCAAATTCCGGCTAAGCGCGTTTTACCTTTGGCGGATAGTGGATCGCGGCACGCAGCAGCAGAAAGAGCACGACGGCATTTAGCAAATGCCAGACCCAATGGCTGCCGATGCCGTTTGCGGCACAGGCAAATTCAAGCTGGTCGATGCTGCGTATCGCCAGCGATACGGCAAACACGCCAGTGGCCGCGACCATCCAGCGCCCCGCCCCATGGCGTCTCGATATCAGCACCGCAGCCACCACCACCAGCATCACGAGCGCAGGGGCATAAAACACCGAGCCGTTCAGCCAGGGCGGCATGGCGAATGTGGCGACCGTGACCAGGATCGCGACCGCTAGCGCCGAAGGCAATGCGAGGCCAATGAACCAGCGCAACGCCAGCGCCACATAGGCCAGAACGAAAATGCCGATCGGTATGACGTCGGCAAAGCGCGCCCAGACGGTGGCGTAGGTGTGGAACAGAAAACTTCCCGCGCCGATCACCACGAGCAGGCCAATGAAGCACGCGATCACGCCCTCGCCCGTGTGCGGCTTGTTGGCGCGCAAATAGAGCCATGCCAGGAGCGCCGCGGCGACAAATCCCAGATTTGACAGCGCATTGAACGGTTCAGTCCAAAAAGAAGAATCAAGCCCGCGCTCGCAATAACAACTGATCTGATCCCAAGGCCCAAGCCCTGGAGTTTGGCAGTGTTGCACGGCCGCTTCGGCCATTTATGCCTCATCTTCCAAGAGGACATGGTCCAACAAGCCGTCTTCCTGAAGCCGCGCCAGAAGCGCTTTGAGCGCTTGCTCCAACTGGTCCGGGTCGGTTGAGCGCAACACCAGATTGGTGCCGAGCGTGCCTTTTTCGAAAAACGGGTAACTCCCCATGGCAACGCCGTCGAACTCGCCTTGCACGGCAGAGAGCCCCGGCGCCACGTCGCCTTCGGGCTGCATAACGCGGATCGTACGGCTCAGCATCTTATCGCCGCGCTCCAACTGCGGGGTCACCGCTTCAAGCATCACGCGCATAATGGCCGGGACCCCTGCCATGACGATGACGTTCTCCAGTTTGAAACCGGGCGTCATCGAAATCGAGTTGTAGACGAGCTCGGCTCCGTGCGGGATGCGCGCCATGCGCAGGCGCGCCTCAGTCAGCTTGTCTTCATCGTAGCGCGCCCGCATCTGCTCGACCGCACGCTCGTCGATGTCGATGCCGACACCAAAGGCCGCTGCGATCGAATCGGCCGTGATGTCATCGTGAGTCGGGCCGATGCCGCCGGTGGTGAAGACGTAATTGTGAGCAGCCCTGAGCGAATTCACCGCTTCGACGATTTCCGTTTCATCGTCACCAACGATACGCACCTCGCGAAGCTGAATTCCGATCGCTGTGAGATGATCGGCGATGACGCCAATGTTCTGATCCTTGGTGCGACCCGACAAGATCTCATCACCAATTACGACAACCGCCGCCGTGATGGTTTTGCCTGTCGATTTTTCGCCGCCGCTGGTCATTGATCCGTCCTGTTTTCACTCAGTCTATCGCCTTGTGGGGTGCCTGGCATGCCTTTATGGTCGCCCGCCATGCGCTTCCCCTCTCCCCTTCAGAACGGCGTGCTCGTCAAACGCTACAAACGTTTTATGGCCGACGTCGAGCTTTCCTCAGGTGAGCTGGTGACCGCCCACTGTACCCAACCTGGCTCTATGATGGGCCTGATTGAACCGGGCCGTCCCGTCTGGCTTTCTGAGAGCGACAATCCCAAGCGCAAGCTCAAATACTCCTGGGAGCTGGTCGAGGTCGATCTTGGGGCCGGGCCTGTGATTGTCGGCGTCAACACCGGGCTGCCCAATCGGCTCGTCGCCGAGGCAATTGAAGCAGGTGAGATCGGCGAACTGACGGGCTATGAGGCGCTGAAACGCGAGGTGCGTTATGGCGAAAACAGCCGGATAGACATCCTGCTGACAGCCCAAGACGCGCCGCCCTGTTATGTGGAAGTCAAGAATGTCACGCTGATGCGCGATGCCGGTTTGGCTGAATTTCCAGACGCCGTTACCACCCGAGGCGCCAAGCATTTCAGGGAGTTAGCGGCCATGGTGGCGCAAGGCTACCGCGCGGTGACTGTGTTTGTCGCCCAACGCGCCGACGCGGACAAATTCGCCGTAGCGCGCGACATCGATCCTGCCTATGGCGAGGCGTTCGACATGGCGCGCGCGGCGGGCGTCGAGGTGGTGTGCTACGCCTGCGCTCCTTCGCCGAAAAAAATCGACATCGCCCGCCAGATCCCAATTGTTGCGTAAGCGTTGGATGGCAATTAACGAATTTCAGGCTTATCTTAGGCTCAACACAGGGCGCCAGAGACGACAATGATGCAGAATTTGGAAATGTCCACATTGGGCAAACGTGAAAATGCGATCAAGCTCCACGGAACCGATGATTTCGCCGGTATGGCGCGGGCCGGCGCGCTTGCTGCCGAAGCGCTCGATCACATGGTCGACTTGGTCAAACCCGGCGTAACGACGGCCGAACTCGACGATTTCGTATTTCAATTCGCCCAAGACAACAACGCCGTCCCCGCTCCGCTGAACTATCGCGGCTTCCCGAAGTCGATATGCACCTCGATCAACCATGTGGTCTGCCACGGCATTCCGGGCGCCCGGGCCTTGAAAGAGGGCGACATTCTCAATGTCGATGTGACGCTGATTGTTGATGGCTGGCACGGCGACACCAGCCGGATGTATCCGGTCGGCGCCATTTCGCGCGCCGCCGAACGCCTGATCGAAGTGACCCATGAGGCGTTGATGCGGGGCATCGCGGCCGTAAAACCCGGCGCCACAACCGGTGACATCGGCAACGCCATCCAGATCTATTGCGAAGCAGAGCGCTGCGGAGTCGTGCGTGATTTTTGCGGTCACGGACTGGGACGCGTTTTTCACGATCGGCCCAATATTCTCCATTACGGCGAGCCCGGCCAGGGCGTAGCGCTCAAACCCGGCATGCTTTTCACCATCGAACCGATGATCAATCTCGGCAAACCACACGTGAAGATTCTGTCCGATGGCTGGACTGCGGTCACGCGCGACCGCTCGCTTTCGGCTCAGTTCGAGCACACAGTCGGCGTAACGGAGACGGGCAGCCAAATCTTTACCAACTCGCCCAAGGGTCTCGACCGTCCGCCCTTTCAATAGGGGGCAGCGCGCATGGGCGCCCAGCCAACCGAAAAGCCCCACTTTCACGGACATCGCGATCGCCTGCGCGGTCGTTTCAGCGACCAAGGCGCTGACGGATTGGCCGATTACGAATTGCTGGAGCTGATCTTGTTCCGCGCGCTGCCAAGGCGCGATACCAAACCGCTGGCCAAGGCCCTGATCGCCGCATTCGGGTCGTTTCCGGAGGTGCTGCAAGCGCCCGAAAACCGGCTTCTCGAGGTTCCCGGCGTGGGCAAAGGGGTGGTGAGCGAGCTCAAGCTCGTACGCGCCGCCGCGCTGGCCATGCTACGGGGCGACATCAGCGAGCGCCCGGTTCTACGATCCTGGCAGAGCGTGCTCGACTATTGCCGCGCCGCATCCGGGTTTGCCGAAAAAGAGCAATTCCGCATCCTGTTTCTCGACAAGGCCAACTGCATTATCGCCGACGAAGTGCAACAGGAGGGCACCGTCGACCACACACCTGTTTATGTACGCGAGATCGTCAAGCGCGCGCTTGAGCTGTCGGCCACGGCCGTCATCTTGGTGCACAACCACCCCTCGGGCGACACAACGCCATCGCGCGCCGATATCGACATGACCAAGAGCATCGTCGAGGCCGCCCAAAAATTGGGCCTGGTGGTCCACGACCACATCATTGTGGGCAAGCAGGGGCACGCAAGCTTTCGGGCACTCGGTTTGATCTAACATTGCGCCGCCGTCTTGCTGGCACTCTCCCGCCATCTTTCTATCCTTCAATATGGCTCGGGACGTTCGATCGCTGCAGGCGCATTCGCTCGTCATCCCCCAACGGTCGAGAGATGCTGCATCATCCATCCAAAGCCGGAATCTCGCTTGAGCAGGTCACGGCACCGATCGGTCGGGGCTTGGGCGTCGAGATCGTATCTCTCGCCACCGCCCTGCCCCGCCACGAGCTCGATCAAGACGCCATGATGGCGCGCGTGCGCGACATTTTCCCCCATCTGGCGCACCTCGAGCCTGTCTTCTCCAACACTGGAATCGAGCACCGCTATGCCTGCAAACCCATGGATTGGTTTGTCGCCGATCATGGCTGGGACACCCGCGGCGCCGTCTTCGCCAAAGAGGCCTTGGCGCTTGTAGAAGAGGCTGCCCTAAAGGCGCTCGACTCCGCTGGCCTCGATGCCGGCCAAATCGATGCCATCGTCACCGTTTCGACCACGGGAATTTGCGTCCCCAGTCTTGATGCGATGTTGATGAACCGGCTTGCCTTCCGCCAAGACACCGAACGCCTGCCGATCTTCGGTCTGGGATGTGCTGGCGGCGTCAGCGGACTGGCCAGAGGCGCGCATCTCGCCAACTCCCGCGGCCATGGCCATGTCCTGCTCTTGGTGGTCGAGCTCTGCAGCCTCAATTTTCGGCTAAGCGACGCCAGCAAGGCGATGTTCATTTCGACCGCGCTGTTTGGCGACGGCGCTGCCGCACTCGTGCTGCGCGCGCCCGCAATTGCCGAGGACCAAGGCGGCAGCCGGCCGGGCCACCTGCCCCGCATCGTCGCGACCGGCGAACACTTTTGGCCAGAAAGCGAAAACCTGATGGGCTGGTCCATCGAGCCCGATGGCTTTGGCGTTGTGATCAGCACCCGTATTCCATCCTTTGCGCGCAGTCAGCTGCGCACGGCGATAGAGGCCTTCCTCGATAAACACGGCCTCAAGCTCGATGATCTCGATGGCTATGTGATGCATCCCGGCGGGCGCAAGGTGCTCGAAGCGATGGAATCGGCGCTTGAACTCGAGAAGAATGACTTGGCCGCCTCCTGGCAAATCTTGCGCGACTTTGGCAATATGTCGTCGCCGACCGTCTTGTTCGTTCTCGAACAGGTGATGGGCAGCGGTGCCAAGGGGCTGCATCTGATGGCGGCGCTCGGCCCGGGCTTTACGGTTTCCTTTGCGCTCTTGGAGCTTTGATGTGCTGCTGGTTACCTATCTGGGCGCGCCCCAAATCGCCGCGATATTGATTCTAGCCCAGCGCGGCCTCGAAGAGCTCTATTCGGCCCGCAACACGAATACGCTGCTTGCCCAGGGCGCCCGCGAAGCCGGACGCGCATATTATCCAGTCGTTGCGGTCAGCCATTTGGCATGGATCTTCGGCCTCTATCTGCTGATACCAGCAGATGCACCGGTATATTGGCCACTGATCACCGCCTATGTGCTGCTTCAGCCCCTGCGTTATTGGGTGATTTGGTCGCTGGGACCCTATTGGACCCACCGCATCATCACGCTGAAAGGCAAGCCGTTGATCCAGCGCGGGCCCTATAAATTCGTCCGCCACCCCAACTATGTCGTCGCGGTCATCGAAACGGCCCTGCTCCCGCTGGCGTTTGGCGCGTGGGCGTTCGCGCTCATTCTAACGGCCATATGGGCCGCCGTACTGAGCTACAAGATTCACTTGGAAGACACCGCGCTGGTGGAGCGCCGCGAGCTCGATGCGACGGATGCCGATGAAGCTTGAGAGGTCCGAGGCCTAGCTTGGGTCCGGACCGAAAATCAGCACCGCATTCAAGCCGCCGAAAGCGAAGGAATTGGACATCGCATAGGTGATCTCGCGGGCGCGCCCCTTGTTGGGCGTATAGTCCAAATCGCATTCGGGATCAGGCGTATCGAGACCGATTGTGGGCGGCGCAAAATTGTCCTGCATCGCCATGATCGTGGCCGATGCTTCGATGCCTCCGCCCCCGCCCAGGCAATGGCCGTGCATCGACTTGGTCGATGAAATTGAAATATCCTCCGCAGCATCTCCAAAAACGCGCTTGATGGAGCGCGTTTCATTGATGTCGTTGACGGCCGTGGCCGTACCGTGCGCATTCAAATAAGAGACGTCGCTTGGCGAGAGCTTTGCGTCGTCGAGCGCCATTTGCATGGCCATCGTGGCCCCCTCGATCGACGGGTTGACCATATCGGCGGCATCGGACGTGGTGCCATAGCCAACGATCTCGGCCAGAATGTTGGCGCCGCGTTCTTTGGCGTGCTCGTACTCTTCGAGCATCATCACACCGCCCCCCTCGGCCAGAACGGTTCCGTTGCGATCCTTGGAAAACGGGAAAATGCCATCGGGGCTTAACACGCGCATGGCCTGCCAGGCTCGCGTCGAGCCGAAGGCAAGCGAGGCTTCGGACGCGCCGGCCAGCCCCAGATCGATCAGGTTTTCACGGATCATCCGGTAGACCAAGCCAATCGAATGGGTCGCGGTCGAACACGCGCTCACCACGCCAAAGCAAGGTCCCTTGATGCCATATTCGATGCTGACATGGGCCGCCGCCGAACTGCCGATGGATTTCAGCAGCGTCAAGGGATGGGTCGCCCGCTTGTTGTCCTTATAGAGCGCCTTGTATGAGCTCTCCAGTGTGGTCAGGCCGCCGATACCCGAGCCGATGATTGAGGCTGCGCGGTAGCTTTCGTCGCCAGCAAGCGGCATGGCCATGCCCGATTGCTCGACCGCTTCTTGAGCGGCGGCGCCGGCAAATTGTGAATAACGGTCGGCGTGATGGAACTGGCGGCTCTTGAGCACTTCCCTCGGCTCAAAATCCTTCACCTCGCCGGCGATGGTGATGTAGAGCTCGTCGGTGGGAAAGCTCTTGATCTCGCCAATTCCGCACGTGCCGCTCTTCAGCGACTCCCAAAAACTGGGGACGTTTGCGCCGACCGGTGTCACTACACCGTGGCCGGTCACAACGACACGCCTACGACCATTATCTGCTGTCATGAATCTCGATTGGTAGGGTTGGGAAGCTTCACAATGACCAAGCTCCCAAAAGGTGCGCCGGTGCTAAGCCGTCGCGCTGGAGGTGTCCGCAATAATCGACTTAACCTTGTCGACCACTGAGCCGACGGTCGCGAAATCCTCAACTTCCTCATTGGCATTGTATGGAATCTCGATGCCAAAGGTGTCTTCGATATCAAACACGATCACGGCAAGATCGAGCGATTCGATATCGAGGTCCGCCAAAGGAGTCTCAAGGCCGATGTCGTCGGAGGGCTCCTTCATATTCTTCTTCAAGATCTCGATGATCTTTGTTGCTGTATCGTCCATGTCGCTCTCCTTGGCCCCGAGCGCTCGGGGTTCACATGCACATCGCCAATCTGGTATCGCAGATGGAATTCACGAGCAAGCCGAGCGTTGCAATAGTCTTAAATTCAAACGGAGTCTAGCGTCTCTCGTCAATCACTCAAGCCTGCAGGTAAGGCGTGCCGCAATTCCTTGATTTGGGTCAAGAACTCCCTCTTTGCCTTGAGACCGCTTCTGCGCGCTACGTCCTGTACAATTCAATCGCCTTACCATGACAAACGCAGCCATGATATAGTTTTTCTCACTGCGTCCGGGCGACGTATTGACACTCTTCGCGCTGCCCCCTGATCTGCGTGAGGCGTCGATAACGCCCGTTTGTAACGCTTAGACCCACGCCAAGTGAAGGGCAATTTAAACATGACAGCTGTACGCCCGCGCAATTCTTCAAGCTCAAAAAAACGCCGCACCGACTATCCGTGGCTGAAGGTCTATCCCGATAATATCTCTTGGGACGCCGAGTTCCACCCCGTGGCGCTCAATGACATGCTTGACGAATCCGTTGCCACATTCGCAACGCGCACATGCACGCGTTTTCTTGGCAAAACAATGACGTATGCCGAAATAGGGGCCGCCAGCGACCAAGTTGCCAAGGGGCTTCAAGCGCTGGGCGTCGGCAAGGGTACCCATGTCGGATTGTTGCTGCCCAATACACCAACCTACATTTCATTCTTTTTCGGCGTTTTCAAAGCCGGCGGCACGATCGTCAACTACAACCCGCTCTACACGGTCGAGGAGCTGGAAGGTCAGGCCAAGGACAGCGAAACCAGCGTTTTGGTGACGCTGGATCTGAAGATGCTTTTGGACAAAGCCGAAGCCATGTTGGCCGGCGGCGTCATCGATAAAGTGATCGTCTGCTCGTTCGCCGACCTGCTGCCATCACTCAAATCGCTGCTGTTCCGCATCTTTAAGCGCAAAGACCTGGGCGATCCCGGCAAATCGGTACACAGCGACAAAATCGTTCTCGAGCGCGATCTCGTTGCCAATGATGGCCGTTACAAAAAAGTCGACATCGAGCCCCATCACGACATTGCCGTGCTGCAGTACACCGGCGGCACCACCGGCACGCCCAAGGGCGCCATGCTGACCCACGCCAATCTCAACATCAATGTGCAACAGATTCAGGGGTGGGCCACCAATCTTGATCCGGGCGTTGAGCGCGTGATGGGCGTGTTACCGTTTTTCCACGTCTTTGCCATGACGACTGTGCTCAATTACGGCGTGGCTATGGGGGCGGAAATGATTCTCATGCCGCGATTCGAACTCGACGAAGCGCTCAAATTGATTCAGAGCACCAAAGCGACAGTGCTGCCCGGCGTACCCACGCTGTATAATGCGATGTTGAACCATCCCAAGATCACAAGCTTCGATCTCTCCTCCTTGAAATTTTGCATCTCGGGCGGCGCGCCCCTGCCGATCGAAGTGAAGAAACGCTTCGAAGAAGTCAGCAGTTGTTCCCTCGTTGAGGGCTATGGCTTGAGCGAAACGTCGCCCGTTGCAACGTGCAATCCGGTCGAGGGGCCGGTCAAAGACGGCTCCATCGGCATTCCCGTGCCCCAAACCGTTATCTCCATCCGCGCCATAGACAATTCTGAAAAAGAGCTCGGCATCGGCGAGGA
>JAJFHN010000056.1 GCA_021775595.1 Hyphomicrobiales bacterium
CAGGGGCACGCCGACGACGGGCACCAGGCCCATCACCATCGCCACGTTGATGAAGATGTAGACGAAGAGCGTGATGCCGATGCCGGACGCCAGCAGGCGGCCAAAGGTGCTCTTGGAGCGCATGGTCATGTAGAGGATGAACAGCATCATCAAGAGATAGAGCGCCAGCAGGACGACGGCGCCGATGAAGCCCATCTCCTCGGCGAACATGGTGAAAATGAAATCGGTGTGTTTTTCGGGCAGAAAATTGAGCTGGCTCTGGGTGCCCTGCATGAAGCCCTTGCCTGAGATGCCGCCGGCGCCCAGCGCGATCTTGGACTGCAAGATGTGATAACCGGCGCCCAAGGGATCGCGGTCGGGATCGACGAAGGTCAAGATGCGCGCCTTTTGATAGTCGTGCAGGCTCTGCCAGAGGAAGGGCACGGCGCTCACGACGCCGATCAGCCCGGCGAGAAAATAGAACCAATTGACGCCTGCCAAAAACAACAAGCCGACGCCGACGACGGCAAACAGCACGGCGGTGCCGAGGTCCGGCTGAATGATGACGAGCGCCACGGGCCCGGCGATCATGGCGAGCGGCAAGAGCAGCGCTATCGGGTTAGAGATGCGGCGGGGCCCAAGCCAGTGATAGTAGCGCGCGAGCGCCAAAACGAGGGCGATCTTCATCAATTCGGCCGGCTGAAAGCTCCATTCGCCATAGCCCAGCCAACGCTTGGCGCCGCCGGTTTCGATGCCGATCACCGGCACGGCGACCAACATCAAAAGGGCAGCGACGTAAAGCGGAAAGGCGGCGCGCATCCAAACGGTGATGTCGGTCAGCGCGACCATCAACAGCAACGCCATGCCAAAGCAAAAGCGGTAGATCTGGCGTTCGGCCCAGGGATCGAAGGAGCCGCCCGAGACCGAGTAGAGCGCGGCAACGCCAACGCCCGAGACGGCGGTCACCAGCGCCAGAAAGGGCCAATTCAATGCGCCGAGCTTCTCGTTTAAGGAGAGCTGGCGCGAAAAGATGGGTTCGGAAAACATCGCGGCTCAGCCTTCGCTCGGCGCGCGGCGATCGCGCTCAGCCTCGGCCGATACCGCGCGCGGCATGAAGACGGGCTTGACCAAGGGATCGCGGTTGATCAGCTCGATCATCACGTCGCGGGCGACGGGCGCTGCCGAGGCCGAGCCCGATCCGCCATGCTCGACAATGACGGCGACCGCATAGCGGGGATTGTCGGCCGGCGCGTATGCGACGAAGAGGCCGTGATCGCGCAGCGCCCATTTGACGCCGAAACTGCCGCGCCCGACGGTTTGTTTGGAGACTTGCGAGGTGCCGGTCTTGCCCGCCATCTGAACACCGGGGATCGGCAAGCGCGAGCGCCCGCCTGTGCCGCCGCCCTCATTGACGACGGCGAACATGGCGTTGCGGATGTGGGTGAGGTTTTCCTTTGAAATCTCGACGTCGGCCGCCGGCTCATCGGGCTCGCCCGGGCCCGGGCGCACGATGCGCGGCTCGATCTGCAGCCCTGAGGCAATGCGCGCGGTCATCACCGCGAGCTGGAGCGGGGTGGTGAGCACATAGCCCTGGCCGATGGCGCAGGAGATGGTCTCGCCGCCGTACCATTTGACGCCAAGCGTCGCCAATTTCCATTGCGGCGTCGGCATAACGCCAGCTTTTTGCAGCGGCAGGCCGCAATCATAGGTCCGCCCAAGACCGAGCTTGCGGCCCATGGCCGAGATCTTCTCGATGCCGATGCGGCGCGAGACCTCGTAGTGGAAGGTGTCGCAGGATTGCTTGATGCCGTAGTGCAGATTGACCGAACCGTGTCCGCCCCGGCGCCAGCAGCGCCAATAATGGTTGGCGTAAGAAAACCCGCCGCGGCAGAGAATGCGCGATTTGGGCGTGATGGCGCCAGCCTCGAGGCCGGCCAGCGAGGTGACCATCTTGAAGGTTGAGCCTGGCGGATACTGACCGCGCGTGGCTTTGCAGGTCAGCGGATCGTCCTTGGCCTTGGTGAGATCGCGCCACTCCTTGGAGGTGATGCCGTCGACCAGCGTGTTGGGGTCGTAGGTGGGCGTCGAGGCCAGCGCCAATATGTCGCCCGTTTGGGCATCCAGCGCGACCACCGCGGCGCGGCGCTCGCCGGAGATGCGCTGCAAGGCGAAGGTCTGGATCTCGTGATCGACGGTGGTGACCAGCTCTTGGCCGCGCGAGGCCGATACTGTGTGAAGCTTTCGGATGGCTTGGCCGCGGGCGTTGACCTCGAGCTTGAGATTGCCGGCGCGACCGCGCAATGGTTCATCGAAGCCCTTCTCAACTCCCGACTTGCCGATGCGGAAGCCCGGCATGCGCATCACCGGATGGTCCTCCGCCTCGTCCTCGTTGGCGGCGCCGACATAGCCGACGACATGGGCCAATGCTGCGCCATGGCGATAACTGCGCTGAGAGGCGATGTCGGTCTTAATGCCCGGCAATCCTGGCGCCAGCACGTTGATTTTGGCGAACTGCTGCCATGTGAGTTTTTCGGCCACGACGATGGGGATGTGCGAGCTCTGGCGTTTTGCCAAGCGGATTGCGCGTTTGCGCGCCTCCGGCGTGATTTCGATCAGGTGGCCGAGCTGGTCGAGCGTCTCGCCCATGTTTTTGATCAGCCCGGGGACCACCACGACGCGCAGGCTTTCAACATTGTCCGCCAGCACTTCGCCGAAGCGGTCATAGATCGCGCCGCGGACCGGCGGGATCAGTTGGATATCGATGCGATTTTCTTCCGCCAGAAGCGCGTATTTCGGCGCTTCGATGACTTGGAGCTGATGCAGCCGCCAGCCGAGCACGCCGAAGAGGCCGAGCTGACCGGCGCCAACCAGGAGTGAGCGCCTGGTGAACTTGTTACGTTGTTCGGCGAGTTCGTCGCGCTTGCGCTGGGCGGCGGCGATGACCTTGGTCTTGTGGCGTCGTTTCATGGATGCGCCGCCTAGTCTCTGAACGACAGATTGCCGGCCGGTTGGCCGATGCGCACCAGGCGTTCGAGCGCCCAAGCGACGAAGGGATAGGCCAACGCGACGGCGGCCAGCCCCAGGCCCATGGGATAGGGATCAAGAAGCCTCATAAAATAGAGCGAAGCGACGGCCCAACCGCAGGCACCGATGGCGCAGGCCGAGGCGATGAAGGCAAGCCAGAGACCAATCGGCCCCAGGCCCGGGCCATAGGGCGCTATGGCGCGCCCGAAACAATAAGCCATCAAAAACACCAGCGCCCAGAAGCCGAAGGGACCCGCCGTCAAAACGTCCATGACGAGGCCCGCCAGAAAGACGAACCAGGGCCGCATCGGCGGCACTTTGAACGACGAAAAGATGAAAACCAGCATCATGGCCGCCAGCGGCAGAGCAAATACGGCATCGCCCGGCAAACCCAACGGAATTGCGGTAACGACGATGGCGAGCCCAACGGCAAGTTTGGGAAAGGTCCGCGCCATGAACGCGGTGTCGGTCAGCGCGGGCCCTCGGCTCATCAGCGCGTCCTTGACGATGGCCGGATGGCGGCGCGGATGCGCCTCTCCTCGCTCTCGGCCGCACCCGAAAGCTTGTTCTCTTCGCGCGAGTGAGAACGCGAGATGAGTTCGTCGGCCTCCTTGGAAACCAAAATAGGAGACTCGAAAAACAGCACGCTGACATATTCAAGCTCTTCCATTTTGGCATGGGCGCGAACGCGCAAACCCTTTGCCGCGTCCTCGGTGGCGACACCGACGCGCAAGCCGCGCGGAAACAGGCCGCCATGACCAGAGGTATAAACTTCGTCGCCTGGATAAATGGTGACGTCGCCCGGCAAGAACTGAAGCGTCATTGTGCTCGAATTGTCGCCCACCAAAACAGCACGCGCGGCAGACGGCCCGACGAGCACGGGCACGCGCGAATTGAGATCGCTCAACAGGATCAGCCGGGCGGCGCGCTCGCCTGAATTGACGATGCGCCCGACCAGGCCGTCTTCGTTTATGACGGCATAGCCCGCCTTAACACCCTGTTCGGCGCCGATATTGAGCAGCATGGAACGGGCAAATGGCCCACGCGCGTCGGCGATCACACGGCCTGAAGCAAAGCCCAATGCGGGCTCGTCCACGGCGTTCAGCAGCGTGCGCATTTGCGAGATACGCCGCTCCAGCCCCTGGGCCCGCCAGGCAACTTGTTGCAAGCGCTGGTTTTCGGCCTTGAGGCGGTCGAGTTCGGCAAACAGAGCGAGATAGGCGTTTGCCCGATCAAAGGCCCGCCGCGCCATCGAGGCCGGCAAGGAGGCCGCTTCGAGAACAGGCGCCGCCAGATCGGCGAAGGCGCCGCGCGCCGACTGCATGTATTCGTTTTCCAGCCGGCTCGAGATCAGCAAAATGATGGATGCGAAAAACAGCGTGAACAACAAAATGCCGCTTCTCCGGCTCCGCCTGCTGGCGGCCAGATCCATGCTTCGTCGCTGCTTCCAACGCAAACCGTTACGCATCAACCAACATTCCGTACGACACACGATTGCAGAACGATTGCAATCTCACCACGCCGCCAAGGGCCCTACTCACGTACCGCCGGCGGCCTTACTCAATGCATAAAATCAAACCAAGCCGTTAATGGACTTGGGCCAACAAATCCTTC
Organism: Hyphomicrobiales bacterium; assembly: GCA_021775595.1. Lineage (GTDB taxonomy): Bacteria > Pseudomonadota > Alphaproteobacteria > Rhizobiales > Methyloligellaceae > JAJFHN01. The sequence continues at coordinate 4,618 of JAJFHN010000056.1, forward strand.
AATTCATCCAACTGTTCGAGTGCAAGACCGGTTCCGAGCGCGACACAGCGCAGCGGATCCTCAGGTATTCTGAATTTGACCCCGGTGCGCCGGGCAAGCTTCACGTCGATGCGGTTGAGCAACGCGCCGCCGCCAGTCAAGACGATGCCGTCGCTGTAAATGTCGGCCGCAAGTTCGGGAGGAATACGCTCCAACGCCAGCTTGACCGAATCGGCAATCGCCTCGATTGGCTGGTCGAGCGCGTCTGCGATATCGCCCTGGCCCAACTTCACTTCGTTGGGGATGTGGCGGCGCAAGTCGCGTCCCTTGATGTGAACTTCCACCGCCGAGCCGTTGGCTTTGGCAATTGCCGTGCCTGCTTCGAGTTTGATGGATTCGGCGCTGGCGCTGCCGATCAGCAGATTATGTTTGTGGCGAATGTAATTGATGATGGCGTCGTCGAAGGCGTTGCCGGCAACGCGCAGCGAGCTCGAATAAAAGACGCTGCCCATCGTGATGATGGCGATGTCGGTGGTGCCGCCGCCGATATCGACGACCATGGCGCCCTTGGGCTGGGAGACGGGAAGGCCTGCGCCAATTGCCGCCGCCACGGGCTCCTCGATCAAAAAGACCCGCCGCGCACCAGCCGCGAGCGCCGCCTCATGAACGGCGCGCCGCTCAACCGGCGTGGCGCCAGCTGGAATGCAGATCATGATCTTCGGCGAGGCAAAGGAGCTGCGCTTGTGAATTCGGCGGATGAAATGTTTGATCATTTCTTCCGCGGCCACGAAATCGGCGATCACGCCGTCGCGCATGGGCTGGATCGTTTCGATGTCCTCGGGCGTGCGGCCCAGCATCGACTTGGCCTCGTGGCCAACCGCCAGGACCTTCCGGGCGCCATCGCGATGAGAAAATGCAACAATCGAGGGCTCGTCTAGAACGATGCCCTTATTGGGCACATAGACCAGCGTGTTGGCGGTGCCCAAATCCACCGCCATATCGTTTGAAAATACGCCAACTAAACTCGAAAGCATGTGCCCGACGCCCCTTCCGCACACCATTACGCCGCAAGAAAACTCTATCGGGCGTGCAGCGAACAACAGGCAACAAGCGTGCCATTCACTACAACCCGTTACTTACAGGCACGTGATCCATCATGAGACATTTTGGGACGCCGGGCAATGAGCCAGGTCGCATTTTGGGTCACGAAGCGAGCATTTTTTCCGGTGCAGACTTCTCACGCTTGACCAAAAGCTTGTTGAGCGCGCTCACATAGGCCCGCGCCGAAGCGACCATGGTGTCGGTATCGGCGCCCCTGCCAATGACCGACTTGCCGTTTTCCTCTAGCCGGACGCTGACTTCGGCCTGGGCGTCGGTCCCTTCCGTCACGGCGTGCACCTGATAAAGCGGCAGACGCGCCTCGTGGGGAACGATCGCTTTAATGGCGTTAAAGGTTGCATCCACCGGACCATCGCCGGTTGCCTCTCTGGTGTGATGCTTGGCATCGACTTCAAGCGTGATCGTCGCCTTTTGCGGACCGCTTGTGCCGGCGATGACGGTGAGCGCCACGACCTTGATGCGGTCGTTGGCGGTTGCCAATTCATCGTCCACCAAAGCCTCGATGTCTTCATCGAAGACGTGCTTCTTTTTGTCCGCCAAGTCCTTGAAGCGTTGAAAGGCGTCCTGCAGGGCATTGTCGCCGAGCTCATAGCCCAGCTCTTTCAGCTTCTCGCGAAAGGCGTGGCGGCCGGAATGCTTGCCCATGACCAGTGCCGACTCCTTCAAGCCAATGCTCTCGGGCGTCATGATCTCATAGGTCTCGGTGTGCTTGAGCATGCCGTCTTGATGGATGCCGGACTCGTGGGCGAAGGCGTTCTTGCCGACGATCGCCTTGTTGTATTGCACCGGAAAGGCGGTAACGGCCGAAACGATCTTCGAGGCGCGCGTGATGTAAGCGGCGTCGATGCTGGTCCAATAAGGCAACACGTCGTTGCGCGTGTCGATCGCCATATGGACCTCTTCAAGCGCCGCGTTTCCAGCGCGCTCGCCGATGCCATTGATGGTGCACTCGACCTGACGCGCGCCGGCCGCGACACCGGCCAGCGAATTTGCTACCGCCAGGCCCAAATCATCGTGGCAATGGGTCGAAAAGACGACCTTATCGGCGCCCGGCACCTTTTCGCGAAGCATCGAAATCAGGGCGTGATATTCTTGGGGCACGGTGTAACCGACGGTATCGGGAATGTTGATCGTACCGGCACCCGCTTTGATCGCCGCCTCGACACAGCGGCACAGGAAGTCGGGATCGGTACGGGTCGCATCTTCCGGCGACCACTCGACGTCATCGGTCCATTTGCGTGCCAGCTGAACGCTTGAGGTCACGGCCGCGAGCACATCGCCGGGCTCCATTTGGAGCTTGTATTTCATGTGCACCGGGCTGGTCGAAATAAAAGTGTGGATGCGCGAACGCTTGGCGGGCTTGAGCGCTTCGCCTGCGCGGTCGATGTCCTTGGCGCCAGCGCGCGCCAGACCGCAGACAACCGCGTTGCTGGCAATCTTGGCGATCTCGTTGACCGCCTGAAAATCGCCGTTGGAAGCGATTGGAAACCCCGCTTCGATAATGTCGACGCCCATTTCGTCGAGCAGCTCGGCAACCTGCAGTTTTTCGCTCAGCGTCATCGATGCGCCGGGCGATTGTTCGCCGTCACGCAATGTCGTGTCGAAAATCACAACGCGGTCGGCCGCATCGCGCTTGTGCTTGGCTTGCTTACGTCCCTTTTTGGAAGACGTCATTGGATCTGATCCTTCTTTCCCCGGCGCCGAACCCGTTCCACGGTCCGCGCCTTTGCGTCTCGTTCAACCTGCTTGTCATCTCCCCTGAAGTCCGTTCTGCCGAGGCAGACCGGGCGGAATTCAGGGGCTCATAAGGAGAAGGATGTGACAGGGGATTGAACGATGCCCGCCATGCTCGGGGTTCAGATGGCCGGCTTGAGGGTGCGTCAGAGACGGCGCACAACGCAACGCCATGCCCGCGCTCATACGCGCGGCGGCTTCGCAGCTCTGTGCCATTTCACTTCGCATCTCAATTCGCCATCCGTCCATCAGGCCCACATTCAACGGGGCCCAAGGTCAACTGGGGGCTCGCAGCATCGGCTCCTGCTGGGGCCGGGAAATGATGTTTTACACCCATCCCCAAAGCTGCGCACGCAACGCTAGGGTCCAAATGTTAACGCCTTGTTAACCAAGACCCCTTTGTCGCGACCGACTGTAAGGCTGCATTTGTGGCAGCGCAAGCTCTCTTGCCCGCCCGCAAACGCTGAAATTGTTTACGTTTTACAAACCATAGCCCCACAAACTCAGTCGACGGAGATCCGTCAGCGGTACGGGCCCCACGCCCGATCCGTTTGGCTCAATTTGGCAGCCATTGGGGTGCCCGCGCAAAGCGCGCGAGACAAAGGCTTGGTCGGGTGGATAAGGCTGAAGACTTCGAGCGAACAATTCAGCTTGGCGAGCGCGCGCTGGGCTATCTGAAGCGGTTTCGCACGCCCGCCTTACCACGCAACTACGAGCTGTTTTACGCCTATGCCACGGATCTGTACGAGGATCTGCGCGCCGCAATTGCCGAGCTGATTGCCAGCGGCGCGAATATTTCTTCGGCCGAGGCCGAACGGCTCCATAACAAGTTCCTATCGCCCAATCGGCTGGGGCGCAAAATCGAGGTCGTCGGCAAACAACTGACCGACGAGATCAATCAGGTGCTCGATAATCTCGAAGGCGGCTTCAATTCGGCGGACACATTCGAAGAAGAGCTCGCCCAAACTCGCACCGTATTGAAGAAGACGACTGAGCCGCAGGACTTGGAAAAGACCGTGCAGGCTCTGCTGGCGGGCACCGCGCGCATGGCCGATGAAACCGGCCAGCTGAAGAGCCAGCTCAAGGAATCGCAGCTTCACATCGAGGAGTTGCGCCACCACCTGGAATTCGTGCGCGCAGAGACCTTTCGCGATCTGATGACCGGAATCGCCAACCGCGAATGTTTTGAATGGACGCTCGAAAGCGCGATTGCACACGCGCATGAGAACAATCAGCCTCTCAGTCTGCTGATGTGCGACGTCGACCACTTCAAGCAATTCAACGACACGTTTGGCCATCAGATCGGTGACGCGGTGCTGCGGCTGGTGGCCCAGACGATCAATGCCAGCATTAAGGGGCGCGATCTGGTTGCGCGCTATGGTGGCGAGGAATTCGCCGTCATTTTGACCGGCACGACGCTCGAAGCGGCCGAGACCGTCGCCGATCAGCTCCGCGAAGCGGTGATCTCCAAGGAACTGGTGAGGAAATCGAGCGGCCAACGGCTCGGCCATGTAACGATTTCGATCGGCCTGGCTCAACTCCAGCCCGGCGAGCACGAAGAAAAACTGATCGAGCGGGCCGACAAGTGTCTCTATGCGGCAAAGGACGCCGGACGCAATTGTGCAAGAAGCGCGTACGTCGAAACCGATCTGGCCGAAAAATCCGCGGGCGTCGCCTGAGCGCCGGCGCCTGGGTTAAGCCTCTAATGTGCCCGACATCACCGGCACCGCGTGACCGCCGATACGTACGGCCTTGAGACGTCCGCCCGCCATTTCCAACTCCAAGGCAATCTCGCTCGGCCGGCCCATCTCGTAGCCCTGTTCGATCGCCGCCCTCTGGATGCCGTCGCGCGGCTGGTCGAACCGCTGAATGACGCCGGCAAACGCGGCTGCGGCCGAACCCGTCGCTGCGTCTTCAGAGCCAAACAGTCCGGGCAGAAACATGCGGGCATGGAAATGTGATTTTGTGTGCACGCATTGCCGGCAATAAACGAAGGCGGCATTCAAGTCGCCGTCCCAGAAGGCGTCCTTCCAGTGCTGCGGATTGATGTCGATGCGCTCCATCGCTTCGAGGCCGCGCACGGGCACGAAGCTGAAGGCCAATCCAGCCGAAAACCGCGTCGGCTTGTGGTTTTCTAGACCAATGTCATTGGGCGCCAAGCCGAGCGCGGCGGCCATGCGGTCGGCCGGCGGCGGCTCACTCAACTCCTCGGGCAACGCCACGGCGTCGAACTCGGCGAAGGCCGGCCTGTTGGGGAAGACGCGCACGCCAACGCGCACCGCGCCAATCCCCTCCTCCAGCATGATGATGGCATCTTCTTCGCGTTCCAATTCGCCCATTTTTTGGGAGGCCAACAGCACCGCGGTACCGACAGTCGGATGGCCGGCGAAGGGCAATTCCTTGAAGCGCGTGAAGATTCTAAGCCGTGCGCTGTGCACCGGGTTTTCGGGCGGCAGCACGAAGACCGTCTCAGACAAATTGAATTCGCGCGCGATGGTTTGCATCTGCCCGGAATCGAGCCCATCGGCATCGAGCACAACCGCCAGCGGATTTCCCGAATAGGGAACGGCGGTGAAGACGTCGAGAATATGAAAATCACGCTTCATTGAGTGCGCCCCCGCGCCAGCTGGCTTTGAGCGCCATCTTATGCAGGCCGCCTCGATGGCGAAACGCAATTCCGCCCCAATCGCGGAACAATCTCCTGCGCTGATACTCGACTAAGGTCGAACGAGTCAGATGACATCCATCATGCAAGGAGATTTGTCGTGCTGAAGAAAACGATTTTGATTGCGGGTCTCGCCATTGGTTTTGCGGCACCGGCCTTTGCCGCCAGCTGCCCCGTAGATATGCAGAAAATCGATGACGCGATAACGACAGCTCAGCTGAGCGACACCGATAAGGCGAAGGTGATGACGCTCAGAACCACGGGCGAAGAACAGCACAACGCCGGCGATCACGCCGCGTCGGTCAAAACGCTCGGCGAAGCCAAGCAAATGCTGGGAATCGATTCCTAGACCGCTGGCAGACGCACCGAAACGAAGAAGCGCTCCCGCGCAAGCGGGGGCGCTTTTTTTAATTCTTGCTCTTGTCGACCATGGCGTGCTCGGAAATCCACGGCATCATGCCGCGCAGCTCCTTGCCGACGGATTCCATTTCGTGTTCATCGCAGGCTTGGCGCATGGCTTTGAAGCTCGTCTGATTGACGCGGTTCTCGAGCATCCAGTCCTTGGTGAACTTGCCCGTTTGAATGTCATTCAGAATCGCCTTCATGGCAGCCCGCGAGCTTTCGTTTACGACGCGCGGACCAGAGACGTATTCGCCGTACTCGGCCGTATTTGAGATCGAATAGTTCATGTTGGCGATGCCGCCCTCATAGATGAGATCGACGATCAATTTCACCTCATGCACGCATTCGAAATAGGCCATTTCGGGTGCGTAGCCCGCTTCGATAAGCGTCTCGTAGCCGGTCCGCATCAGCTCGACCAGGCCGCCGCACAAAACGGACTGCTCGCCAAAGAGATCGGTTTCGCACTCTTCCCGGAAATTCGTCTCGATGATGCCAGCCCGCCCGCCGCCAATGGCGCTCGCATAGGAGAGCGAGATGTCGTGGGCGTTGCCGCTGGCGTCTTGTGAGACGGCGACGAGACAAGGTACGCCGGCGCCGCGGGCGTATTCGGCGCGCACGGTGTGGCCCGGACCCTTGGGCGCGACCATGCAGACGTCCAAATCGGGCCGCGGCTCGATCAGATTGAAATGGATGTTGAGGCCGTGGGCGAAAAACAACGCCGAGCCTTCGCGCATATTGTCGCGGATATCGTTTTCCCAAATGCTGGCCTGGAGCTCATCAGGGGTCAGCATCATCATCACGTCGGCCCATTTGGCGGCTTCGGCGACGGTCATCACCTCAAGCTTCTCGCCCTTCGCCTTCTCGGCAGAGCTTGAGCCCTCGCGCAACGCCACGGCGACGTTCTTGACGCCCGAATCACGTAGATTGAGCGCGTGGGCATGGCCCTGGCTGCCATAGCCGACAATGGCGACATTCTTGGATTTGATCAGATTGAGATCGGCATCCCGATCATAATAAACACGCATCGCCACTGCCCCTCTTTGGCTTTTCCATTCGCAACTAACTTCCGGGAGTGGTTTTTGACGTTCTGCGCGCCTCTTGGCAAGGGTTAAGCGCGCGGATGGCGCACGTGGATATGTCCGAGAGAAAGTGGAATTGGCTGCTGACGCCTGCCGGCACCGTTCCTATAGTCGCACGCCGCCCGGTTCGCGGGCGATTTCAGTGGGAGGAGACGAAGCGATGTCACGGATTTCGCGCACGTTCATTGTGATGGCGATTGCCTATGCCTGCATCGGCGTTGCAATGGGAATCTGGATGGGAATCAATCAAGACTTCACGCACATGCATCTGCACGCACACATCAATCTGATCGGTTGGACGTCCCTGGCGCTGTTCGGCGTCATCTATCACGTCGTCCCGCAACTCGCTCAATCCAAGCTCGCCAAACTTCAACTTCTGTTGTCGGGCTTGGGAACGGCCATCTTCCTGGTCGGTCTTCCGTTGGCCGATGCCGGCATCACCATTTTGCTTGCCGTGACGGGCTCGTTGATGGTGCTGGCGGGGACGGCGTTGTTCTTGTGGATTTTCGTGTCTCAGACGAGAGCGCGAAGCCAGCCTGCATGAACGCTCTCGGCTGGGTCCGCCGCGGCGGTAGCTCCCATTTTGAGTCCACGCCAGTGGGATAACGGCTTGGAATCAGTCAATTTTGCGTTTCAGAAGATCACGCTGAATACGAGCCAAAGAAGCGTGCCGTAAATGATTGTTCCAAAGACAGCTGCAAGGAGAAACCCCACCAGCAGGCTATCGATCTCAGGGGGCATAGGCTCGCGGTAGAGCCGGACGATAAGCTGAACCATTCCCAGCACCGCACCCAGCAGAAACCACCACATCGCTCACATCCGGGTCGGTCCGCGGCCGATCGCCGCGATGCCCGTGCGCGCCACCTCGACGAGCCCCAGGGGCTTCATCAGCAAAACGAACTGCTCGATCTTGTTGAGCTTACCCGTCATCTCGAAGACGAAATGCTCGGTCGAGGCATCGATCACTTGGGCGCGAAAGGCTTCTGCCAGACGCAGCGCCTCGACGCGCTTTTCGCCCTTGCCCGCGACTTTGATCAGCGCCAGCTCGCGTTCCATCGGCTGGCCGCTGACGGTCAAATCATTGACCGAATGGATCGGCACCAGGCGCTCCAGCTGGCTTTTGATCTGCTCGATCACCATCGGTGTTCCCGTCGTAACGATGGTGATGCGCGAGAGGTGCGCCTCGTGTTCGGTTTCAGAGACGGTGAGTGAATCGATGTTGTAGCCGCGGCCCGAGAATAGCCCGATGACGCGCGCTAAGACGCCGGGCTCGTTGTCGACGAGCACCGACATGGTGTGCTGTTCGTTGGAGATTGGTCTGGAATCCATCTTATTACATGCAGCGCGGGAACAAGTGGCGTATCGCCACTTAGACCAACACCTTGCCCTCTTCACTGATCGCCGCCTCGAGCTCTTCCTCGCTGACGTCATCGCCCATCAGCATGTTGTTGTGGGCCTCGCCCGACGGGATCATCGGGTAGCAATTGGCCTCCTTGTGAACACGGCAATCGAACAGAACAGGCTTCTTGACCGACATCATTTCCTTGATGGCGTCATCGAGATCGCCAGGCTTTTCGGCACGGATACCGACGCACTGATAGGCTTCGGCCAGCTTGACGAAATCCGGTAACGCCTCGGTGTAGCTGTGCGAATAGCGGCCGCCGTGCAGCAGCTCCTGCCACTGGCGGACCATGCCCATATACTGGTTGTTGAGGATGAAGATCTTGATCGGCAGTTCGTATTGTACGGCCGTCGACATTTCCTGCATCGTCATCAGCACGGAGGCCTCGCCCGCGATATCGATAACGAGGGCGTCCGGGTGCGCCATTTGCACGCCGACGGCAGCCGGCAGGCCATAGCCCATCGTGCCGAGCCCCCCGCTGGTCATCCAGCGATTGGGCTCCTCGAAGCGGTAAAACTGAGCGGCCCACATCTGATGCTGGCCCACTTCGGTGGTGATGTAGACGTCTTCCTTCTTGGTCAGCTCGTAGAGCCGTTGGACCGCCAGCTGAGGCATGATCACGTCATCGCGCGGTTTGTAGTCCAGGCAATTGCGGGCGCGCCAGCCGTCGATCTGCTTCCACCAAGCGCCATGGGCCTCCTTATCGGCCTGGGGCGTGCGTGCGCGCCAGACCCGGATCAACTCTTCGAGCACATAGGCCGCGTCGCCGATAATCGGTAGATCGACCCGGACGTTCTTATTGATCGAGGAGGGATCGATGTCGATATGGATCTTGGCCGAGCCCGGCGAAAAAGCATCGAGCCGACCGGTGATGCGGTCGTCGAAACGCGCGCCGACATTGACCATCACATCGCAATCGTGCATCGCCATATTGGCTTCGTAGGTGCCGTGCATTCCCAGCATGCCGAGCCACTGTTTGTCAGAGGCCGGAAAAGCACCCAGGCCCATCAGGGTCGAGGTGATGGGATGACCCGTCATGCGAACGAATTCGCGCAACAGCTGGGTCGCGGCGGGTCCTGAATTGATGACGCCGCCGCCGGTGTAGAAAATGGGTTTCTTGGCCGCGGCGATCATGTCGACCGCCTGGCGAATGGCCTCTTGATCGCCCTTCACTTTAGGCCGGTATGTCTTGTGGACGACGTTGGAGGGCCCGACATAGCTGCCCTCGGCAAATTGCACATCCTTGGGAATATCGACGACGACCGGTCCGGGCCGGCCAGTCTTGGCGACGTAGAACGCTTCGTGCAGCACGCGCGCCAGATCGTTGACGTCGCGCACCAAATAATTGTGTTTGGTGCATGGGCGCGTGATGCCAACGGTGTCGCATTCCTGAAAAGCGTCGTTGCCGATCAGGTGGGTTGGCACCTGGCCGGTGATGCAGACCAGCGGAATCGAATCCATCAAGGCGTCAGTCAGACCGGTGACGGCGTTGGTTGCACCTGGGCCAGAGGTGACGAGAACCGCGCCCACCTTGCCCGTTGAGCGGGCGTAGCCTTCGGCCGCATGAACAGCGCCCTGCTCATGGCGCACCAGGATGTGCTTGACCGCATCCTGCTGAAAGAGGGCGTCATAGATAGGGAGTACGGCACCGCCGGGATAGCCGAAAATATGCTCGACGCCCTGATCGGCAAGCGCCTGCATAACAATTTCCGCACCTGTCATCGTGCGTGCCATCGCGTTTTGCTCCTTATATGGCGCGTGGTATGGCGCGTGTGTGTGCCCAGCGGGCAGGTCGAGACTGAATCGACTGACACGCAACCGCCCGGAAATCCAGCCCAAAGTGCCCTATCAGGCGGCGCGCACACTATCCCGTGGACCCCAGCCGGTCAACCGTCAAGCGTCAATAAATGCAAATAATTGAGGGTCCAGACTTACCATATCTTTCTCAACAAACCATTTCCATGTAATCATATTACTTCTCAGCCACGTCAACTGACGCTTCGCGTATCGTCTCGTCTCGGTCTTGACGCGCGTTGCGGCCTCCTCCAGGCCAATCTCACCGCGCAAATGGGCCATCAGCGCCGCGACGCCAAGCGCGCGCATGGCAGGCAGCCGGGAATCGAGCTCCAGAGCCATCAGCGCCGCGACCTCGTCAAGCGCGCCGCCGTCAAGCATGGCCGCAAAGCGCTCCTCGCAGCGGGCATAAATGATCTCTCGCTCGGGGGCCACGACCACGGCGCGCACATCATGCAGATCCAGAACCGATTGTACGGGCGCGGCCTGCCATTCGCTCAAGGAACGCCCCGTTGCATCGATCACCTCGAGCGCTCGCACAATGCGCTGGGGATCTTGTGGCCGCAGCCGATCGGCCATGGCGGGGTCGCGCGCGGCCAGCATGTCGTAAAGCTCGGCGCCCGAAAGCCGCTCTGCCTGGCCGCGCCAATAATACCGAACCTGCTCGGGCACGTCAGGCACGGGCGCCAAGCCTTCGAGCAGCGCCTTGAAATACAGCCCGGTCCCGCCAACCAGGATGGGGGTTTGCTTTCCCTTATGTGCGGCATCGATTTCATCCGCCACATCCCCAAGCCAACGACCCACCGAATAGGCCTCGGCTGGAGGAACAAAACCATAGAGCTTGTGGGGGACCAATGCCTCGTCCTGCTCGCTGGGGCGAGCGGTCAGGACGCGCAAGCCCGAATAGACCTGCATCGAATCAGCGTTGATCACGACACCGCCCAGTTGACGGGCCAGCGCCAGGGCCGCGGCGGACTTGCCGCTGGCTGTCGGTCCTGCAATAAGAATTGGAGCGGTTGGCTTTTCCTGCATTGTGGGTCCGATTCCTAACCGGCAATCGCGCCATATGAAATCCCTAAGCACGACGCGCGCGCATCGGCCCAAGCCGAACCAGCGCGCAGCGGTTGAAAGCGAGGAGACTTGGCTTGACACTTATTCGACCCTTCAGGGCATTGCGCCCAGCGCCAGGCAAGGCCGGCGACGTGATCGCGCCCCCCTATGACGTGCTCTCGAGCGCCGAAGCGCGCGAGCGGGCCAGCGGCAAGCCTTGGAGCTTCCTGCACGTCTCAAAGGCGGAGATCGATTTGGCAGATGATGTCGATGTCTATTCCGACGCGGTCTATGCAAAAGCGGCTGAGAATCTCAACGCCATGACCGAGGCCGGCGTTTTGGTGCGCGACAGCGAGCCCGCCTATTACGTCTACCGCCTGACACTCGGCGACCACGTGCAAACGGGATTGGTGGCAGCCGCCTCACTTGCCGCCTATGCGAAAAACGATATCCGCAAACACGAGCTGACGACGCCCGCCAAGGAAGACGACCGCGTCAAGCAGATCGAAGCGTTGGGGGCACAGACCGGCCCAGTGATGATGGCGTATCCACTCTCAGCGGCCCTCGATGCGCTGCTCGAAGAAGCGGCCCAGGGCGCACCGGACGTCGATGAACTGGCCGACGACGGCGTGCGCCATCAGCTTTGGGTGGTGGATGACAAAGCGCGTATCGCCGCGCTGACCCAACAGGTCGAGGACTTGGGAGCGCTCTATATAGCCGATGGGCATCACCGCTCGGCCGCGGCCGCCCGCGTGGCGGACTCCCGCGAGAGCTCGGCGGAACACCAAAGCTTTCTGACCGTCGTCTTTCCGGTCCAGCAAACGAACATTCTCGATTACAACCGGGTCATTCGCGATCTCAACGGGATGAACAAAGACGAACTGATCGCAAAAATCGAAGAGAATTTCAGCCTCGAGAAAACACCGGATCCGGCGCGCCCCGCGCGGCCTGGAGAATTCGGCATGTATCTCGCCGGCAGCTGGTACCGCTTGGCGATCAAGCCCGATCTCGTGCCCCATGATGACCCACTGGCACGGCTCGACATCAATCTGCTGACCAGCCATATCATCGAGCCCTTGCTTGGCATCAACGATCCAAGGCGCGACAAGCGCATCGATTTCGTGGGCGGGGCCCGTGGCTTGGAAGGACTTCAGGCACGTGTTGATGCGGGCGAGATGGCGGTCGCGTTCGCGCTCTTCCCTACCGCCATGGAAGACGTTATGGCGGTGGCGGACGCCGGCGGTGTGATGCCGCCCAAGTCAACGTGGTTTGAACCCAAGCTCGCCGACGGGCTCGTATCGCTGGTGCTGGATTAGCGGCCTAGCCCTTGATCGGGATCGCCACGAAGCGCAGGTCGCCCTTGGCGTCTGAAATCAGCAGCAACACGGACTTGCGTCCTTTTTGCTGAACAGCTTTCAACCGCTGACTGACGTCGTCGGGCGTCTTCACTTCCTGCTGTGTGACTTCGACGATGACTTGTCCTACCTGAACATCCTTTTGTGCGGCCTCCGATTTGGGGTCGACCTCGGTGATGATCACGCCGTTGATCTTCTTGGTGATGCCATAGCGGGCGCGCAACTCGTCGCTCAGGGTCGAAATCGACAGGCCCAGCACGGTTCGGCCCTCAGGCTGCTTTTTCTCTTCGGCCTTCGCTTCAACGACCGCGGGCGCTTCACCTTCGGGGAGCCGCCCGACGCGCACTTTCATGCTCATGGATTCGCCGTTGCGCAGGATATCGACATCGACTTCCTTGCCAATGGGCGTGCGGGCGACGATGCGCGGCAGTCCCCGCATTTGAGCGACCTCTTGGCCGTCAAAACTTGTGATGACGTCCGTCGCTTTCAAACCCGCCTTGTCGGCCGGACTGCCTGGCGTCAGGCTGGCGACCAGCGCGCCAACGGTCTTGGACATGCCAAGGCTGTCGGCGATTTCATCGGTCACCGATTGGATGCGAACGCCGAGCCAACCGCGGCGCGTCTCGCCGAATTCGCGCAGCTGAGCAATGACGTGAGTCGCGGTGCTTGCCGGGATGGCGAAACCAATGCCGATCGAGCCGCCGGTCGGTGAAATGATCGCCGTGTTCACGCCGATCACCTGTCCGTCCATATTGAACAGCGGACCGCCCGAATTGCCCCGGTTGATCGCCGCATCGGTCTGCAGAAATTCGTCATAAGGCCCGGCGTTTATATCGCGCTTCTTGGCCGAGATGATGCCGACGGTCACGGTGCCGCCAAGGCCGAAGGGATTGCCGATCGCCATGACCCAATCGCCAACGCGCATGATGGTGGAATCACCGAAGGTGACCGCGCGCAGCGGCGTTTTGGGTTCGACCTTGAGCACGGCGAGATCTGTTTTGGGATCGCGGCCGATGATCTTGGTGACGGGCAGCTTGGAGCCGTCATTCATGTTGACGATGATCTCGTCGGCGCCCTCGATAACGTGGTTGTTGGTGACGATGAGTCCCGAAGGATCAATGACGAAGCCCGACCCCAGCGAGTTAACGCGGCGCGGCAGGTCTTGCTGTTGGCGCTTGTTGAAGAGATCGTCGAAGAACTCCTCGAAAGGCGAGCCTTCTGGAACCTGCGGCAAGGGAATGCCCTTTTGACCCTTCACGGTCTGGGTGGTCGAAATGTTGACCACGACATCCTGCAGGCCTTCGGCGGTATCGGCGACGGAATCGGGGCCGCGCGCCACAGCGTCAGCAAACGGCACAATGACGATAGCGAGCGCAAACAACAGCGCGCAGCACCAGCGATGCAGCGGCCGCACTGAGATCAGAGCCGTCTGCCGTACGCCAGGAGGCACCTTCAACGCATCGGTCATGGGGGGATGTTTATCTCTCAAATTGGCCAATTTTGTAGTCCCATCCGCGGCAAGCCTAGGCCGGAGAGACAGTTTATCCCCGCACAAACCAAACCACCAGGAAGCCGATTGCCACGGCGACGGCTCCAGCCAAGCGCAATGTGCGCTCAGGCATCTCCTGAACGGCCTCGAGCATGCGAACGCCATAGCCCGGAAACAAGGCCCACAACGCTCCTTCAAGCACCAGCAGCAAACCGATGGCCGCCCATAGATCGTCCATCGTAGCTGCCCATTGCTATCTGCCGGCCGAGTTGCCGAAATAGCGGAAGAACTCGGTGTTCGGCGTCAGCAGAAGGCGCGTGTCGGAGGATTTCAATCCCGCCTCATAGGCTTGCATCGAGCGGTAGAAACCGAAGAAATCCGGGTCCTTGCCGAAGGCTTTGTTGAAAATCTCATTGCGTTCGGCATCGCCCTCACCGCGGGTCGTTTCAGCATCGCGCGTGGCTTCCGCCTTGATGACGGTGACCTTGCGGTTGGCCTCGGCGCGGATACGGCGCGATATCTCTTCACCCTGAGCGCGGATTTGGGCGGCTTCCTGCTGACGTTCGGTCTGCATCCGTCGGTAGATCGCCAGGCTGTTGGCCTCCGGCAAGTCAGCGCGCTTGATGCGCACGTCGATGGTTTCAATGCCAAATTCCTTGGCGTTGGCGTCCACTTGCTTGGTGATGCGCGCCATCAGGTTCTCGCGTTCGTCGCGCAGGATGGCGATAAAGGAGGCCTCACCCAAGGTGCGGCGGAGCGCCGATTCCAGAATGGTTGAGAGCCGCTGGCGAGCAATGCGTTGGTCGCGCACGGTTTGAAAGAATTTGAGCGGATCGACGATTTTGTAGCGCAGAAAGGCGTCCACCACGAGCCGCTTTTGGTCCGAGGCAATGGCCTCTTGGGCAGTGGCGTCGAGGTCCAAAATACGATTGTCAAAGAACTCGACGTTCTGGATGAACGGGATTTTCCAATTGAGACCCGGCTCCTTGATGACGCGTTTGGGATCGCCAAACTGGAGCACCAGAGCCTGTTGAGTCTGCTGCACCGTAAAGAGCGTGAGATAGGCGGTTACGACAAACAGTCCGCCAATAAAGAGCAAAATTGCATAAGGCGTTTTCATGATTACTGTGCTCCAGCGGATTGCTTTTTCATCAACTCGTTCAAGGGCAGATAGGGAACCACGCCCGAGCCGCCGCCCTTCTCGTCGATGATGATCTTGTCCATATCGCCAAAAACGCGCTCCATGGTCTCAAGGAACATACGCTGGCGAGTGATCTGTGGCGCCTTGCGGTACTCGGAATAGACCGAGTCGAAGCGCGCCGCCTGACCAGTAGCCTCAGCCACGGTCTGCTCCTTGTAGGCGCCTGCGGCCTGTAGAATGGTCTGGGCCTCACCGCGGGCTTCGGGAACGACGCGGTTGGCATAAGCGTCCGCCTCGTTGCGGATGCGCTCTTGGTCGGCGCGGGCGGCTTGGACATCGCGGAAAGCGTCAATGACCTGTGCCGGCGGATCAACCTTCTGCAAGCGAACCTGATTGATTTCGATGCCCGCCTTGTAGCTGTCGAGCACCCGCTGCATCAGCGCCATGACAGCGATCTCGGCCTGATTTCTCTTTTCGGTCAGAAGGTCCTGAATGTTGTTCTCACCAACGACTTCACGCATGGCGCTCTCGGCCACTTCCTTCACGGTCGTGGTCGGGTTCTGGATGTTGAAGAGAAATGCACTGGCATCCTTGATGCGCCAGAGGACCTGAAAGTCAACATCGACGATGTTCTCATCGCCGGTCAGCATCAGGCTTTCTTCCTGCACGTCGCGGACCGAGCCGCTGACGCTGCGCGCATCGCCCGAGCCGCGCATGCCAATCTCAATCCGGTTCACTCGGGTGACCTGCGGCTTGTAGACGGACTCGATGGGATAAGGCAGACGGAAGTTCAGTCCAGGGGGAAGCTGGCGGACGTATTTGCCAAAGCGCAAGACGACGCCTTGCTCATCGGGATTGACGCGCACGGTGAATGCGAAAAATCCCACAACGCCAATGATTAAAGCCGCAGCGACCGCGATAACCGGTCCGCTAAAGCCGCCGCCGGGCAGGGCCTGTTTCAGCTTGTCCTGACTCTTACGCAATAGTTCTTCTAAATCAGGCGTTGGCGGTCCACCGCCACCTGCTGGGCGCTGGCCCCACGGGCCGCCGCCACTTTTCCAGCCGCCACCCTTACCACTTTGGTTGCTCCAAGGCATAATCGGTTACCTGTTCTTGATGATTAGAATTTCAGCCCACGTTCAGGGCACATATGGGACCTGATAGGATCAATTTCCACCGGTCTTTTGGCGTAGAGGGCCAATACGTTCGACCGATTTATAGGCTACTCGCTTGACGCACGCAACGCGATCCAACGCGACTTTATTCGGGCCGCGGCGATTGCTGGCTTCTGCGGGACGTCAGACGCTTCAGCTTTGCAGCCGTTCCAGGGTCGTGAACGTGGTCTCGAAGTCGTCGCGCGCGCCAGCCGGTTGACGTTCGCGCGCCAACTCACGCCAATCATCGGGATCGAAATCGGGGAAATGCGTGTCGCCGTGGGGTGTCGCGTGCACGCGGGTCAAATAGATGAGGTCCGCCAGCGGCAATGCCAGAGCATAAATCTGGGCGCCGCCGATCACCATGATTTCGCCAACCCCGCGCCTGGCGGCCAGTCTGCGGCCTTGCTCGATAGCCTCATCGAGCGATGCGGCGACATGCGTGCCGGGCACCGCGAGCTCGGCTTGTCGGGTGACGATGATCGTGTCGCGGCCATCGAGCGCACGGCCGATCGACTCAAAGGTTTTTCGGCCCATGATCATGGGTTTTCCCATGGTCAGCGCGCGAAACCGCTTTAGATCGGATGACAGATGCCACGGCATTGCGCCAGCGTCGCCAATGACACCGTTTTCTCCCATTGCGACGATGAGAGCCAGTCGCGTTGGTTGAACCATGGCGGGCTAGACCGCGACCTTGGCGCGAATGTGGGGATGGGGATCGTAGTCCGTAAGCTCGAAATCCTCATAGACGAAATCGAACAGCGAGCGAACCTCCGGATTGATCGTCATGGTGGGCAAGGCGCGCGGCGCGCGGTCGAGCTGCAAGTCGACCTGCTCGAGATGATTGAGATAGAGATGGGCGTCGCCAAATGTGTGGACGAAATCGCCCGGCTCAAGGCCGGTCACTTGGGCCACCATAAGGGTGAGCAGCGCGTATGAGGCGATGTTGAAGGGTACGCCAAGAAAGATGTCGGCCGAGCGCTGATAGAGCTGGCACGACAGGCGGCCATCGGCGGCATAAAACTGAAACATGCAGTGGCACGGCGGCAACGCCATGTCGTCGATCTCGGCGACATTCCAGGCCGAGACGATGTGACGGCGCGAGGCGGGATTGGATTTGAGCCCCTCGACAAGGGTCGCGATCTGATCGATGTGCCCGCCGGCCGAATCCGGCCAAGAGCGCCATTGTTTGCCATAGACGGGTCCGAGGTCGCCGTTCTCATCCGCCCATTCGTCCCAGATGCTCACACCGTGCTGCTTCAGATAAGCGATGTTGGTATCGCCTTGGAGAAACCACAGAAGCTCATGGACGATTGACTTCATGTGCAGCTTCTTGGTCGTCACCAACGGGAAGCCCTCGGCCAGGTCGAACCGCATCTGGTGGCCGAAGACGCTGGTCGTGCCGGTGCCGGTCCGGTCGGGCCGCGAGACACCGTCGTCGCGCACCCGGCGCATGAGATCGAGATACTGTCGCATTGTTGAACTCTAGCGCGATTCTATTCTACTTTGAGCCCCTACAGCCGTAAATTTGACATGAAACGCTGCTATTCAAGCCTTGCTGGGCATTCAGCTTGGCGGAACATCACAACCGCCGGTTCGGCGGAATTTCAAAGTTGCAAATCGCGCTGGACGTATCTGTCTATGAGTGATGAGCTGATTTACAAATGTCTTCGGCCGCGTGCGGGTTCGGCAGCGTGGGCGCCGGTCGGTGTTAGGGGCATAGGTAATGTCTAAGTGAGAGTACGGGAGTTAATTTGTGCGGGAGTAATGCGTCATGTTCTCGGAACCCAAGAACGCAGTGACAACCAAATTCGATGCCTTCAAGGCATCGGTCAATAGCAAAACCAACGAACCCAGAAGCAAGAGCCGCGTCGGACCCGGTCCCCATTCGGTGATCGGTCGTGAATTGACGATTGCAGGCAATATCACATCAACCGGAAGTCTCCACCTCGACGGCCATATCGAGGGAGATGTGCATTGCGAACAGCTGCGCATCGGTAAAGAGGGCCGCATCGATGGCGTCGTCATCGCCGATGATGTGGTGGTCGATGGCCGCATAAAAGGCGATCTGCGCGGTGCCCAAGTCACGCTGAAGGCCAATGCTCATGTGGACGGCGACATCTTTCATTCGTCGCTCGCCATCGAGCAAGGCGCCTTCTTCGTCGGCCGGTCGAGAAGTTGCGACAATCCGGCCGAGGCCAAGATGCGATCGAAACCAACCAAGCGCAGCAAGGCCTCCAACGGCAATGGCAAAGGTGCGAACGGTCACGGCGCCAACGGTGAAAACGCCGCAGCGGCGTCGGCCACCTTGTCGCTGAGCAAGGACGATGTGATCAAAAGTCCGCGCGCGGCCGCGCACAAGAACCGAGCCCTGAAGGTCGTCGCCGATACGGCATGACCGGTCCGCTCGGGTGACGGGCCAAGCAAGCGCTGCCTGCAAATCGCTCAGACCCCGCCTTGGGACATGGCGACTGCGCTTGCTTTGCCGCCCGGCTGCGGAAACAATTAGGCGATTGATTCTCTAGATCGGGCGGGGCCGATGGCAAGTGACGCGCGCGCACTGCGCGGCACGCTGGAAAGATACTATTTGGGGCGCAGCCGCAACGCACGGCGCTTCCGTTTCCTGCTGCTTGCCTTCGATGTGGCCAGCATCGCCTTCTTCATCGGCTCGTCCCTCATACCGCCCACAAGATGGATCTACATCGTCGATGGCCTTATCGCGCTCGTTATATTGGCCGACTTTCTCGCGCGGTTTTGGATCACCGACGAAAAAAAACGCTTCTTTTTACGCTTCACGACATGGACGGACCTCATCGTCATCGTGACGCTGTTGTTGCCGGCCTTCATCGAAAGCTTTCTGTTTTTGCGCGTGCTGCGCGCGCTGCGCTTGCTGCGCTCTTATCACGTGCTGCGCGATCTGCGGCAGCAGTACGCCTACTTCAAGCGCAACGAAGACATCATCCAAAGCGTCATCAATCTGTTCGTCTTTATCTTCATCATCACAGCGCTGGTCTATGTGCTGCAAGCCCGCACCAATCCCAACATCACGTCTTATATCGACGCGCTCTATTTCACCGTGGCGACACTGACCACGACGGGCTTTGGCGACATCACGTTGCAAGGCAGTTCGGGGCGGCTGCTGTCCGTCATTATCATGGTGGTTGGCGTCGCGCTCTTTGTGCGCCTGGTGCAAACCATCTTCCGCCCACCCAAAGCGCGTGTGCGCTGCCCTGATTGCGGGCTCAGCCTGCACGACACGGATGCCGTCCATTGCAAACATTGCGGCCGGGTGATCGACATCGAGACGGAGGGAGCAAGTTGAATTTTCAACCTTTTTTTTGCCGTCATGAGGTCATATATCTAAGACGTCGGCTTCGGTCGACTATAGCGATAAATGGCCGTCGTAATAAACCATTCGGACCCGGGGGCGGTACCCGGCGCCTCCACCAAATGCCGCGGTTCAACCGCAACAGCTTTAAGGAAAAGCGGCATCTGATGGGGGCGAAATAGGATCGACGAGGGTGTAAAGGTCGTGCTTTCGCTCGGTATGGTTCCACCGTTATCGGGCCATAACAATAGTTGCAAATGACAACTATGCGGAGGCCGCTCTCGCTGCGTAAGCAGTGCGAGTACCTCACTCTCAAGTCCTAATTCGTTCGCACGGTTAGGCGCGGTTTCGGAGGGCACCGGGCAACAGAAGCCCTCCACTATTAACGGGGAACCAGCGGGGAATAGTCCAAAGCAAAGACGCAGAGGGTCATTCCGCATTCACAATCGATGAGCGAAGAACAAATTCCATACGATGTGCTGACGCAGGACGCGTTGCGCGGCGTGGTCACCTCGGTTCTAAAGCGAGTTGAGAAGTCGGGCTTGCCTGGCGAGCATCATTTTTACATCGCCTTCGACACGCGGGCGGATGGCGTATCGGTATCTGACCGCCTGAAAGAGCAATACCCAGAGGAGATGACGGTCGTCTTGCAATATCAGTTCTGGGATCTGGTGGTCAGCGACGACAAATTCGAGGTCAAACTCTCATTCAACAATTTGCCCGAGCACCTGATCGTTCCCTATGCCTCGATCAAGGCGTTTTTTGATCCGAGCGTCCGTTTTGGCCTGCAATTTGGCGCACCGCCCGGTGCGGCAAATGACGAGGCCGGCGAAACCGCTTCGGTTCCCGCAATCGTCAAGTCCGACGACGGCACGGGCCAAGCCGTGATGCCCGACCCCACGATAGAGCACGCCATCAAGCAAGCGATGGACGAGGCAGAGGCGGTCGAGGACGAAATCCCGGTGAGCGAAGAGATCGTCGATCGGCCGCCGGCCGAAGTCGTGGAGCTCGACGCCTTCCGCAAGAAATAGCAGCGAAATTGACTGTCAATCAGCCCCACGCATACAAGATATTGCGTTGACAGACCCTAGCAGTCACCTTATCTTGTAAAAGTTGTGAGTGTTTCATGCCCGGTCGGCGGCCAGCCGAACCGGGTATTTTTGTTTCCAGGGCACAATTGGGGGACAGATGGGGATCATCTTACAATTTCCTGGCGGCAAGAAATGCCGCGACTGCGGGCAGCACGTCAATCCACGTTTCGCGCGTCAGGCGCCACATGTGATCCACTGCGACGCGTGCCTGGAGGTGAAGGCCAAGGTCAACGAAAACTTCGCCAAATCCATGCGCCTGACGATGGACGATATCGCCAAAATCATGGGATACCATTTGCCGCGTTAAAGGCACCGGCGACGAAGCCAGTCTAATCGCCGGCGCAAATGCGACAGGCAGAGATCATGCCGGTTTCCATAAATCGGGGCTTGGGGTACATCTCGCACCAACCCAAGCCCTTCCGCTATGGATCGCCGCAATGACCAAGACAAGAACCGAATCCGATTCCTTCGGCCCGCTCGAGGTGCCATTCGACAAGTACTGGGGCGCACAGACCCAGCGCTCACTCGCCAATTTCAAAATCGGCATCGAATCCATGCCACCATCGCTGATCCGGGCAATGGGCGTGATCAAGCAGGCAGCCGCGCAGACCAACATGGCTCAGGGCTCTCTTGATGAGACCGTTGGACAGGCGATCGTATCGGCCGCTCAAGAGGTGATCGAGGGAAAGCTCGACGACCACTTTCCGCTGGTGATTTGGCAGACCGGGTCCGGCACGCAATCCAACATGAACGCCAACGAGGTGATCGCAAACCGCGCGATCGAGCTGCTGGGTGGCGTGCTTGGTTCGAAAGACCCCGTTCATCCAAACGACCATTGCAACAAGTCGCAGTCCTCAAACGACACCTTCCCGACCGCAATGCACATCGCGGCGGTCGAGACCATCGAAGGCGGCTTGATCCCGGCGCTTGA
Source organism: Hyphomicrobiales bacterium (assembly GCA_021775595.1). Classification (GTDB taxonomy): domain Bacteria; phylum Pseudomonadota; class Alphaproteobacteria; order Rhizobiales; family Methyloligellaceae; genus JAJFHN01. Next base: position 26,331 of record JAJFHN010000056.1, read on the forward strand.
GGGCCTGGCGAAGGCGCTCGAGGACAAGTCTGCGGCCTGGAGCGATATCATCAAGAACGGGCGAACCCACCTACAGGACGCAACACCCCTGACGCTTGGTCAGGAGTTTTCCGGCTACAGCGCGCAGGTCCGCAATGGGATCGCCCGCGTCAAACAGTCTTCCGGCGGGCTCTATGCGCTTGCCCAAGGCGGCACGGCGGTCGGCACGGGTATCAATTCCAAATTGGGCTTTGCCGAAACTTTTGCCGAGAACGTCGCGAAAATCACCGGCAAGCCATTCATCACCGCGCCCAACAAATTCGAAGCACTGGCCAGCCACGACACGCTTGTCGAGGTGTCTGGCGCGCTCAACGTGGTGGCGGTCAGTCTTTTCAAGATTGCCAACGACATCCGGTTGCTGGGCTCGGGTCCGCGGGGGGGCTTTGGCGAGCTGTCGCTGCCCGAAAACGAGCCGGGGTCATCGATCATGCCGGGCAAGGTCAATCCGACCCAATGCGAAGCGATGACAATGGTCTGCACCCAGGTGATGGGCAACCACACAACGACGACATTCGCGGGCAGCCAAGGTCACTTCGAGCTGAACGTATTCAAGCCCGTCATCGCCTACAACGTGTTGCAGTCAATCCGGCTAATCGGTGATGCGAGCCGCAGCTTCACCGACAATTGCGTGGTCGGCATCGAACCCAACCGGGAACGCATCGCCGAACTGATGGAGCGCTCGTTGATGCTGGTGACGGCGCTGGCGCCCTCCATCGGCTACGACAAGGCGACCGAGATCGCCAAGGCCGCCCACAAGAACGGCACGACGCTGCGCGAGGAAGCGCTGCGGCTGGGTTATGTGGAAGTCGACGACTTCGACAAACTTGTTCGGCCAGAGGACATGATCGGGCCCGGCAGCTGACGTCCACCATGGCAGGCTCATCGGGACCGAAAAAGCGTTCGCTTGGCATTGCCGGCCATCGGACAAGCATTTCACTCGAAGACGCCTTTTGGGAGGCGCTGAAGGATGTGGCGCTGGCTGAAGGTAAAAGCCGCACGGCGCTCATCGCCGAAATCGACGCGCGACGGGGCGAACTCGGACTCTCAAGCGCCGTGCGCCTGCACGTGCTTGATCATTTCCGCGGCCGCTGAGCCGTCAGTTGCTGTAAATCGAAAAATCGCCGTCATCGAATGACGGCTGTCTGGCGCGCCGCCGGCTTGTCCTGCGTTGCGGTGCCGCATCCTCGGCAGCCTCGGCGGTCTCTGGCGCCTGATCGCTCGGCGGTTGGGCTGGCGGAGCTGCTGGATCGGGCGCGGTGCGCGTCGTCGTCGCCCAAGGCAGCGTCTCGGCGGCGGCTGGAGCTGGCGGGCGGTTCGGCGGCGTGGCGGCCGATCGGCTCGCCGGCGGTCCATCGGGCTGTGCTTGGCGTCTGGCTTGAGCGGCCGCGCGTTCGGCGGCCCTGGTAGCTTCGGCAGCTCTGGCGGCTTCGGCGGCCCTGGCTGCTTTTGCCGCTCTGGACGCCGCCGCTGCTGCTTCTGCAGCCTTTGCTGCCTCGGCAGCTCTGGCTGCCAGGGCGGCTTTCTCTGCTTCAGCCTTTTGCGCCTGTTCGGCGGCCCTGGCTTTCTTGGCCGCTTCGGCGGCTTCAGCCGCCAGGCGCCTGGCCTCTTCGGATTGGGCGCGCAATTCGACATCGCGGGCAATGCGCAGAACGGTGATATGACGCTGAAGCGTTTTCGTATCGATGCGCGGCGTCATTTGGCCGACCTGGTTGATCGGCCCAGCGAACACCATCGTCAGCTGGAGATCTTGGTTTACCTCATCACGGGGCGCTACGGCGAGCGACCACTCGCTATCCAGCTTCATGCTGGCGAGTTCCACGAAACTGGTCACCGCCGCTTCGCCCGAGGGGCCGTGCAGCACGGTTTTCTCCAGCTGCACCACGCCATCTTTGACATTGATGGCAATGCCGGCTGGCGCCAGATCGAATTGCGCCTCTTGCAGCGCCAGCGCCGCACGGGCGGGAAGCGCGCTCGCGCGCGAAACTTCGGCATCGACTTCCGATTGCGCAAATCCACGCAACGCCTCGGCGGAGAGACCGCGAATGCTGCTCTGCGATACGTCGAGCTTGCCGCTGCCCGACAGCGAGCTCGCAAGGCCCTTTGGCGTGAGGCCGGCACCAGCCACACTTAATTTCAAATCTGCACGCCCCGTCGCCATCGGCACAGTTCGGCCAAGGGCGCTTACATGCGCGAGATCGGCCTGTTTGATGAGTGCCTCGCCGGAGAAGGCAAGTCCCTGCTCGCCCTGCTGCAAGCTGGCCGAAAGCACGGTTTGGCCGCCCGCCCAATTGCCGGCGAGCTTGGCGACGTCGATCTTGCCATTCTCCATGACGGCCTGAAGTTCGGCATCGTCCATCACCAACGCGCCTGCAAGAGCCAGCCGCTTGACCTTGAGCGACAAGCGCCCCTTGAGTTTGGCGATGGCGTCCGTATCGAAACTGCGCTCGGCCCAACGCGTAACGGGTGCGGGCAGCGGCGCGTCTG
>JAJFHN010000057.1 GCA_021775595.1 Hyphomicrobiales bacterium
CTCGTTTGTGAGCTCCTCTGCCATTGCTTCGTTGCGCACCAAGCGCAGGATGAAGCGGTACAAACGGACGTTGTAGCGGCCATAAAGCACCTCGACGGCGACGCGGTCCTTGGCGGCGATACGCTTTAAGAGTTCGCTGTCGCCATTGCCGTTCGAGCTTGCCATTTGGCCCCCATTCGAGCCCGTTCGCTTATTGGTCGCGCTGATGGGCGAAAAGGTTCACCACAATCGGTCAAACGCGCAGAGAGATGTCGTTTTCGACGAGCAAGGCTAAACCATCGCGCGGTTGCCTGCCAGATGCGCGCCGCAATAGCACGTGCACAGCTTATGTCGGATTAAGAGGTCCGACATGCGCCCTCAAAGGGCACATACGGATGTGAAAGCACGGCAACGATTGCGATTTTTTTGCACCAAAAAATGGCGAAGAACTGGCGATTTCCGACCTCGGAAAGCATTTATTTACCAAATCAGTGAACCTTTCGCCGGACTGTCGCGACCAATGAGTATCAGCGCCCAGGGAAGGTCGGGCGCATCGGGACAGACGGAGGATCAGATGTATCAGTTAGTCGACAGCAAGCTCACCACCACCAAGCGCTCAATTTTCATTATTCTGCTGCTGACCGCCGCAGCGCTGATGCCAGCCCAGGCCCAGGCCGGTTCTCTGGTCGGCGACGACGTTCGCAGGGCGATCAGCGGCAAGACGCTCATCCTCTCGGCCATGGGCGTGCAGCTTCCCATCAAATACCGCGCAAACGGCGTGATGTCCGGAAGCATGGCGTCTTATGTCGCTTCGTTGGCTGGCGAATCGAAAGTCCGCGACAGCGGCAAGTGGTGGATCAAGGGCGGCAAGCTCTGTCAGCGCTGGAATGATTGGCTCGACAGCAAGACTTACTGCTTCACGCTCTCGCGCCAAGGCGCAACCGTCCACTGGTCCGCCAGCAACGGCACGTCGGGCACCGCGCGCATCACCAACTAGACCCTCTTATAGGAGATGACATCAATTGCCTCTCCGGATCAGGATGACCTCCCCGAACCACATCTGATCCCGAACCTGAGCGCCGCGCAGCGGCATCCGGAGAGAACTGCAAGATCCCGGGCATCGAAAGATGTCCGGGGTTTTTTCATTCCATGGGCGGCATCTGCGGATGCACGGGACTTTTCGATCCTCGCATCTATCCGGTCGAGATCAGCGCCCGAATCTGTTTGCCGGACGGCGGCGCTGCCAACGCTGGGAAGGCCGCGAGCGCCAGACGTTGGGCTGGTTCTGGCGCCAGATGCGCGGTTTTGCTTTCTGGGGCGCGGGGCGAATAACCGGGGGTGATGACTGTCGGCGCAGGCGGTTCGGCGCGCGGCGGGGCTGAAGACGGAGGGGGGCCGGACGCACCTTCGATGCTCGGAACCGTCCCTGGCGGTCAAGCGCGCCCTCCATGATGATGCGGTCGTTGCCCGATGCCAGGCCCGCACCCGGCGCGCGGCGCAAAGGAACCCCGCCGACGACCAATGTGTCGCCACGGCCCCCTCGCGCATAGCCTTCGATCGACAGCCGCGAGACGCGGCCGCCAAAGGGCGTGCGGGGTGCGATCGCGATGCGCCGGGCGCGCAGACCACCTTTGGCGGCTTTGCCGGCGATCGACACTTCCTGACCGGAGCGAAGGCCTGCAGGGCGGGCAGCGGGCGAACTGGTCACGCGCAAGCCGTTAACGCGGAAGCCGCGCGAGTCGATGGCGGTTACGCGGCCGCGCACAAACGCCGAGGCGCCAGGGGCAGAGCGATCGAGACGCGAAGCGACGATCAGGCCGTCTTCACGGCGCGATCCGCTTACTTCTATGTGTTGGCCGGTTCGCAGCTCGGACAGCGGGGCCGACGTGGCGGCGCCTTCGCTCAGTGCGATGCGTTGACCCATCACACTGAGAGTGCGTCCGTCGGCGTCGATGCTCTCGATTGGGCCCGCGACTTCGTGGCGCACGGCGATGGTGCGCGCGCGCAACCTTTTGCCTTCACCTGCCGCTTCCACCGCAACGACCTGTCCGACGCGCAAGTCCGCCGTCGGCAACCTGCCGTCCCTATAAGTCACGGGAAGATTCGGCGCGTAATCGATCTCATAGCCATTGACGAAGATGCTGCCGAACCCGGTGATGGCGCCGACGACACCGGTGCCGCCAATGCCGGGTGCGGCGGCGTAATTCCCGGTGCCGCCAATGCCGTTGCCGTCGCCGGCAACTTCGCCGGTGCCGCCAATGCCGGGTGACCCGGAACTCGAATTGACCGTCGAAGGCGTTGTCCGCGGCGGGCCCTGTACGCCCGGTAGATCCGCATCATCGTAGGGCGCCCTGCAGGCGGAGAGCAGCACTGCTATCCATAGAACGAGGATCGCCAAAAGGATCGGCTTGAGGGTGGGCAGGGGGCTGACGGAAATGGTACGCAGCAACATGGGCCTTAGTCCTCGCCCGTATCCGCGTCATCGTCCGGCGCGGAATAGAAATACAAGCCAAATGTGATGCGCTGCTCTGCGTCGCTCGCTGCTTCATCTTTTTGCGAGAGTTCGAAGGCCTTCTGGTTGATCTCGAGCAGGGCGTCTTTGCTCAAGCGGCGTGCGAGCGCCGCGATCTCTGCGACGGAACCAGGCGCGAGTTTCTCGTGATAGACGGCCTGCTCGAGCATCGGTGGGTCGCGCCCGAGCAAATTATGGCCACTGGCGGCAATGTGGTCACGCAGGTTGCGGCCGAAATAGAACGCCAAATCGGCATAATCGTCGCGTGGCACGAAGGCGGCCGCGTTCAATTGAACCAGTCCGTCTTCGCTTAGGCTTACGAGCTCTAGGCGCAGCCACTCATCAAGCACGGCGCGCGAGCGGATGTCCTTCGAGACCGAGTCGACGAGACCTTCGAAGGACGGGCTGCCGTCGGACGTCGCGTTGCGGGGCAGCGCACGGGGTTGGCCGCGGGCATCGAGATAATCGGGTTTGCCCATCCACAGCGCGATCATATGAGCGTTGCGGGAAAGCACGGGCGGCGGGGCATCTTGCACGTGCCTGGCTTGGCGTAACGCCCTCACGTCCTTGCGGTGAATGCCCGTCAACAGGTTCACGCGGCTGTCGGTTTGCGCCTTGCCGGGAATCTGAAATTCCGCGTCGGCGACCTCCACATAGACCTCTTTGAGCAGACGCGTCAGGGCCGGGAAGGTGACGTTTTGGGCGATCAATACGCGCACCAGCGGACGCAGAAGGCGTTTTAGGGCCAGGGTCAGAGACGGATGGGGTTCGCCGGGTTGCATGGTGTTTTTGTTGGGCTCGGAGATCGCTGCATTGAGCCGCGCTGACGGACTTGAGTCCTATGTTCGTCACGCGCGGGCAAGCCTGTGGGAATTTGTTACATGCAATCTAATTCAATCAGACCCTACACGATAGTCTTGACATGGGAATAATTCCCACATAAATTGCCTCGATAACGTGGGAAATGTTCCCACGTATAAAGAGCGCAGCGCTTGGGGTCCTCTCGGGGGATGTGTCGCGTTCCTCATACGAGGCAATCAGCCTCAAAACCGAGGGAGTACTCAATGAGCTTACGATTGACGCCAAATTGGAGCCCGATCCGAATTGCCCCGCCTGTGCGGCTGATATTTCCCATAGCCGCTCTGGCTGCTGCGATGGTGATTGGGAGTACATGCGTGGCTCTCGCACAAGATTTGGACAACAACCCGCCAGGACCCCGCGGCGGTCCCGGCACCAACTGGGAAAACCCGCCAGGACCCCGTGGCGGTCCCGGGACTTCGCCGGACAAAAAACGCTGGTTTGGCCGATGGTTCGGCGATCGCGACAACAATCCGCCAGGGCCCCGCGGCGGCCGCGGCACCAATTGGGAGAATCCGCCCGGACCCCGTGGTGGACGGGGCGCCTCGCCGGATGTCATCCGGCCGGTTCGAGACCTCGATAACAATCCGCCGGGGCCCCGTGGCGGCCGCGGAACCAATTGGGAAAACCCGCCAGGACCCCGCGGTGGGCCGGGCGCTTCACCCAACGTGCAACGTCGAGCAGGGC
>JAJFHN010000058.1 GCA_021775595.1 Hyphomicrobiales bacterium
GGCAAGTTCCTGGTTCTGCCTCCGGGGTACAAGGGCGAAGTGCCTAAGGGCTATTTTGTTGTGCCCTCCAAGACCAATGGCGTCTGGGTGTTTACGCGCGGTTATCTCGACAAGAGCCTGCCGCTCGACAAGGCCATCCCCTTGGCCTCTGCCAACATCCGCGACAACATGAAGGTCTACCCGCTCGACAAAGCATCCAACCCGCCACAAACGGAGTTCATCAACGTTTCGGGCATGAAAATGAACACGGTGTTGCCCAACGATGTCAGCTTCTTCGAAAAGCTGCATAAGCTGATCCAGCAGGAGCCGGACGACTATCTGGGCCCAGAGGCCAAGGGCATGATGGCTGCAATCGGCATTGAAAAGGGCAAGCCCTTCAATCCCGACGCACGAATGAAGAAGATACTGACTGACGCGGCTGCCATCGGTAACGCCGCCGCCCGTACCATCAGCTACTTTCCCCGTGATCCGGGTAATATGCTCTACGGCGACAAGAGCGCGTGGGTGATGGCCTATGCCAACAAGGACACCGCCTTCAAGAAGAACGGTGCCTATAATCTCGATGCGCGCGTCCTCTTCCACTTCGGTTATATCGTGGTGTCCCCGGCAATGGCGGTGACGGTGCCCGGCAAGGGCTCGGACTACGGCCTGGCTATGCTCGATTCCAAGAAACAGCTATTGGACGGCGCTAAAACCTACAAACTCCACATCCCGCCAAACCCGCCGGTCAAGGACTTCTGGGCGGTGACCATGTACGACACCCAGACCCGTTCGCAGCTTCAGACCGACCAACAATTTCCAACCCTTGGCAGCCAGACCGAGGGGCTCAAGCAGAATGCCGATGGATCCTACGACATCTACTTTGCGCCCAAACCACCCGAAGGCCAGGAAGGCAACTGGCTGCAGACTATTCCGGGCAAAAGCTGGTGGATCGGCCTGAGGATGTACGGCCCAGAGCAGCCATGGATCGATAAGACATGGCGGCCTGGTGAAATCGAACTGGTTGAGTAGGCGAGATCGGTTGCGGCAAGTTCAGCCGCATCCATCCATCTTCCCAGAATACGATCGAGAGTTGCTGCTGGACGGCAAGAAAATCGTTGTCCGCTTTGGGTCAGGAGCGGACCTTCGCGAGTGCGCATCCAAACGTCCAGTTTGCACTTGCAAGCAGACGTCCAAGCCCAGGCACCGTTCCAGCCTTCCTTGACAAGGCACGACCCCTTGGCAAAGGTCGCGATCATCCCCCGGCAGCGCGGCAACAATGATCCCCCTCCTCCTTCCCTATCCAGAAATCGACCCCATCGCCTTCACGATCGGCCCGGTGGCGGTCCGCTGGTACGGGCTGGCCTATATGTTCGGGCTGCTGTTTGCCTGGATCTATGTGCGCCGGCTGTTGCAGACGCCCGCGCTTTGGCCCGGTCAACCGCCGATCGCGCCCGACAAGACCGATGACCTTCTGCTGTGGGTGACGCTTGGCGTCGTCGTCGGCGGCAGACTGGGCAATGTGTTGCTGTTCGACCCGGCGTATTACATCGCCAATCCGATGGAAATTTTTGCCGTTTGGAAGGGCGGCATGGCATTTCACGGCGGTTTGCTTGGCGTCATTTTGGCGATCTATTTGTTCGCCCGGGCCAACAAGGCGCCGATGTTCGCAATCGCCGATCTGGTTTCGGCGGCGGCACCCATGGGTATATTTTTCGGCCGGCTGGCCAACTTCATCAATCAAGAGGTGGTGGGGCGGGTCAGCGACGTGCCGTGGGCCGTGGTGTTTCCGCTGTTGGGCGAGCCGGCGCGGCATCCAAGCCAGCTCTATGAGGCGGTCCTCGAAGGCTTGGCGCTGTTTCTGCTGCTGCGCTACTTCACCCACGGACGCAAGGCGCTGGGATCGCCCGGGCTCATTACGGGCATTTTCTTGCTGGGCTATGGCAGCGCCCGCATTTTCTGCGAGTTCTTCCGCGATTACGATCCGAGCCACGCGCTGGCCACCGCGTACTCCACGCCCAGCATGGCTTATTCGTTGCCGATGATTGCGATTGGCGGCTTCCTGATATGGCGCACGCGCGACCAGAAGGCGACGGCATGAGCGCGGCCGCCCGGCCGCTGCCCGCCGAGCCAATGTCCCCCTTGGGCCAATTGCTGAGGCAGCGCATCGGCGCTGAGGGCGCCATCAGTGTGTACGACTTTGTGGACGTCTGCCTTTATGACGCCCGCCATGGCTATTACCGCGTGCGCGAGCCGCTGGGCCGCGACGGCGATTTCATCACCTCGCCCGAAATCAGCCAGATCTTTGGTGAGCTCATCGGCCTTTGGGCGGTCGAAACGTGGCGCGCGATGGGTGCGCCCGCTCAAGTTTCGCTGATCGAGCTGGGGCCGGGCCGGGGAACCCTGATGGCCGACGCGCTGCGGGCAAGCAGGGTTGCGCCCGATTTTCAAAAAGCCTGTTCTCTTCATTTGGTCGAAACAAGCGCGCCGCTGCGCGACCAGCAATGGCGCAACCTCGAACCATTCGGTCTCAAAATCCGCTGGTACGACGCGCTGGAACAGGTCGGACCGGGGCCTGCCATCGTCATTGCCAACGAGTTTTTCGACGCGCTGCCGGTTCAGCAGTTCGTTCGGCTGGCCGATGGCTGGCAAGAGCGCTGCGTTGTGCTGGACGCCGACGATGCCTTCGCATTTGGTGTCGCCCCGGCAGCCACCGCGCCGCCCGCAGGCGCGCCCACCGATGCTGAAGACGGCGAAATATTCGAACTGCGGCCCGGCGGCGATGAGGTGATCGCGCAATTGGCGCGGCGCGGTGCCGATCATCCGATGTCGGCGCTGGTGATCGACTACGGTCATTTGGCATCCGCATGCGGCGACACGCTGCAGGCGGTGCGCCATCATGGGCGCGCCGACCCACTTGGCGCGCCTGGTGAAACCGATCTAACGGCGCATGTCGATTTCGCCGCCCTCGCCAGGTCCGCTTGCGCTGCCGGATTGCAAGTCTGGCAACCGCTCGAGCAGCGCGCGTTTCTGCTCTCCCTCGGCCTAGCGCAACGCTGCGCGCAGCTTGAGGCCGCGGCTGGTGACGCGGGCAAGCTCGGCGTTCGCGCTGGCGCGCATCGCTTGGTCGATCCCGATCAGATGGGTACGCTCTTCAAAGTGATGGCGATCGGTTCGGCGAATTTGCCCGCCCCGCCCGCTTTTGAGCACGCCTGGGACGGCGGCGCCCACGGGGGCCTGGCTGCCCGATGACCGACGCCACGCCTTTCACAGCCGAAAATCTTTCGAGCTTGAACAGGATCGCGCACGGTTTTTTTACCCGCGAAGGCGGGATTTCACATGGCATCTACGCCTCGCTCAATTGCGGCCTCGGCTCACGTGACGATACCAAGCACGTGCTCGAGAACCGATCCCGCGTCGCGCGCCATCTGGGGACAGAGGCGGCACGGCTGGTGAGCGTCTATCAGGTGCATTCGGCCAGTGCCGTGACCGTCTCTACTCCGTGGGAACGCGATGCGGCGCCAAAGGCCGATGCTATGGTGAGTGCCACGCCCGGCCTCGCCATTGGCGTGCTGACGGCCGACTGCGCGCCGGTGCTACTGGCTGATGATCAGGCGGGGGTCGTAGCGGCCGCGCATGCGGGTTGGAAGGGTGCGCTCGCCGGCGTTTTGGATGAAACAATTTCCCAAATGGAGGCACTGGGCGCCAGCCGAGAGAACATTTCCGCGGCCATCGGCCCGGCGATTTCGGCCAATGCGTACGAGGTTGGAGATGAATTCAGAGACAAGTTTGTTGCAGCCGATGCGGCAAACGCAGCCTATTTCTCAATTCCCGACGGTGCCGCCAAACCGCATTTCGACCTGCCCCGCTTCGTTTTGGATCGATTGTCGGGTCTCGGGTTGAATCGAGTCGAAGCGCTCAATGTCTGCACATATGCCGAGGAAAGCAGGCTTTTCAGCTATCGGCGCACCGTTCACCGGGGCGAAGGCGACTATGGACGCCAAATTTCTGCCATTCTACTCGCGTGAACATCGTTAACGATAAACATCACTCGCTATCATGTAACCCGGCATATGCTGGACGCGTGCACCCGGACGGGATAAAAAATTGCAGGGCGAGGCTGGCGGAACAGCGTACTCCGCCGACCGGTGATGACACCGGCATCGATTGAAATGACTCCTGGACGCTTGATTGGGATCCTAAAGATGGGGAGCATGGGCGCGACAAGAGCGCACAGCTCGATTTTCCGAACCTGCAACATTGCGTTGCTGGCGATCATTGCCGTGCTGCTCGCGGCTTGCGCTGGCGGCGGCGGCGGTGGTGGTCCGATCCGGGGTATTTTCGGCGGTGGGTCGGGCGAGCTGCAGCCGATAGCGCTGGGCAATATCGCAGCACCCAACAAGATCGCCAGCAGCCTCAAGAGCGAGCTGCGCAGCGCCGCTCAACAGCGTGATATTTCAGTGGTTTCCGGCGCCGCTGCCAGCTTCACGCTGCGCGGCTATATCGCTACCTCGCCGGAGCCTTCCGGCCACAAGGTGTCCTATATCTGGGACATCATGGACAAGTCCAACAAGCGCGTGCACCGCATTCTGGGCGAGCAGCTTGTGCCCAAAAAGGGATCTGATCCCTGGGCTGGCGTCAGCAAACAGGCGCTGGCGACGATCGCCGGCAAGACCATGACCGATTTGGCCAGCTGGCTGCGGAAGCAGCCTCGGGTGGCAGCACCAGTCGCCGCCGCGACACAGCGCTCCGGCACAACGGCCTCGACCGCCAGACCCGGCAGTTATCTCACCGTTGTGCCCAATGTAACGGGAGCGCCGGGTGACGGGCGCAAATCCCTTACGGCAGCCATAAAAAAACAGCTCGCCGGCAAAGGCGTCAAACTCACCAGCTCCAAGGGCGCCAACGTCTATACGGTGGCGGGCAAAGTCAAAATGGGACGTGCTTCGGGCAACAATCAGACAATCGCCATCGAGTGGCGGGTCACCGATCCCAAGGGCAAAAACTTGGGCAAGGTGTCGCAGAACAACACGATCAAAAAAGGCTCACTCGACCGCAGTTGGGGACGGGCCGCAGATGCGGCCGCAGCAGCAGCGGCAGATGGCATCGTCAAGCTGCTGCCAAGGTCGCGCAGGTGAACCATACGGGCACATACAGGCGGTATGACGCTGCCTGTTTACACGCCCAAACCGCACTGCTAATAAACTGGCTTTTCAGGGTCTTCTCCAGCTTGATGCGCCCGACGGGCGCGCGTTAGATCGCCTCATGAAACTGGTCGCGGGCAACAGCAACCGCCCCCTCGCGGAGGCGATCGCCGCCTATCTCAACACACCACTGACCAACTGCGTGGTGCGCCGCTTCGCCGATATGGAGGTTTTCGTCGAGGTGCACGAAAACGTGCGCGGCGAAGACGTCTTCATTCTGCAGTCAACCTCATTTCCGACCAACGACCATCTGATGGAACTGTTGATCATCATCGATGCGTTGCGCCGGGCTTCGGCGCGCCGGATCACCGCCGTTGTGCCCTATTACGGCTATGCGCGTCAGGATCGCAAACCAGGCCCCCGGACGCCGATTTCAGCCAAGCTTGTTGCCAATCTGATCACCAATGCAGGCGCCGACCGGCTGCTGACGCTCGACCTGCATGCGGGACAAATCCAGGGTTTCTTCGATATTCCGACCGACAATCTGTTCGCCGCGCCGGTCATGGTGCGCGACATCAAGGAGCAATACGACAACGGCAAGCTGATGGTTGTCTCGCCCGACGTCGGCGGCGTGGTGCGCGCGCGCGGTTTTGCCAAACGCATAAATGCGCCGCTGGCGATTGTCGACAAGCGCCGCGAACGGGCCGGTGAGTCAGAGGTGATGAACGTGATTGGCGATGTGAACGGCCGCTCCTGCGTGATGGTTGACGACATCGTCGATTCCGGCGGTACGCTGTGCAATGCAGCGGACGCGTTGATGGATAAGGGTGCGACGGAAGTGAGCGCCTACATCACTCATGGCGTGCTGTCGGGTGGCGCGGTGGCGAGGATCTCGGCCTCCGGCCTCAAACATCTGGTCATCACCGACTCAATTCTACCGACCGAGGCTGTGCGCGTTGCGCACAACATCCGCGTGCTTTCCATTGCGCCGCTGATCGGCGAAGCAATCGCGCGCACGGCCGGCGAAAAATCGGTCTCAAGCCTGTTCAAATAAGACTGACGGTCGCGGCGCTAATCCGCGTCCACGGTTTCGCCAAACTCCGGCAACGGTTCGCCGCCTTTGATGTGATGGCTGCCCGGCGTCTCGCGGATCAGCACATAGACATACTCCTCTGGCGCGCCAATGGTCTCGGTAACGACACGCGTGATCTCGCGTCCAAGTGCTGCTTTTTGAGCCTTTGTGCGTCCTTCGCGGATATCGCATTGAATGATCGGCATACCGTCTTTCCTTTCGAAGCAAATGGGTTGGCGCGCGCCGCGCCAGTTTAAGCCCGATCCCTCAAAATCGTGGCGCACGAATGTCGCGTTCGCCCATTGTCAGGACACGCGCCCAAGGCTATAAGCGCGCGGGCGAAACGAGAACACACACGGCGTACCTGGAGACGCGAACATGGCCGAATTCCAAGAGATCAAGGCAACTGCGCGCGAGCATACGGGCAGTGCGGCCACGCGGGCAATCCGTCGCGCCGGGAGGGTGCCCGGCATTATCTATGGCGACCAGAAACCGCCGAAAACAATTTCGTTGGATTACGGCGAAGTGTGGCGCCAAGTGAAAACGGGAACGTTCCTTTCCACCGTCTTCACGGTCGATCTGGATGGCGAAAAAACGCGCGTCATTCCACGCGAGTTGCAGCTTGATCCGGTGCGCGATTTTCCGACGCACGTCGATTTTCTGCGCCTTGGCAAAGGCGCGCGGATCGCTGTCGAGGTGCCGGTGAGCTTCATCAACGAAGAAGAGTCGCCGGGCTTGAAGCGCGGTGGTGTGCTGAACGTGGTCCGCCACACAATTGAGATGCTGTGTCCTGCAGAGTCGATCCCCGATTCCATCGAAGCGGACGTTACGGGCCTCGATATTGGTGATTCCATTCACATCTCGAACATGAAAATTCCCGACGACGTCGAGCTGACGATCACCGACCGTGACTTCACCGTCGCGACGATCGCCGGCCGCATGGCCGAGATCATCGAAGAGGTCGTGGAAGATCTGGAAGAAGGTCTCGAGGGCGAAGAAGGCATCGAGGGCGAAGAAGGGGTCGAGGGCGAAGAAGGCGCCGAGGACGGCGAAGATTCGCAGGACTAATCGGCCGCTCGGCGACCTGGACACGATCGAGGCGCGGGCATGAAACTTATCGTCGGCCTTGGCAATCCGGGCGCGGACTATGCGCGCCAGCGTCACAATGTCGGATTCATGGCGCTGGAGGCCATCGCCGACCACGCTGGCGGCGTCTCCTGGCGTAAAAAATTTCAAGGCCAACTGGCTGATGTCAAACTTGACGGTGTCAAGTGCGTGCTGCTCAAACCACAGACCTTCATGAACGAATCCGGCCGATCGATCCGAGAGGCGGCGCGCTTCTACAAAATCGAAGCCAGCGACATCGTGGTCATTCATGACGAGGTCGATTTGGCGCCCGGCAAGGTGCGGGTGAAGACCGGCGGCGGGGTCGCCGGCCACAATGGCCTCAAATCGGTCGCCGCCCATTTGGGACCTGAATTCCGGCGCGTGCGTATCGGTGTCGGCCATCCAGGGCACAGGGAAAAGGTACCAGGCTACGTGCTGCACGATTTCTCGAAATCAGACCTGTCCTGGTTGGAGCCGCTGCTCGATGACATTGCCAAGGCCGCACCGCTGTTGGCGCACGGCGACGACGCCAATTTTATGAACCGCGTTGCCCGCGGACAGGCCAGCGCAAAATCGCCTGACACGACGCCCAAAAAGCCCGCTCAGCGCAAATCCAATGCTCCGACGAAGCGCGAGGCCGAGCAGTCGGGCGCGGGTGAAGGTGCGCTCGCTCACATGCTGCGCCGGCTTCTCGGCGCCGGCGGACGATAGGCCGGTCCATGGGATTCAAATGCGGCATCGTCGGCCTCCCCAATGTCGGCAAATCGACGCTGTTCAACGCGTTGACCCAGGCAGCGGTTGCAGAAGCCGCCAACTACCCCTTTACGACCATTGAGCCCAATGTTGGTGAAGTTCCCGTACCAGATCCGCGGTTGGATGAAATTGCTTCGATCGCCAAATCGACCGATGTCGTGCCGACCCGTCTGACATTTGTCGACATCGCCGGCTTGGTGCGCGGCGCCTCGAAGGGCGAAGGCCTCGGCAATCAATTTCTCGGGCACATCCGGGAGGTTGATGCGATCGCGTATGTCTTGCGCTGCTTCGCCGATGACGACGTTACCCACGTGGAAGGGCGGATCGATCCGCTATCCGACGCAGAGACGGTCGAAACCGAACTGATGTTGGCGGATTTGGAAAGCCTGGAGAAGCGCCTGCCGACGCTCGAGAAGCGCATCCGCGGCCAGGACAAGGAAGCAAAGATAACGTTTCGTCTGGTTGAAGCAGCGCTCGAACAGCTGCGAGATGGCAAACCGGCCCGCCAGACCCAGGTGGCGGCAGAGGACCGCGACTTGTTCGAACGGCTCAATCTGCTGACCAGCAAGCCGGTGCTCTACGTCTGCAACGTGGACGAGGCATCGGCGGCCAACGGCAACACACACTCTGACGCGGTGGTCAAAAAGGCCGAAGCCCATGGCATTGGCGTGGTCGTCATTTCAGCCAAGATCGAAGCTGAATTGGCTCAACTCGAGGCAGGAGAGCGCGACGAATATCTAAGCGAGCTCGGCTTGACCGAACCCGGCCTCAACCGGTTGATCCGGGCGGGCTATGCGCTCTTGGGGTTGATTACCTATTTTACCGCCGGACCCAAAGAGGCACGCGCCTGGACAGTATCGCAGGGCACCGCCGCTCCGCAGGCAGCCGGCGTCATTCACACGGACTTCGAGAAGGGCTTCATCCGCGCCGAGACCATTGCCTATGACGATTATCTCGCCTGCGGCGGCGAAAGCGGCGCCAGGGATGCGGGCAAGATGCGGCTCGAGGGAAAAGACTACAAGGTTCAAGACGGCGACGTTTTGCACATTAGGGCGGCCAACTGAGGCGACGGTTTCTCACGAAAATCCGTGTACCGCCAGGGTACCGATCATGACGACTCCCACCAGCAGTTTTCCCGCTGTACCCAGCAACCGCCCGATAAGCGCGCCCCGGCCCACCGAGGCACTGTGCTCAAGCGTGTTGCCTTTCCACATTTCGCCCAAATAGGCGCCGGCATAGGCACCGCCCGCACCACCGGCCAGCGCGCCCAGCAGCGGACCGATTAGGGGAACCGGTAGACCGAAAATTGCGCCCGCGACGGAGCCGACAACGGTGCCAATGAGAGCCAGCGCAATCGCGCGCCGGCTGGCACCCTGATTGGCGGCGCCAGCCGCACCGGCGGAAAATTCCAACACTTCACCCAACGTCGCCAGAACCGCAAGAACGCCGACGGTGTGCCAGCCGATCTGATCGGCGCTGGAGGGCAAAGCCCAAGCAAACAGTGCCGAGAAACCGACGATGATCCAGTTTCCGGGCAAGGCGACAAAGTTCGTTGTCCAGGCCGTGAGAGCACTCAGCAGGAGCACCACGAGCCAGGCGTAATGTGCAAATTCAACGTCAAACATTGCGTGTCCATCTCACCTTCGCCAACCACCGACTGTGATGGCGCGAGCGTCAGCATCACCAGCCCCTTTATGTGGGGCTCATTGCAGGGGCACCAAGTGACAGGGCAAATTATTGTCTCTGGGGCGCGACGACAAGACGCCGTCATTAGCCTCATTGAGGCCAAACTTCCATCGAAACGTCGGATCCTCGATGCTGGACGATCCTCCGCCTTCAACTTCTCTCGTCCGGCGCCGCTTGATTAGGAGCCGCTTGCGATGAGTAACCAACGGATATCCGGCATTGGCTCTCTGCTTCCAGCCCGCGCGATTGGGAAAAAATGGTGGCAGAAGTTGTTCATCTATCCGACGTTTTTGGGTGCGCTGTTGGGCGCCATCCCGACGGGGATAGACCTCTACAAATCTGTCCAATACGACATCGGTTTTTCCGATGTGAAGCACGCCGAGGAGCAACGGCGGTTGTGGATCAAGAACTTCGACTGCACTCAAAACATGTCCTACCAACAGGTCAAAACCAAAGAGGAAATAGCCGTACAAGTGGGCGCCTGCCCCAACGGCGACGTGCTGATCGAGGTCGCAGCCCCCCAATCCGATCGCATCCTTGAATGGATTTCGCTGCAGCGTTTGCGAAGTGAAGCAAGCCTCTCCTGGTTGTCGCCGATCGGTACCGCACATGCCGCATTGTGGAACCAGAGAGGCGTTGGGGTCTCACCAACGGCTTTCACGCGGACCGCACAAGGCAGCGCCGACATCGTTTGCCAAACGATGAAAGACCAGACAAAAATCGTGCGGATCGTCCGAGAAAACGGCATCTGTTATCGCGAAGAGATCGAGGTGCTGAAAGGAAAAATCGCAAACCGGACACAGGTCTCCTGCAGCACAACGTGCTCGTGACAACGTCATCGCTGGATCTTTTGGCCGTGACTTGAATTTTGCTATCTGATCGGGACGACATGCCAGCCAATGCGCTAGAATGGATCGATGTACTGGTTCATCATCGGAGCGATCTTCGGCATCATTCACGTCATGATCGTCGGCGAGAAGCGCAGCCTGCCGCTCCCCAAAGATCCCATTCTCGGCGTCTTGGCCGCGGCCGTTCTTGGCGCGCTGACCTATGGCACGATGATGTGGTTGATATTCAGCTGAAGGCGCCAGCCGCCTCAGCCTGCAATTGGACTGAATTGGAAATGCGCTCTCCTCTGCCCTAAGATGGGTCGGCATCATGGGGATGATTCGCTTTCCAAGCTTCCTGGCGGCAGGCCGCCACACTCAATACGCCGTATTGCCGTATGTGCTGAGCGACGATGGCGTGCGCATCTGTCTGGTCTCGAGCCGGGAGAGCGGACGATGGGTGATACCCAAGGGTTGGCCCAAGGCCGGGCGCACGGCGCAAGTTCAAGCACAGAAAGAAGCGCTTGAGGAAGCCGGCCTTCGCGGCGAAATTGGCGCCAAGCCACTTGGCCGATATCACTACCGCAAGCGGCTGCATTACTTCTTTTCCGTTATCTGCCGGGTCAAGGTCTACCCGCTTCGTGTTGAGACCCAGATGCTGTCCTGGGAGGAACAGGATTGGCGGGAGCTCAAATGGCTGCCACCAAGCGAGGCGGCGGCACTGGTCGAAGAACCGGAGCTCGCCGCAATAATCTCTTCTTTCGCCGAAAAACAGGCAAATAAACCGGGTATTAAGTAGGGAAGCGAATTGAATTCCGCGCCCGTCCGACTTATTACGACCCTGCGCTGTTTATGACAGCTTGTGACACCGCACCGTGCGGCTGGTGTTATCGGGGAAAAGTGCATGACGCTTCGGCGCCAGGACGCGGAAAGCCAGAAAGCGGCCCTGCGTAAAACCTCGCTCGACAAAGACCTGCTTAAGATAACCCGCGTCGAGCACGCGACGCGGTTTCTCACCCGCGGTCTGTTTGCTCCTGGGCTAGCACTTCTGTTCCTGGCGATTGCAGGCGTCATTGCTAGCCTGCAGATCGGCGTCCAAGCCAACACCGCCCTGATTGTGGCCGCGTCCATCCTTGGCGGCTATATGGCGCTCAATATCGGCGCCAACGACGTGGCCAACAACGTGGCCCCAGCCGTGGGCTCGCGCGCACTGACGCTCGGTGGCGCGCTTGTCATTGCCGCCATTTTCGAGAGCGCCGGAGCGCTGATCGCCGGCGGCGACGTGGTCAACACGATATCGAAGGGCATCATCGATCCGGCGCTTGTGCCAGATTCAAAGACCTTCGTTTGGGCGATGATGGCGGCGCTGTTGTCGTCGGCGCTTTGGGTCAATCTTGCGACTTATGTTGGCGCGCCCGTTTCCACCACCCATTCGGTGGTCGGCGGTGTCGCTGGCGCCGCGATCGCCGCCGTGGGCGTTGGCGCCGTCAACTGGACGACCATGTCGGCGATTGCCGCCAGCTGGGTGATTTCACCACTGATGGGCGGGGTCATCGCCGCAGCGTTTCTGGGCTTCATCAAGCACAACATCATCTATCGCGACGACAAAATCGCGGCGGTAAGGCGCTGGGTTCCTATGTTGCTCGCCTTCATGGCCGCTGCCTTTTCCTGCTATTTGGTCATGAAAGGGCTGAAGAAGGTCTGGAAGGTGGACTACGCAACCTTGGCGCTGATTGGTCTTGCCGTCTATGCAGTCGCCTGGGGCAGCTTGAAGCCATGGGTGTACAAGCAATCGGTTGGTCTCGAAAACCGCAATCAGTCGCTGCGCCAACTCTTTCACCTGCCATTGATTTGCTCGGCTGCGTTGCTCTCTTTTGCTCATGGTGCGAACGACGTTGCAAACGCGGTCGGCCCGCTCGCTGCAATTTTGAGCTCCGTCCAGTCTGGCGAAATCTCGGTGCAGGTCGGAATTCCCCTTTGGGTGATGTTGATCGGTGCTGCCGGAATCAGCTTGGGATTGTTTCTGTATGGCCCGAAATTGATCCGCATGGTCGGCGAGCAGATCACCAAGATGAACCCGATGCGCGCGTTTTGCGTCGCGCTGTCGGCTGCTATCACCGTGATTGTGGCATCAGGGCTGGGGCTGCCAGTCAGCTCAACGCACATCGCTGTCGGCGCGGTGTTTGGCGTAGGCTTCTTCCGCGAGTACTACACCACCCACAGCAAACGCCGGCGCAACTATGTCAATTCGCGACGGACACAGAGCAATCCGAAAATCGGCGAGCCTGATCCACGCGAGCTGCGCCGACGCAAATTGGTACGCCGCTCCCACTTCACCGTAATCATCGCCGCCTGGCTGATCACCGTGCCGGCCGCCGCGCTGCTTGCCGGCGCCATCTATCTCGCTTTGGTGGCGCTTAGCTGACGCGCCGTCTGGTTTCAAATTCGACCAAATGCGCTAAATCCAGCGGCGGCCGCGATTGACCGCCAGGCACAGGAGGCATCAATTTGAGCGACAAGATCTATTGGGAAGACATTGAAATCGGGCAAGAATTTGCGTTGGGTGAAAAACGCATCGAGCGCGATGAGGTGATTGCCTTCGCCCACGAATTCGATCCCCAACCGTTCCATGTCGGTGAAGAAAGCGCCAAGGGGACCATGCTGGGGGAACTCACGGCGAGCGGTTGGCATACCTGCTGTATGATGATGCGGCTGATGTTCGATGGCTTCTTGTCAAAATCCTCATCACTGGGCTCAGGCGGGCTCGACGAGGTGAAATGGATCGAGCCGGTCCGCCCAGGCGACGTGATCAGCGGACGCTACCGGGTGCTTGAGAGCCGTGCGTCAAGCAGCAAGCCCACGCTCGGCATCTGCAAGGTGATTTGCGAAATTTTCAATCAAGACAACCGTCTTGTGATGACCTGCACATTCACCCAATTCATGGGCCGGCGCGACAGCACGCAAACGCCGTGACGGGTTTTTTCGAAGACATAGAAATCGGCCCTGTGATCGAGCTCGGCAGCCATGCGTTTACCTCTGACGAGATCATCTCGTTCGCACAGCGCTTCGACCCTCAACCCTTTCACCTGAGCGAGGAAGCGGCGCGCGAAAGTTTGTTCGGCCATCTTTGCGCCTCGGGCTGGCATACGGCGTGTGTCTGGATGCGCTTGATGACCGCCTATCACACTCAACTGCGCGATGAGATCGCAGTCGAAGGCGGCCGCGTGCCGAATTACGGGCCATCGCCGGGCATCCATGATCTCACATGGCCGGCGCCTGTTTATGTGAACGATGTGGTTCGCTTCACAACCCAAGTGCGCAAAAAACGAGAGCTCAGATCGCGACCGCACTGGGGTGTGATCGAGAGCTATAACGAAGGCATAAATCAAGATGGCGCAGCGGTTCTGCGCTTTTACGGAAATCTCTTTGTCGAGAGGCGCGAGTCGTCCCCAGAAAGCAATGGGGTGTCTGCCGAGAGTTGACATGCGGGCCTGCGCGCCGTTCGCTTGGAGGAGCGACTGAGCAGAACGCATCTGGGAGGAGACGCCATGGCCGCGCAATATGAGACGCTGAGTTATCGTAAAGAGGGCCAGCTCGGACGCTTGGAACTGCGCCGGCCCGAGCGGCTCAACGCCGTGGCGATGACCGGCGCGCGAGAATTGCTCGATGTCGCCAGGCACATCGCCAAGGATGCCGACCTGCGCATGGTTGCGATCACCGGGCAGGGACGCGCCTTTTCAACGGGCATCGACCTCAAAGATCTCGCCGATGGCAAAATCGATCTCAGTTATTTCGATCTCTGGGACAGCGCGCTGCGTGTCTTCGAGACCATGGATAAGCTCGTGCTCTGCCTGATCCATGGCTATGCCATTGGCGGCGGCTTGCAACTCGGTCTTGCCTCCGATGTGCGGGTCAGTACGCGCTCGGCGAAACTCGGCCTGCCCGCTATCAAGGAAGGACTGATCCCAGGCCTCGGCACCTGGCGTCTGGCGCGTTATGTCGGCATGGGGCGCGCCAAATCGTTGATCATTCGAGGCAACATGATTGACGGCGTGGAAGCCGAACGGATCGGACTGGTCGATCATCTGATCGATGACGACGATCCCGGTTCCGCTTTCGAAGACTGGATCGGCGACTACGCCAAATCTAATTCGGCCGGCTGTCGCTATTCGAAGGAAATGCTGCTTGAGTGTTTTGATCTCGGATATGACGCCTTTTTTGCGAAATATCTCGAGCTGCAGAAACGCTCGACCGATGCCGCCGACTTTGCCGAAGCCATGGCCGCCTACCACGAGGAGAGACCGCCGGTGTGGGGCTAAGCGATGCTCGATCAAAGCCATTGCGAGAGGAACTATTGTGCATGCTGTGTGCACCAGGTGTTGACGATGTTTCGCACCCTGCAGTAACGAGCAAGCATGTCAGACGCGCCGCGCCGTCTTCGATCAGGCGGCCGATGCTCCCGAAGTAGAGTGGTGTGATGGACGACGCCAAATCGGTCTGGGCCAGTTTTCCACGCGATTACAACGCGGTTAGCGACTTCGTCGACAGCAATGTCGAGGCCGGACGCGGAGCCAAACCAGCCTTTATCGATCCGGCAAACGCGCTCACCTACGGATCTCTGCAAGAGCGCAGCAAACGGTTCGCCAACGCGCTGAAGAAAAATGGCGTCGAGCCCGAGCACCGGCTGGCGCTCATAATGCTCGACACCGTCGCGATGCCCGTTGCCTTTTGGGGCGCGCTGCGGGCCGGCGTCATTCCGATCCCGTTGAACACGCTCCTCACGGCCGAACAATACGCCTACATACTGCAAGACAGCCGCGCCACATCTGTCGTTGTATCCGCCTCGCTGCTGGCGACACTCGAGCCCGTTCTAAAGGCGCTGCCGGCGCTTCGCACGATCTTCGTATCGGACGGCGATGCGCCCGATGGCTGCCAGCATTTCGAACAGGCGTTGGATGATGCATCCAGCGAGTGTGAAACCGCGCAGACCTGCTGCGACGAGACCGCTTTTTGGCTGTATTCCTCCGGCTCGACCGGCAAACCCAAGGGCGTCAAACACTTGCATGCGAGCTTGATGCACACCGCCAAGCTGTTCGGCCAGTCGGTGCTCGGCATCGAGGAGTCCGACGTCGTCTTTTCGGCAGCCAAACTGTTTTTCGCCTATGGCCTCGGTAATGCGATGTCGTTTCCCATGTCCGTCGGCGCCACTGCCGCGCTCTTGCCCGCAAGACCGACGCCCGAAGCCGTTATGGAGGTGATGGCGCGCCAAAATCCGTCGATTTTTTTCGGCGTGCCGACGCTGTATGCCGCCATGCTGGCTCATCCGGGCATCCCTTCAGGCGCCGGATCGTCCAAATTGCGGCTGTGTGTCTCGGCCGGCGAAGCGCTGCCCAAGGAGTTGGGCGAGCAATGGCGCACGCAGGTCGGCAGCGACATCATCGACGGCATCGGCTCGACGGAGATGCTGCATATCTTCGTCTCCAACCGGCCGGGCAACGTGACCTACGGCGCCTCGGGTCTACCGGTGCCAGGCTATGCTGCCAAGATTGTCGCCCCCGATGGGGAACCCGTTGCTGATGGCGAGATCGGCGAACTGGTGGTTTCCGGGCCCTCGGCCGGCGAAGGCTATTGGAACCAACGCGAAAAGACCCGCGCCACGTTTGCCGGAGAGTGGACCTATACCAGCGACAATTATCGGCGCGGCGACGATGGGCTTTTCTATTATTGCGGCCGGGCGGACGATATGTTCAAGGTGAGCGGCAATTGGGTGTCGCCTTTCGACGTGGAATCGGCGTTGCTCTCGCACCAGGCCGTACTTGAGGCTGCGGTCGTCGGGAAGGAAGACGGCGAGGGCCTGCTGAAGCCAAAAGCCTTTATCGTCCTCAACCAAGGTTATGGCGATGGTCAGGAACTGATGGACGATCTCAAGGCGCATGTGAAATCGACCGCCGGACCTTGGAAGTATCCGCGTTGGATCGAAGTCATGGACGAATTGCCAAAGACCGCGACGGGCAAGATACAGCGTTTCAAACTGCGCCAAGCCGGTTGAGGCTCGGAGAGCGAGTACGAATGGCATTCGACATAAAGGCCGATAGGATCGTGATCGACGGCGTATCGCTCGAATGCGCCTGGTATGGTCCGGCGCCGGACCGCGCGCCGACAATCGTGATGTTGCATGAAGGTCTGGGGTGCGTGGCGCTGTGGCGCGACTTTCCCGAACAGCTAGCCGAGCGCACGGGCTGCGGTGTGTTTGTCTATTCGCGCGCCGGCTATGGCGCTTCCGATCCGATCGACCTTCCGCGTCCCCTCACCTACATGGAGGATGAGGCGAAGCAGGTGGTGCCTGCTCTGCTGGACGAAATAGGTTTTCAGCGCGGCATATTGCTTGGCCACAGCGACGGCGCCTCGATCGCGGCTGTCTATGCCGGCAGCATCGAAGATCATCGGGTGCGCGGCGTAGTGCTGTTTGCGCCGCATTTCTTTACCGAAGAACTGGGCCTTACCAGCATCGCTGCGGCAGGCGAGGCTTATGAAACCGGTGACCTGAGATCCCGCTTGGAGCGCTATCACGGAACAAACGTCGATTGTGCCTTTCATGGCTGGCACCAGGCGTGGCTCGCACCGGGGTTCCGTGGCTGGGACATTTTGGACAGCGTCGCCCATATCCGCGTGCCGATACTCATAGTTCAAGGACGCAGCGACGAATACGGCACGCTTGCTCAAATCGATAAGGCGGTCGAGGCGGCATACTGCCCGGTCGAGACGCTGATACTCGATGAATGCGGCCACGCACCCCATCTCGACCAAAGCGAGGCGACGTTAAACGAGACCGCCGCGTTTATCGAGCGGCTGATGGTGGTGCATGACGAGGCGCGTCCGCTGGCGCTTGGCTGAGCAGCGAATCCAGGCAATTTTAGCGAAGTCGATTTTCCGTAAAATCAGACCGCCTCAATCGCCATTGCGATCCCCTGCCCCACGCCGATGCACATGGTGGCAAGTGCGCGCTCGCCGCCGCGCTCTTTGAGCTCAAGTGCCGCACTCAACGCCAAGCGCGCACCCGACATGCCAAGCGGGTGCCCCAGCGCGATTGCGCCGCCATTGGGATTGACCTGCGGCGCCTCGTCAGCCACGCCCAATTGGCGCATGCAAGCTAGCGCTTGCGCGGCGAAGGCTTCGTTCAGCTCGATCACGTCAAAGTCTGAAATTGCCATTCCCAACTTGGCCATCAATTTCTGGCTGGCCGGTACGGGACCGATCCCCATGATCTGCGGCGGGACGCCAGCGACAGCGCAAGCGACCACACGCGCGAGCGGCTTTAGATCGTAGCGCTCCAATGCGGTACTCGAGGCCACCAGCAAAGCAGCCGCGCCGTCATTGACGCCCGAGGCATTGCCCGCTGTCACCGAGCCGCCGTCCCTGAATGGCGTTGGAAGTCCAGCCAACCTCTCCAGCGTCGTCGTGCGCGGGTGCTCGTCGCGTTCTACCAAGACCGGCGCGCCCTTGGCTTGGGGTACTTCGATCGGTGCGATTTCCTTGGCCAGGCGGCCAGAGCTTTGGGCGTCGTGAGCGCGCTGTTGTGAGCGCAGTGCGAAGGCATCTTGGTCGGCGCGTGCAATGTCGAATTCGGCTGCAACATTTTCTGCCGTCACTGGCATGGTATCGGCGCCGAAAGTCTTCTCGAATTGCGGATTGATAAACCTCCAGCCCATTGTCGTGTCGAAGATCTCCGCTTTGCGCGAAAACGCTTGTGTGGACTTTGCCATGACGAAGGGCGCGCGCGACATGGATTCCACACCCCCTGCAACCACGAGATCGGCCTCACCCACCTTGATCGCGCGCGCGGCATAGTTGAGCGCATCGAGACCGGAGCCGCAGAGCCTGTTTATCGTCGTGCCGGGCACCGTCTCGGGCAAACCAGCGAGCAATGCAGCAAAGCGCGCCACGTTGCGATTGTCTTCGCCCGCCTGGTTGGCGCATCCCAGCACCACCTCATCGATCGCATCGCCCGGCACGGTGCCATGAAGCTCCAGCAATTTCGCGATGGCATGAGCCGCCATATCGTCGGGCCGCAGCAGCGACAGCGCACCCCCAAACCGGCCGATTGGCGTGCGCAGGCCCGATACCAGATATGCCTCGTTCATGACGATGCGCCTTCCGAAACCGCCGCAGATCGACGCTTGGCAAAAGCGGCAACGCCGTCGGCATAGGCTTTAGAGAATCCCAGTTTCTGCTGCACAAGGCGCTCGTGGTCGAGCTGCTCATCGAGTGAGTTGCGGGTGGCAAGCGACATCGCGTGGCGCAGTTCCAAATTGGCCAGTTGGGAGGTTTCCGACAGGCTGATCGCGATCAAGTAGGCCTCCTCCAACAGGTGGTCATCGTCCACGGCACGCCAAATAAGACCCCACGCTTCAGCCCGATCGGCATCGATCGGTTCGGCGAGCATTGCGACCGCGCGAGCGCGCGCTTCGCCAATGAGGTTGGGCAGCAGCCAGGTACCGCCGCAATCGGGTATCAACCCGATTTTCGAGAACGCCTGAATGAATTTTGCCGAGCGCGCCGCCAGCACGATATCGCAATGCAGGGCCAAATTGGCTCCGGCACCCGCGGCAACGCCGTTGACGGCACACACGCTCGGCACGTTGAGCGCGCGCAAACGGCGCACCAGCGGATTGTAAAATTCTCCTAGCGAGGCGCCAAGATCAGCCGGCTTGCCGCCATCGGTAGGTATCCGGTCGTTCAGATCTTGGCCCGTACAAAAGCCGCGTCCCGCCCCTGTCAACACCATCGCGCGGCAATTATCATTGCCCTCGATATCGTCTAACGCCGCGGTCATGGCTAGGTGCATAGAGCGATTGAAAGCGTTCAAACACTCAGGCCTGTTAAGCGTCACAATGGCGATTGGTCCGTCAAGCTCGACGAGCACTGACGCATTGCTTTGGTTGGTTTCGGTCATCACATCCTGCCAATCGACAACGTCATGTTGGCCATCCAATTCCGGCACTATTGTTCCGGTGGTTTGGGGGCAACGGCTTTTTTTGGTCGCAACGGTGCAGGCTGGTAGCATATAGAACCCGACCATGGCGACCACGAGTTCAACACCGGGCAGCACGATCGACGCACCGATCCAGATCGAAACCCGGGATGGCGTGGCAGTCGTTTCGGTCGATAACCCGCCCGTGAACGCATTGTCTAGGGCCGTGCGCCAGGGGCTGGTCGATGCTTTTTCAACATTGGCCGACGATGCCACAATCGACGGCATCGTGCTGGCGGCGACCGGGCGGACCTTCATGGCAGGCGCCGACATTCGCGAGTTCAACACGCAACCCAAGCCGCCGCTGCTGCCGGATTTGGTTGC
Organism: Hyphomicrobiales bacterium; assembly: GCA_021775595.1. Lineage (GTDB taxonomy): Bacteria > Pseudomonadota > Alphaproteobacteria > Rhizobiales > Methyloligellaceae > JAJFHN01. Next base: position 19,924 of record JAJFHN010000058.1, read on the forward strand.
CATGATTGAGGCTTCGCCCCACCCAACCGCCGCGGCCATATTCGGCACGGCGCTGGGCGGCGGGCTCGAGTGCGCTCTCGCATGCCGTCTCCGAGTGATGACCGACGATGCACGCGTGGGGCTGCCCGAAGTCAAACTCGGTATCGTTCCAGGCGCGGGCGGCACACAGCGCGCGCTGCGCCTGGCGGGTTTCGAAGCGACCGCTGATCTGGTGACGTCTGGACGTATGGTGGGCTCGAGCGAGGCGCTAGAGCTTGGTCTCGTGGATCAAGTCACAGATGGCGATCCGGTGGATGCGGCGATTGCTGCGCTGAAAGGCCATTTGGCGTCCGCCAACCTGCCCGAGAGTGCGTCAAACCGCATCGTCAGCGCACCCGCTCAAGATCTCGTGGCGCGGTTGAGATCAAAGACCGCCGCCAAGTCGCGCGGTCAAATTGCGCCCATGCGCGCACTCGATCTGCTGGAAGAGACCGCAAGCCTTTCTTTCGAGGAGGCCGTGGCCAAGGACCGCGACCTGTTTTTGGAATTGCGAGAGGGGAACCAGGCAAAAGCGTTACGCCACTTGTTTATGGCAGAGCGCACCGCGGGACGACCAGACGATCTCGCCAACGTAGAGCCTCGTCAAATCAAGCAGGTTGGCGTGGTCGGTGGCGGATTGATGGGCTCGGGCATCGGATACGCGGCGCTACTGTCGGGTTATGAAGTGGTGGTAGTCGAACAGGACGCAAACGCGCTAGAGCGCACGCGCGAGCGATTTGAAGCCTTGTTCGAAGGCGCCATCAAACGCGGCCGGCTAAACAAGACCGGCAGAGATCGGCTTATGGATCACATTGTTCTCACGAACAACATGTCGGACTTGGCCGAAACTGATTTGGTGATCGAGGCGGCGTTCGAGGACATGGACGTCAAGCGCGACATCTTCAAAGCGCTTGATGCCAATTTGCGTCCCGAAGCCGTGCTCGCAAGCAACACGTCCTATCTCGATATCGACATGATCGCACAGGCCGTGCACGATCCCTCTCGCGTTCTGGGGCTGCATTTTTTTTCGCCAGCCCATGTCATGCGTCTGATGGAAATCGTGCGCGGCGCCGATACAGCGCCTGATGTACTGGCGAGTGGACTGGCCGTTGCGCGAAAGCTCGGCAAGATCCCGGTCATCACGGGCGTATGCGACGGCTTCTGCGGCAACCGGATCTTGAAGGCCTATCGAACAGTGGCCGAATTCTTGGTGGAAGACGGCGCCTCGCCTCAAGATGTCGACGCAGCGATGACGACATTCGGTTTTCCGATGGGTCCCTTCGCCGTGCAAGACATGGCGGGCCTGGAAATCGCCTACGCCAACCGCCGACGCCAAGGCGAGTCGACCGATCCCGCAGAGCGGCGGCCGCAACTTTTGGAACGCCTTGTCGAATCCGGACGCCTTGGCCAAAAGAACCAAAAGGGTTGGTACCGATACCAAGACGGGGAGCGCGGTGGCCGATCCGATCCCGAGACGGACGCAATCATTCAGGCCGCAGCGGCGGAAGAAGGCATAACACGAACGCGTTTCGCGTCAGAGGAGATCGAGCGCCGCTTGCTCGCCGCCATGGTCAACGAGGGCGCACGCATTCTGCAGGAGGGCATTGTCGCCCATCCCTCGGATGTGGATCTGGTGATGGTGCACGGCTACGGCTTCCCGCGTCATAGGGGCGGCCCGATGTTTTTTGCCGAGCAAAACGGTTTTGAGCGAACGCTTGCGGACGTCGCTGTATTGCATCGAGCCTACGGCAAGGGCTGGGAACCAGCGGACTGGCTCACCGACGCGGCCAAAAATTCCACGTAAAAGCTGCACTATAATACCTAAAATGACGCGTTTCGCTGATGAGAGCTTGTGACGCGTGCCATTGTTCGCTAAAAATGTTGCTCAAATTTGGCAAACTTTGGAAAAGCGCATTGGATTATTGTCATTTATTGCGCGGATTGGTCCTTAATTGCGAGAAATAGGAAATATAATTCCTATATCGACGCAAACTGGTATCTGAGCTTTTCCAACTGAACTTCCTTGGGGAGGAAGAAGAGACATGTCCACAACTGATACGCTACCCGGTCAAATCGCCGCTAAAGCCAAGCCGGACCACAAGGTGAATTTCACCCTGATGTTCACAGCAATGGCGATTCTATACGCCATCTTCATGGCATATCGCATGTATCTCGGCGCATATGGCTTCGAAGCTGGATTGGATTCGACGTCGCCTGAATTCGAAACCTATTGGGGCAACTTGCTCATCTATCAGCTGCCGGTGCTGTTTGGCGCAGGCATTGTTTGCTGGATTTATCTGATCGCGACACGCGACCGAAATTTGGCAGCGATCACGCCGGAGCTCGAATTCAAGCGCAACTTCTATCTCGCCTTGTGGCTGTGCGCCTATACGGCGGCAGTTTTTCCGCTGGGATATGCTGTTGAGCAGGATGCTGTTTGGCATCAGACCGTGATGCGCGACTCTCCATTCTCACCGACGCACGTCATCGCCTTCTACGCGATGATCCCGATCTATCTGTTCTTCGGCGTCGGCAGCTTCATTTACGCCATGACGCGGGTGCCCGAATTCTCCCGCGGTATTTCGTTCATGCACGTGATGGGCGTCGTTGGACCGTTCCTCATTCTGCCGAATGTCGGCTTCAATGAATGGGGTCACGCGTTCTGGCTGACCGAAGAGATCTTTTCGCATCCGCTTCATTGGGGCTTCGTGGTGCTGGGCTGGACTGCCCTTGCTCTCGCGGGCGTGCTGATGCAAATCGTGATGCGCCTGAAAGACCTCTTCCCCGTTGTCTTCAAGTTGGAAACATCGAAGTAGCAAACGAAACTAGGCGGTGGCTTGAGCGATCAAGCCACCGCTCTTAAATCGGCGTAACTGACGCAGACTCAACGCTCGGGCGCCCCATTCAACTGACGAATTTTGACTAAACGCTTTACGCGTGCCGCCGAAGGCATGCGCGCCTCAACCTTCGTGGAATTGGAAGGGAATGCCATGTTTAACAATCAACAGGTTCTTGAGGCCGCCGGCTTCAGCAAGGACGCAGCGCGCTACTCGATGTTCTTCGACATCATCGTCGTTGTGGCTGTTGTGCTGCTGTTCGGTGGCGTAATCGCGCTCCACTGCCAATTGCTTGCCGGTGATTGGGATTTCTTCATCGACTGGAGAGATCGCCAATTCTGGCCGCTGATCTATCCCATCGTGGCAATTATGTTTCCGGCCGCACTCGCGGCTGTGTTTTGGGAGAATTTCCGTTTGCCGATCGGCGCGACGGTCGGGGCGACGCTGTTGGTGCTTTCGGTTTGGCTTATGCGCTGGGGCGCCTGGCATGAATTTGCAAATTATCCCTTCAGCATGATCACGCCGGCTCAAACCGTAACCGGGGGACTAATCCTGGATGGGCTTCTGCTGGTGTTTCGGAATTATCTGTTTGTCGGAATCTTTGGCGGGTTCCTCTACGGCTTCGTCTTCTATTTCGTGAATTACGCACCGATCATGCCCTACTACCTGCCGGTCGAGCATATGGGATCGGTCGCCTCGGTCGCCGATATGATCGGATACACCTTCCCGCGATCGACGACGCCCGAATATATCCGAATCGTTGAAAGAGGGACGCTCAGAACCTTCGGCGATACGACGGTTTGGTACACGGCGGCATTTAGCGGTTTCATTTGCATCTTCACGTATCTGATCTGGTGGCACATGGGGCTGTGGTTCGCTCAAACAACCTTCTTTGCCAACTACACCAAGGTCAAATCGGCCATGGGCCTGAAGGACTAAGGAACAGGAAGCAGGAGACTGCCATGTGTAAATTCCGCAAATTCACGATGATTGGTCTGGCTGTCGCAGCCTGTGCCATCCTCTCGGTCCTCGATGTCAGGCAGGCGATGGCGCACGGCGAACGGACCCAAGAACCGTATTTGCGCACGCGGGCGACCCAGTGGTTCGACGTGAGCTGGTCGAAAACCTCGGTCGCGGTGAACGAGGAAATGGTGATGGAGGCCAAGGTCTATCTGATGAAAGATTGGCCCGATGCCATCGCCAAGCCAGATCTCGCCTTCGTGTCGCTGGTTTCGCCAGGGCCCGTTTTTACGCGCACCGAAACCTATTTGAACGGCAAGCCGGCCCGCCAGAGCTTCAAGGATTTGGAGCTCGGCAAAGTCTACGACTACAAAATGATCATTCGAGGTCGGGTGCCGGGCCGCTGGCATGTTCACCCCATGTTATCGGTGCACCATGTCGGCCCATTGGTCGGCCCCGGCGAATGGATCGAAGTGACAGGATCGGCGGACGACTTCGTAATGCCGCTGGAAACGATCAGCGGTCTTAAGATCGAAGATCTGGCTTCCTTCAACGTCGCTAACGTCGTGGGTTGGCACGTGGTCTGGATCGGTATCGCCGCTGCCTGGCTGCTGTTCTGGCTGCTGCGCCCATTGTTGGTACCGCGCTGGATTGTTTTGCAGAAAGGCCGCGAGGACTTGTTGGTCCGTCAAATCGATGTTGTGGTCGGAGCGGCGCTGGTCGTGGGTTCGCTCAGTCTCGCGACATATTCCTATATCTCGGCGTCGAACGAATATCCCCGCGTCGTTCCGCTTCAAGTCGGCCAGTCGACGGCCGTAAGGATCGAGCAGCCACCCAACGACGTCTTCGTGGACGTCAAGCGCGCCACATATGACGTGCCCGGGCGGGCCATGCGGATCACTTTCGACGCCACCAATAACGGACAGGTACCGTTGACGCTTGGTGAGTTCACGACCGCCAGTTTGAGATTCGTCAATCGGCAGTCGGCCAACGCGCTGGCGCGTGTCGATCAGGCATTTCCGCAGGAATTGGTACCAGAAAGCGGTTTGGCGATTAACGACCCCTCCCCCCTACAACCCGGTGAAACGCGGACATATGAAATCAGTGCCGTCGACGTGGTCTGGGAGCTTGAGCGCTTGACTAGCTTCTTGACAGACGTCGACTCGCGGTTCGGCGGTTTGCTGTTCTTTTATGAAGACGACGGCAAGCGTCATTTGACCGAGATTGCCGGGCCGATCATCCCCGTCTTTACCAATGAAGATGGTGTGGCCCAGCGACAGACGCCCTTGGAGACAGCCCTTATCGAGCGCTGAGGCGACGGGCGGATCTCCGCCCCTCATCTCGGACTTTGTGAGTGAGCTCCTCTCCCGGCCCGGTGCTGCATTCGACCAGCGTCGGGCCGGCCTCCCATTAGAAATTCCCGCCCACCATCGATCACGATCCCGAAGGAGACCGTCTGTCCGCTGCCCGAGCAGCTTAGGGTGCGGCAGTGGATATGTTACCGGGCTCTCTGGGCATCGCTGCACCAGGGGATGGCGGATTGGCGCAGCTCGGGCGGGGTGGGATCAGTCGTAAGCAGCGAGAACGCCGGCGCGCAACAGCTCGACCAGCTCGTCACTGGTTTCCTGGAACGAGCGCCCTGAGGTATCGATGTGGAAGGTCGCACGAGCGTAATGATCCTCGCGTTCGCGCAAGATACGCTTCAGTTCTTCCATCGCCGCGGGGTCGTCGGCCATCGGTCGGCGGTCGCCTTGCTCGATCACCCGCGACATGTGTTCATCTGGCGATGCGCTCAGCCAAATGGTGGAAAACCGATTCAATAGGGTTCTGAATGTCGCCGGCTCTTCGACGATACCGCCAGCCACGGCCAGAACCACTTTTTCGTAACGCTTGATGACGATATCGAGGCAATGGCCCTCCAAGCGGCGGTAGCCTTGTGGACCATAGAGCGCAAAGATTTCGCCAATTTCCAAGCCGTTTGTCGACTCCATAACTGAATCAAGCTCGACAAATGGAAGCTTCAGGCGCCCGGCCACATCTGCGCCAAGCGCAGATTTACCCGCACCGCGCAACCCGATGAGCGCAATGCGCTGGGCTCGCGCTTCGTCGCGCTTGAGCGTTTGGTTCAGAATGCCGTAGACGCGTTTCTTGGCTTCGTGGGGCGCAGCATTAAAGAGGCGCCAGAAGCGGTGAGCCTCGTCCTGCCCATAACCCGGCAACACCTGCTCGAGCTTGGCGTCCATGGCATCGACGATGCCCTTGAGGCGGCAGATCGAAATATTGCCCTCGCCGCCCTCGAGTTGGGCGATGAAACGCTGCGAGACGCCGCAGCGGTTCGACAACTCCTTGCGGGAAAATCCGCGCTCGTTGCGGATCGCACGCACGCGCGAGCCCACGCCCGCCAAAAACGAGTTCGGGCCCGAACGGACGTCGGCAGGCTCTGTCGCAAGCTCGCTTTCAGTATGTCTCAAGGTGCAACCGCCCTTCCCGACGCATCAGCGCCCGCTGCGAGGGCCAATCGAGCCCGGCGCTCTCGCAGATCTCGGCCAAGGCCGCATCGACGCCCTCCTCCATGCCCTTCAATCCGCAGACATAGATGTAGGTCCGCTCGCTGGCGATGTAGCTGGAGAGCCAATCGGCGTCTTGCCGCATCTGGTCCTGTACGTGACGCTTTGGCTGATCCTTGATGCGCGAAAATACGAGCCTTTGGGTCATCACCGATTTCGGTATGCGCTTTAGCGGACCGAAATAGGGGAGTTCCTCGGGCGTGCGCGCGCCGAAATAGAGCACCAAGTGACCTTCGGCTTGGGGTGCGGTCCGTTGGCGGCGCATGGTAAAGCCGCGGAAGGGCGCCGAACCCGTTCCGGTGCAAATCATGATGATGTTTGCGGTGGGATCGTCGGGCATCAAGAACGTTGCGCCATATGGTCCGGTGAGCTCCACCTCATCGCCCTTGGCCAGATCGCAGACATAGTTGGAACAACGTCCATTGGGCTCGCGCTTGACGGTCAGGGCAATGTTGTTGGCATTGGGTTTCTCGCCATCGCGCGGACAGGCAATCGAATAAAGCCGCGCCTTTGCCGGTTTGCCGTTTGCATCCAATCCCGGTGGAATGATGCCGACGCTTTGACCCTCGACGACGGGGAAGGCCTGATCTCCGATATCGAGAATGATATGGCGAACATCTGTTTCGGTGCCCTCCTGCGTCAGGCGGAAATTGCCTTGCACGCGGGCGATCGCCGGTTTGGACCGGTTGAACAGGTTGACGCTGGGTTTCGAGGCCGAGCGCGGAGCCACACTGTGCCCACCAACGCCCTGATGGGCCTCTTCCAGCAGCTGGATGATCTCGTCGTCGAATGCCTCGACGACGGCTGAAGAGCCCTGATCACCATTGGTTCCGAAGCTCTCCTGTTGGGGAAGCTCGTCCCATTCAAATTGTGACTCGATGGCATAAGGCTCGGTGACGACGCGCCAATTGTCGATCGCCCCAGTGGGGCATGGAGAGATGCAATCCATGCAGTAATTGCACTTGTCGGCAATCACCACATAGTTGTCGTCATTGTGAGTGACGGCGTCTTGCGGGCAGGTTTCCTCGCACGTGTTGCATCGGATGCAGATCTCCGGATCAATGAGATGCTGCTTGGTCGGCGACGTCATTGCCTTTTCCCGCACGGCTTTCTGCATTTTAGGCGTCGTAGATCTTAACGTATTCGAATTCACCGGGCTTGTTGTCGATGCCGACCTTGGGCGGGGAGATCCAGTTGGCGTATTTGCCAGCCTCCCATTGGGGCTGCATCAGAGATGCGATGAAATCGCCGTCAGCGGTATTGGGCAACCACTGACCTTTTTGCGCGTTCCATTCCTCGGCGTTCAGAATGCGACCGTCAGGCGTCGCCTCGGCATTGAGAAATTCACCGATCTGACGGTGAAATGCGACATGCGGCAGTGCAAGCTCGAATGCCACACCGGCCTTCTGGATTATTTTATTCCAGCGGTTCACGCCACCGGCCGCGTCGTTCGTATAGTCGTCCCGCAAACGCATATTGATGGCCGATAGTGCCGGCTCATCGATCAATTTTGCCTCACCATCAATCAGCTTAAGGACAGGATAGGTTGCGCCGACCAATTTATGGTCGTCCTCGATCTTGGTTTCCTGGAAGCGACCCTTGATGCCGGCGGTAAACGCATTGGCGGCGTTGGTCGATATCTCCGAGCCGAACAGATCCAGTGATAGGGAATAGTGCAGGTTTAACTTTTTTTGCACGGTGGGCAGGTCGATGACGCCCAAGGCACGCACCGCCTCGATGTCGTAGGGATCCTCGATCCCGGCCTCAGTCATCGCCTCACAGGTGCGCTGAACAATGCGCCCGACGCCGGTCTCGCCGACGAACATGTGGTGGGCTTCTTCGGTCAACATGAAGCGAGTCGTGCGCGAGAGCGGATCAAAGCCCGATTGCGCCAAAGCCTCGAGCTGCATTTTGCCGTCGCGGTCGGTGAAGTATGTGAACATGAAGAAACTCAGCCAATCGGGCGTCTCTTCATTGAACGCACCCAGCATGCGCGGGGCTTCTTCCGAACCCGATTGGCGGCGAAGCAGCTCATCGGATTCTTCACGCCCGTCCTTACCGAAATATTTTTGCAACAGATAGACCATCGCCCAAAGGTGACGGCCCTCTTCGACATTGACTTGAAAGAGATTACGCATGTCATAGAGCGAGGGCGCGGTTTTGCCGAGAAAGCGCTGCTGCTCGACAGATGCGGGCTCGGTGTCGCCCTGTATGACGATGAGGCGACGCAACATGGCGCGGTATTCGCCCGGCACCTCTTGCCAGGCCAGGTCACCGAAATGCTCGCCACACGGGATTCGCCGATCCTCGACCGCGGGCGCCAGCAGCACGCCCCAGCGATATTCCGGCATTTTGACATAGTCGAATTTGGCCCACCCCTTGGAGTCAACGCTGACGGCCGTACGCAAATAGGCAAGCGACTCCTGGAAGCCGTTCGGGCCCATGTCGTGCCACCAATTGATGTAGCCCGGATGCCATTTCTCGAGCGCTTTCAGCACCCGTCGGTCGCTGGAGAGCCCCACATTATTGGGGATGAGCGTGTCATAATTGACGTTGATCAGGTCTAACATGGCGGCGTTCCTCCAACGCTTCTTCTAAACTCTCTGGTGGTCAAATTCGCTGCGCTGGCCCGTGCCGTAGCGCCGCAGCGCGCCTTGCTCGCCAACGGCGTTGGGGCGCTGAAAAATCCAATTTTGCCAAGCCGTCAGACGGCCAAAAATTCGGGTTTCCATGGTCTCGGGTCCGGCAAAGCGTAAATTGGCCTCCATGCCGGTCAGGCCGTCGGGTGAGAAATTGGCCCGTTCTTCGAGGAAAATACGAACCTCATCTTCCCAATCGATATCGTCGAAGACAAAGGTCACGAGACCCAAGGCGTCGGCATCGGTTGCCTCAAGGGGTTCGCCGATCTTCGCGCGGGCCGTCTCTACCGCCTGAGGTTCGCCGAGGAACCGCGTTTGCAATCGGCTCAAACCGTTGGGCATGGTGTAGGGGCCAAAATTACCGCGGCTCAAGGTCAGCGCGGCGGGCGGGCGGTTGTCGCCCTCAATCGTGCCCTCAAGCATGTAGCTGCGGTCAGCCGCAAAGGCGAGTTCGGCCAACACGCCGGTAAAACACGAGCCAGGTTCGATCAGCGCCACAAGTGAGCGGGACGTAACATCCACTCGTTTCAGCACCCGTTTCCAATAGAGCAGAATTTCGTTGGCGAGCCAGTGTTCGGCATTGTCCAGCAGCAGGTTCTCGTATGCCATCACCAAGCCGCTGTCGCCATGGCTTTTGAATGCGATGATGCCGATCTCGGCTTCATTGGCACGCAAATGAAGAATGGCGTCATCGAGCTCACGGGCAAGACGCAGAGGCCAAAACTCCGCGCCTTCGGCATGGACGGCAGCCATGTCGGCCGCTGGTTCGGCCTCAGGACCCTTGATCGTGACAGTGGCCACGCGGCCGGCGCGATCGATGGCGACTTCAAGCGTTGAATAGATCACGGCGTCGTCGCTGAGACTGCGGTCCAGCGGCGTAAGCGTGACGCCCTCTGCATCGTCGGGCCTGTTGGAGCGGGCCGCGATTTCCGTCAGCCGCTCGGAGACAATTTCATGGAACTTGGCGTTCGGCACGGCCTCGTCGACCAACCGCCATTCTTGGGCACGCGCGCCTTTGATGCCTTCTTCAACAGTGCAAAACACATCGGCACGATCACGGCGCACCATGCGCTTGTCGGTCACCCTGGTCAGACCACCCGTGCCCGGAAGCACCGCCAACAATGGCAGTTCGGGCAAGGCGACCGACGACGAGCCATCATCGGTCAGGATGATGTGGTCGGCGGCAAGCGCCAATTCGTAACCGCCGCCAGCGCATGAGCCCTTGATGGCGGCCATATAGGATTGCTGGGAGTTGGCGGTCGCATCCTCGATGGCGTTGCGTGTCTCGTTCGTGAACTTGCAAAAATTGACCTTGTGGGAGTGGGTCGCACCCGCCAGCATGCGGATATTGGCGCCGGCGCAAAACACTCGGTCCTTGCCCGACTGAATGGCGACGGCTTTCACGCCGGGGTGTTCGAAGCGCAATCTCTGAACGGCGTCGGCCAATTCGATATCGACACCAAGATCGTAAGAATTCAGCTTCAGCTCGTAACCATCGAACAGGCCCCCTGCCTCATCGACATCCATGATGAGGCGCGCGACCGCGCCGTCGATCTCAATGCGCCAATGACGGTAGCGCGAGGGATTGGTTTGAAAATCGATGCGCTTCATACAGCACGGTTCTCCAAAACAGATGCAGCCGAGGCCGCCGGACATACAGTCCGGCTTCCCACGTGTAAAGCATGATAATGCAGATAAACCTACGTAATCTCGCCTAAAATGAATTTTTGGCCAAAATTACTGCTTGTTTTTGTATTATATTGCTTATTTCCACTGTTGGCCGTAGGTCGCAAATTTTTCCAGCACGCGATCCATTTCGTCCGAGGCGAGAAGTTTGGGTTCACCGACAGCGAGCGCCTTGATGTATTGGGCGGCCAACGCCTCCACCTCATGGGCAAGCGCCAGGGCCCGCGGCAGATCAGAGCCACAAGCGACCTGACCGTGATTGGCCAACAGACAGGCTTTTCGCGCCTTGAGCCCCTCTGCAACGTTTTCAGCCAACTGTTCGCCGCCGAAAATGGCGTAGGGCACCAACGGTATATCGTGACCACCGGCGACCGCCACCATGTAGTGGAAGGCCGGAATGGCCTTATGGGCGCAAGCAAGGGCCGTTGCGTTGCACGAATGGCAGTGAACGATCGCCGCCGCGTCGGGCCGCACGCTATAAGCCGCCAAATGGAACCGCCATTCGCTGGAGGGCTGCATGCCACCAGCTGCCGGCACGCCTGCAGCGTCCACAAAGACGATATCGGCCGGCAATAGATCGGCATATGGAACCGCGCTCGGCGTGATGAGCATGCCCTCTCGCCAGCGCGCCGATACGTTTCCCGATGTGCCCTGAGACAAGCCGTCTTGATTGAGGGCGAGCGCGGTGTCTATCACCTGCTGGCGAATCCAGGCTTCATCACCCTCCTGCTCAACCATCGGCGTGCTCGGGATAGAGCTCCCGCAGCGCGGCGGAACTCGCTTCGCAGACACCGCGCTCGGTGATCAGGCCGGTAACAAGGCGGCCGGGGGTAACGTCGAAGGCGTAATTCGCAGCAGCGCTGCCGGGCGCCGCGATCTCTACGCGTGTGAATGCGCCCTCATCGGTTTTGCCCCAGACATGCGTCACCTCCTCGGGATCGCGCTCCTCGATTGGAATTTCAAAGCCGCTGTCGAGGCTCCAGTCGATCGTCGAGTGCGGCAGCGCCACATAAAACGGTATGCCGTTGTCGCGCGCGGCGAGCGCCTTCAAATAGGTCCCTATTTTATTGGCCACATCACCGTTTGACGCGGTGCGGTCAGTGCCGACAATACAGAGATCCACATCGCCATTTTGCATGACGTGGCCACCGGCATTGTCGGTGATGATCGTGTGGGGAACGCCCTGATGGCCGAGCTCAAATGCCGTCAATGCCGCGCCTTGGTTTCGCGGCCGCGTCTCGTCGACCCAGACATGAATGTCGATGCCGGCTTCATGGGCTTGATAAATAGGCGACGTCGCAGTCCCCCAATCGACCGTCGCCAACCAGCCGGCATTGCAGTGGGTCAAGACATTGACGGTTTCGCCTCCCTTACGCCTGCTGTGTTCGGCAATCAATTCCAGACCATGTTCGCCAATCCGACGGCAAGTTTCGACATCTTGCTGGCAGATTTCAGCTGCCCGCTCGTAGGCAACGGCGACGCGCTCGCTGTGGGGAATGTTGCGCACCGTGTCACGCATCTCTTCGATGGCCCAGCGCAGATTGATAGCCGTCGGACGGGTCATGGCCAGACGCTCGCAGGCGCGATCAAGCGCCTCGTCGGATTGGTCCTGGCGCAGCGCCAAGCAGACGCCGTATGCAGCAGTGGCCCCAATGAGCGGCGCGCCGCGCACTTGCATGTCGGCGATCGCAACCGCCGCATCTTCTAATTCGCTCAAACGCGCAATTTCAAGACGATGGGGAAGAACGGTTTGGTCGATGATCTCCACGCCCCAACCGTCATCCGCCAGCCAGATGGTTCGGTAAGCTTTGCCATCGATACGCATGAACCCTACCGCGCAAGCGTGACTGAGCGCTTCAGCGCTGGCAGAGTTTGGCCCCCGACGAGCACACAGCGGGCGAGTAAACGCCTTCCCAACACACCGTGTAGGCGCGGCTCGAAACGACGTCGGGACGCAAATAAGCATCTTTGGGTACACTGGTGCGGACCATTTTCCAGAGCGGGATCGCGCGCACCTTAACGGGCGCGACACTGGCGTTTGCCCAACCCGGCCGTTTTTTCATTGCGGCAATCGCGTCTTCAAGAGTCGCGCGAGATTTCTCGACGGCGCGCTGCTTGTTGCCACCATCCTGCGTGCCGTTGACGACCTGACATGCCGCGTTGGCGCTATTGGGCGTAGCAACGGCAAGCAACAGCGCGGCCAAAATCGGCACTGAAAAATTCGATTTGATTGACATCAATATTCCTCACTTCGTTCACATCAAAAGAAAAACACAAATGAAACGACCACGCCACGCTATTCAAATTTCACAGTCACCCCGTGACGTCAATTGTCTCCAATCAAGCCGCGGCTCAATCGCCCTCAAACGCGATCAGGGTGTGGCATTCAAGGCCAATGGCAGCGAGTTTTTCGCACCCGCCAAGGTCGGGCAGATCAATTACGAAAGCGGCGCCGACGATTTCGGCTCCCAGTTTTTTCAGCAATTTTGCTGCGGCGACGGCGGTTCCTCCGGTTGCTATGAGATCATCCACCAACAAGACCCTTTCGCCCGATCTCAGCGCGTCTTCGTGAATCTCGATGGCGTCGATGCCGTATTCGAGTTCGTAGTCTTGGCCAATGGCCTTGGCCGGTAATTTGCCCTTCTTTCTGATCGGCACAAAGCCGCAGCTCAGACGGTCGGCGACGGCACCGCCCAAAATGAAGCCGCGCGCCTCGATGCCCGCCACGGCCTCGACACCTGCATTGCGATAGGGAGCGGCCAGCTGTTCGATACACTCCGTGAGACCCGCCCCATCGCCCAGCAGCGTTGTAATGTCACGAAATTGGATGCCCGGCTTGGGGTAATCGGGAATGGTGCGGACCAGGGCACGCAAATCGATTTCGGATTCTTGCATAAATCTTACTTCCCGTTTTGCAAAATTCGTCCGGCCACCGCATCGAGTTTGCTCAACAGATCTGTATCACGCGCCTCAGGCGCAGTTATAATTGCCATCTCGAGCGCCCGATCCGAACCGATCGGACACGGCTCATGGGTCTTTGGAAAATCACGCGCGACCCTGGCCACCAACTGCTTGGCGCGGTCGGCATTGTCGCGCAGCACGCGCAGCAACTCGGCCACATCGACATCCTGATGGTCGTCGTGCCAGCAGTCATAGTCCGTCACCATGGCGACGGTCGCGTAACAAATCTCCGCCTCGCGAGCCAACTTAGCCTCCGGCATGTTGGTCATGCCGATAACATCGCAACCCCATTGCCGGTAGAGATTGGATTCGGCGCGGGACGAGAACTGCGGGCCCTCCATGGCGAGATAGATGCCGCCCTTCTTGTAAGCCATTCCTTCGGCGTCGGCGGCGGTGGCAATGCGATCAAGCAGCAGAGGGCTGACCGGATCGGCCATCGAGACATGGGCAACGCATCCGTCGCCAAAAAAGCTCTTCTGCCGGGCAATCGTCCGGTCGATGAACTGATCAACCAGCACGAAAGTGCCGGGATTCAATTCTTCGCGGAACGAGCCACAAGCCGAAACGGAAATGAGATCGGTCACTCCGGCGCGCTTCATGGCATCGATATTGGCGCGGTAGTTGATGTGGCTGGGAGAAAGCCGATGTCCGCGGCCATGGCGCGGTAAGAAGACAAGAGGCAGGTCATCGAGACTGCCGAACTGCAGCTCATCGGACGGCTCGCCCCATGGCGTGGAAATCTGCTCGCTTCGAAGATTTTCCAGTCCGGGCAAGTCGTAAATGCCGCTGCCACCGATGATGCCCAATACGGATTGTGTCATGCCGCCCCCAACTCGTAATTCAACCACAACGCCTCTACGTTATTTCACGACCATATAAAAGACGGCCCACGGCCAGCGCATTTCTTCTTGTTCTCCGACCCGGGTAGTGGATTTTGGCGCGTGCAACAGCCAAAGCGGTCCCTGATCGCCAATGGCCAACGGTCTTCCATCTACCGCAGTCGCGACGATCCAGTCATGCGAATCCAGTTCAGGCGCCTTAATGTCCACAGCAAACCCGTCGAGCCCCAACACCTTCAACGCGTTGACCTTGCGCGCACCGGCAGCCTCGAGCACCGCGCTCAGACGGGGCCCCGTAAACTTGCTCATTTTGTTGAGTTGGGGCGGTTTTGCCTCCACCGAACCTTGAGGCAGCGCCGCCAGCATCTGCAGGTCAAATTGCATGGCTTCATTGAAAGTAATCTCGTGGAATTTCATAAAAGTATCGCGGCGGTCATCATAGGCGGGGCGATTCCAATTTCCGATATCGCCCGCAACCGTGAGAACGACAGCGCCCTTGGCGGCGCCGACCTGGGCTGCCTGTGCGGCCATTGAAAGTCCGATTGAGATCACGAACAGCCCGGTGGCTATCATGCCCGCCATTTTCGATCTCAGCGATGGTGCCCGCATGACGACTTCCCTGTGCCCGAACGCTTGCCCGCGGCCATTTGAGCTGAAATAGGCACAATAAAAAAGGGCCCGTCAGGGCCCTTAAAGCATTGCGCCGCGAGGCAACCCTCAATGGGCGCCTCTGCTCCATACCCGACGCTTTGCAACATAGAGCAGACCCGCCACGATGATGAGGTAAATCATCACGCGAAATCCAACCCTGTGGCGCTCTTCCAACTTCGGTTCCGCCGCCCACATCATGAACGCGGTGACGTCCTTGGCGTAGTTGTCGATCGTTGGCGGCGTGCCGTCGGTGTATTCGATAGAATCGTCAAACAATGGCGGGGGCATTGCGATCTGATGGCCCGCAAAGGCGGTGTTGTAGTACATGCCCTCTGCCATCGAAACGTCAGCCGGCGCGTCGGCATATCCGGTCAACATGGAGTAGAGATAGTTGACGCCGTCGGGACGCGCCTTGGCCATCAAAGAGAGATCGGGCGGCAGGGCTCCGTTGTTTGCAACGCGGGCCTCTTGGTCGTTTTGAAAGGGCGATACGAAGGCATCGGAGAGACGGCCCGGACGCATATACATCTCGCCCTGATCATCGGGTCCGTCCTCGACCTCAACACTTGCGGCCACAACCTTCGCGGCCGCCTCCGGAAATTCCGGTCCTCCCGCTTCGCTCAGATTGCGGTAATGCAGATAGTGCATGCCATGACACGAGGCGCAGACTTCCTGATAGACCAAGAAGCCGCGCTGCAGCTGCGCCCTATCGTAAATGCCAAACGGTCCGGTGAACGACCACGCTTCTTTTCTGATGATTTGATCGTCTTCGGCCGCGCGCAGTGGCGCCGCGAGGGCAAGCAGAGCAATCACAAGCACTCCAGCAATTTGCGCCGTCCGCCAGCGCGCCAGAGTATCAAGGGAGTCCATGAGCGCGATCCTCATCTTTTTTCCGGTGCAGCGGGCGCTCCCGCGGGCGCACCGCCCTCCAACGCCGCACGTCGGCGTCTCTCTTTGCTCATGATGTCTTCGGTAATGCTGCCCGGCATCTGCGTCGGCGTCTCAATTCTGCCAACGACGGGCAGGACCACCAAAAAGAAAGCGAAGTAGTAGAACGTGCCGAGGCGAGCCGACAGCAGATAAATCCCATCCGGCGGCATCGCGCCAAGATATCCCAACGCAACACAGGTAACGACGAACGCCCAGAAAAACAGCTTGAGCATAGGCCGGTAACGCAGCGAGCGGATCGGTGAAGAGTCCAGCCACGGCACAACGAATAGCACCATGATGGCGCCAAACATTGCAATGACGCCAAACAGCTTGCTCGGGATGGCTCTCAAGATCGCGTAAAAGGGCAGGAAATACCACTCGGGCACGATATGGGTCGGCGTTACCAGCGGATCGGCCGGAATATAATTGTCGCTGTGCCCCAAATAGTTCGGCGCATAGAAGACAAAGGCCGCAAAAACGATCGCAAATACCGCAAGCGCAAAGCCATCCTTGATCGTGTAATAGGGATGGAACGGCATCGCCTCGCTGCTGCGCTTTACATCGATGCCCGTCGGATTGTTGTTGCCTGGCACATGCAGCGCCCAAATGTGCAGAATGACGACGCCAGCAATCATGAAGGGCAGCAGATAGTGCAGGCTGAACAATCTGTTGAGTGTCGGATTGCCGACGGAGAAGCCGCCCCAAACCCACTGAACGATCCTGGTTCCCAGACCTGGAATAACGGAATCGAACGAACTGAACAGATTGGTGATCACCGTCACCGCCCAAAAACTCATCTGACCCCAAGGCAGTGAATAGCCCATGAAGGAAGTGGCTATCATCAGCAGCAAAATGACGACGCCCAAGATCCACAAAATCTCGCGCGGCGCCTTGTAAGAGCCGTAGTAAAGCCCGCGAAACATGTGCAGGTAAGCGGCGGCAAAAAACATCGAGGCGCCGACGGCATGGGTGTAGCGGATCAACCACCCCCAGTTCACGTTGCGCATAATGTGCTCAATGCTTTCGAAGGCCATGGATTCGTTGGCCACGTAATGCATCGCCAGCACGATGCCGGTCATCATCTGCGCAATCAGGCAAAAAATCAGAATGCCGCCGAAGGTCCACCAATAATTGAGATTCCGCGGCGTCGGAAAATCAATGAATTGATCCTTCATCAAGCGAACCACAGGCAATCGCTCATCGAGCCACTTCTCGAAAGCAGATTGCGGTACGTAGTTTGATTTATGGGCCATGGTGCGTGTCAGCCGATCTTGATTCTGGTGTCCGTCAGGAACTTGTATGGGGGCACTTCCATGTTGCGCGGGGCTGGGCCCCGGCGAATACGGCCTGCGGTGTCGTAGTGAGAACCGTGGCAGGGGCAAAACCAGCCGCCGAACTCACCCTTCGTATCGCCGACACGTTGTCCCCTTGGAATGCAGCCCAAATGCGTGCAAATGCCGATAATGACGAGCCAATTCTCATGCCCTTCGCCCGCGCGATTGCGATCCACTGCGGGCGCATCTTCGGCAAGATTTAGGTTGCGGGCGAACCGGTCTGGCAGCGCGCTGATTTGCGTCACATCCGCTGCTTGGATTTCTTCCTCAGCCCGATGCCGAATAAAGATGGGCTTGCCGCGCCACATGATGGTGATTGCCTGACCGACATCGATTGGCGCCAGATCGATCTCAACGCTGCCCAATGCAAGCGCCGAGGCATCTGGATTCATTTGATCAAGCATCGGCCAGACCAGCGGTCCCAAGCCGATTGCCGCAAACGCCCCTGCCGCAACAGTGATGAAATCCCGGCGACCGGTGTCATCCACCGCATCGACAGTGCTGTTGGAGTTCGCCACTCTCTTAGTCCTCCATCTGGGCCTCGGGCAACGGAGACTCACCCTTACGGCAACGCCTTATCACGCCACCAGCCGGACCGCCGCCGGCGCAACATCAATTCCGGACGTTAACTCCCAGGAACCCGCATCCTTGTTGTTCGAAACGGACCTTTGCGATCGCCTATCCACCAGAGGCGTCTCTGCACAAAATTCCGACCCGCGACTCGAACAGGACGTCTTCATCGGACTGCCTTTTTGCATCGTTAGGAGTGAATGTCCAGACGCCAAACCCGTGATAATTTGGCGCATCTCGGCCAGATGAGTGCAACCGTCTGTCCCCGCAAGACACGCCAACAGCCACGATTCCAGGCCACACCATGCAGATTGCCCTCTACGAACCAGACATTCCGCAAAACGCGGGCAATATCATACGAACCGCCACGTGCCTGGCCGTGCCTGTTCACCTCATCGAGCCGGCGGGGTTCGATGCTTCAGACCGCGCCTTGAAGCGAGCGGGTCTCGACTACCTGAACCACGCACAAATCACGCGACATGAATCGTTCGTGGCGTTCGAGGCTTGGCGCAAACACCAGGGCGAGCGGCTGATATTGCTCAGCACCCACGCCTCCCAGTGCTATACGGATTTTGCTTTCAGCGGCGGTGACGTTGTGATGTTGGGGCGGGAAAGCGCGGGCGCACCAGAGCACGTGCATGCTGCAGCCGATGCCCGTCTGGTAATTCCCCTGGCGGGGAACTTGCGTTCGATCAATGTTGCTGCCGCCGCAGCCATGGTATTGGGCGAAGCACTGCGCCAAACAGAGCAATTTCCGGGTAAGGAATAAATGAGTACGGTTTCCGAGGATCAGCCGCTGAGCGGCGACGAATTTATGCGGACTGCCGCCAAACGCGACACGGCGAAAGCATGGTTTGAGCAATTGCGGGACGATATCTGCGATGCGTTCGAAACCCTTGAGGATGAGCTCAGCGGTCCGCTATCCGACAATCCCGAGGGGCGCTTTGTGCGCACGCCGTGGAATCGCAAGGACCACACGGGCAGCGACGGCGGCGGTGGTGTTATGTCGATGATGACAGGCCGGGTCTTCGAGAAGGTCGGCGTTCATACATCCGCCGTTTACGGCGAATTCGCGCCCGAGTTCCGTAAAGAAATTCCGGGCGCCGAAGACGATCCGCGTTTTTGGGCCTCTGGAATTTCACTCATTGCCCACACGCAAAATCCGAACGTTCCCGCCGTTCATATGAACACCCGTTTCGTAGTCACGTCGAAATCCTGGTTCGGTGGCGGCGCCGATCTGACGCCAATGCTCGATGCGCGCCGCAGCCAGGACGACGCCGACACGCGGGCCTTCCACGCGGCAATGGCTGGTGCTTGCGCAGGCCATGAACAAGCCGACTATGAGCACTATAAGGAGTGGTGCGACGATTATTTCACTCTGAAACACCGGGGTGAAATGCGCGGCGTGGGTGGAATATTTTATGACAATCTCAACTCCGACGACTGGCAGGCAGACTTCGAGTTTACCCAGGATGTTGGGCGCGCTTTTTTGAAGATTTATCCCGAATTGGTGGCGCGCAATATGAACGAGCCATGGACCGACGAGATGCGCGAAGAGCAGCTCATACGGCGGGGGCGCTATGTCGAATTTAATTTGTTGTATGATCGCGGAACACGTTTCGGGCTGATGACGGGCGGCAATGTCGACTCGATCTTGTCTTCAATGCCCCCTGTCGTTAAATGGCCCTAGACCGGCCGCACACTAGCGCGTAATTGATTGGGCAATTGAGCCAGATCAAGGGGATCAGATTGCGGTCCCCCATCATGGCGCTGTATAATTTGCAGAAGCAGGACTGGCGCAATTCGAACATGCGCGCCCAAACCAACGGTGATCAGATGACTGCAACGACCGCCACAACAACCGAAGTGGCTGACCGCGACGCCCAAAAACTGATCAAACCCTTCTTGGGAGCGCTGGCCTGGCCGTCGGTGTTTTTCGGACTCGGCTGCATCATCGGATTCGCGACCGTTACTACGCTAGCGGTAATGGGCGTCATTCCACTTTGGGCTGGGCTGGTGTTGAACACGCTCATTCTGTACGCGACACAAACACCGCTGCACGAAGCCTGTCACGGCAACATCGCCGGACGCGAATCCGGCTGGATGTGGCTCAACCACCTGATTGGCTTTATTTGCGGCGCGATGCTGTTGCACGAATACAAGGCGTTCCGGGCGCTGCATTTGATGCATCACCGCGATACCAACGACGCGGAATTCGACCCCGACCACTGGGTCAAGGTCAAGAACCCCTTCCGGGTGCTGGTTCGCTGTCTGACCATCGTGCCCTATTACAACCGGTTCTTCTTCGAGCAAGTGGCGCTCAAACCGGAAGCCTCGGGCAACAAAGAAACGGCGATGCACGTGATCGCCACATATTGGGGGCTCTACACGATTGCCTTTTGGCTGAGCGTGATGGGCTATTGGCGCGAGGTTCTGGCGCTGTGGTTTGTACCGCACATCCTGGCCAGCGCGCTGATCATCTATTTCTTCGCCTATCTGGTTCACCAGCCCCACGACGCCACCGAACGCTATCGCGACACCAATATTTTCCGAATGTCAGGACCGTTTGCGCCAATCTTCAACTGGCTCTACTGCTTCCAAAATTACCACCTCATTCATCACCTCTATCCTCGGATCCCGTTCTATCTCTATCCGCAGGCCTTCAAAGAGGTGCGGCCAATTTTGGAGCGTCAAGGCGCGCATATCAGCGAAATCGGCCACTAAGCAGGAACTTCTGGGTACTTTACCGCCCGCTAAGACTTCGGTCCTAAACTTGTGGAATGATCACATCAGATCGAGATGATTCTGCTGGACTTGCGACGCGTCCGCTCTCTTTGGCAGCGGCCACGCTGGCGGCGCTTGTGGCCTATTCAGACGCATCGGCCGCGATCGAAATCGAAGCCGAACAGGAAGCCCGCGTCGGCAAAATGTTGATTTTGAAACTTCCTGGCAACAGGAAGGCCGGGTACCGCTGGCACCTTAATGAGGAAAAGAGCCGCGGGCTCGATCTCGTCGATGTCGACCAGATTGCTTGGACAATTCCCAACGACGACAATGTGCGTTCGATGTTCTTCCGCAATCACAGCGTTCTTAGCATCCGGATCATGCCGCAGGCGGCGGGCGAGGCCAATTTGGCGTTCGATTATTTCCGGCTGTGGGGCAATAAGCCCTTCGTCAAGACTCACATGGTACGCGTGACGATCAGTCCCTGATCGCGTCAGCGCGACCGGTTCTTAAATATCCGATCCCAGAAATACAAAACGGCATAATCGCAGATTGCCGACAGCAAGAAGATGATGGCGATGATTTCGGCCAAGTCCTCGTCAAATCCCAACGGCACGGCAAAGACATAAATCAGCAGGCCGGCCAGCACACTAACAAGCGCAACAACGGCGAACACGACGCGGACATTTCGTCCGGATGCGTCTTTTTGGGATTGTGGCGGCGTTTGACTCATGTCTGCTCTCCACTCTCGCTATGGCCGTTCGCTGCTATCATCGCGGCCGCGCGCGCCAATAGAGCATCGCGACCGTCGGCGAAATCCCGCGCAAGCCACTCCCGTTCGAGCGCGGCCAACAGCTCGCCGACACGCGGCCCCTTGGCCACGCCGATCTCCGCCAGATCATTACCTGAAACAGGAAATACGGGGGCCTGCCAGCGCCCGGTAAGTTCATTTGCCGACCGCCAGATTCTCCTTTCGGCCCGATCGTGCGATTGGGACATCGCGAGCAGGCAGGCATCGCGCGCGCCCGCGGCACCGAGCCGGTAGATCATGGCTTTGGCTTGCTGCTCATTGCTTGGGCAAGCAAGCCCTTGGATGGAGAGCAGAGCTTTCAAGCGTTTTGTCTCGGCATTCGAAAGTCTAAGTTTCGCGCTCAACCGCTTCACGTCCTCGCCCACCAAAACGCTTAACGCAAACAATCTGCGAATTGCATCAGCGCGCGCAGCCAGATCGGCCTCTACTTCGACCAGCCGCCGCAGGCGCAAAGGGAGCGCGACACCACCAAGAACGCGGAGGAGTAGGCTGTTCTCATGCATGGCCTCGCACGCCTCAACAGCCCCATGTGCTGCGAGAACAAGCAACAATTCGGACCGCACACGTTCGCCCGAGAGCTGGTCTAGCCCAGCTCGCTCGCGCACGCATGCGCGCAATCCTTTTTGGCAGTAAGGCAGCGCGCCAAACACGGCGTTGAAGCGAAAGAAGCGCAGGATGCGCAGATAATCCTCGCGAATACGCTCTGCCGCATCGCCGATGAAGCGAACCCTGCGTGCATGTAAATCAGCCAACCCATCCAAAGGATCATAGAGCGTGCCATCGGAATTGGCATATAGCGCGTTGATCGTGAAATCCCGACGCTTGGCGTCTTCCAACCAATCAAGCGTGAAAGCCACCGTTGCATGACGACCATGGGTTTCAACGTCGCAACGCAGCGTTGTTACTTCGAAGGACCGCTTGCCGGCGATCAGCGTAACAGTGCCGTGTTCGAGTCCGGTGGGAACGGTCTTAAGGCCGGCCTCAGCAGCCAAATCGATCACGTCTTGTGGAGTCGCTGTGGTGGCCAAATCGACGTCGCCGACCGGTTCGCCCATCAGTGTGTCGCGCACGGCTCCCCCAACCGCACGGGTCACCACGCCTTGGCGCGCGAGTGCCGCAAATACGGTTTGGGTTTCAGGCCAGGCCAGCCATTTGGCACCAGCGACGGATTGGATTTTCTCGGATTTGGGCGACGTCACCGTTGTTGTCCTCTCGACGAGGCGCACGCCTATTCGATGCGGCCGGGCTGAATCACGCCGTTCTCGAGCCGCGGCGAAATGTATTTGCCGTCAGGATCGCCCCCGCTGAACGATACGAGCGTGACCATGGCAGCCACCACCAGCAGGGTGCTGGTGCCCAGCAACCACAGCAGCGGCACTTCACTCCAATAATTCAATTTGCCGGAGTCTTTGCGCATCAAATAAAAATAGGCGCCGTAGACAACAAACGGCAGCAGAAACATCAGGGCGTTTATGAAGAGAATTCGGAGCATCAGCTGTAGAGCCACTCATAAAGGTTGTGCAAAATTCCGGCCGTCGCTCCCCATATATAGCGGTCACCATAGGGCATCGCATAGTAGAAGCGTTCGCGGCCTTCAAACTCAAACGAATGTATGTGGTGATTCTCCTGGCTCATCAGGAAGCGTAACGGCACTTCGAAGGCGTCGGCTACCTCGGATGCATCCAAGACAAGTTTCATTTCAGGCGATACAAGCGCCACCAGCGGCGCCACGCGAAAATTGGTAACTGTCTGATAAATATCAAGAAAGCCGACAGGATTCACGAGTCCGGGATCGAGCCCAATTTCTTCACGCGCTTCACGCAACGCGGTATGCATCGGTTCGGCGTCGGACGAATCCATCTTTCCGCCGGGAAACGCGATCTGACCGGCGTGTGCGCTCAAATGCTTGGTCCGCTCAGTCAACAAGATGGTTGCCTCGGGCTGACGGTCGATGATCGGCACGAGAACGGCGGCTGCACGAGTTTGGGCGTCGTGACGGGCTGGGCCTAGCTCGGGATTGAGCCGTAAATCGCTATACCTGACCGGCCCATCCATGGCGACGTGCTTCACGTCATCGGTCGCCAACAGGATGCCGGCCGCCCGTCGGCACAGTTCTTCTGCGGAATAAGATGCGGTTTCGCCCGACGGTGCATTCATCGTGAAAGCTCCAATGCGCTGGCGGGCGCGATGGAGAAAAACGTTGCGTTGCTCCAGACGCCCAGCATTTCCTGGCCGTCCACCTCTTCGCAAACCGCGCGTTCGATCAGATCAAACGCCAAGGCGCGGCTCAGCAAAGCCTCCAGGCGGCCCCGCACCAACACATAAGGTTTGAGGGCGTCTTCTGGTGGCTGCACCAGAAACCGCAATGGATGGTCGCGATCGACCTCAACCCAGTCGTCCAGAGTCGTGCGCAAGACAATGCGCTGCTTGTGCCCTTCGCCGGCAACGGCCATCTCGACGGCCAGAAACGGGGCATCGGCCACACTGACGCTGATTTTTTCGACTGGCGTAACCAGATAGTGGCATCCGTCTTCGTCGCGCCGTAGCACGCTGGAAAAGAGTTTGACCAACCGGCCTCTATGGATCGGACTGTCTCCGACATACCAAGCGCCGTCGCCCGCGATCCGTAGACCTATGTCACCACAATGGAACGGGTTCCAGAGATGAACGGGCGGAAGCCCCTCGGCCGCAGCCTCGTTGATATCATCAGCCAAACTTTGCAGCGGACTGGTGTCTGATTGCTCTGATGACGGCGAGGCGCCCATGCCAACCCGATGGTAACGTGCTGATCTTGCCCGCGATGACATTCTGAAATTGCGTCACGCGATTGTGAGTGATTTTGGCTTCAGAGTGTTCCCGAACCGAAATTTACGGCTATATTCATCACCATGGCCAAGGTTCGTCAAACTGACCAGAAGCTCGTTGAGCGGTTCGCGGAGATCGGCGCAAAGATCGGCAAGGTCCGCAAGGCTGCGGGGTCGGTGATTTTTGGGCAAGACCGCGTCGTCGAGTTATCGCTGATCACGCTGCTGTCTGGTGGACACGCGCTGCTGATCGGTGTGCCCGGGTTGGCCAAAACCAGTTTGGTCGAGACCCTGGGCGTGGTCATGGGCCTCGAAAACAAACGCATCCAATTCACGCCGGATTTGATGCCGTCCGACATTGTTGGCTCAGAGGTCCTCGAGGAGGGCTCCTCCGGCAAGCGCTCTTTCCGGTTCATTGAGGGGCCGATCTTCACGCAGCTGCTGATGGCCGATGAAATCAATCGGGCGAGTCCGAAAACTCAATCAGCTTTGCTGCAGGCGATGCAGGAACACCACGTCACGGTCGCCGGTGTGCGCCACGACGTCCCCAGGCCCTTCCATGTGCTCGCAACACAAAATCCGTTGGAGCAGGAAGGCACCTATCCCTTGCCCGAGGCCCAGCTCGACCGCTTCTTGCTGCAGATCGACGTCGGCTATCCCGATGAAGCGGCGGAGCGGCGGATGTTGATCGCCACAACCGGTACAGATGAAAGAAAGCTTCAATCGGTTCTTACGGTCAAAGACCTGTTGCTGGCACAACGTATGGTGCGTGAGATCCCAGTCGGCGAAAAGGTTGTTGACGCAATCTTGGGCTTGGTGCGCTCGGCCCGCCCTGGAGCCGGGGCAAGCGAGACGATCGACAAGGAAGTCGCCTGGGGACCAGGTCCCCGCGCGAGCCAAGCGCTGATGCTTGGGGTGCGTGCGAAAGCGCTAATGGATGGCCGCTTTGCACCTTCGATCGATGACGTGATCGACTTGGCTGAGCCCGTGCTGAAGCACCGAATGGCGCTGACGTTTGCAGCGCGAGCGGAAGGACGCGGCATTTCGGAAGTGATCGACACGCTTAGCGGGCGCTTTGAGTAGCACCAGCTCGGCGCTCGGTTCAAGAAAGCAAATGAGCGCAACAATCGGCGAACTGGAGGCCCGCGCATCGGCGTTGGCGGCCAAATTTCCTGATCTCTTGGTCGAGGCCCAACACGTGGCCCAGACTGTGAGTCACGGAATTCATGGCCGCAGGCGCGCGGGCTCGGGCGAAACGTTTTGGCAGTTCCGACAGTTCGAGCAGAGCGACTCCGCAATGACGATCGATTGGCGTCGCTCAGCCGGCTCAGATCATCTGTTCGTGCGCGAGCGCGAGTGGGAGGCAGCCCACAGCATTTGGATCTGGCTCGATATGTCGCCCTCGATGCATTTCTGCTCACATCTTTGCGGTCACACAAAGCTCGAACGGGCTATCGTGCTGACGCTGGCTATTGCAGATCTGTTGACGCGCGGTGGCGAGCGCGTCGGCTTGCTAGGGGGCAGGTTGTTGTCGGGTCGAGGCGCGGTACCGCGGTTGGCCGAAGCGATCGCGCAAAATCTGCAGTCCAATCGCTCAGCGCATAACATTCCACCCGATGTTGAAATCAGCCGTTTCAGTGAGTGCATCTTGCTGAGCGATTTCCTGTCCGACGACACGGAACTCTCGATCCGGCTGGATAATTTGGCCGGCCAGGGCGTTCTGGGGCACTTGGTCCAAGTGCTGGATCCGGCCGAAGAAACCCTGCCCTATGAAGGGCACACCGAATTCGTGGCCAGCGAAGGCGGAGACAAAGTTGTGACCGGCCGCGCCGAAACACTCAGGGCGCTCTATCAAGACCGCATGCAGAGCCACAGGCGGGCTTTGCAGTCCATGGCCCGCCGCCTGCAATGGTCGTTTTTGCTCCATCACAGCGACCGACCGCCCGAGCAGGCATTGCTTGCCCTGCACAACCGCATGGCAGGGTATGAGTCCGACTATCGATACCGCGCCTCCAGCCAGCCGCTTGCAATTCGAAGCAACGAAAGCGCCACGCGGCCATGATGACACTAGGATCCATTGGCTTTCTTGCGCCATGGCTGCTGGCCGGCCTGGTCGTTCTTCCGCTCATCTGGTGGTTGCTGCGCTTCATTCCACCCAAACCGCAGAGGATCGTGTTTCCGCCAACACGGCTTCTCAAAGGATTGCAAAACGACGATCAAACGCCAGAAAACAGTCCATGGTGGCTGACGGCATTGCGCGTCCTGCTGGCGGCCTTGATCATTTTGGCGCTGGCCCGTCCGATTCTCAATCCCGACAGAGAGGCATTGAGCGGGAGCGGTCCTGTCATCATCGTCGTTGACAATGGCTGGGCCTCGGCCAGTCATTGGAACAAGAGGCAGGATTTTATCTCGACGCTCATCGGACGCGCCGAGCGCCAGAATCGTGAGATCATTATCGTGCCCAGCGCTGGCGATGGTGTGGTCGGTGCCAAAACCCTGACACCCGATCAGGCCAGAGAATTCGCCGCCAGCATGGCGCCCCTGCCCTTCCGTCCAAATCGCCAACGACTTGCGGCTAAGCTCGCCGAGATACTTGGAGAGCAAAAGAAAGCCGCTGTCATCTGGTTGTCGGACGGTCTTGATTATGGTCACGCTACGGAGTTTGCCCGCGCTATGCGGTCGCTCGTTGGCGATGACGCGGGCGTGTCAATCGTCCAGCCCCAATCGGGCAGCCAAGCGCTCGGCCTATATTCAAGCATGTCAGACTCAGGTGTGTTGACGGCGCACATTCTGAGGGCCAAGGACGGCGGCGCGCGCGCTGGGCGTATTCGCGCCCTCACCTCGCGTGGTGAGCAGTTGGCGGAGGCCGCGTTCGAACTTGCTGCCGGAGAGCTTCACGGTCGCACCGAATTCGAAATTCCGCTCGAGATTCGAAACCAAGTGGCCCGCCTCGAAATTCAGAACGAGCGCTCTGCCGGAGCGGTTCACCTGCTGGACGCGCGCTCCCAATGGCGCAGGGTCGGAATCATATCGGGTGAGGCCCGCGAATTGGCGCAGCCGTTACTCTCGCCGCTCTATTATGTGGAGCGTGCGCTCACGCCCTATGCCGAGATCGTCTCGAGCCAAGATCGCAATGTGGTTCGAGCCGTCAATTCGACGCTCGAGCAAGATGTGTCCGTCTTGATTCTCGCCGACATCGGCAAGCTCGTCGCGGGGACGCTTGATGAGCTTGAGAAGTGGGTCGAGGATGGCGGAACCCTTGTCCGTTTCGCTGGCCAGCGCCTCGAGCAAGGCGGTGACAGACTGTTGCCACACGCCCTTCGGCGCGGCGGGCGCGCGCTCGGCGGGTCGTTGTCCTGGAGTTCGCCGCAAGCGCTTGCGCCGTTTGACACCGACAGTCCGTTCAGCGGACTTCAGCCGCCAAAAGACATTTTGGTGAAACGGCAGGTGCTTACCGATCCTGCACAAAATACGCAGAGCAGCATTTGGGCGCGCCTTGTCGATGGAACACCCCTGGTCAGCGCGGCCAAACGCGGCAAGGGCCGCATTGTGCTGTTCCACATCACGGCAAATTCCGAGTGGTCGAATTTGCCGATGTCAGGTTTATTTGTGGAAATGCTGAGACGCTTGGTGGAGCGGTCGGCCGAAAGCAGCAAGCGGACCGATGGGGCCGGCGTCCCAATTGCGGCCACAGAGGGGATCGCGACCGATGGCCTGCTGACGCCACAGCTGGTCCTCAACGGTTTTGGTGACCTGGAAAGCCCGGCTGCAAACGTGGCTCCGCTAAAAGCGGCGACCGATGGCGCGGCAAGCATCGGACCCGATCATCCGCCCGGATATTACGGGCCTATCGACACCATGCGCGCGCTCAATTTGTTGGACGCCAAGTCCACCTTGTTATCTTTGGAAACCAATTCGCTTGGACTTGCAGCCAATCACTACGGTGCCGATCGTACAATTGAGCTCAAATACTGGCTTCTGGTGGCCGCGTTCGCCTTGTTGCTGGTGGACGCGGTGGCAATTTTGGCCTTGTCGATGGGCCTGATGTCGTCTCGACCGGCGGCTGCATTGGCGCGCCTTGCAGCGCCCCTATTGGCGGCAAGCCTTGTATTTGCGCCAGATCCCGGCCAAGCGGCAGGCGCAAAGGATGCCGAAGATTTTGCCTTCCAGGCGGCATTGAAGACGAGACTTGCTTACGTGATCACCGGTGATGGCGAAATCGACAGAGTGAGCAAAGCCGGACTGTCGGGATTGAGCAAGGTGTTGGCGGCACGCACTGCTGTCGAGCCATCCGATCCGATGGGCGTCGATGTCAATCGCGATGAGCTTGCCTTCTTCCCCCTGCTTTACTGGCCGGTGCACGCCGACAGCAAATCACTACCGGATTCTACCCTCGCCAAGATCGACGCGTATATGAAGCAAGGCGGAATCATTCTTTTCGACACACGCGATTTTCATCTCTCGCCCTCCTCTTCAGGTGACGTCGGGCAAGGGCCGGCAGCCAAGGCATTGGCGAGATTGGTCGGCACACTCGATATTCCGCCACTCGCACCAGTTCACGAGTCGCACGTCCTCACCAAGTCCTTCTATTTGATGCGCGGATTTCCGGGACGATGGGACGGAAGCCCGCTCTGGGCGGAGGCAACGGCGGACGAAAACAGCGCAGAGGGCGAGCGAGCCAGGAGATCTGACGGCGTCAGCTCGATCTTAATCACATCAAATGATTTCGCAGCCGCCTGGGCGCTCGATCAGCGAAATCAGCCTCTTTTCCCGGTCGTACCGGGGGGAGAGATGCAGCGGGAGATGGCGTTCCGATCAGGTGTGAATATCGTGATGTACGCACTGACAGGAAACTACAAGGCCGATCAAGTACACGTTCCAGCCTTACTCGAAAGATTGGGGCAATAGGCCGACATGAGCTGGACGCTGGTATTCAACCCCCTTCTGCCGACCACCGCCATGCTTGGACTTGGCGTCGCGGCCGTTGTTCTTGGCGGGCTGTTGTTGTGGCGCCATCCTCGCGGCGCGCTGTTGCGCCTGGCCGCCTTCGCCCTGCTGTTTTTCGCGTTGTTTAACCCAAGTCTTCACCAGATAGAACGCGAGTCATTGAATGACATCGTCGTTGTGATCACCGACAGAAGCGCCAGCCAACGTTTGGCCGGACGCGCCGCGCTGAGCGATGAGGCGGAGACCCAGCTTGATCGGCAACTGGCCGAATTGAGCGGCATAGAAGTTCGCAAGATCACGTCACCGCTCTCGAGCGATGCGCGCTCCAGAGAGGGCACCTTGTTGTTTAAGGATCTCGCGCAAACACTTTCGGAAATTCCGCCAGACCGGCTGGCGGGTGTGATCGCGATCAGCGATGGTCAAATTCACGATGTGCCCAAAAACGCCGACGACCTCGGTCTGAATGCGCCGCTGCACGTCTTTGTCAGCGGAAGTCCAGATGAATTCGACCGGCGCATCGAACTGTTGCGCGTTCCGCGTTTTGGATTAGTGGGTTCGCAACAATCTGCTCGTATCAGGATATTGGACAGCCGGGCCGACAAGACCGGCGGACCGGTTAATCTTCAAATTCTGCGCGAGGGCGAGGAGAGCCAGACGCGTAGGGTCATGGTCGGCCAAGAAATCGATGTGCCCATACAATTCAACCATGCTGGCGTAAACATCGTCGAATTGCAGGTCGAAGAAGCAGACGGAGAACTCACAACCGCCAATAATAAATCGGTGCTGTCTGCCGAAGGAGTGCGCGAAAATCTTCGGGTGTTGCTCGTTTCCGGTGAACCACATGCCGGAGAGCGGGTATGGCGAAATTTGCTAAAATCCGATGCCGCTGTGGATCTTGTGCATTTTACAATTTTGCGCCCGCCCGAGAAACAAGATGGCACGCCAATCAACCAGCTATCGCTTATCGCGTTTCCGACGCGCGAACTGTTTTCGGAAAAGCTGGAAGACTTCGATCTCATCATTTTCGACCGCTATCACCGCCGCGGGGTTCTGCCCCTGCTCTATCTCGACAACGTTGCGCGCTATGTCGAGCAGGGCGGCGCCGTGCTCGTTGCCTCCGGCGAACACTTTGCCAAGCCGACTAGCCTGCATCGCACGCCGCTGTCCTACATCATACCGGCAACGCCTACCGGACGGATCATCGAACAGGGCTTTCGACCGAAAATAACAAAGACGGGTGGCCGCCATCCGGTCACGCGAAGCCTGGCAAACGCCGAAAATGGCAACCCGCCTTGGGGGCGTTGGTTCAGAATGATCGAGACCAGTGATGTGCGGGGGAGTGTCGTGATGGAAGGACCGGGGCAAGCGCCGCTGCTGGTGCTCAACCGGGAAGGCGAAGGTCGCGTGGCGTTGTTGCTGTCTGATCAAGCGTGGTTGTGGTCGCGCGGCTTCGATGGCGGCGGACCGCACACAGATCTGTTGCGGCGGCTTGCGCATTGGCTGATGAAAGAGCCGGATCTGGAGGAAGATGTGTTGGTTGCGCGGGCGCGCGAGGACCAACTCGTCGTCGAGCGTCGCTCAATGGACGACGAGATTGCGCCGATCGAGTTGACGGCGCCAGACGGCAATGTTTCAACACTTGAGCTCGAGCAATCAAGCCCTGGCGTCTGGCGCAAGACAATTGTCGCGGACGAACATGGCGTCTACCGCTTGAAGTCGGGCAAACTCGGCGCCGTTGCCCATGTCGGCAAGCCAAACGCTAGAGAGTTTGCCGATTTGGCTGCAACGACCGATCGTCTCAAGCCTGTGCTGGAGGCAACCGGGGGGGGAAGTTATTGGATTCGAGAACAGACCGAAGCAGGTGGCTTGAAGCTGCCGCGCCTTACCCAGCTGCGCACGGGACGCGTTATGCACGGCGCCGATTGGATGGGACTAAGGCGCCGCGATGCAGCATCGATACGAGGTATCCGACTGTTTCCCGTGTTTGCAGGCTTTGGCATGCTTGCGATTATGTTGGGGCTGCTTGCCGCCACGTGGTACCGCGAAGGCCGCTAGTCGGCACACCTCACATCGCCCACATAATCGGCCAACGCGCCAGGCACCAGCTCTTTGACAAGAATGCGCGCGGGATCGACAGGCCCCGGCAAACTAATCTGGCCAACGGGCGAAACGGCGAAGCCGAAACGCTCATAATATGCGAGATCGCCGACAAGCAGGACGAGCCTGTGGCCGGCGCTCTCCGCACGCTTTAGTCCCTCTTCAATCAAGCTTCGACCGCACCCCTGTCCAGCTTGATTCGGCTCGATTGCGAGCGGCCCCAGCAGCAAAGCGCCTGTTTCTTGGCCAATTGCAACAACCGAAAAGCGCAATGATCCCACGAGCTCTTTGCCAGACCAAGCGCAGAGCCTTAAGTCAGCGGGTGTGGATGTTGCCCCGGTTCCCTCACGCACGCGATAGGCCGAGCGGGCAAAGCGTCCTGGACCAAAAGCACGCGCTGAAAGTCGCGCGGTGGCGGCCGCATCTTGTGGCCGCTCCCGGCTTATAACGATTTCCGATTGCGACATGGCATGTCTCGACTTGGGTCCAGTCAGAGCACCCTAGCGTCTTCTGTGCGATGAACCAGGCCGGGCGGTCCCACACATCACAAGCCGTTCGACGGGGCGCGCTGCCTTAACATGGCTCCATATGGCTGGTCCAGCACAAGCCATCCTTTCTGATCGCCATATTGTCGTCTAACTTGGGCGACGATTTCTTAAGGGTCGTCGAGCATGCTTGGGCTCAATCGAATCGCGCAGCGTCGGCAAGGAGAAATTTATGGCCGATATAGCAAATGTTTTGGTGCTCTATCACAGCTCCTACGGGCACGTCGAAACCCTCGCCTACGCGATGGTGACTGGCGCTCGCGCTGTTGAGGGAACCGAGGTCGTCGTACGCCGCATCCCTGAGCTCATTCCAGATGAGACGATGCAGGCCGCTGGTATGAAGGTCGAGCAACCCGCTCCTTTCGCCGATCCGGCCGAGCTCGCCAATTATGACGCGATCATTTTTGGCACGCCCACACGCTTTGGCAATATGTCGTCTCAGATGCGAAATTTCCTGGATCAGACCGGCGCTTTGTGGGCGCAAGGTGCTTTGATCGGGAAGATCGGCAGCGTCTTCACCTCAACCGGAACAGGCGGTGGCAACGAATCCACGATCCTGTCGTTCCACACGACATTGCTGCATCACGGAATGATAATCGTCGGCCTGCCCTATTCGGCGCCTGATCTGGCAGACATCAGTGAGGTGCGCGGCGGATCTCCTTATGGTGCCTCAACCATCGCGGCGCCCGATGGCTCGCGCCAACCCTCCCAAAAGGAACTTAATCTGGCGAGCTTTCAAGGTCACCACGTCGCGCGTATCACTAAGCAGTATGTCAGCTGACATCAGCGGCCGTCCGGATTAGCGTCCGTTTGTCTCACCAGAATTGAGCAACCGATCGGCCTTCGAAGATTTCGGCGAGGCGTCGCCTGGTCGCTGAATCGATCTGGGCGGGCAGATCGGTCAAATTATAGAATTCGCATTCAGCAATTTCTGCCGTTGGCTTGGGAACAGTCGGGCGACGCCAGTTCCGTACGATAAAAACTGCGATATGATCGCCGGGAAACTTCGTAAAATTTGCGAAGACGCCATGAAACTCCGTCGAGCCTTCTATTTCTACGCCGGTTTCCTCTGCCAATTCTCGCTCCAGCGCTTGTTCGAGTGTCTCATTCCACTCGACACCCCCGCCCGGAAAACACCAGCCCGGCCGATAGCCATGGCGAACCAGCAAAACACGCTCGTCGGCATCGATTACGACGCCTTGTGCACCGAGAGTCATACCGCGCGTCAGGCGCCAATAGGGCTGTAGTAATTTCAACACGAAGCGGCTCGACGTCATACGCTGCTCCCTTGCATTCGGCCAACGTGTTGTATAGCCCCTGCCCTAATGTTCAAGCTCGCGCACCTTACCGATCCTCACCTCGGCCCCTTGCCAGCGGTCAAATTGAGCGACCTCGCGGGCAAACGCGCTTTTGGCTATCTCAATTGGATTACAGGCCGAAACCGAATTCACCTGCCCGAAGTTCTCAAGCGCCTGATGGACGACGTCAAACGTCAGAAAAGCGACCACATCGCGATCACCGGCGATCTCGTCAATATTGCCCTAGCCGCTGAATTTGCGCAGGCGACCCGTTGGTTATCAGGCGTTGGTACGTCTTCACGCGTGACGCTGGTTCCTGGTAATCACGACGCCTATGTCGCCATGCCCAAGAATGAAGGCATTGCGGAATGGGCACCCTACATGCGTTCCAATCCCTCCGGCGCCAAATTTGAAACCGACGATGCAGCGGGATTTCCGTTTGTACGCAGGTTTGGCGACGTCGCGTTGATCGGTCTCTCAAGCGGGGTACCAACTTGGCCATTGATGGCCTCGGGCAAGCTCGGCCAAACTCAACTCCAGGCATTGCCGGACATACTCGATGGGCTCGCAAGCGCGGATATTTTTCGGATCGTGCTTATCCATCATCCACCCCTGCCAGGGCAAACTGGGTGGCGGCGTGCCTTGAGTGACGCCGACGAACTCGCCGACGTACTGCGGCGCCATGGTGCTGAGCTCGTACTGTATGGACACAATCACAGACAATCAGTCGACATGTTTGAAAGCGTTAGTGGTCCAGTGCCAGTGGTAGGCGCGCCATCAGCCTCCAGCGGCAGCAGAACTCCCTGGCCACTGGCGCGCTACAATTGCTTCAGCATTTCTCGGCGAGGTAAGCGCTGGAACTGCCAAATGGTGGGGCGCGGCTTGACGGCGCCCGACGGCAAAGTCGAGAAGATCGAGCACATATGGCTCAAGGCGTGATCAGATAGGCGAGCGCCAGCAGGCAGAACGCGCCGGTCAGGAGCCCGATCGCAAAGGCCCAAATGACGACGCCAATATTCCGTTTCGTCTGTGAAGCGTTTGGCGGACTTGGCGTCTGGCGCTCAGCGAGGCCTTGAATCTGCCGCTCGCGGGCGACTATCTGTCCCGCGACATAATTGAGAATATGGGCCTTCATCTCGGCCACATCCTCGGACTCGGCGAGAACTCTTCGGCCTGCGCCGCCATTCCAGATAAACCGGTATGTTCGGGCCGTTGCATCCATCGCGACATAGGCCATCATGTCGACCCACAGCCTGGCCGGTTCACTCGGCGACAACAGCAATGCGAAGCGATCATCGGCCTCAGGGATATCGTCAAATGCATCCCCCAAATTGGCTTCGAGTATTTCTAGACGCGCCAATTCTGAGCCGCGCCGGTCCGTGGCGCGCTCGATGTTCTCGGCTTCCTTCAGCCGCTCTTCCAGAATAGCCTCACGCAAAGAGCGGCTTGGCGCCAGCTCAGCGTGATTTTTCTCCCGAGTATCCATGAACGCGTTTTCCTATCGCACCCGAGAGGCCTCCAAAGACCAGTCTAACACCTGATCAGCCGATTTATGCAACCCCTGGAAAGGCCATACAACCGTTGCCGCCGCCGTCGCCAATGGCACGGTTGTTCAATTGGCGATTGAAATGTGAAAACGAGCGATCAAGAGCGCTGATTTGCGAGCACTACGCTGGCGCGAGCGTCATCGAACCAGCGGTCGACTGCGGCGCCAACATTGGCTTTGATCTTACCCTTCCACAAATCCGTTGTGGTCTCGAGGGCGCTGGCGTTTGCCGCTACGAATTTTACCCGATTAAAGGCTTCGTCAGCCTCGTTCATGAAATAATCAGCAGCAACGCCTACAAGTATGCCGGCAACCGCACCGACGACCGTGCCGCCAGCCGGTTGGACCAAAGTGCCCGCGACTGCACCCTGCTCGGCAAGCGCCAAACGGGTGCTGAAGGCCGTGGCGAAACGGCGCGACAGCATGCCGAACGTGCGCGCCATAACACGGTTCATGACAGGCCCCAGCACCAACGCGCCGACAGTTCCGGCAGCTGCCGCCTTGCCGACGCCCGCAATACCGTCAAATGCGCGGTCTTCCATCAAATAGGTTGGCGCTTTCCATTTTTGCGCGTCCCAATCGAGCGTGACATTGGTCAAAGCATCGTTTGCGGGTACTTCTTCGAGGTGGCGGGTGTTGCGCGCCAGGAAGAGTTGCAACCGCAAATCGCTGTTGGCGATAACGCGCCGGTAGCTTTCGTGCGCGCGGCGGGCAGCCTTCTCCAGTCCAACGCTGATCTTTTGATCACGCAATTCCGGCTTGAGGACCTGGGCCTTGTAGTGGCGCAAAAAATAATCCTTCACATCGCGCTCGACGGCCTCGCTCAGAGACTCGTATTCGCCGGCCTGAAGGGCCCTATTCGCCGCGGATGTGAGCGTCTCCGTCAAAACGATATAGGAGCGCTTCCACTCGAAGAACCAGTCGGCGTAGGATTCGATCGCTTCATCGCGGTCGGCGAAAGCGCCGTCGAAAATCTCGTCGACGTCGGCATTGGCCGCTTGCTTGATGCGGTCGCGCTCCTCATCCAACATCAGGATGGTCGTGTTGACGAAGCGATCGGCATCGGACTGGTTCGCCACCACCTTACGTACTTTGCCGTCGACGTCGCGAATAACCAGATCAATTGTCTCTTGCGATAGGGCCGACTTGACGAAGACCTCGAATACACTGCTGTCGGGATGAGACGCGGCGGTGTGGTCAAGATGCCGCAAATAGCTGCGCCCGTATGTGGTCGCGAGCGTCAATAGACCATAGGCAGCCAGCACCAGAGCTACGGCAAGGCCCACTGGACGCACGAATGCTGTCACGGGCCCCACCTTGCGTACATTGGCCGAGTTGCCAGTTCTCTTTCGGCGTCTCAGAATGCCGCCTGAGGACCTATCAGCCTCTCTGGCAGGCGATTGAGCCGATTTGGTCCGCTTGGAAACGGCTGACGTTTTCGCAGACATTTGACCGTCCCGTTTGGAGTTAACCTGGCTAGCAGCGGCCAAGCGCACTGGCTTTACTGCTGAGCGCAAAGCATAGCTACGCTGGTATTTAGGCATTATGGGGAGCGGTTTCCACAATTGGTCGGCATTTGGCGATACTGTGGTAAACCGAGGAAGGGGATGTGGAAGGCGGGATGTTGGCAAAGCGAGCCGCTGCAGACTTGGCGGAAAATAGCCGAAAACCGCCCGTTGAACTGCTGCGCGACTTGGCGCCGTGTGGATTGGAGAGGCCTATAATCGGCAGATCCAGTATTTCAGCGATATCCAGCTTGCCCGGTGCCTATGTGTTGCTGGTGGGGATCGAGCGGCAGGTTTCTATTTCGATCGCTGGAGGAGATCCAATCGCGCTGCCGGCGGGCTGGAACGCCTATTGCGGCAGCGCCAAAGGCCCAGGCGGGATCAGAGCGCGGGTCAGCCGCCATTTCAGGCCGAGCAAGCCCTGCCATTGGCATATCGATCAGCTGACAAATGGTGAGGTCGCGTTGTGGGCGCTTACAACGTTGGGAGGAGATGAGTGCGCGCTGATCCAGAATATAGCTGAATCGGGCGCGTTTGCGACGGCGACGCCAGGTTTTGGCAGCACCGATTGTCGAAGCTGCGAGAGCCATCTCATGATATGGCTTGGCGGGTAGTCAAAAATTCTGGACTTTGAATCAGATTGACGTCTCAGCGCCATTCGACGCACTGAATCTCAATACCGCGCCAAGTGACGAAAGCACGGCGTCCCGCCGCTCTGAAGCATATTTCTGTACCGCTATAAATAGCGACTTCTTCGCCGCCCGCACCTACCAGCAGGTGCGTTTGGTCGTCACGCTAATGCGGGTACGCGCCGGCGCCCCAATTGGTTGGCTGGCAACCATACCTTTTCCCTCACTGCACCGGTAACGAATGGACTCTGCACTAGACGCAACTGGCAGCGAGTTTGCGGCACATACCAGCACACCCAACGTCAATTCAAATGTTTTCTGAAGTACAAAAACCCCAAGAAATTCGCGGATTTTTCAGCGAGCGATTTGTAGGACACATGGAAACGGCATAATTTGTGACTAGATTACGACCTGAAACACACACAACACGGAGACACTCGCCATGCGCGCCCTGTTCTTCATATTGGTCGGCATCGCTCTCACTTTTGGCGCAATTCATTATATGGGCCCGGAGCGTTTCATGAAGCTCTATCAAGGAATCATGTCGACGGGGAGCGAGATCGCCGGCGGCGGAGGAATTGACACCATTACTGACAAACTCAATGCCGGCGGGCAAAATAGCCCAGAACCCGGTGGAACCACAGTGGTGACACCCAGCAGCGGCGGCACGGGCAATGCACCGGCGTCTGGAACGCCAGCGGGTCCCTAAATGCCCTTGGCGGCGAAGGACGACATGCGGTCGGATCCAAACTTTGTTTGTGCTGTGAAGTGATTACAGATCCGCAGTGACGGCAATAGGCGTCGTGGTGCCCGCAATCCATACCGGCAGGGCGAAAATATCCGAATTTGTCGCGGTCCACGCCCGGCGGGAGAAGAACTGCAACAAATGGCTCGGCCACGACGCGCTCCATTGCCAAGGCAGCGCGCGGTCTAATATTGCGAGGATGGTTCACCGGCGGCTCCGATTTTCGCTTCGATCTCGGCCGCGAGCCCTAGTGTTTCACTGCGGCTCAATACATTTGCTTCGCAAAACAAGCCTTGTTGGCCACCCACTAAGAGCGCGCCTGTCCAATCGGTGAAAACCAAAAAAATGTAGTACTGATCGTCCAGGGCATCATCGTAACCGTAAGCTGCGAGAAGTTGACCCGTGCTAGCGATCTCCGCGACAAGCGCTTCGCGGGTTTGGCAAAAGGCTTCGCGGTCTCGAAGCTCCAACGTGCGCATTCGAGTTTCTTCAGCAGACAAAGTGGCCGGCTGAACTGTTGGTGCAGTTGCGCCCAATGCGGGCTGCGCAAAGATCGCGGGCTTCGACGCGCTCGGCTCCACCCCCGCCAACATGTCCGGCGTAAAGCTCTCCGCAATCCTCGGATCTTCGCCGGGCTCGGGCAGCACGCGCACCTGGCCTGCTTGGTCGGAGACCAGAAAGCGATCCTGGATGAGTTGCGGGATCTCCGGATTGTCGCGCAGATTGCCCAAGTCCCGCACTGAGGGGATCGTGTTCTCGTCCAGCACTTCGCCGTTCAAGGTGAGCGCGGCGGGTCCGGCGGGTTGAGCCGCGGATGGTACCCGGTTCAGCGTCGCCAGCGCCTGGTTTTGCCGCGCCGCACTCTTCTGCTGGCGGCCAATGCCGTCGATGATCACATCGAGCGGTGTGCCTTCAAAGGGCTGGGCGCTTGGCTGACTGCGTCTATGGGGCATCGGTCTCTCCGTTCGTGATCAGGTCTTCGTCAGGCGCGTCATCGGCGGATGCGACATCGCCCGCCGCCAGCCCGGCGACCAAGGCTTCGATCGCCTGGGGCGTCGGAGCGTTTCCGTCAACACCATTGCCGGCGCCAAGCACAACCGGTTCGGGCCCGCCGCCCTTCTCGTCCGTTTCGGCCATGGTCTTCAGCGCGTCGGCGCGCGCCTTCTCGGTCTGGGCTTTGGTTTTCTCGATCTCGGCCATCTCGCGCTCGACGCCGATTTGCGCGGCGAGCTTGGTTTCTTCGTTCGCTTCGAGACGCGCGAGAAGCTCCTGCTTGTTGCGCAGGCTTGAGGCTTGGATCAGCACCGCCGGCGGGATCGGCACGCCGGCTGAGGCCATTTGGGCCAGCTGCTCGAACTGCTCCTGCTGGATCGTCACCGTGTCCGGCGCTTCTGCCACCAAAATATCCATGTCCATCTCGGCCGGGATGTTTTCGCGCCCGATCACCTTCTCAAGCTGGCGGGCACGGGCCGGATCCTGAGCGAGTTGGGCGATCTGGGCGTCGGCCTCCTGTTCGGAGACACCCTCGTCGATCGCTTCCTGACGCAGGCGTTCGGCCG
>JAJFHN010000059.1 GCA_021775595.1 Hyphomicrobiales bacterium
TTCAGACCAACGCAGCCCAATGGGCAAACAGGAGTAGCGATATGAGAGCGGCACAAGTTGTTGCACCCCGCCAAATCGAAATAATCGAGACCGAGGCGCCCGACTTATCGCAGCGGCCGAAGGGGAGCGTTCTCGTCAAAACCCATAAGGTCTCGTTGTGCGGCTCCGACATGCCGATGTTTGCCTTGGAGTTTTCCCCGGCGAGTTACCCGCTATCCCCCGGGCTCTTCACGCATGAGTGCATCGGCGTCGTCGCCGAGAGCAACTCAGACCGTTTCAAGGAAGGCGACGAGGTTCTTTCCATTCCCCGCGGCGCCGGCGGATATGCGGACTATTACGTCTCCGATGAAACCTCCACCGTTCCCTTGCCGGCGTTCGACCGAAAGGATCACATCCTGATGGCCCAGCCGCTGGGCACGCTGATTTGCGCCTGTCGAAAATTGCCGAATGTGATCAACCAGGACGTCGTCGTGGTGGGGCAGGGATCGATCGGCCTTCTGCTATCGCATCTCTTGAGCAATCTGGGCGCGAAAACCATCATCGCCGTTGACCTGCTTGATTATCGTTTGGCGGCCTCAAGTCAGATGGGCGCAACTCACACGATCAACGCCAGCAAGGAAAGTCCACTGGCGCTTGTCGCCGACATCACCAAGGGCCGAATGGCCGACCTCGTTGTTGAGGTGGTCGGTCACCAAACCCAGACCGTCAACCATTGCCTCAAGCTGGCGAAACAGAACGGCACGGTCCTCGCGTTCGGCGTTCCAGACGAGCCCGTCTATGACTTCGACTTCAGCGAATTCTTCAGAAAAAACATTCGTTTCATGGCATCGGTGGGCCCCGACGCCCAAATCGACTACGCTCTGGCGATCGACATGATCGCGCAAGGACGGATCGACGTCGCGCCAATCATCACCCACCATTTGCCGTTTGCCGAAGCCCAGCGTGGCTACGAATTGTCGCTGAGTAAGGAGGATGGCGCGATCAAAGTCGTTTTCGATTTCGATTGATCGGCACATGACCGGATCGCGCAGGGAGGCCTTTGTGCGTGGCTGAGCATTGGGTATTTGGATACGGCTCGCTGATGTGGAACCCCGGCTTTCGGCACATCGAGGCCGTACCGGCGCTGCTCGAAGGCGCACACCGCACGCTGTGCGTTCAATCGCCGGTACACCGCGGCACGCGCTCGGCGCCCGGTCTGGCCTTCGGTCTTGATATGGGTGGACGCTGCCAGGGCGTCGCGTTCCAGCTCGAGGCTATAAATGCGGCCCATATCCTGCGCGAAATCAAGAAGCGCGAGCAGACCTTGATGACCTATCGCGAAGCTATGCGCACCGTGCGGCTGCTCGACGGGTCGCAGCGCTCGGTCCGTGCGCTGTGCTATCTCGTCGTGCGTGACCATCCGCTTTATGCCGGCGGTCTGCCGCTGGCACGCATGGTCGCGATGGTGCGCCAGGCGGCCGGCCGCTCGGGCCGCTGCGCCGACTATATTCTCTCGACCCACGATCACCTGCAGGAGGCAGGCATTACGGAGCCCGTGCTGGCGCGCATCGTCAACGCGATTTCACCCACCCGCTCGCCGCGACCGCCCGATCTCGCCCGCCGCCGACCGCCGCGCCGGCGCAGTTACGGCGTGCTCAAACCTGTGCCGCGCCCGCTCGGCGCTGCAAAACGGCGCTAGCGCTACCGCGCCGCCGCTCATGCTGGGATCGATGCACCGTGGCTATCAGCTGCACCGCAGAGCGGATCCTTCGGATTGGTCAGCTATAGGTCCGCATTCAGTAATTGGGTCTTCTTGATCGGAAACGGCTGATTGCGGAAATCAGCGTCGCCACGTCAGACCGACAAAGGGATTTATGCGATCCGATGCGGATGTAACGCCAAAGTTGATGCCACCGTCCAGCTGAACATTGTCGGTTACGGCATAAGTAAAACCCGTTCCGAGCAACAAGACGTCGCCACGCGGATCGTCAGTGCCGAGAACAGTCGCGATCTCATAATATGATCCTAGCCGATCGCTCCATTCGCGTGACAAAGCTGCCGAGGCAATGGCTTCCGCGTGGTAGCCGGAGCCTTCTTCGTCCTTAGTCGCGGTCACCCCACCATTGAGGCCCAACCCGAACCCCATCGGCAGCGCGACGGCGACGGGAACGATGATCCCACCTTCGATATCCTCGGGGCTAATTCCGTTATTGCGGTCCGTCGGCAAGGAAACGAAGGGCAGGAGCGCGAGCGCGGTGTCACCTGGATTTTCGAATACGTCATTGCCGAATAAATTCAATTTGCCGCGGATATCGAGACCGCCAATACCGTCTTCTCGACTTGATGCCATGCCCCCGCTAGGGCGAGTTCGGGCGTGGCCGTAAGGCTGCCAAACCAAGTTTAATTCGCTGTTGTGGGTCACGCCGATGCGAATGTTCGTGACAGCGTAATCGAAGCTATCGATTGCGACGCCTTCGTCATCGGGTTGCGAACGCGTGTATCCAAGCGCGTTAATCTCAAACTGCAAGCGCCCCGCATCGATAGTCATCGGACTTTCAGTTAGGTCGGGGCGGTCTGTTGTTAAATCACGCAGCAGCTCATCGGGGGTCGGATTGGTCAAACGATATTGGCGTTTGTCGGCTACCTGTACCGGTAGCGCTGGAAGCACATAGAGTGCCGTGAAAATCAGAATCCATTGAAGCGCCATTTTCTATCCCCCAGCCCATCGTATATGCAACTAAGAGTGATTTGCAATATTCAATAATGTTTGTCGAAGGTTCGTTTGTGATTGATAAGGATCGCTTATGGCTAGCAGCGGCCGCTCCGGCATCTGAATTGCGGTTTCCGCTTTGAGGGGTAGAGCGGAATTTCTCGGGGCATGCTTGGCCAATGCCTAAGCCCTTTTCTTAGGGGCTTGGCTCGGCGGCAATTCGGGCAGGGGTGTTGCCGCGAGACGCCAGACAGGCGCCCCGCAGCATTAATTGCTACTGCTTTTTCACTTCAATAAAGTCGTTTGGTCCCTGCTGGTAGACGGCAAAGATGCACGCCGCGCCCGGCATGCATTCGCTGATGTGTTCGAGATTGGCCGGTATGAACCAGGTTGACCCAACGGGAAGTTCCGTTTCGGTTTCCGGCTTACCAGGGATGTAGTGCCGTCCGGTGCCAGCAACGACCACGCCGGTGTAATCGGCCGAGTGCGTGTGAACGGGAGTTTTTTGGCCGGGCGTGAACTTGATGTAAGTGATGTGCGGCCCCTTCGATGCGTCCCCGAAGGCAGAGAATACCTCGACACCGAGCGGAGATTTGGTCCATTTGACATCGCTCAGCGGTGTGTGTGTGGCCTGCTTTCCGGCGTGCGAGGCGCCGAGAGCAACACCTGTCATCGCTGCTACTAGTCCACAAACGGCAACCACAAACGGTATTCTCAACGAGATATTTGACGGCATCTGCTCACTCCTCCAATTGCAACTGACTTCTGACATCCAAGTTGAGCGGGCGAAACACTTGTGTGCTTCAACAATCCCCAAATAAACGTCAACTGAGAGCGCCAGTTTAGACCTTTGGGCTTGCCGCAACAATCGAAGCGGAAATCCTGTTCCGGCTCATAATGGCGGCTTTTCATAAGGTCAGCGCGAATGACAAGGTCAAAAATACGCGGGTGTATTCGATCTATCACCCGCACTATCAGCTGGCCTAGAATGCTAGTCTCCTGCCGCGAGCGTACGAACGAATTGGAAAACCAGCGATGAAAACCCTCAAAGTCCTTACCGCCTTATTGACCCTCGGATTCGTGCTTTCGGGCATGAGCGCAATTGCTGCAGACGATGCCGCCAAAGGCGAGGGTTCGGCGCCTTCGGCCGCCGGCTCGAAGAAGAGCAACGCGAACGAACAGACTGCGCCACAAGCCGCAACCGATCGTCCGGGCGAGTGGAAAGACGAGGTCATGGGCGACCAATCAGAGGAAATTCAAGAGCGGGACATGGAGCAGGCCGGTGAGAGTTGGCAGGAGAAAGACGCTTACTAGGGCGCGCGCCACCGACACCCTCGTCCGATGCCATGCGCTCATCGGGAAGCCGCATGGAAAAATGCGCGCACGCCCAAGACAAGCGCAGTTCAAAGCCTCTCACATTGACGCGGCGGCGCGGGCTGCTTGAAGCTATTGGTTTCCAGGCGAGCCCGCGGTCACCGCTTCCATGACGCGATCGAGATTGAAGCTGCCGGGTTTTTGCCGCGGTGGAAACTCCTTAAAGCTCTGCAGCCACTGCCCGACATAGGCGGCTGCGGGCGCGATGGCGAACATGTGCTCGATCCACCAACGCTGATAGCCCATCGCCTCTTCTTGCCTGGCGCGCTCGAATGGATCCATGCGCAGGTTGGT
This sequence comes from Hyphomicrobiales bacterium, assembly GCA_021775595.1. GTDB lineage: Bacteria > Pseudomonadota > Alphaproteobacteria > Rhizobiales > Methyloligellaceae > JAJFHN01. The sequence goes on from JAJFHN010000059.1 coordinate 4,358, forward strand.
CAGCAACGGCGCACGCAGTTCATCGAACGGCTCCTGCCACACGCGGATGCCTTCCGCCTTCTGCTCCAAGAACGTGACCTTCCAGTTGTTGTAGCGCAGGGCCGCAACGCTGCCGTCATCCGTCCAGTAGATGAATTCCTTACGCGGCCATTCACCGCCGTTTTTGAGTGCGGGCGCAAGATCGTGGCCGTCGAGGTGAACCTTGTAGGTGCGGCCGCCAATCGTCTTGCCCTTCAACAGTTCGTCGACGACTTGCGGATTGCCTGCAGCTGCGAGCAGCGTCGGCAACATGTCTTCATGAACACCGATCTCGTTGTTGACCGTGCCCGGCTTGAGCACGCCCGGCCAGCGGATCAGCGTCGGCACGCGGTAGCCGCCTTCCCACTGTGTGTTCTTCTCGCCACGAAACATCGTCGTGCCGCCGTCGGGCCACGAGAATGTTTCGGCGCCGTTGTCGGTTGAATACATGACGATGGTGTTGTTCTCGATGCCGAGCTCTTTCAGCTTATCCAGCAGCTGGCCGACCATCGCGTCGTGCTCAACCATACCGTCGGCATAGACGCCGAGACCGGTCTTGCCCTGGGACGAGGGCTTAAGGTGGGTGAAAATGTGCATGCGGGTGGAGTTCCACCACAGGAAGAACGGCTTGCCGTCCTTGTGTGCCTTGTCCATGAATTTGAGCGCCGCCTCAGTGGTTTCTTCGTCCACGGTTTCCATGCGCTTCTTTGTCAGCGGACCGGTGTCCTCGATCTTTTGGGTGCCGTCGGGCTGGGCCCAGGAATGGATCACGCCACGCGGACCAAACTTCTTCTTGAATTCCGGGTCCTTGGGATAATCAGGGTTCTCCGGTTCCTCCTCGGCATTCAGGTGATAGAGATTGCCGAAGAATTCATCGAAGCCATTGGCCGTCGGCAGCATCTCGTCGCGATCGCCCAGGTGGTTCTTGCCGAATTGACCCGTTGTATAGCCGAGTGGCTTGAGCAGGGTGGCGATGGTCGGGTCTTCCGCCTTCATGCCTTCCGGCGCCCCAGGAAGGCCGACCTTGGTCAATCCGGTCCGGATCGGCGATTGCCCGGTGATGAATGCAGCGCGTCCGGCGGTGCAGCTTTGCTGGCCATACCAGTCGGTGAACAACACACCTTCCTTTGCGAGGCGGTCAATGTTGGGCGTCCGGTAACCCATCAAGCCCTGGTTGTAGGCGCTGATGTTGAAGCCGCCGATGTCATCGCCCCAAATGATGAGGATGTTGGGTTTGTCAGCCGCTTGCGCCTGGACTGGCGCTCCGGGCGATAATGAAACCAGAAAGCCAACCGAGAGAACAATTGCGACAAGCCGACTGATGCAAAACATAACAAGTTCTCCCGATAACTAACCCAGCAAAAAACTGCGGCCAACCGGCCGCGACCCGCAACACTAGAGCAGTCCTCGTCAGACCACAAACTTGAGGGCTTTGATGTGTTCATCTAATGCTGGCAACAGTCCGTTTCATCCTGGTGACCCACAATGCTCATACTGCGCGTGCTGAACGAAACGTCTCTTTGGCTCATGATCCCAGGCGTGCTTCTCGCGCTCGTGGCCTACAGCGTGGGCCTTATGCTTTTCTGCCGCAAAAAATGGGGTCCTGAAAAGTTGAAGGTCAACAATGAGGTCGCCGGGTTCAAATTTGCGGTCATCGGCGTTCTATATGCGGTGATGCTGGCGTTCATCGTCGTCGTCGTTTGGCAGGATTACAGCGACACCGGAAAAGCCGTTCGAACCGAAGCCGAGGCGGTTGGCGACTTAAATGCGCTTTCCTTCGCGCTACCGGATCCCGAGGGACTTCAGATCCGAAAATTGGTTGCCGATTACGCGCTTCAGGTTCGCGAAAGCGAGTGGCAGACGATGACCCAAGGGCTGCCAAGCCGGACCACGGCCAACGCCCTGGCGCATCTCACCCACGCGATCTATGCCCTACAAGCCACCGAGATCAGAGACCCGATTCTGCAGCAATCCATCCAGCTGCTGGCGACGATCCAGGACAATCGAAGCGAGCGGCTGGACAGCGCAAATGGTACAGTGCCGCCAATCGTCTGGATCGTTTTGATAGGCGGTGCCTTGATCATACTGGGCTATCCAGCTTTCTTCGGAACCTCGAGTATCGCCGCGCAGACCCTTATGACGGCGGCTTTGGCGGCGCTTGTCGCGCTGGCGCTGCTGCCTGCAATCCTCTTGGATTTTCCGTTCACGGGGTCGGTAACGCTGTCGTCGAACGCCTTTGAAGAGGCCTTGCAGCAAGCGCCGCCCCACACTCAAGAGCCTCCGGCGCCAGCGGCCGGCAAGGCGCCATAGCGGGTTCGATGCAGCGCTGGAGAGCAGCGGACCGATCAGCGATTGCTCATGACATTCTGCCCCATCGGCACTTGGCCCGACCCTATGCAGACAACTGTCCCCGTGGTGGAATACCTCTATCGCTATGGTCTTCACCGGCATGCGGCACTTGCGGCATTAGGGCGCGGGCTTGTTAGGTGGATTGCCGCCTTGCCCGCCGCGCCGCAGGTGATGGTTTCGACGATCTCCGTCCTCGATTTGGCGCGGCTTTCGTCTTTGCCGGCGCCGCCTTTGGCTTCGTCGCACTGGCCCGGCCCTTCTGCGGTTTTTTGTTAGCTGACGAGCCATCCTTTTTTCCCGACGCCATTATCAGATTCGCCAAGGCGGCGGTTGCCGGGAGCAACAGCCGCGGGCTCAGCACATCCATCGGATTTGAGACGATCTTGGCAATGCCAGACCGCATGTCTGTAATTTCATTGCGCACCAGGAGCAGTTCGCTCTGAACGGCCTTGGCTTCGGCCTCGATATCGGCAAGCGCCATATCTCTAACCTCTTCAACAATCCTGGTTTGCCTCCCGCCATCCGCACGCTGAGCGGCGAGAAGCAGACCCGCGGCAAGCAAGAGATTGGCGAGACCAATCAAGAGCGCAGCGATTGCATTGCCGAACGTGTCTCCAATTGCGAAAAACGCCGCCATGTTCAGCATGCCCAGGGAAAACAATGCGCCAAGCCCCGCAAACATGAGGAGCACAATTTTTCGCGCGAAGAATTTGAGCTTGATCTCCGCCAGCGTTTGTTCGGACTTCCACAGAAGTTTAAGATTTCGAACCACTGTTTCCATAACGGCCTATCCCTGTTTTGTGGTCAGACGCCCTATCAGCACACCGATCGCAAAGGCCGCTGCCACAGATGCGATAGGATGTTTGGCTATTTGATCTTCCGTCAGTTCCGACAGGTCGTTCAACGCCGTTTCCAAATCTTCGATAGCTTCTTCAATATCGCCACCGATTGCCTCCAGGCCCAAATTCAGCGCTTCGCCAGCTCTCGTTTTTCTGGCTGGCTCTTCACGTGCGCGCTGTTGCCGACGCTCGATGAGCGCCTCTGCGTCCCGGCGCAACTCCCTCACTCTTCGGCCAAACTCATCATCCATCTCAGGTCACCTCATGGCCCGCGATCGTAGAGACCGTGCTTGTCACGCCGCATTCTGGTTGATCTTGCCATCCTCGGACAGGAGTATCGCCATCCATTGCAGCCGGGGCACATGGGCGCAGAAAATCATCAGCAGCACTGTTGACGGCACGCTCATGAGCATGCCCGCTATTCCCCACAGGGCACCCCAGAACGCCAAGGCGAGGAAGACAACAAGTGAACTAAGGTTAAGTGTGCGGCCCATCAATATCGGTTCGATCAGATTGCCGATGGTGAACTGCACGCTCGTCAACAGGCCGGCGATAACCAAGAACGGCATCAGTGTTTCGAACTGCGCGAGCGCCAGAAGGGAGGGGAATATTACCGCGGTAACCGAGCCGATGGTCGGGATAAAGTTCAGCAGAAAGATAAGCAACGCCCAGGTCTCGGCAAAATCGAGCCCCATGAATTTCATCACCGCATAGCTCACCACGCCGGTCAGTAAGCTCGTCGCGGTCTTGATCAGCATATAATTCCGTGTGCTCTCGGCCATCGAGGCCAGCATTAGAGAGATTTTGGTGCGTTCTTTCTCCAGCGGAAACAGAGCGATCAGCTTCTGCGCATTGCTGCTTCGCGCCGAGAGCAAGAAGGCAACATAAAGAACGACCAGTCCGAGTTCGGCGAGCACGGAGCCGGCTGTGCCGGCAATTTTCGATACGCTTGACGAAAGATCTAGCCTGCCGATTTGTCCTTCGATCTTTTCGGCAATATCCGTGCCCAGCACCGCCGAAATCTTGGCGATAATTTCTTCAAAGCGCACGACATAGCGAGGCCAGGCGGCACTAAGATCGTCCACTTGGCCGGTAAGAATATTTGCGATCAACACCACGGCGGCAATCGCCAAGCCAATACTGACTGCCAGTCCCTGCCAAGGCCGCAGCTGGAATGCGCCGATTTCAATCCGCGTCAGCTTTTCAGTCGAAGCGCCAAGCAGAACCGTTATCATGACCGCCAGCGCCAGCGGCCTGAGTATGCCCTGGCCATAATAGAGCGCAGCGATAATCCCGGCGCAGGTAACAATAAATGGAACCAAATCCGGGAATGTCTGTTTTGTCGTTCTTGTCGAGCTCAACTGGCGCCACCCCGCAATCGCGAATAAGCCGGCCACACAAAATGACAAGCCGGTAGAGATTATCACGAATTCAAAACTGCCTTTTGATCACCGATGCGCAATCAAACTTCCCGAATTCCAGTATTTGAGGTTCCAGGAAAATTGACATCAATGACGACGAGATGATCGCGGCCGCGGTTGAGGCCGGCCTCGCCATGTTCTTCACCGGCAAGGGGGACATTCGGCATTGGAACGCGCGCTGGGTGAATTTGGGTCTGCTTTTAAGAGCAAAGCGTACACTGCCGGTGTGCTGCCAGCGGGCCCGCTCATGACCCGAAGCGGAATTATGCTATCCCATTGAGATGAGAGAGATCGCCATTTTGACCTTTGTGACGCTCGATGGCGTCATGCAGGGGCCAGGGGATCCTCAAGAGGATCCGTCAGACGGGTTCACAGCAGGCGGCTGGGCAAAGCCATATTGGTCAGAGGTCATCGCGCAGGTCGCGACTGAGGCGATGGCGGAGCCCTACGACCCGCTTTTCGGACGAAAAACCTACGATATGTTCGCCGCCAACTTCCCCAATGCGGATAACAGCAATCCTGCTGCCAAAAGACTCAACAACGGCCACAAGTTTGTCGCAACGAGATCGAGAACACTGGACCTTCCTTGGAAAGAGGCGACAGCCATAACCGGCGACATTGCCGCTGAAGTCGCTCGGCTAAAAACACAGGAGGGTCCGCTCTTGCAAATTCACGGTAGCCGTCAACTCATACAAACCTTGCTCGCAAACAACCTCATCGACGAGTTTCGGCTTTGGGCGTTTCCGGTTGTTTTGGGCAGTGGCAAACGACTATTCGACACCGGCGGCATTCCTACAAATCTGCAGCTCGTGAAAACCGCGACGACCGCCAACGGGGTCGTAATGACCATTTACAGACCGAAGGCATAAGCGCCGCTTTTGACCCATAGCGGAGATTCGTTGCCCGAATACAACGCCTGCGGCCTGACCCCGCCGGGCTCTGGCTCGAAGGGCGTCTCGGCGGCCTTGCCGGAAACTAGATTTCCCTGGTCTTGAGAAATTCAATTTCTGGATTCTTTTCCGCCTTGTATTCGAGTTCCCACGCACTCTTGGCGAGGAATACGGGCAGGTCGTTGCGGTCGAGGACGATCGCGCTCTGCTGGTGTTCGGTGAATGCGGCCATGGCCTTGGCGTCAGGCGCGCGCAGCCAGCGTGCCTGCTCGTATGGCAGGTCCTCATAGGCGATATCGACGCGGTATTCCTGCTTGGCGCGCTCGGCCAGGACGTCAAGCTGCAAAGCACCCACGACGCCAACGATCCATTGCGCGCCTATGGTCGGCTTGAACACCTGTATCAGACCCTCTTCCGCGAGGTCCTCAAGCGCGCCGCGCAATTGCTTTATGCGGGTCGTGTCGCCCAGCCGGACGCGGCGCAAAATTTCCGGCGCGAATACGGGGATACCGGTGAAGCGAAGCTGCTCGCCCTCGGTGAAGGTATCGCCGACGCGTACGGTGCCGTGGTTGGGAATCCCGACAATGTCGCCGGGTGCCGCGTCCTCGACGATCTCTCGGTCCTGCGCCATGAACATGATCGGACTGTGGACCATCACGTCCTTACCCGTGCGGACTTGCCTGAGCTTCATGCCGCGACGGAAGCGGCCGGAACAAATGCGCATGAACGCAACTCTGTCGCGGTGGTTCTTATCCATATTCGCCTGGACCTTGAAGACGAAGCCGGTGACCTTATCCTCGCTCGGGCTGACGGTGCGGGGCTCGGCCGGGCTCGGTCCAGGTTCAGGCGCCTCCGCCGCGATCAGATCTATCAGAGCCTTGACGCCGTAATTCTTAAGGGCGCTGCCGAAGATGACCGGCGTCAGATGGCCGCTGCGGTAGACCTCTGGATCGAATTCCGAATAGGCGCCAGCGGCGAGCTCGGCGTTCTCGCGCGCTGTGGCGAGCACCTCTTCAGGGATCAACGGGTCGAGAAGACGATCGCCAAGGCCCTGGCAGGCAATCGAGCGGGCATAACGGGTGCCGTCCTGGTCGGGCGCCTGATACGCGTTGGCGCGCAGATCAAAACAGCCAGAGAACTGCGCCCCCATGCCGATCGGCCATACGACCGGGGCCACGTCGAGCGCCAGCGCCTCTTGAATTTCGTCGAGCAGTTCGAAGGGATCGCGGCCTTCCCGGTCCACTTTGTTGATGAATGTGATGATCGGGATATCACGCAGGCGACAAACCTCGAACAATTTTAGGGTCTGGGCTTCTATACCCTTGGCCGCGTCGATCACCATGATCGCGGAATCGACGGCTGTAAGCGTGCGATAGGTATCCTCTGAAAAATCCTCATGGCCGGGTGTATCGAGCAGGTTGCAGACGATGCCGTCATATTCGAATGTCATGATCGAACTGGTGACCGAGATGCCGCGCTTCTGCTCGATCTTCATCCAGTCGGAATGCGCGCGGCGCTGATTGCCTCGGCTCTTGACCGCCCCTGCCATATGGATTGCGCCGCCGGCGAGCAGAAGTTCTTCCGTCAGGGTCGTCTTGCCGGCGTCCGGGTGCGAGATAATCGCGAAGGTGCGGCGTGGGTTGATGGCGAATGACATGCCCTAAAATCCAGAGGTGTTGAGGTATGGGGGCGTGGAAGTTTATCGGCGCGCCGGAGCGCGCGCATTGAACTGCCTTGGCGAATGCGCCCTTGTTAGGTCATTCGACCCAAGAAATCCATGGCGAGATGCCGCCGACCCGGTGGGAAGGCCTGCTCGTTTTCGATATCCGTTCCCAACAAAGTTGGCGATCAAAGCCCGATTGCGAATGCCGAGGAACATCACCTGCCGCGCAACAAAATTACTGGCGACTTGCGCTATCTCATCCGACAGCAGGCATCTTACACAGACGCCTCTGATGGCAGCTTATAGCTGAGAGCTGACGCTTCACACCTGCACCCTGCACGTCCGCTTGGACTGCTTAGGCGACATGCGGAGCAATCAAGTCTGCTGTCGAGAGCAAAGCGGTCGTCGGAGTCCGAGGGTTTGAACGACCGCCTCCGACCCATAGCGGACATTGAGCAAAATGGGAGAAGCATCCCGGGCCGTTAGTTTCGCTGATCAGCGACGACAACGGGATCATTTAGGGAAAAGAGTTCCTGCGGCCGCGCGCTGCCGCGCAAGCTGCGCGAGCCGAATGCTTTCAAATGTTCTGTTTGGCCCAACGACTGGGCGAAGCTGTTCGACATCA
>JAJFHN010000060.1 GCA_021775595.1 Hyphomicrobiales bacterium
GTCCCGACCTCGGCAAAGCCGCAGCCCATATCGATGAAGGCGCGCGGCACGCGCGCGTCCTTGTCGAAGCCCGCCGCGAGCCCCAGCGGATTGGCGAAGGTGATCCCCATCACCGATTGCGCCAGCCGCGTGTCGTCGAGCCCCTCGGCGTGGGAATAAAGCCCCGCTTCGAGCGCCCGCAAGGTCAATTCATGCGCGCGTTCGGGATCGAGCGCATGCAACAGGGGCAGCGCCAATTGGGAGAGCGTCGAAAACATGGCCCGACAATCGCGCCCCCTCGCGCGCCGCGCAAGCCTCTTCAGGTTCTGATGGTTACGGGAAACCGATGGACGCCATCGGGTCCAAGCGGCAAGGGTTGCGCCTCGATGACGTGCGCCAGTTGCAGCGGCCCGTAAAGATGCGGGAACTCGGCCCCGCCGCGCGAAGGTTCCCATCTGAGCGCCGTACCGAGCGCGTCCGCATCGACGCTGAGCAGTACAAGATCGTCTTGGCCGGCGAAATGCTTCGCCGCCGTCGCTTGCACCTGATCTTGCGACGAGAAATGAATGAAGCCGTCGCGCTTATCGTCGGCAGAGCCCTGATAGCGGCCCACCGCCTCAAAGGCCCGCCAGTCGTCTTGGCTCAGGATTTTGTAGATGGGCGCGCGCATATGGTTGAAAAGTCATTTAGTAAAAACATAATATAATCAGTGGTCTAATCCAATTTCTCACCGATCATCGCCCGGGTTTCCTCGACGCCGTAGAGCTCGACGAAATTGCCAAAGCGCGGGCCTTGGGACTGGCCGAGCAGCACCTCATAAAGCGCCTTGAACCAGTCGCGCAGCGGCTCGAAGTCGTGGCCTTTGCCGATCTCGTAGACGATGGTCTGGATCTCTTCGCCGCTGGCGCCCGACGGCAACTCGCCGAGCTTGGCCGAGAGCTCCTCGAGCGCCTTGCGCTCTTTGTCGCTCGGCGCGCGGAAGGTCTTGTTGGGCTTCACGAAGTCGTGGAAATAGCGGATGGCGTAGTGCACCAGCTCATCGAGCAGCGGGTGGGAGGCTGGCGTCGCATCGGGCGCATAGCGCCTGATGAAGCCCCAAAGGGTGTCTGCCTCTTCGGAATTGGAGGCCGAGACCAGATTCAACAGCAGATTGAACGAGATCGGCAGCTCGGCCTGCGGCGGGTTGCCGACATGGATGTGCCAGACCGGGTTCTTCAACTGGGCTTCGATGTCCTGCCCGCCGAAATTCGCCAGGTGTGCCAGATACTCGTCCACCGTCTTGGGAATGACGTCGAAATAAAGCCGTTTGGCCTTGCGCGGCGCCTGATACATGAAGAGCGAGAGGCTTTGCGGCGAAGCATAGGTCAGCCACTCCTCGATCGTCAGCCCGTTGCCGCGGCTCTTTGAAATCTTCTCGCCGTTTTCGTCCAAGAACAGCTCATAGGAAAAGCCCTCCGGCGGGCTGGCGCCCAGAATGCGCGCGATTTGGCCCGACAATCTGACCGAGTCGATCAGATCCTTGCCTGCCATCTCGTAATCGACGCCGAGCGCCACCCAGCGCATCGCCCAATCGGCCTTCCATTGCAGCTTGCATTTGCCTGACGTGACCGGCACGGCGACCCGTTCACCGGTATCGGGATCGTCATAGGCGATCGTGCCCGCCGCTTCGTCGCGTTCTTGGATCGCCACCTGCAGCACGCGGCCCGTCCGCGGACAGAGCGGCAGGAAAGGCGAATAGGTCTTGCGCCGCTCTTCGCCCAGCGTCGGCAAGATGACCTCGATCACCTCGTCATAGTGCTTGAGGACCTGAAGCAGCGTCTCATCGAAGCGGCCTGACCTGTAGCACTCGGTGGCCGAGAAAAACGCGTAATCGAAGCCGAATTGATCGAGAAAACCCTGGAGTCTCGCATTGTTGTGCTGGCCAAAGCTCTCGTGCGTGCCGAAGGGATCGGGCACGGCGCTCAGGGGCTGGTCCAAGTGTTCGGTCAGCATCGCCTGTTCGGGCACGTTGTCGGGCACCTTGCGCAGCCCGTCCATATCGTCGGAAAAACACACGAGCCGCGTCGGCAGATCGCTCAGCTGCTCGAAGGCGTGGCGCACCATCGCCGTGCGGGCGACCTCGCCGAAGGTGCCGATATGAGGCAGGCCGCTCGGCCCGTAGCCCGTCTCGAACAACACCGTCTCTGGCGGATTACTCAGTCGTTCCAGCCGCTTCAGAAGTTTGCGCGCCTCATCGAACGGCCAGGCCTTGGAGCCTAGCGCGGCTTCGCGAAGCGGAAGGGCTGAGGCTTGATCGGCGGGCATGGTTGCGGGTCCGGTGGCGGGCGCCCGTGGAGCTGGCGCGAATCTGGCGCCAAACCTATGGGCGGGCGTGAGTGACGGCAAGCCCAAACAAGGCCGCTCTGCCGTGCACCATGAGAAAACCGAGACCAGCGAGGCGAGCGCGACTGCGCGCCGCACGGCCAGGGCGCGCCCGCGGAGACCGTGCGACATCGGGAGCACGATCGGCCGTCAGCGAAAATCAAACTGCCCGAAGGGCAGCAAGGCCGCGACTGCGGCCCGGCGCTAATGCGCCGCCCATGCGGAGGCCCGAGCGCAGAGCGCGAAGAATTGCCGTGAGCCACCCACCAGGCCCGACTGGGGCTTGACGGCGCGGCGCAAGGCCTTACCAATACCGCCCGAACAAATCCGCTGAGGGAGGCCATAATGGCGAAGGCGATCAGCCACCACGACGCGCTTATCTATGCGATGGTCACCATGTCGGCCGTCGACCGCACAATGACCGATGCGGAACTCTCGCGCATCGGCAACATCGTCAACAATCTGCCGGTGTTTCGAGACTTTGACGCCGAGAAACTCGTCCAGACGGCCGAAGACTGCGGCGAGATACTCTCAGCCGACGGCGGGCTCGACTTGGTTCTCAACCTGATCGTTGAAACGGTGCCCAAGAAACTGCACGAGACGGCTTATGCGCTAGCGGTCGAAGTGGCGGCGGCTGATCTCGCGGTTGAACAGGAAGAGCTGCGGCTCTTGGAGATGATGCAGGACAAGCTCCACATCGACGCCCTCACCAAGGCGGCGATCGAGCGCGGCGCCAGGGCGAGGCATTCTGCTGCCTAACTCTTGAACCGCGCGTTCATCCTTCCCATCATTTGAAAGATGCACCGGAAGCCGGGCTCGCGCCCAATCCGGTTTGCAACCGCCGTTGAATGGAGTTTCCGATGAACGCTAAGGTTTTTGCCGCTTCGGCCCTCGCAACCGCCATTTTCACATTTCCCGCATTTGCGCCGGCCCATGCCGCACCCAAGTGCCAAGGCCAGTTTCAATACAACAAAGCCGCCGGTGGCCTGATCTCCACGCCCTATTGCCGGGACAATTATTTGGCCGGCATCGCGCGCGCCGCGGGCATGCGCGTCACCAATGCGCAAGTTCGCACCAATCCCAACCGCAAACGCGAAGCCTGCCGCCTGGTGGGCTATGATCCCCGCGTCCAGAACATTTGCGCCGGTGTAGTGTATGAAGGCCGCGGCCGCTTTTGACGCTTCGGGTTGAACCCGGCTCAGGCGCCGGGTAACTCGGCAAACCAGCGGAAATAGATGAACGATGTGCCGTTGTAGATCGCATGGCACATGATCGGCAGCCACAGGCTCCCCGTGCGCAGCAGGACGCCCGTCAGCAACAGTCCGATCAAAAACACGACCGCCAGCACCTGCGGTGGATAGCCCACATGCATGGCGGCCCACAGGCCGCTCGAGACCATCGCCGCGCCGGCAACGCCGATGCGCGAATTGGCCAGCGCCGGAAACAGAAATCCGCGGAACCACATCTCTTCGAAGAGCGGCGCGCCGACCACCAGCATGGCGAGCAACAGCCACCAATACTGCGAGCGCACCAGCGTTCCCATAAAGGGCGCAACTTCGTCGGGGTCGTAGGGGAAAATCACAAAGGCCAGACCGGCGAGCACATAGGTCGCGACGATGAAGCCCGTCACGACCAATGCATTCACGCGGGCGCTTGTTTTGGGCGGTCCGAGCAGCAGCACGGTTTGCGGCCGCGCCACCCCGCGCCCCGCTAAAAGCCAGAGACCGCAGATCAGAGTCAGCTGCACGATCAAGCCGGAAATGATGGCGGGCAGATACTGCTCCATCTGACTTAGACCGTCGAAGGCCGCGTTCGATTCGAGTATGCCGGGATTGCGGTAACTGATGACGGCGGCGAAAAATGCGATATCGAGCGCCAACATCAGCACCATCATTGCGACTACCGCGCCGAAAGCCGCCAATGGCTTCCACGGCGTGGCGAAGGCCATCGGCGCGAAGCTCCACAACCGTCCCCAATCCGAACTCGCCATGCTCATTCACTAAACTCCATGCCGCGCCGCTGCGATCGAACGCGCGCGACCCTATCAGCATTGTTCGAAAATTGCGCCACCACCCGCCACCGCTGCCGGTCGGTCAGTCTCAACAATCGCATGGCCGCAGCGCGTGCAGGATGGTAGGGGGATGTCCCCCTGTCCCCGCGCGTATGGAGCGACCACCTATGTCCATCGACCTTAATCAAATTATCGAGCACGACATGTCGGACGACTGTCCCGTCTGCCGAACCCAAGACCTCGTCGATATGGTGTTGCTTCCAGCCGCCGCGGCCTGGGAGATGAACAACGGCCTGCCCCGCTTCTCCCTGGCGTTGCATGGCGCGGCCGGTCTGCTGGCCGCCCTCTTGCAGGAAGGCGTTCCCCGTGCCGAGGTCCAAGCGGCTCTCTCCACGCTGCTGGACGAAATCGAGCAGCAAATCGCCGAGGACGGCGTGTTGGGCGGTCCAACGCAGGGCAGCGCCTAGGCGGCTGGTTTTAGGCCTTCTCAGCCGTACCCCAATAATTATAGGTGAGCGGCTTTGGACCGGGAATGTAACCTTGGTCCATACGCGTGACGCTCCAACCGCCCTCGCTCAGAAATTTGGGGATCGGCCGGCCCGGATGACACCCGCCGGCGATTTTTTTCCAATAGGGTTCGATGCGATCTTGCCATTTGCGGATATGGGCTTCCGGCGCCTCGCCATGCTCGCTGAAGACGAGCGTGCCGCCGGGTTTTAGGACACGCCGCATTTCCTTGAGCGCCCCGACCGCGTTGGGGATCGTGCACAGCGTGTAGGTCACCAGCACCGTGTCCGCCGTGTTCTTCTCCAACGGAATTTCTTCGCCGGAAAGTCCGATGCGTTCGATCGGAATGGGAGAGAGAGAGCGCCGCCTCTCCGAGCGGGCCCACATCTGATCGTCGGGATCGACGCCGATGATCTTCTTCACTTTGGATGGGTCGTAAAACGCCAAATTGAGGCCCGAGCCGATACCGATTTCGAGTACGACGCCTTGCGCCTGGGGCACGACAAGCCGCCGCTGATAGCTGATCGGTTTGAGCGAACAGGCGAAGTCGACAACCCGCGGCATGATGTGGTGATCGTAAAAACCCATTGTCTGGCCCTTGCTGGATCCAGCTTATCCGGTGGCGATTGATCGTCAAATCACCCCGATTGGCCCGCCCCGCAGGACTCGAACCTGCAACCTTCGGATTCGAAGTCCGATGCTCTATCCAATTGAGCTAGGGACGGTGACAGCGGTCGTTCATTTGGCGCTGGCGGCCGAGCCGCAGTGCCAGACCCATTCTATCATCCCATCAACTGGGGCTCACGCAACAAAAGAGCCGCCATAAATGACGGCCCTTAAAGTCGTTTTATTTCACAGGTTTGCGCGCAGAACCGGCAAACGCCTAGGCCATAGTTACGACCGCAAATGCGACCAGCCCCAAGAAAATCAACGTGGCTACCATCCCGATGGCTAGCCTAAAAATGAAAACACCTTCTTCAAGCTCTTCTTTCTTCGATGGCGCGTCAGCCATAATTCAATCCTCCCGATTGCTCAATCGCCTTCACAAATATGCTGGATCAGCAGTATCACATTGGCAACGCCAAATGACTTGATCGGTGTCAAATGACGTATTCGGTTTGCTGAACTCACATAGAGCGCAAGCCTTAGCCCTTGAATTCGTAGCGTAATAATCTAGCCAATCCAGCCAAGAGCGTCGATCCATTTTCGCACCGCAAATCGGTGTTTTCGAGCCAATTTTATTGAAGATACGCTTTCGCGGCGGCCTAGTACCCCTGTTTTTCTCAGATTCCAGCGAAAAATCCCGTCGTGTCGTGTCTTATTTTCGGCACATGCTGATCCCATCTAGGAGGAACTGCCATTCCGGCGCGGCAGACCGCGCGTCTAGAAATGAGACGCTCTGACATGACATACGCCCCACGCATGGTGTCCGGCCCGGCGACTCTGGTGCTCAGCGCGCTGCTCGTGGCCGCAGCCCCCGTCACCGCCCTCAACACACCCCTGCAAATCGGCACCACCTTCTCGGTCAAGAAGGATGTCGTCGGCAAGCTCGAATCGAGCGCCCGCGCCCTCAAAAAGGGCGACATGGTCCACCAAGAGGAAATCATCGAGACGTCCAACGAGAGCGAGGGCGAATTCGTCTTCCAGGACGATACCAAGCTCGCAGTCGGGCCCAACGCGCAGATCACCCTCGACCGCTTCGTTTATGACCCCGAAAAAAAAGACGGCGACATCATCATCAACGCCACCAAAGGCGCCTTCCGTTTCATGTCGGGCTCGGCCAAAAAGACGGCCTACACCATCAAATCGCCGGTCGCCTCGATCGGCGTGCGCGGCACCGTGTTCGACGGTTACGTCAACGACGAGGGCGAAATTGCCGTTCTGTTGATGGATGGCGCAGTCGATGTCTGTAACGCGGGCCGCGAATGCAACAGCCTCGACCAGAAGGGCTATTTTATCCATGTCGGCCGCCGTGGCGTGATCAGCCGGGCGGTTGAGTGGAACGGCCGCTGGTTGGGCGGTGTCGGTGTTGGCCGCGCCTTTCCGTTCGTTGGACGGCGCCTGCGCATCGACCCGCGCGTGCGCTTCCGCCGGGCCGACCTCATAGGTGGTCGACTGGTGCGCGGAGTGCGTGGAGTGCCCGGCGTGCGCCGCGTGCCCGGTGTGGGCCGCACAATCAATCGCGCCAGGCCACGCATCCGTGCGCCGCGGGCGCCTCGCTTGCGCCGCTAGATCTATAAACTTATATGAATATATAGCCGGTCGCGCCGGAGTGATGACCCTCGGCGCGCGACGCGCTGGGATGGATCCATGGAGACTATCGGCAATATCGGCGAAGGCGCGCTGCGCTTAGGCATTTTCGCTGGCGTATTCGCGGTTATGGCGCTGCTTGAATTGCTGATCCCGAGCCGCAAATTGGACCACGCCAAGGGCGCGCGCTGGTTCACCAACATCGCCATTGGCGGCATCGACAGCCTTATTGTACGCCTCATGGCGTTGTTCGTGATCCCGTTGGCCGCCGTCAGCGCGGCGCTTTGGGCCGAAACGCAAAATTGGGGTCTATTCAACTGGACGGACTGGCCCCAATGGATCGAAATTACGATCGCGGTCATCGTCCTCGACCTGGCCATCTACGGCCAGCATGTCGCCTCCCACAAGATCCCGATGTTGTGGGCCCTCCACCAAATGCACCACTCCGACGTCGATTTCGACGTCACAACCGCCATCCGCTTCCACCCGATCGAGATTGCACTCTCCATGTTGTGGAAGATCGTCGTCGTACTGGCGCTGGGGTCGGCTGCCTTGGCTGTGGTCATCTTCGAGGTGATCTTGAACGGCTGCGCCATGTTCAACCACTCCAACATCCAGTTACCGAAATGGCTCGACGGGCTGCTTCGGCTCGCCATCGTCACGCCGGACTTTCACCGGGTCCACCACTCGGTCATCCATGCCGAGACGGATTCAAATTATGGCTTCAATCTCGCGATCTGGGATCGGCTCTTCGGCACCTATATCGCCCAGCCCCGGGAGGGTCATCAGGGCATGACCATCGGCCTGTCGACATATCAGAGCAAGGCGCCTACCGGTCTCGTTTGGAGCTTGAAGTTGCCCTTCACCAGCCCAGGCGCATCGCGGCCGAAAACCCGGAAAGAGCCCGCTAAGACGCCGCCTCAGAGCAGACGCATCGGGAAATAGCGCCGCAGCAGTTCCTCGTAGCGCCCGCTCTCGCGCACGCGCTCCAGTCCATAATCCAAAATATCGCGCATCTTGCGGTCACCCCGCTTGACGGCAATGCCTACGCCTTCGCCGAAATACTTGGCTTCCAGATAGGGGCCACCGACAAACTCGCAACAACGCTCCGAAGCCGTGCCATTCATCCAGAACATCAGCGAGATCCCGTCACCGAACACCAGGTCGACTGCGCCCTGTTTCAGCGCCAGCATCGTCTGCACCGGCCGCTCGTAGGTCCTGATGTCCCCATCACTGAAGAAATCACGCAGAAAAACTTCGTGCGCGCTTCCCTTCACGACGCCGATCTTCTTGCCGGCCAAGCCCTGCGCGTTGAGCACGGGCGTTTCGCCGCCCCCGCGTATCATGAAGCGGCCAGGCGTGTGGTAATAGCTCTCGGTAAAATCCAGGTCTTCCACTGACGTCTTGCTTGGCCGGATCGAAGCGATGATTGCGTTGGCTTCGTCCCGTTTGAGCGTTGGCACCAACTCGGCCCACTCGAGCGGAGACACGTCGCATTCGACCACCAACTCGTCGCAAATCGCCCGCGCCAGGTCCACATTGAAACCGGTGAGCGCGCCCTCCTCATCGAAATAGTTGAAAGGCGGGTAGTCGCTGTCGGTCAGGAATCGGATGCGCTCGACATCTTTGTAGTCGGGCCGCGGCCGATTGATCTCGAGCCGCTCGCCCGTTCGCGTAACGCCGTCCTGCGCCTGAACGCCGGCAATTGTCGCCGCCAACAGACATCCTGCAGCACATAAGAACCCAAGCAACCTCACCATCGCATCATCCTGCCCGCCTCACGCGGTCATATTGGCGCAAGACATTGGCACAATGGCGGTCGGGCGCACCAGCCCTTTCGGCTGCTTCGCGCGCTTGTGCTAGTGCTTTTTTAACTATGCTGCGTCAGGCTGAGCGGATTGGTGGTGTATGCGTGATGCAACAGTCGACGGTCGATTTTTCCAAACTCAGAATCCTGGTGGTGGAGAACCACGCGCTGATGCGCCGTCTTCTCCACGAGATGCTCCGCGGCTTCGGTTGCCAGCAAATCGAGCTGGCACACAGCGTTCCCGAGGGACTGAAGCATATCTACGCCGAATCCTTTGACTTGGTGATCCTGGACTTCTTCCTAGGCGACCTCGACGGGGCCGATTTCGCCCGTCATGTGCGCTACGACGAGAGCTGCCGCAACCGCTGGGTTCCCATCCTCTTGATCACCGGCAAGCCCGATCACTACAAGGTATTGAAAGTCCGCGATGCCGGCATTCACGGCATGATGGCCAAACCGATTTCGCCCAAAGATCTCTATTGGCGGCTGCATGCGCTTGTCTCCAGACCCAAGCCTTTCGTGGTCAGCGACAATTATGTCGGACCGATGCGCCAGCGCTCGCAGTTTTCGAGCTCGCCACCTGGACCCTACCGGCACACGGCAGCGCCTATGCCGGAAATCCGCCATCAGCGGACGGCCGTCGGCGCCGACGAACAGATTTTTCTCTAGAGTGCTGACCTAGCGGGCGCTCAACGGGCCATGCCCGCGCCACCGCCCTAACGCCAGCATCAGCGTTTCTGAAGCCGCCAACAGCGCATAGCGTGGCGCGATCAGCACATAGCGCCGCCACAAGCGCCCGGGCTCCGACAGCAGCCGGTGGGCCCATTCCAGCCCGGCCCTTTGGACCCAGGCGGGAGCCCGTCCCACGCGCCCGGCATGAAAGTCAAATGCGGCCCCCACGCCCACCGCGAGCCCATTCAGATCCTTTGCGTGCGTCGACATCCACAATTCTTGCTTGGGACATCCCAGCCCCACCCAGACGATATCTGCCCGCGAGGCGTTGATCCGCGTGATGGCTTCGGCTTTCTCGCGCGCACTCATGGGTGCAAATGGCGGCGACTCGCAGCCCGCTACTTTCAGGCCGGGGAAACGCTCAGACAGGCGTTTGCCGAGCTCGTCGGCCACGCCCTCGGCGCCGCCATAAAAATAGTGCCGCCAGCCATGTTTGATCCCGTGCTCGCAGAGCGCCGGCAACAGGTCAGGGCCCGCCACGCGCGCCATGTCCGTCTCTCCGCGCATGCGCGCGGTCCACACCAGGGGTTGACCATCCGGCGTCACCATCGATGCGCCGGCCAGCGCGGCCATGTGGGTTTCGTCTTGCCTGGCGTGCATCAGCGAATGCACGTCGCAGGCACAGACATAGCGCCCCCGCCCGCCGCCAGCGATCAACGCGGTGACCGACGCGAGCGCGCGGCCCATATCGAGCACGCTGATCGGCACGCCGAGGATCGCAATGCGACGGAGCGCGCCGCGTCCAGACTGCATGTTGGTGGGCTTCATGAACCAATTCTGTGCACGCCCGCGGGCCAATCGTAAACGGCTGGCC
>JAJFHN010000007.1 GCA_021775595.1 Hyphomicrobiales bacterium
GCCGGCGCCGCCACAGGTCGCAGCACAGCAAGCCGCGCCGCCACCTGCCCAAGCGCCTGCGAGCCGCGCTGCCGAAACGCAGGCTGTTCCGGCGATACCGGCACTGCCACCGGCCGCTGCGCCGCCGCCGGCTGCTCAACCGATCCAACCCCAGCGCCAAGCCGCGGTAACCCCGCCGGCGCCTCCCGCGCCGCCGCCGCCAGCCGCATTCAATGCGCCTCAGCCGGCGCCCAGCGCCCCGCCGCGCCCACGTACGGCTCAGGAAAACCGCCAGGTCGCGGCCTTGCCGCCCCAGTCCGACCAGCGGCGGAGTGCCGGCAATGGCGAACGGTATTTGGTACAGGTCGCCGCCCGGCAAAACGAGCAGGAGGCCATGCAGGTCTTCTACGACTTGCGCCAGCGCAATCCCCAATTGCTTCGCGAAGTGCGCCCAATCATCAAACGCGTTGATTTGGGCGACCTCGGCATTTGGTACCGGGTCCGAGTGGGGCCGATCAGCGGAAAAGCGGCAGCCCTTGCATTTTGCAATCGCTTGAAATTCGCTGGATCTGATTGCTTTATTCGCCGTCAATAACGCCAAAAGATACTCGACAGAACCGGTCGGAATGCTAACCTATCCAGAGGGTTGGGGAGGTACGACCGAGTAATCCGCCGGCTGCAACACATCGTTCGCCTCAGTCGAACGGTGGCAAGCTGCCAAGAGCGGACCTTTGTATCGGACCACCGGTCAAAAAAGCTGCCGCAAGCGCCAGCGACCGGATCTGGGCTGATGGTCAAGCTATTCCTGATCTCATAAACGCCGCTCGCTGTTACGCGCGGGCGGTTTTCATTGGTATCGGGAGGGGCGTTATGAGGCGTTGGGCTTGGTTGGTTTCGATTTTGGCTATGGTTATGGGTGGCGGCGCTGCGTTGGCCGACGACCCAGAAGGCGTGTGGCTGACGCACAAGGGTATGGCGAAGGTTCAGATCGCCTCGTGCGGCGGGACGATATGCAGCAAGATAATCTGGCTGCGCGAATCCAAGGGTGCGGACGGTGGGCCGGTGAAGGACCAGCTCAACCCGAACCCGAAGCTGAAAAGCCGCCCCGTCATCGGTCTGTCGACGTTTTCGGGACTGAAGAAGAACGGCTCGAAGAAATGGTCCGGCAAGATCTACAATCCCGAAGATGGCAAGACGTATCTGGTCCAGCTCAGCGTCGTGAGCGAGGGCGTGATTCACGTTAATGGCTGCCGGGCGGGCACGATGGAGTGCGGCCAGCGCGTTTGGCGCAAGGTCAATCGCTAGATTGCTTTAGGACGCTAATTTAGCAAGCGCGGCCAACAGGCCTGGTTGCGCTCTGCGAAAACACTGAGATGTCCGATCGCCGTGGAGCCCACATCTCTGGGCGAAATGACGCGTTGTTCGATCTGCGCGTGGCTGTAGAACTGGGCGATTGAAGCGGCCACGCGGGGTGGAATCATCGGGTCGTCCTCGATGCCTACGATGCGAAGCGGGCAGGTAAGGCGCGTGGGCACAGGCTCGGGCAGCGCGCTGCCGATATCGATCCGGTAGAAGTCGCGCGAGAGACACCAGCGCCGCCATTGCCAATAAACCCCACCCGGCAAGTCGGCGCCAAGACCGAGCAGACGGCCTGGCAGATATCCGAAAAGCGCGGTGGCCAGTGGTCCAATCAGCCACCAAAAAGCAACAATCTGCGGCATGAGGGTGAGCGGATGATCGGTCCAGAATGCTGGCCCTGCAGCCACAATGACGGCGCGCTCGATCTGGTTGGCGCCGGGGTGAGACGTCAAGAACATGCCGCCCAGAGAATGTCCGATCACCCAGAGCGGAACGCCCGGCTGGCGCGCGTGCAACCAGTCGAGCGCGGCCGACTGATCATCCACGCCCCAATTGGTCATCGTTGCGGGCGAAGCTCTCATGTGGCCGGTGGCAGAGGCCGCCGTATCGCGATAATCGTAAGTGGCGACACAGGCGGCTTCGCGCGCGGCCAGCCAGGTGGCGAATTTAGCGTAGTAGCTTTGCGGCACGCCCGTTGCGCCGTGCAGGATGATGGCTTTGCTCGGCGTGCGATCGGGCTCGAACAAGGTCGCGGCGAGATTGGCGCCGTCTTGAACGGTGATCTGGTGCTGCTGGGGTCGCATACCCCTCGATCTTAGGACCGGAAAAGCGGTTTTGAATACAAAAACGGCCCGGGACTGCCGGGCCGTCTTGCGCGTTCGTTAGATGTGTATTGGCTGTATTAGCCCTCGGTACCGCCCAGTTTGATTTTGACGGAACCGGCTATGATGTCGGTCGAGGTCTTGGCTTCGCCCACCAGCGTTACGGACGACGTTACGCCGAGCCCGGTCAGGGCCGACGCGGCCGCGTTGCGCTCAATGGGACCCGTGGCGAACCAGATGTGGGTGTAAGCGAGATCGAGAGCGATCCGCTCATTGTAATCGAAGGTACCGCCGAAGCTGAGCCAGACGCGGTCGGAATCGGGCACCGCGGTCGAACGCTGCGTGGCGTTGTCGACGGGTGATTCTTCCCAAGCGACGCCGCTGCGGAGCGTCAAACGGTCGTTGACGTCAAGTTCGCCGCCAACCGAGTAGAACCAACCGTCGTCCCATTCGAACTCGAGCGTGGTGACGGTGCGGCCCGGCGTGATCGGCCCGACAATCGGGGCGGCATTGACCAGACCGCCGGTCGACTGCGCCACGACGGGAACGGTGCCGAGCTTCGACCAATGGGTCCATTCGACGGTGCCCAGCAGACGGATGTTCTGCGTGATGGCTTGGTTGAGGCTGAGCGTCAGGATCTGCGGCAACGGCAGATCGGCATGAACGTCGACGGGCGCAAAGAGCTGGTTACCGATAACGACACCGGAGGCGAAGTCGCCTGCCACCCGCACATCGCCCTCGATGTTGAGACTGAGCGAGCTGCGATAACCGATGCCGACGCGCGTGCCTTCGAATGGCATCACGATGGCGCCAACGGTGTATCCGAATGCGTAGTCGTCGCCGGTGAGCGATGTGCTGTTCTCGTTCGGCGTGGCAAAGGATGGGTTGGTCTTCAGCGTCACCCGCGAATAATTGATCTGCGCGCCTGCGCCGAAAATGACCTTGGGCCCCAGTTTGATCGAAGCGACCGGGTTCACGGTCGTGGTGAAGAGCTTTGATGTGCGGTTGTGATACTGACCCGCCCAATTGCGGTCTTCAGGCTCGGTGACGAGACCATAGGGTGAGTTGATGGCGACGCCGATATTGATCGTCGGGCTTACTTGATAGCCCGCATAGGTCGAGCCCACGATGGCCCAGTTTCCGATTTCGGTTGAAACGCCAATATTGGGCAGCGTCGGCGTGGTGCCAGCCTGCGCGGTGATTTCGGAGTCGGGCAGGATCAACGCGGCGTGACCCTCGACCTTTCTCGGCGCATCGAGCAGGCCCAATGCGGCCGAATTCCAATACATGGAGCTCAAGTCACCGCCGGCCGCGTTGCCGGCGAAGGACGAACCCATGAAAGACGAAGACTGTTCGCGAATGGCGAAACCGCCGGCCGAGACGTCGCCCGCGAAAGCGGCCAAGATGATCGCCGAGACGAATGAAACGCGCTTGCTGTGTGATGAACCCTTGAATGCTTGCATTTTGTCCCCCGCTGGCGCCGCGTTTTGGACGGCTATATTCTTGTTATTATTGTAGTTTCCCCTCGTTTGATGCGTTCGTTTTTGCCATTCAACCCGGCAAATTGTTTGCTCGTAGTGCCGAACTTGCAGCAATTATAGAGTGCGGGAGTGTGGGCAAGACAAGTGAGAATTGATTTTGGCGTGCCATATTTATTGCAATCGTTGCAGGGATGGCACAGCCATCCATGTAATTGACCAGCACAGACGCAGCTAATTACAAGCAATAATCATAATTTTCAGACAGTTGTTTGCCGAGTCGGCGACAACTTGCTGCAGCGCAGCAAATTGATACACGCAATTTGCGCGATTTTGCAGTGACGTTCCTTGTGCTCCCTGAGGCAAGAGACTGAAAACGCTTAATGTTTTGCGAAACAGCGAGGAATGTAGCCGTCGCTGGCGCGTCAGGCCGAATCCAGTTTGACGCGCGTGGCCGCGGTTGCAGTCGGGCTTATTTGTCCTCTTCCTCGGCGCGCAATTCCTTCTTCGACAATTTGCCGACCATGGTCTTGGGCAGCTCGTCGCGGAATTCGATTTCGCTGGGCATTTCGAGTTTCGAGATTTTCGGCACCAGAAACTTCATGATGTCGTCGTCGCTCGCGGTCTGATCTTTTTTGAGTTTTACGAAGGCTTTGGGCGCCTCGCCGCGATACTCGTCGGGGATGCCAACCACGGTCACCTCTTCGACCGCCGGGTGCTCGTAAATCGCCTCTTCGATCCGGCGGGGATAGATCTTGAAGCCCGAGGCGTTGATCATATCCTTGAGACGATCGATGATGAAGGTGAAGCCCTCGTCGTCCATATGGCCAACGTCGCCGGTGCGGAAGAAATCGCCGGTGAATGTGTCGCGCGTGTCGTCGGGCTTGTTCCAATAGCCCGTCATGACTTGAGGCCCCTGAATGCAGATTTCGCCATCCTCGCCGATGCCGAGCTCTTTTTCAGAATTGTCTATGGCGCGGATGGAGATAACGGTTTGGGGCACGGGAATGCCGATGGAGCCGTCTTTGACCGGCCCCTCGACCGGATTGCACGTCGCAACGGGCGACGTTTCGCTCAAGCCATAACCCTCAACCAAGGAACAACTGCTGACTTCCTCGAAGCGTTTCTTCACCTCGATCGGTAGGGGCGCGCCGCCCGAGATGCAAAATTTCAAGGACGAGAGATCGAAGCT
>JAJFHN010000061.1 GCA_021775595.1 Hyphomicrobiales bacterium
TTGGCGTAAGCAACAGCGTCTTCGAAGGCGACATGCACGACCGGATAATTCTCGCGGCCCTCGATCGTGCTTTTTGGACCTTCGGGATGACGCCAATCGGCGCCCGGCGTATAGCGCCACCATTGACGGATATCTTGCGAGGTCACCCGGTCAGGCTGCACGAAGACGCCCGAGCCGGGCTTCAGCATTTCAGGCGGCGCGTTTGGAATCGGCTCCGGTGTCCGCTCGGCGAGCGTGACGTATTTCGTCTCGTCGACGAACTTGGCGAATTGCCGATTGGTCACCTCATGAGCATCGATCCAAAACCCATCGATCCTAACGTCGTGTGCGGGCCGCTCGCTCGGATAGGCCCGGTCGCTGCCCATCGGGAACGAGCCTCCCGGCAGCCAGACCTGATCGGCAGACTCTTCAAGACATGATTTCTGCGGGGTAGCGGATTGAGCGCCGGGTGACAGCAACAGCACGACGAGAGACAGCGCTCCGATCGCCAAGATGACGTGTTTCGTCTTCATTGGGGCGGAAACACTGTTTTCCAGTCGTTCTTCATGTCGACGACAACCCAGCCGTCTGACTGGGCCTGATCCAACGCCTTGTCGAGCCGTCCGACATGTGAATCGCGGTCATAGGCCCATTCCCGCTTGTCGTCGGTGTGATGAACGATCACCTGCAGGCTCAATCCATCGCCCGCCGCCGCCCATTGCAGCATTTCATGATCGCCATCCGAATTGCCGAATGACGCGATCGGCCGGCGCCCGATGAACTTGTTGATGCCAACCGGCTTTTCCGCCTTGTCGTCGATGAAATCAATTTCCGGCAGACGGACGAGCACAGGCTTGCCGTCGCGAAGCTCGAATTTCGTCTTGATCGACGAGCCGATGATCTGCTCGGGCGGAATGCCATAGATCTCCGGCGCCCAGGGCCGCATGAAAGCGATGCCGCCGCCCGATGTGATGTAGGTTTTGAAACCGTTGTCGCGAAGGTAATTCAGAACCTCCAGCATGGGCTGGTAGACGAGCGCATTATAGGGCTTGTCGAATTTGGGATGTTTGGCCGTCTTGATCCAATCGCTGACGATCGCCGCAAACTCAGCTTCCGTCATGCCGGCGTGCGAGACGGCAACGATCTCCAACAGTCCCTTTTTGCCCTGTTTGAGGACGCCATCCAGATCGCCAGCCATCGCAGCCTTCAGGGCCGGACTCTTTTCGGCCCATTCGGGGTGGTCCTTGCCCAGTTCCTTGACGCGGTCGAGCGCGAAGGCGAGCTGAAAGTAGAACGGTTTTTCCGCCCACAGCGTTCCGTCGTTGTCGAAGGTCGCGATGCGCTCCTCCGGCGGCACGAAATGTTCGCTTTTGGGGTCGGTTGTCTGCCGAACGAAATCGACGATGGCGAGCTTGCTGGCGCTGTCGTTCCACGATGGCAGCGGGTCGTCGGCCGACCAGGCGGGCGGTGGCATCCACACCAGGCCCGCGAGAGCGAGCGCGAACAAAGCCGCACGCAGAGCGTGCGGCAATCTGATGTTTGCCGAAGCCAACGCCTTAACTCGATTTACCAGCGATCCCATGCGACTTGGCTACTGAGCCCCTGATGGAACCGTGAGCTTTTCCATCACCTGATCGATCGTGAAACTCGCCGCTTTTTGCCGCGGCGGAAACTCCTTAAAGGACTCCAGGAAGTTCGCCACATAGGCTTGAGCGGGCACGAGCAAAAACACGCGATCGATCATCCAGTCGTAATAGCTGTTGGATGTTGAATAGGCGCGCTCATAGGGATCGCGCCGCAGATTGAACAACAGCGGCACGCGAAGAGGCGTCCATGGTTCGATCCAAGCCCGCAGTGTCGCTTCTTCTTTTTGCTCCATGAACAAGGCCTTCCAGTCGCTGTAGCGCAACGCCGTCAGGTCGCCGTCATCGGAGAAATAGAAGATCTCTTTGCGCGGGCTCTCTTCCGTTTCGCCTGTCAGGTAGGGCAGGAAGTTGTAGCCATCCAGATGCACCTTGTAGGTGCGCCCAATGGCCGGCACGCCGCCGCGCTTCAATTTCGCCTTGATGCCGGGATCGCCAGCCGCGGCCACCAATGTTGGCAGCCAGTCCATGTGGTGCATGATGTCGTTGGAGACCTGTCCCGGCTTGATTTTGCCCGGCCAGCGCACCATCGAGGGCACCCGCCAGCCGCCTTCCCAGTTGGTGTTCTTTTCACCGCGGAAGGGCGTCATGCCGGCATCGGGCCAGGTGTTCATATGGACGCCGTTGTCGGTCGAATAATGCACAATCGTATTGTCGGCGATGCCAAGCTCATCGAGCTTCTTCAGCAACTGCCCGACATGCATGTCATGCTCGACCATGCCATCGGCGTATTCGTCCTGGCCGGAAATCCCGCGCAGTTCTTTCTTCACATGCGTACGGAAATGCATGCGCGTGCCGTTCCACCAGACATAGAAGGGCTGGCCAGCCTTGTGCGCCCGGTCGATGAAATCGAGCGCGGCCGCGACCGTCTCGTCATCGACGGTTTCCATGCGCTTCTTGGTGAGCGGGCCGGTGTCTTCGATTTTGCCGTCGGCGGAGGACTTGATCACGCCGCGCGGACCCCAGCGCTCCCTGAATTTTGGATCCTTGGGGTAATCCTCGTTTTCGGGCTCCTCCTCGGCGTTCAAATGATAGAGATTTCCGAAGAACTCATCGAAGCCGTGATTTGAGGGCAACATGTCGTCGCGGTCGCCCAGATGGTTCTTGCCGAACTGGCCCGTCATATAGCCCTGAGCCTTCAGCAGGCCGGCGATGGTCGGATCTTCCTTTTTCATGCCGGCCTCGGCGCCGGGCAAGCCGACCTTCGACAGTCCGGTGCGATACACGCTTTGGCCCATGATGTAGGCGGAACGCCCCGCGGTGCAGGACTGCTCGCCGTAATAGTCGGTGAACATCATGCCTTCCTTGGCGATCCGGTCGATGTTCGGCGTCTTGTAGCCAACCAGACCCATCGTATAGGCGCTGATGTTGGTCATGCCGATATCGTCGCCCCAAATCACCAGGATGTTGGGCTTCTTGTCTTGTGCGTGAGCGGGATTGCCGAGCACCAAAACAAAAAACGCGGCTGCAAAAATTGCGACCGCGTGTGAATTCAGGCGAAACAGTTTTTCCAAAACAAAGACTGAGTGACGCACAATATCCTCCCAACAAACACAACCGGGCTATTCAACTTACGATTGCAGCCAATGTTACCGACAGCCGCACAGATAAGTCTGATCGGACGAAAACATGTTTGTCAATGCGGAGTGGTCGCGCACCCGAGCCATTTCCGGCCCGCATTTTTTAGCAGGGTGGCCAGCAAGCGGTGGTCGGCTGCCGCTCAAATCACCAAGTGAATTTGCTGCCAAGCACCGGGCCATGCCACAGGGTATCGAGTCCGAAGGTGCGGCTGCCGCTGCCCTGCTCATAGTCGATATAGAGCGCGCGGTAGCCCAGATAGCTCGTCATCGGAATGCCGAGCAGCCGCGTCTGGAAGCTGTAGCCCGTTGCGGCCTGCCAGGTGATGTCGCTGCCGATGCCAAACCCGCCGATGTCGCCTTTGAGGAAGAACTCCTGGCCCTCGCGGGGTTTATGGCGCACCCGAAAGCCGATGAACGGATCCCACCAGTCGAAGACCGGCTGGGCCGATATCCTGCCGCCAGCCGTCCGTGTCAGACCAAGCGCCGGGATGTTGACCGCAGCAGTAACGTTGAGATCGACATCGGGTTTCAGCCACCAGTAACGCGCGCCGCCAATGAAATCCAACGCGGTCGCGGGGACGAAGGCGCCGTGGTCTTTCAGCGAGGGCGCTGAAGCGTTCCAATTGGCGATTTCAAATGCCACGCCGGCTTCGGCGATAGCCAAGTCGAACCAGATATCGGCATCGGCCACCACATTGACATTCAAGCCGGCGATCGGATTGGCGGTCTTTACCGTCGAGGTGCTGACATTGAGCTTGGCCCAGGCGACGTCTGCAAAGATCCCGAGCCGCCCCTTGCGCAGCTCCTGATATCCCATCAGGGCATAAATCTCGTTGCTCTCCTCAATGAGCTCGAACAGATTGGTATCGATGTCCTGGGTGTTGGCGCCGAGCGTGTCGCTGCCGGTGATAAACAGCACCCAGGCATAGGGCCTGACTTCCAACTCCCACTGGGAGCCCGGCGCCAGACCGTCATCCAAGTTCGCTCCAGCCGCGAACGACGCCGTCATTCCGGCAAGCGCCACCACGGCAGAGGCGATGCAGATGGCCAGGCCTTTTCGGATTGCTTTTATCATCTGTTGTCTCAACTTTGTCTGGCGCTAGCGCTGCGGAAACAAGAACGTCATCTGCGCGCGCAGCTGCCAGTTGGCGCCGCCATTGTCTGGCGTGATGACATTCGAGAAGGCTTGAATTTGAGCGTTTACCGGCTGCTCGCCGATGTTGAAGACGCGGCCTACGCCGCCGCCAAACGGAACGGTCCAGCGCTCGTCACTGTCGGCTTCCCAATTGGCCGTGATGACGGGCGATGACGTCAGGTACCAGCCCTCAGGCAAGTTGTAATTGATGAAGTACTGCCCCACGAAAAGATTGACGTCTTCACGGCCGCTGTCGCCTCCAACCGACCAAGTGTTTCCGACAACGGCGCCCACTACGAACGGCTTGACGAGGACGAGCGCCACCGCCGACGGGCCCACGCCCCACTTTCCGGTACCGAGGCGGGGGTCGGTCGCGGTAGGAAGCAAACGATTCGGACCCACGCCCCAGACGAACTCACCGCCCCTAATGGGT
>JAJFHN010000062.1 GCA_021775595.1 Hyphomicrobiales bacterium
AACCATCACTACGAGCAATGTCATGGTCACCGGCGGCGCATTCGGCACGCCCGGCGGCTCCGGCCTCACCAACCGCGACCGCTCGAACATCACGGGCAGCCTGTCGAACTCGCTGAACCAGGTGGGCGGCTCGATCTTCGATGACGAAGGCGTCTCGATCTTTGGCGGCGGCAGCGGCAGCGGCCTCTCCTTGGCACCGACCGGACTCACCAGCCGCCCCGTCACGCAAAGCTATCCCCACAGCCCGGTTCCCTACGATCCGCTGCGGCCCGATGCAGAGCGCGCTCTGGGCGGCATTGGTCTTGCCGCACGCGATGCTCCAGGCCCCGACAAGGGCTTCAACTTCCGCATGGATCTCCAGCAAATGTTGGCCAATGGCGCCAAGGACGACGCGCTTGGTCTGGGTGCCGGCGGAGGCAAGGCCGGCGGGGCGGCCTATGACTCACCCTTCAACGCCTGGGTCTCGGGCCGTTATGTGGATTTCGATGATGATCAGAAGACTGCCGACCGCGACGGGCACCTCTGGTGGCTGACGGTTGGCTCCAGCTACGCCTTGAACGAGACGAGCAAGATCGGCGCATTCGGCCGCTACCGCGAGGGCGAGGTTGACTCGACCGCGCTGCAAGCGGACCTCGAAAGCCAGTTCTATGGCGGCGGGCTGTTTGCCATTCTCGGCCTGCCGATGGATTCACGGCTCTTGGTGAGCGGGCTTTACGAGCACGGCGATAGCGACATTACGATCGCTGGCGCCAAGGGCGACTTCGACAGCGACCAATGGACCTTCGAGGCGCGCGTCGACAAGCGCTTCCAGTTGAGCCGCTACTGGGTCGAACCGCGCGTGAACCTGCTCTACACAACGCAAGACAATGACAACTTCACCGACAGCGCGGGCAACGCCATCCAAGGCCAAGAGCTTGAGCTCGGCCGTCTCACCTATGGCCCGACCATCGGCACCACAATCGCGGGCACTGGCGCGATCGCAAGCGTCTCGCCCCAGGCCCATATCAGGGGCATCTGGGACTTCCAGAACGACGGCAGCTTCACCACTTCGACCGGCGCGGTCTTCTCGACCAGCGAGACCGGCCTCAATATCGGCGGCGGCCTCGATGTCACATTGGTCAACGGCCTGCTCGTCACCTTTGGCGGCGACTGGTTCACTTATGATACCGAACTTCAAGGCTGGAGCCTGCGGGGCGGAATTGGCTCATCGCTCGCAGGCTTGGGTCTCGGCAACGTATCGCCGACCGGATTCGTCAAGCTCGACATGGGCGCCTCCCAAGACGGCCTCGACACCAAAGCGCGCCTGACGCTTCCCTTGGGCGAGGCCGACTAGGGCCAAGACCTGCCTTCCACGATTTTTGCCTGCCGACCTGGCGGCTTGCCAATATCCAGCATTCTGCCCTAGGAATTTGGGCATGGCTGAAGAAGACCGCCTAAGAGAGATCGCCAAAGAGCGCGCCCGGGCCATCGCGCCTGAGCCCACCAGGCTCGAGCGTTACACGGTCTGGTTCATGTTGATTGTGCCGGGCGTTTTTGGCGGCATGTTTCTCGCCGATGCAGCTTTTTACATTCGCGCGATTGCCAGCTCGACTTGGTTTCTCGGCTTCATCTACGCCTATTGGTGGGTGCTCAAACGCGACGCCGCGCATCGAAAAGCCCTGGATGGCGAGTTGGCGAAGCTATCGCGCTAATAGGCGTCGCGGATTTGATCGTTTCTCAAAGATGTATTTTAAATTCAGCTTTTAATCACCACCCTTAGGAGAACCGAGCGCGCGTGTGCGGCGCTTCAAAATCGATCTCCGGACCCAAGGGCACAACGCCGGTCGGATTGATGGAGAGGTGACTGCCGTAATAGTGCGACTTGATGTGGTCCATACGCACGGTCGGAGCGACACCCGGGTGCTGGTAGAGATCGCGCACATATTCCGACAGATTTGGGTAGTCGGCGATCCGCCGCAGATTGCATTTGAAGTGCCCGACATAGACCGGATCGAACCGCACCAGTGTGGTGAAGAGCCGCCAGTCGGCCTCGGTCGGGCCGGAGCCAACCAAATAGCGTTGATCTGACAGGCGCTCCTCCAAGACGTCGAGCGTCTCAAACATCGGGATGACCGCTTCCACGTAAGCCTCTTGGCTTGTGGCGAACCCCGCCTTGTAGACGCCGTTGTTGACGGTGTCGTAAATCGTCGCGTTGAGATCGTCGATTTCTTCGCGCAGCGGCTCGGGATAGTAGTCGCCGGGCGTCGCTCCGACGCCGTCAAAGGCCGAGTTCAACATGCGGATGATCTCCGAAGATTCGTTTGAGACCATCGTCGCTTGCTGTTTGTCCCACAGGACGGGCACGGTGGCCCGGCCGCTGTAGTCGGCCATCGCGGCCGTATAGATTTCATAGATATAATTCGCGCCGTGAACGGGATCTGGGATGACGCCGTCGGCCTCGTCAAAGGTCCAGCCATGGTCGCCCATGAACCAGTGGACGACCGAGAGCGAGATCGCCTCTTCCAAGCCCTTCAGCGCGCGGAATATGACGGTCCTGTGCGCCCAGGGGCAGGGATGGGCGACATAAAGGTGATAGCGGCCGGGCTCGGCCTTGAAGCCCGCCACGCCGCTTGGACCCGCAGCGCCATCCGGCGTGATCCAATTGCGGAATTGGGATTGTTGCCGGACGAAGCGGCCCTTGGTGGAACCCGGCGTACTCGGACCCTTGTCCCGCCACTGGCCTTCGACCAACAGTCCCATTGCACTCTCCTTCTCAGCCGCGATGCCGCCGCGCCAAATTCTCCGCCGACATTACGGCAGGGAGCGGCCCTTGTAATACGCACACATGGTCAGAGGAAGACCTTCAGGGCGTTGGGCGCGTCCAAGCTGTTTTCTTTTTATCCCGTTGTTTGGCCCTTGAGCTTTATGCGTCCCTTTTTCGTCCAGACGGGTGCGTCCGGGTGAAAGGCAAACAGCACGAAGGCAAAGGTGACGTCGTGCACCAGCGCCTGTCCGCCGGCTGCATCGACGGCCTCGACGGCGCCGACCTCGCGGCCCTTTGAGATGTTCTCGCTGTCGAGCGCGCTGGCGACACCCTCCACCCAACTGAATTTCACATCACCGGTTTCGAGTTGGCCTTTTTGCCGCAAATGGGCCAGCGAAACAGCAACCACGGCCTCGCCGCGCCGCGCAATGACCACGCGCGCCATTGGATTGATATTGGCCGGCAGCTCTCCCCGAAAGAGGCCATAGGGCGCCTGCCCGCCATCGTATGCGACATAGGGGTTTCGCCCATAGGGCCGGCGGGAACCAGGACCTCGCCGTCTGGATGTCGTTTGCGGAAATCCGCATAGGCCACGACGCGTGACGGGATCATTTTGAGGCTTCGGCCGGTGTGCTTGCCGACGATCGCCTCACCGGTGAATTGCTGCCACCAGCTCTCGCTCTGGCGGTCATACATAACCAGATCCGACTTGCGCAGCTTGCCGGTGGTGCCGAACTCTAATACCTGGCCGTCGAGAGCCCGATCAAAGACGATCGACGCGTTGCACAGTGGGCAATAGGTCACCGCGACCGGCCGACCTTCGATCTCGTCATTTACGATTTCGTGCCAGGTCAAAATGCTGAGCGGATAGGCGCGCGCGGTGGCGCCAATCCGCAATTCGATAACTGGCTCGCGCCCGCCGTAGCGCATCGTCGAGGCGGCCTTCGCAAACTTAGGCCGGTCGATGGATGGAATTTGATCCTTGTCCACACCGCCCGAGACGATGTCGGAGAAGGGCATGGCCGTCTTGGCGAAATCGGTGTTCCACCCCTCCGCCCGCCAGAGATCGGGCGAGGCCGCGCCCGCGCCGGCCAGCAGGGTCAGGAACAGTGTGAGCAGCAAGGTTCGCATTGGCGCCATGGGATGTCTCCAGGTCACCCGCCGGAACGCGCGGCGAGAACGAAGCTTGGAGTGTGGCAGGCCGCCTTGCCGTGGGGCCAGTCAAACTATCGTGCGCAATTGTGATGTGGCGGGCGGGCGGCAAAGAACACATAGTGGCTCGGATGAGCCCGCAACGAGGAGCGTGTCATGACGGCGATGATCAGCTTTTTGCGAACGGCCATGACCATGCCCAAGCATTGGGTCGTGTGGATGATGGTCCTTGTTGCGGCAAACTTCGTGGTGCCGCTGTTCTTCATCTCAACGCTCGAAGCGCAGCTGGTTCTGGTGGCCGCCGTCTTCGCCATGCTCATTCAGGTGGCCATTTTCACGCAAGCGGGATTCGTTCGCTTGTTGGGGCTCGGTCATCTGCCCTGGTTGCCGCTGGTGATCTGGCTGGCGGGCCGGCTCGATGGCGCGGCGGGCATCTTCGGGCTCTGGCTGCTCATTTTGATCGTTCTCAACACGATCTCGCTGTTGATCGATGCGGTCGATGTGGCGCGCTATGCCATGGGCGAAAGAGACCCCCAGCTCAAACGCGTCAGCTGATTGCCTCGCAGGCCGGCTTGACGCAGCCCTTGACGCAAGCGCTGGAGGCGCGATAATCGCGCCCTCGTGGTGATTTGGCCGGCCGGCTTGCAGCCACGTTAAACAACTCGCTAAAAGGGCCGAGGGTGCGAACCCGGTCTGAAGCGAATTGCTCGGCCGGGTTTTTTGTTGCGCGGCGCACGCATTGCGCATCCAGGCGCGCTGCCGCGGCGCGTCAGCCAGGAGAGGACCAATGGCCGCATCGAGCAAGCTCAATCCCGACGCCTCGGGCTGGCAAACCGCCACCCAGCTCGTCCATGGCGGACAGCTCAGAAGCGAATTTCAGGAGACCTCCGAAGCGCTCTATCTAACGAGCGGGTTTGTGCACGAGTCCGCGGAATCGGCCGAAGGCCGCTTCAAGGGCGAAACGGGCGGGTTTGTTTATTCGCGCTACGAAAACCCAACCGTGGCGATGTTCGAAGAGCGCGTTCGGATGCTCGAAGGCGCGCCCGCCGCGCGCGCCACCGCGACCGGCATGGCGGCGGTCACGATCGCGCTCATGGCCCAGCTAAAAGCCGGTGACCACGTGGTCGCGGGCCGCGCTTTGTTTGGTTCATGCCACTATATCGTCAACGATCTGCTGCCCCGCTTCGGCGTCGAGACAACGCTGATTGACGGCCGTGACCTGGACGCTTGGCAGGCGGCGGTGCGCCCCAACACCAAGGCGTTCTTTTTCGAGTCCCCAACCAATCCAACGCTTGAGATCGTCGATATTCCACGTGTCTCGGAGATTGCGCACGCGGCAGGCGCGCTCGTGACTGTCGACAATGTGTTCGCCACGCCACTGCTGCAAAAGCCGCTCGAACTCGGCGCCGATATTGTCGCCTATTCGGCCACCAAGCACATCGACGGCCAGGGCCGGTGCCTCGGCGGCGTCATTTTGGGGCCCGAGGAGTTCATCAACAAGAACGTGTTCGATTTGCTGAAACATATGGGCCCGTCGATTTCGCCTTTTAACGCTTGGGTTTGCCTCAAGGGTCTTGAGACCTTGGCCGTCCGCCTGGAACGCCAATGCGCCAGCGCCAAGCAAATGGCCAACTTCCTGATCGAACGCCCTGAAGTGGCGCGCGTCTTTTACCCAGGTCATGAGAGCCACCCCCAGCACGAGTTGGCGATCAAGCAAATGTCGGCCGGCGGTCAAATCGTCTCGTTCGAGCTGAAGGGCGGCAAGGCTTCGGCTTTCGCCTTTCAAAACGCGCTGCAGTTGATCAAGATTTCGAACAATCTGGGTGACGTCAAAAGTCTGATCACCCATCCAGCCACCACCACCCACCAACGGATCGGCGCCGAAGCCCGTGACGAGCTCGACATCGGCGACGGATTGCTGCGGATTTCGGTCGGCCTGGAGGATACGGTTGATCTGTTTGCGGACATTGACCAAGCGGCCGCAGGACTTAGACTCTAAAACAGCGCGACTCACTTGCCCTTGCCGCTTGCGCGGTGTCGAACAGAAGCCAGAGCCATGTACCAAGCCACGACGAACGCGATAAAAGTGACCGTCGAGCCCGCCTATGTGGTCGAGCATTCCTCGCCTACGGAGGGCTATTATTTTTGGTCCTATACGGTCGAAATCGAAAACCAGAGCAAGGAATCCATCTGTCTGCGCAAACGCCATTGGCGCATCACAGACGCCAACGGCGGACTGCAAGAAGTGCGCGGCCAGGGCGTGGTCGGCGAAGAACCGACGATCGAGCCGGGCACGTCATTCACCTATACCTCCGGCGCGCCGCTCACCACGCCTTCGGGCTTCATGGCGGGTTCCTATCGAATGGAGACACCGTCAGGCACCGAATTCGATGTCGACATTCCGACCTTTTCCCTCGATTCTCCCTTCGAGCGGCAAACCCTCAACTAACGACCCGCATCGATCGCGGGGCCGTGTCGGGCCATGAGCGACCAAACCGCAAGAGCGTCTCCCCTGATCGACCTCCAGCCGGTGCTGCTGGTTGTCGGCGTACTGCTATCGACGCTCGGCTGCGCCATGATGCTGCCGGCGCTGTTCGAACTCGCCATCGGCGACGCCGACTGGGTCGTGTTCGCGATGTCCTCGCTGCTGACGCTCTTTATCGGCATCTCGCTGGCAATCGCCAACCGTGGCCGAGCCGAAACGTTCAGCGTTAAACAAGCCTTCCTGTTGACCAATCTTTCATGGCTGTCGCTCACCGCGCTTGGCGCGATGCCCTTTGCCTTCTCGCATATGGAGCTGAGCTACACGGACGCCTTCTTCGAAGCCATGTCGGGCATCACAACGACGGGCGCCACCATTTTGACAAATCTGGACGAAACCCCGGCCGGCATTCTGCTCTGGCGCGCCTTGCTGCAATGGCTGGGCGGGCTCGGCATCATCGTCATGGCGATCTCGGTGCTGCCGATCCTGCAAGTGGGCGGTATGCAACTGTTCCGGGTCGAGGGCTTCATGCTCGAAGGCAAGGTCTTGCCGCGCGCGACCCAGATCGCCGGATCGCTGATCGCATTCTATGGGGCGATCACCGCTTTCTGCGCGCTGTGTTACGCGATCGCCGGCATGTCGATCTTCGATGCAATCATCCACGCTATGACGACGATCGCGACTGGAGGCTTTTCGAGCCACGACGCCTCGCTCGCCTATTTTTCGAATGAGTTGATCGAGGTGATCGCAATCTTGTTCATGATCGTCGGCTCGCTGCCGTTCGTGCTTTATTTGCGCGCCCTGCGCGGCGACGCCAGCGTGATTTTCGCCGACAGCCAGGTCCGTTGGTTTTTCGGTATTCTGGCGCTGTTCACGGCGCTCGCCTGGATTGCCTATCAGACCACGCCGCCCGAACCCATTCCCACCCGCTTCATCACCGTGCTCTTCAACGTCACTTCGGTGATGACGGGAACGGGCTACGCCACGACCGCCTATGACAATTGGAGCTCCATGGCGGTGGTGGTGTTCTTCATGGTGATGTTCATCGGCGGCTGCTCGGGCTCCACATCGTGCGGCATCAAGATCTTCCGCTTTCAGGTGATGTTCGAGGTGATCCGCTGCCGCGTGCGTCAGACCATCTACCCCAAGGGCGTGTTTGTTGAGGAATATAATGGCCGGCCGATTCCGCGCAGCGTCACCGGCGCGGTGATGGGCTTTATCTTCGCGTTTCTGGCGTGTTTCGTGGCGACTGCGACGGCGCTCAACCTGATGGGGCTCGACTTGATGACGTCGCTCTCAGCCGCCGCCTCCGCGATCGCAAATGTCGGTCCGGGCCTGGGTGCGATGGTCGGGCCGGTCGGCAACTACGCCGCGCTGCCCGACGCCGCCAAATGGGTGCTTGCGGCCGCTATGTTGGTCGGCCGGCTCGAGATATTCGCGGTGTTGGTGCTGCTCAGCCCGAGCTTCTGGCGCGGTTAGGCGCGCTTGACCATCTCGCTGCGCATGCGGCCAAGGCGTTTCTTCAGTTCGCCGCCGAACGCGCCCAAATCCCCACCGATACCTATAAGACTCGGCACCAGAACCAGCACCAGAACGGTCGCGGCCGCCAAGCCAAACACCATCGTGATCGCCATGGGGATGAGGAATTGCGCCTGGCGGCTGGTTTCAAACAGCAATGGCAGCAGACCGCCAATGGTGGTGAGCGAGGTGAGCAGCACGGCGCGGAAACGGTCCTGACTGGCGCCGATCGCGGCCTCTTCCAGATCATCGCCATCGGCTCTGCGGCGGACGACCTGGCTCACCAAAATGATGGAATCGTTCACCAGGATGCCGGAGAGACCAAGCAGGCCGATCATCGAAATGATGGTGAGCGGCACGCCCATCACCAGATGGCCGAGGATTGCGCCGACGATACCGAATGGGATGATCGCCATGACAGCCAGCGGCTTGGCGTAGCTGGCGAAAACCCATGCCAGTACGATGTAGATCAGCGTCAATGAGAGCATTCCGCCGAGTTTCAGATCGGCGAAGGATTCCAGCCGCTCCTCCTCGCGACCGCGATAGGCGTAATCGAGATCATATTTTTGCTTGAGCTCGGGCATGATGGATTTGTCGAGCCAGGCCAGCACATCGCTCAAATCGCCCGCCTCCTGATCGAGGTCGGCTGTCACCGAGACAGTTCGCCTTCCGTCGCGGCGCTGGATGACCGAAAAGCCCGCCTTCTCGCGGATCGTCACGACCTCGGTGAGGGGCACGCGTTGGCCGGTCGGGCTGCGCAAATAAATCTGCCGCAAGGCGTGATGGCCCGGCACTTCTTGGATGCGCTTCACCCTGACGGTGATCTCTTCGTCCTTGCGGGCGAATTTGGTGGCGATCGCACCCTCGAAGGCATCGCGCACCTGGCGCCCCACCGACTGGGCCGTGAAGCCCGCCGCCGTGCCGCGGGGCGTGACTTCCAAAATAAGTTCCTGACGGCCATAGGGCAGGTCGTCGTCGATCGCCGAGAGACCGGGAAAGCGCGTCATGGCAGCGCGCAATTCGAGCGCGGCGTCTTTCAGCTGCTCGACAGATGCATCGCGCAGCTGGATATCGACGTCCCGGCCCGGTGGGCCGCCGCGGCGCCCGACAATTGTCACCTTATCGACGCCCGGCAGCGGTGCGACCGCCGCCTGCCAAGCGCGAATGACATCCTTTGTCGGCGTCTGGCGGATTTCACTCGGCGTCAGCTGAACGGCAATCTGGGCGAGATTGTCGCCACGCGAACGGCCGGAGACGCCCAGCGTCGTAAAGCCCGTCTCGACCAAGCGCTCGCCACCATTGATGCCGGCTTCGGCACGCTTGAGGGCGTCCTCGATCGCCACCAGCGAGACACGCTGCTCGTCGCGCGGCGTGCCCGGCGCGAAGGTGATATGGGCGGTGATGTTCTCGGGCTCGGGCGATGGAAAGAAATGAAAGCCTACGCGCCCGCCAGCCAGCAGGCCGAAGGCCAACAGCAGCAGCGCCAAGCTGGCGGCAACGGTGGTGTAGCGCCAGTCATAGGTAAGTTCGACGAAACGGCGGAACGGACCATCGCGGAAGGTGGCCAAGCGGCCGTCGAAGGCCGCGCGCAAGCCCGACTTGGTGCGGTTGATCTTGCCAAAGCCGTGACGCAGATGGCCGGGCAGAATGAGAAAACACTCGATCACACTCGCCGCCAGAACTGAAATCGCGACAAGCGGGATGGCGCGCATCACGTCGCCAATTTGATCACGAATCAGAAAAATCGGAAAAAAGGCCGCCATGGTGGTGAGCGTTGCCGCCACCACGGGCGCCAACATGCGAATGGCGCCGCGCTCGGCGGCCTGAATTCGCGTATCGCCCATTGCCTGGCGCGTCGCGGTGTGCTCGCCCACCACGATGGCGTCATCGACGATGACGCCGAGCATCATGATGAGCGCGAACATCGAAATCATGTTGATTGATTGGCCCGACGCCCACATCACCGCGAGGGTGGCCAAAAAGGCAACCGGAATGCCGGCCGCCACCCAAAACGCCACCCGGGCATCGAGAAAAATGAACAATATGACGAGCACCAGAACCAGACCCTGCAGGCCATTCTTGAGAAGAATGCCCAGGCGCTGTTCGACGAATTTGCCGCTCACATCATATTTTTTGACATTGAGGTTGTCCGGCAATCCGGGCAGCGCCTTGGTCAGATAGCCGTCAAGCACGGCCATTGTCTTGAGCGTGTCGGCGCCGACGGCACGCAGCACGGCGAGCTCGATCGCCTGCGAACCCTCTTGTTGGCCGATCGCCTGGTCGCGGTCGAACTGCGTCTCGACTTCGGCAATCTCACCTAGAATGACTTTTTCACCGCCAGCTGCAGATTTCACTTCGATGCGCGCCAGCGTCTCGGGCGTCTTGCGCTCGGCCAGTGCGCGCAACTGCAGCTCGATGTCGCCCTCCAAAATACCGGAGGGCTGATCGCGCGTTTCATTGCGCACGCGCTCGGCCACCTGGCCAAGCGTTAGATCGAGCCGCCGCAGATCGGCCTCGCGCACCCGCACCCAGATTTCCTCGTCGCGCGCGCCGGTCAAATTCACCTTGTCGATACCAGCCGTCAGCAGGCCATCGCGCAGCTGTTTGGCGTATTCCTTCAGCTGCTGCTCGCTATAGGGACCCGATACGGCAATCTTGGCGACGGGTTCGAAAAACGAAATGCGCGAGATTTTCGGATCTTCGGCGTCTTCGGGCATCGTTGTCACGCCATCGACCGCCTGTTCCACATCTCCAAGCGCCTTGGCCATATCGGTGCCGGAGGCAAATTCTAGCGTGATGACGCCAATCCCTTCGCGCGCCACCGAAGTCGTCTCGTCGACGTCGTCGAGAAACCGCAACTCGGGCTCGAGTGCATCCAAGATGTTCTCTTCGACATCCTCCGCGCTCGCTCCCGACCAAGTCACCGCGACGGTGATGCTGGGAACTTTGATCGTTGGAAAAAACTGTGTGTTGAGCTGGACGACGCCAAACAGGCCGAGCACGACCAGTGCCGCCATCAACAAATTCGAGGCCGTCGGGTGATGCACGAACAGCCGTATCAGACCGTGAAACGGGTTCAGATCATTCACGGAACCGCGTGCTCCTTGACCGCGAGCCCCTCGCCGGCATTGCTCAAGCGGGTCACCACCACCCTCTCGCCCTTGGCGATGGCGCCCTTGACCAGCACGTCATTGTCCGCCGTGCCGACGATCTCCACCCGGCGCTCGGCCAAACGTCCATCGACGATGACGAACACCTTGTTGCCGTCATAAAGGGCCGCCTGGGGCAAGCGGGTGACATTGGTGTAGGCCCGGTCACGCGCCTCGACTTCGACAAAAGCGCCCGAGCGAATGGGAATGGGATTGAGCGGGTCCTTGAGGCGCGCATAGACTTCGACGCCGCCATCTTGGGACTCGATCTCTGCTGCCACGCGTTCGATCACCGCTTCGTATTCGATCGGCTCCTCGCGCACCCGCCACAACACCTTGATGGTGCGGCCGGTGACCTTGGTGTCCTTGGTGACGATGCGCCCGTATTGACTGTCGGTCAGGGTGAAGCGCGCCTCGATCCACTCCCTGTCCAACAACGTTCCGACCGCGTCGTTGACGTTCAAAAGTCTGCCGAGATCGGCATTGGCGGTTTTCACATACGCATCGAACGGTGCTTTCAACACGGTATCGGCGAGATTTCGTTCGGCCTGACGCACCTTCCACTCCAGTTGGGTGATCGTGGCGGCCTGTTGCTCGGCCTTGGCTTTTTGAATGTCGAAATTGTTGAGGCGCAATTCGACCGCCTGTTTGCGCTCGCTGACCACCATGCGGCGATCATCGGCCAGTTTTTTCGAAACAGAACCTCGCGCCACCAACGGTTCGGCGCGCGCCAGATCGCGCTTTGCCAGCACCAGCTGTTCGCGGGAATTGGCGAGCGAATCCTGCTCGCTCTTGATCATGGCCTGAATTTCCTTGAGCCGCGCTTTTGCCTCGGCGAGCTGGGCCTTGGTCTCGACCAATGCGCCTTCGTATTCGAACGGATCGATGCGCAGCAACACGTCGCCTTTTTTTACCACGCCGCCGTTTCGAAGATTCTTGCCAGCCTCGATCACCTGTCCCGCAACCAGCGCCCGCAACTCCACCTGGCGACCTGGAATGATGACGCCGTATAGACGGATTTCAGGGCTGTGATTGGTGAATTCGATCTCGGCCGCCCGCACGGGCCACACCTTTTCCTGCTGATCGCGTCCGGCGATGTCGGGCCGCGTGGCCTTGAGGCCCGCATAGGACACAGCACCCAATGCGAGCACCAACAGCGGTACGGCGATTTTGGCGGTCTGGCCCATGGTGCGTAAATCACCCGGCAGCTTAAAGAGCGTCTTGAGCGCGCCCGGCGCGCGTGCGCCCAGGGACTGAAGCGATGCGATCAGCCATTTCACCTCTTGGCGCGCCAGCAGTTTAGCAAACAGGGCCTTGAGGTCGGCCAGCACACCGGTTTGGCGCGCAGGCTTGCGCGGCGCGCCGCCACGTTTTGCGGCAGCGCGTTTCGGCGCGCTTTTGCGCGCTGTAGATTTTGGAGCTCGGGCCATGGACCTCTAAAACACGTCGCTAACAGTCAATTATACGGATCGAACGGGCACAACCCGTCGCCTGAACCCATAAATGGTTACCCAGGTGTGGCGATCATAGGGTCGCTCGCGAACATTTGACGAACAAAATGCCATTTTCCGATCTTCCCTTGCAACCGCCAGTGCATGTGCCCATTCTCAGCTCCACCCCAGACAGCCCGCCGACAAGGAGCGCAGACCGCGCCATGAGCGACCGATATTCGCCCAAGGAAATGCTCGCCCGCCTGATCGCCTTTGACAGCATCAGCCACAAGTCGAATCTGCCGATCGTCGACTTCATCGCCGACTATCTCGCAGGCCACGGCATCAGCTGCCACCGGATCGAGAGCGAAGACGGCAAAAAAGCCAATCTATTCGCGACCATCGGGCCGGAAAACGCCCCCGGCATCGCCCTTTCAGGCCATCTGGACGTGGTGCCGGTGACTGGGCAGAACTGGACGAGCGATCCCTTCGAGCTGCGCGAAGCCGAAGGCAAGCTCTATGGGCGGGGAACCGTCGACATGAAAGGCTTTGTCGCCTGCGCGCTCGCTGCCGTACCCGATTTCGCCCAAGCCAATCTCAAGCATCCGATCCATCTTGCTTTCTCCTATGATGAGGAGGTCGGCTGCATCGGCGTGCGCGGCATCATCAAACAGTTCGGCCAGCAATTCGCCAAACCGGCCATCGTCATCGTTGGTGAACCAACCGCCATGAGGGTCATCGACGCCCATAAGGGTATCCACGCCTTCGAGACCGAGATCGTCGGCCGGGCGGCACACAATTCGATGCCCCATATCGGCGTCAACGCGATTGAATTCGGTGCGCAATTCATCGCCGAGATCGAGCGCTTGGCATCCGAGCTGCGCCAGCGGGCCGATGGCGAGCGTTTCGACCCGCCCTGCACGACGCTGACCGTCGCCACCATCGAAGGCGGCGAAGCCGTCAACATCGTGCCTCAGTCGTGCCGCATCACCTGGCAGTTCCGCAACGTACCGGCGACCGATCCGGAAGAAATTCCCCGCCGGCTTGAGGAATTCGCCAACACCAAGCTGCTGCCCGCCATGCGTGCGGTACGCGATGAACCGGCGATCAATACGCGCAAGATCAACGAAGTGCCGTCATTCGCCGCGCGCGAGGGTTCGGAGGCGGTTTCGCTGGCTTTGCAGCTGGCGCAGGAAAACGCGCTCCACGCCGTGCCTTACGGCACCGAGGCTGGCCTCTTCGAACAGGCCGATGCGCCAGCCGTCGTGTGCGGACCGGGCCAGCCCGAACAGGCCCATACGGCCGACGAGTTCATCGAGATCGCGCAGATCGAGGAATGCAGCGCCTTTTTGAAGCGCTTGGTCGGCCACGCCAGCGCCTGATGAGCCCGGACCGTTAAGCCTCTTGATTTGATCCTTTGTCGAAATGGTCTGGCGCGAAGCTGTAGCGCGCACCACAGAATTCGCACGTGACGACGATCTTGCCGTCTTCGACCATGTCGCTCAAATCCTCATCCGAGAAGCGCTGCATGATGTTTTCGACGCGCTTTTCCGAGCAGCGGCAATAGGCGGCCAGCAACTGCGGTTCATAGACCCGCACGCGCTCTTCATGAAACAGTCGGTAGAGCAGGCGCTCGGAGGTGAGCATGGGATCGAGCAGCTCATGATCCTCGACCGTTTTGGCCAGCAGATTGACGCGATTCCAATCTTCGGCCTCCTCGGCCGCGACATCGCGGACCGGGCTTTCCATCGTGGCCCGGCCGCCTTCTTCGCTCAGCTGTTGGACGATGAGACCGCCGGCCCGCCAGGTCCACGCGCTCGCCGCTCCATCGTAATGGCGCGCCACCGCAACGCGGATGAATGTGGGCAGCTGCTCTGATTGGCGGAAATAGGTATCAGCCGCGGCATTCAGATCGTCGCCATCGAGCGCCACGATGCCTTGATAGCGGTCCGTGTCGGGGCCCTGATCGATCGTCATGGCCAGATGGCCGTGCCCCAGCAATTGACTCATATCGATGTCGCCGTCCTTGCCGAGTGCGGCAACTTTGTCGGCATCGAAATGCGCATAGCCGCGCAATTCGCCCTGTGACCGGTAGTCGGCCACCAGCATGTCGACAGGCCCATCGGTATTGGTTTGCAGGATGAATTTGCCCTCGATCTTGAGCGAGGCGCCGAGCAATGCCGTCACCGCCACTGCCTGGCCCAGCAGCTGCGAGACCGGCTCGGGATAGTCGTGACCGCTCAACACCTGATCAAGGGCTGCACCCAGCCGCACAACACGGCCGCTGGCGCCCGCTCGCACGACGCGGTAGGGCAGCACGCAATCATCACGCAGCGGCGCGCTGTCGATGAACATATCCAGATCGTGTTCTGCCATCTCAAGCCTTACCCATGCTTCGCGCCAGAATGGCCTTCTGCACATGCAGCCGGTTTTCAGCCTCATCGAACACGACTGATTGCGGGCCGTCGATCACCTCCGCCGTCACCTCGTCGCCGCGGTGGGCCGGAAGGCAATGCATGAAGACCGCA
Source organism: Hyphomicrobiales bacterium (assembly GCA_021775595.1). Classification (GTDB taxonomy): domain Bacteria; phylum Pseudomonadota; class Alphaproteobacteria; order Rhizobiales; family Methyloligellaceae; genus JAJFHN01. The sequence continues at coordinate 15,003 of JAJFHN010000062.1, forward strand.
TCCTTGGCCGCCTCAGCCATCAGCGCGCCGTTCACTTGGAACGGCGTCAGCAGCGCGCTGCGCGCTTGGCTGTCGTCTTGTCCCATCGAGACCCAAACATCGGTCACCACGCAGTCGGCGCTGGCGACCGCTTCGGCCGGATCCGCCGTCAGCACGACATCGCCACCCATCGCCATCAGCTCGTCCAACACATTCTTTGGCGGCAGCAATTCTTTCGGCGCGGCGATCGCCAAGGCAAATCCGAAGATCGCCGCCGCCTCCATCCACGATACCGCGACATTGCTCACATCGCCGATCCAGGCGACGCGCCGGCCTTCGATCGGGCCGCGCGCCTCCTCGAAGGTCATGATATCGGCCATCACCTGGCAGGGATGCGAGCGATCGGTCAGGCCATTTATAATGGGTACGGATGCGTTCTCCGCCAACTCCAAGAGATGCTCATGGGGACCGGTGCGCAGCATGATGCCGTCCACATAGCGCGACAGCACGCGGCCGGTGTCAGCGATGGTCTCGCCACGGCCAAGCTGCATGTCTGAACTGTTGAGCACAATCGTTTCGCCGCCCAAATGGCGCATCGCGACATCGAAGGAAACGCGGGTTCGTGTCGACGGCTTGTCGAAAATCATCGCCAACACGCGACCCGACAACAAGCCCCAATTGGTCTCTTCGCGCGCACCTGCTTTCATGGCGCGTGCGCTCTCGAGCAGCGCGCGCAGATCTCCAGACCCGAATGCGCTGAGATCAAGAAAATGGCTTTGGCCCGGTTGCAGGGTGCTCATCACTTTGCCTTCGAATGGTCCGGTTGGCTTCAAGCGCCGCCCGAGAGCTCAGCGCACGCCCGCTCCAGCCTGAGGCAGGCTTCGTCGATTTCCTCGTCGCCGACAATCAACGGCGGCAGCAGCCGCACCACATTATCTGCGGCCGGAACGCTCAGCATTTTCTCTTTGGCGAGCGCCTTGACCAGATCGCCATTGGGAACGCCGCACCTGAGGCCGAGCAGCAGGCCTTCGCCGCGCACCTCCTCGATGATACCGGGATAGGTATCCTGGATGCCGGCGAGTTTTTGCTTAAAGCGCAAACTCGTCTCCTGTACGCCGTCCAAGAATCCAGGCTCCAAGACGACGTCGAGCACCGCATTGGCGACCGCCATTGCGAGCGGGTTGCCGCCGAATGTCGAGCCATGACTGCCCGGCGCCATGGCCGCGCCGATTTCGGCACGCGCCAAGCATGCACCGACAGGAAAGCCGCCGCCGAGCGCCTTGGCGATGGCCATAATGTCGGGTTCGACGTCAAGCCATTCATAAGCAAACAATCTGCCCGTGCGGCCCAGCCCGGTCTGCACTTCGTCGAAGATGAGTGTCAGCCCGTGCGTGTCGCACAGCGCGCGCAACTGGCCCACGAACTCGCGTGGCGCGACATTGACGCCGCCCTCGCCTTGCACCGGTTCGATCAAGATCGCGGCGGTGTTGTCGCCGATTGCCTCTTCGACCGCATCGATGTCGCCCATCTGAACTTGATCAAATCCCTCAACGGCCGGACCGAAACCTTCCAAATGTTCGGGCTTGCCACCGGCCGCCAACATGGCAAGCGTACGGCCATGGAATGCGCCCGCGAAGGTGATGACACGGAAGCGCTCCGGCTCGCCGCGCGCGGCCTGGTATTTGCGCGCCAGCTTGATCGCACATTCCATGGCTTCGGCGCCCGAATTGGCGAAGAACACCAGATCGGCGAAACTGGCCGCGGCCAGACGCTCAGCCAGGCGTTCTTGCGCGCCGATTTGGTAGAGATTGGAGGTGTGCCACAGCTTGCCGGCTTGCTCCACCAACGCCGCCACGAGGCTGGGATGGGCGTGTCCCAGCGCGCTGACCGCGATGCCGGCGCCAAAATCGAGATAGCGCTCGCCGTCGGTTGTGACCAGCCAAGCGCCTTCACCGCGCTCGAAATCGAGTGCGCTGCGCGCATATGTCGGCATCAGGGCGGACATGAAACTCGCATCCCGCGTGCAAAACCGCACGCAAAACTAAAAAAGCCGCCTCGTGGGCGGCGCGGAATGGTGTGAGATTAGCGACTGGGCCCGTCCGGTGTCAATGAAGGCAGCCACGCGCTGCCACCTGATCTGGGAGCTGTCACGCCACCGTTTGACGGCCACGCGGGCATTCCATCCAAGGCTTGTTCATTTTTCTTCCACGCACCCTTTGTTTTCTGGGGACAGACGTGGCAGAATCTCATAATCCAGTGGATAAGGGCCAATAGTGCCGCGGCGGGCACTTGCTGTTCTTTTCCCTGATATAGTAGCGTCTCTCTTGTCGGCCACGACATGTCGCACGTTCCTCTGGGCCGACAGAGGGTCTCACATAGGAGTACGAAGACTGAGCCAGACCGCTTCGCGGTCTGAGGGCGGACTCTGAGTCACGCGATTCCGCCACAATTTGAGGAGGCTAAACACATGTCGTGGACAGACGACCGCGTCGAACTGTTGACGAAGCTCTGGGCGGACGGATTGAGCGCCAGCCAGATCGCAAATCAGCTGGGCGGCGTGACGAGAAATGCGGTAATCGGCAAAGTGCACAGGCTCGGCTTATCTGGCCGGGCAACGACTTCGCGGGTTAAATCATCACGGCCGCGGCGGCGGCCCAGTCAATCGCGCGGCGAGGGACGAACAAGTTATCCAACTTTTGGTAATGCGGCGCTAAAGCCGTATTATGATCCCCAAGCCAAGGCAGATGCCCTGCCACAACCCGTTGAGGAGATTCACATCCCACCCGAGCAACGTCGAACAATTCTGACTTTGCGTGAGACCACCTGCCGGTGGCCGATCGGCGATCCCTCGGAGGAAGATTTCTACTTTTGCGGTGGATCCTCGGAGCCGGGTCAGCCTTATTGCGACCATCACGCCCGCGTCGCATATCAGCCGGTGCAATCGCGTCGCAGGACGAGCGCCAATCGCCCGACCCTGCGCAAGATCGCCGGCGGCGCACGCTAGGATCTAAGCGAACACGTCACCACCAAGCCACCCCCGGGGTATTCTCCCCGGGTGGCTTGGCTCATGCCATAGCCAAGGCGTCGTCGATGGAATAACCGGCGCCGCGCACGGTGCGAATGGGGTCCTGTTCGCGGCCCCGGGTGATCGCCTTGCGCAATCGCCCGACATGCACATCGACCGTGCGCTCATCCACATAGATATCGCGGCCCCACACGCTGTCGAGCAACTGCGCACGCGAAAAAACGCGCCCCGGGCTCTGCATCAGAAACTCAAGCAAGCGGTACTCGGTCGGTCCCAAGCGCACTTCGCGGCCGTTTCGCACCACGCGGTGCGCACTCCGGTCGAGCACGATCTCCGCCACCGACAGCTTGTCGGCCAACCGCTCCGGGCTGGCGCGACGCATTATCGCTTTGATGCGCGCCATCAGCTCAGGCACCGAGAAGGGCTTGACCATATAGTCGTCGGCCCCGGTGGCCAGACCGCGCACCCGGTCGGTCTCCTCGCCGCGCGCGGTCAACATGATGATCGGAATGTTGCGCGTGCCGCGGCCCGAGCGCAGCTGGCGGCAGACCTCAAGGCCGGAGATGCCGGGAAGCATCCAATCGAGCACGATGAGATCCGGTTGGCCCTCCTCGACCGCGAGTTGAGCCTCTTCGCCGTTTTGCACCACGTCGACCGCAAAACCTTCCGACTCCAAATTGTAGCGAAGCAGGAGCGCAAGCGGCTCCTCGTCTTCAACAACAAGAACCTTCGCATTCATTCAAGTCATCTCCTCATCGTTGCAAGACATCGTCAACCCAACAGACCAGCGCTCATTCAGCCGCGCCCGGCAGGTCCACCGCCGTGCTGCTGGTCGTGTCACTCTTGGGGCGCTCGTCAGGCAGCGTCTCGCCATGCACCAGAAAATAGACGGTCTCGGCGATGTTGGTCGCATGATCGCCGACCCGCTCGATGTTCTTGGCACCAAACAGCAAATGAGTGCAGAGCCCGATATTGCGCGGGTCTTCCATCATGTAGGTCAACAGCTCGCGGAAGATCGAATTGTACATGGAATCGATTTCCTCATCGCGCTGCCAAACGCGCTGGGCCTTGTCCGCATCGCGCTCGATATAGGCGTCGAGAACGTCCTTGAGCTGTTCGAGAGACAGCTCCCCCATATGCCTCAGGCCCAGCATCAAGTGCTTGGGCCTGTGCTCGTCGGCAACAGCCAGAGCGCGCTTGGCGATGTTTTTGCCCAAGTCGCCGATGCGCTCCAGATCAGCGGAAATGCGGATCGCCGCCATGATTTGGCGCAGATCGAGCGCCACGGGCTGACGCCGGGCAATCATAATAATCGCCTGCTCTTCGATATCGCGTTCCAGCGCATCGATTTGGCTGTCGTCCTTGATCGTGGCTGCAGCCAGCTCGGGGTCGCGCTTTTCCAGCGCATCGAAAGAATGCGCCAGCAGCTCCTCGGCGATGCCGCCCATCTTGGTAATCTGATTTTTGAGCGATGTGAGCTCCTCCTGATAGGAGCTGACAATGTGATCGTGCACTTTATCGGCCATCGCGTACCTCGATGTTGTGTGGTCTCTAGCCAAAGCGCCCAGTGATGTAATCCTGGGTGCGCTCTTGGCTTGGATTGGTGAAAATTTGGGTCGTGTCGCCCTCCTCCACCAAAACGCCCATATGGAAGAACGCCGTCCGCTGGGAGACGCGGGCTGCCTGCTGCATCGAATGGGTGACGATGACGATGCAGTAATTGTCCGTGAGTTCGTCCATCAGCTCCTCGATGCGGGCGGTTGCGATCGGATCGAGCGCCGAACAGGGCTCGTCCATCAAGATCACTTCGGGCGAAACGGCAATGGCCCGCGCGATGCAGAGGCGCTGCTGCTGGCCGCCCGACAGGCTCGTGCCCGGTTCGTGCAGCCGGTCCTTGACCTCCTCAAACAGGCCCGCGCGCTCCAGACTGGTGACGACCGCTTCCTCGATCTCACTCTTACTCGAGGCCAGACCGTGGATGCGGGGACCATAGGCGACATTGTCGAATATCGACTTGGGAAACGGATTGGGCTTCTGGAACACCATGCCAACCCTGGCGCGCAGTTGAACAGGATCGATATCGGGGGAATTGACGTCCTCCCCATCGAGCTCGATGGTGCCCGAAACGCGACAGCCCTCAATGACGTCGTTCATACGATTGAGGCAACGCAAATAGGTTGATTTGCCACAGCCAGAGGGACCGATAAGCGCAGTAACCGAGCGGCTCGAAATATCCAGATTAACGTCGAACAGCGCCTGTTTGGGGCCATAGAAGACATCGACGTTCTTGGTGTGGATTTTGGTCTCGGCCGCCGCCGCGCTCTCCTCCGCCTTCGCCGCACGCGGCGCCAGCAGGTTCGCGACGGCCACCGCGCCCGTATCAGCTTCCACATTCACCTCCATCACAAACTCCCCAAGCCTACCATTTGCTCTCAAATCTCTGCCGCAAAAAGATCGCCACGGCGTTCATCACAACCAGAAACCCCAACAGAACGAGAATGGCTGCTGAGGTCCGCGAAACGAAGCCGCGTTCCGGGCTGTCGGCCCAACTGAAAATCTGCGTCGGCAGCGACGTGGCCGGCTCCAGAACGCCGCCCGGCGCGCTTGTGATGAAGGCGTTCATGCCGATCAGCAGCAACGGCGCCGTTTCGCCCAAGGCCTGCGCCAGGCCGATAATGGTACCGGTAAGAATGCCCGGCATGGCGAGGGGAAGAACGTGATGCATCACCACCTGATGCTTGGATGCCCCGACCCCCAGCGCCGCCTCGCGGATCGAGGGCGGCACTGCCTTGAGCGCGGCGCGCGTGGCAATGATGATGGTGGGAAGCGTCATCAACGACAGCACCATACCGCCAACCAACGGCGCCGAGCGCGGCATACCGAACAGGTTGAGAAACAGCGCCAGACCGAGCAGGCCAAACACAACCGAGGGCACCGCCGCCAGATTGTTGATGTTGACCTCGATAATATCCGTGATGCGGTTTTTCGGCGCGAACTCCTCCAAATAGACGGCCGCCAAAATGCCCACCGGAAAGCTGATCAGGAAGCAGACCAGCAGCGTATAGAAGGAGCCAACTATGGCGCCGGCCAGTCCGGCTTGTTCGGGAAAGCGGCTGTCGGAATTGAAAAACAGCTCCCAGTTGAACGGGGTCGAGACGAGGCCGCGGGTCTTCAGCGTCTCATAGAATTCATTCTGCTGGGCCGATGCAAATCGCGGATTGATCATCATCGGCGTCTCGCCGCGCGCGAGCTCTTCGTAGTGCGCCGACCCGGGCAGATCGAGCGCCACCGTCTTACCGATCGCATCCGGGTTAGACACGACGTAATCACGTGCCACGCCAGGCGCGTCGCCGGCAAGAATATCCTCAAATCCCCGGTCGATGCGCTCGCTATAGAACGAGCGTATCGCCTCATTGACAATCGGGGCGTAATTGCCGGCAGCCGGGTTCTCAACGCTCACATCGGCCGGATTGATATAAGCCTCGACACGCAGGCTGGTGCGCGCGCCTTGGTTTACGATCACGCCGCGTTGCTCCAGCGACCGAAAGGCGGCGATCTCCTGGGCGCTCAACGCTTCGATCCGCGCGGGGATCACATTCTTGTTCAGTTGGTCGAAGGGATCTGACAGCGGCACGGAAAACGCCACCGTCTTGCCGATCGCTTCGGGGTGCTCGATCGTATAGTCGCGGACCATAAAGCGGATTTGCGAACTGAAAATACGCTCGAGCGCCCGCCGTCCTTTGCGGTCGGTGACATCGGGCATCAGCGCGCGGATGGCGTCGCGCACGACAACCCTGTAATTGCCGGCGGCCGGTTTTTGCGCATCGATCTTGCCGGGATCGAGAAAGATTGGCAGCTCGACCTTGGATTGAACGAACGATTTGTAGCCCGAGAGAACCAACGAGCCGACCATGATGCCCAACAGCAATATTGCCGATCCAATCGCAGCCAATCCGAACATCTGCAGACGCCTGTCGGTCCGGTAACGCGCTCGCACACGCCGCTTGCTCGCCTCCGATCCCCAGTCTTGCCCGCCAGGGGGTTTTGCCGAAATGTCACTCATATTTTTCTCGGTATTTCTGCACGATTCTGAGCGCAATCACGTTGAGAACCAGCGTCACCGCGAAAAGCACCAGCCCCAAGGCAAAGGCGGATAGGGTCTTGGGATTGTCGAATTCGGTATCGCCAATCAGCAAGGTGACGATCTGAACGGTCACCGTGGTTACGGCCTCGAAGGGATTGGCCGTCAATTTGGCGATGAGCCCCGCGGCCATCACCACGATCATGGTCTCGCCGATGGCGCGGCTCACCGCCAGCAATATGCCGCCCATGATGCCCGGAAGCGCCGCGGGCAGTAGCACGTTCATTATGGTTTCGCCCTTCGTCGCGCCCAATGCATAGGAGCCGTCGCGCATGGCGTGCGGCACGGCGTTTATGGCGTCATCCGACAGCGATGAGACAAAGGGGAGGATCATGATCCCCATCACCGAGCCCGCCGCAAACGCACTGTTGGGCGCGATGTCTAAGCCCAGCGCGGTGCCGAAATCGCGCAATGCCGGCGCCACCACCAGGATCGCGAAAAAGCCGTAAACGATGGTCGGAATACCGGCCAACATTTCCAGGATCGGCTTGACGATCGCACGGAAGCGGCGCGAGGCGTATTCGGTCAGATAAATGGCTGACAACAGGCCGATGGGAATTGCCACGGACATGGCGATTGCCGCGATCAGCAAGGTGCCAGCAAAAACCGGGATGGCGCCGAAAGCGCCGCCCGCGGTGACCTGATCTTCACGAAACGGTATTTGCGGCTCCCAATTGAGACCGAAGAAGAATTCCAGCGGGCTCACCATTTCGAAGAAACGCAGAGATTCGACCAATAGCGAAACGATGATGCCGAGCGTTGTTAGAATTGCGATCACAGAACTGGCGATCATGATGTAATTGAGGACCCGCTCAACGCCGTGCCGAGCCCGGAACGTGCCGGCGATCCGTCCCCTGGTGATGACCAGCGCCGCCAGCGCCAGCGTCAGCGCCACGACGAACATCGCCCAGTCCGCGATCACCTGCCATCGGTTGTAACGCGCCGCGGCCTCAATGATTTCCGCATCGGGTTCACTGAAGATGTTGCCCCGCGACACGGATTTTATTTCGCTCAGCAGCAGCGCAATTTGAGATTCATCGAGATCCGCCACCCGTTCTCCAGGCAAGCTGGCGATCATCAGGCCATCGATCACCGGGCCTTGGAACAGCAACCAAAGCAAGACGAGCAGGAAGGCTGGGATGCCGACCCAGGCGGCGACATAGGCGCCATGATAAGAGGGGCGTGAATGGAGGTCGTATTGCTTGCCGTCGACGACGCCGAGCGCTCGCTGTCGCCCGATGATGAAACTCACGGCGCTGAGCGCGAGCAAGGTGGCAAACACGTAGGCGGTCATGATCGAGTGGTCCTCAAGACGCGACTTGTCT
>JAJFHN010000063.1 GCA_021775595.1 Hyphomicrobiales bacterium
GGCGAAGTTCAAATCAAAGCAGACGCGCATGTCAAAGCCCGCGACATCCTGCCTCTTCTGCGCCGGCTATCGGACGCAAAAATCACCTCGGTGCGTTTGATCGCAACACGGCGAAGTCCGCCCCAATGACCCCGGCGCGCCCGACACACCTGCAAGATTGGTCGAGCTTTTCGATCGCCCTGATGCTGCACGGACTCGTGCTGCTTGGCCTGATCATCCAAGCCAGTGCGCCCGGTGCCGGAACACGCGAAACCACCGCGATAAGCCTCAATCTGATCGAAACGCAGATAGTCGAGGCATCCGAGCAGAACGCGCCAAACAGCAGCGACGGCAGCGAGGCGGAAATCGACAAAACGACTGGTGCGCGCCAGGAGTCAGCGCCATCGGCATTGCGCCGCGAGCAGCAGAAGGACGAGGCCAAATCGGTGGCGAATCCAGCTGGCGACAAATCGGTCGCGACGCCACAAGAGCAACGGACAAAGCAACGCTCATCGTCGCAACCCTCGAAGGCCCAACGCAAGGGCGGCGCCCAATCGCGCGCCAAGTCGGCCAAGAAATCTTCGCCGGGCGCCGTCTCGGCGAGCCGCGGCACAGCCAACAATTACGCCGGGCGCGTTCGTGCGCGGTTGGCCAGCAGGCGGCCGCGCAACATGCGCGGAAAGGGAACGGCTGTTGTCAGTTTTGGCCTCTCGCGCTCTGGCAGCGTGCGCTACGTCAAGCTCGCACGCTCAAGCGGCAACAGGTCGCTCGACTCGGCCGCGCTCGCCGCCGTCCGCCGCGCCGCGCCCTACCCAAGGCCGCCCGCCGGCATGAGCCTGCGCCAGCTTTCTTTTTCGATTCCGTTCTATTTCAAGTGAGCCGCCGGCACGGTGCGTCACATCCGGAAGACGCCGAATTTGGTCTGCAGGATCGGGGCGTTCAGCGCGGCTGAAAAAGACAGCGCCACCACGCGGCGCGTCTCGGCCGGCGTGATGATGCCGTCGTCCCACAACCGGGCTGACGCGTAATAGGGGTGGCCCTCGGCCTCGAACTGTTCGCGGATCGGTTTTTTGAAAGCGGCTTCTGCTTTGGCGGACCAAGTCTTGCCCTGGGCCTCGGCGTTGTCGCGCTTGACGGTGGCAAGCACGCTTGCGGCTTGTTCGCCGCCCATCACCGATATCCGCGCATTGGGCCACATATAGAGGAAGCGCGGCGCGTAGGCGCGCCCGCACATGGCGTAATTGCCGGCGCCATACGAACCGCCAATGATCACCGTTACCTTGGGCACCTCGGCGCAGGCCACCGCCGTTACCATCTTGGCGCCGTCGCGCGCGATTCCGCCTGCTTCAGCCTGCTTGCCCACCATGAAGCCCGCAATGTTCTGCAGAAACAGCAACGGGATGCGCCGCTGGCAGCACAGCTCAATGAAGTGCGCGCCCTTCAAGGCCGATTCCGAATAGAGGATGCCATTGTTGGCGATAATGCCCACCGGAATCCCTTCGATGTGGGCAAAGCCCGTTACCAGCGTCTCGCCATAGAGCGCTTTAAACTCGTCGAATTCGGAGCCATCCACCAATCGGGCGATGACCTCCCGCACATCGTACTGGGTTGCAAGCGATTGGGGCACAACGCCGTCGAGCTCGGCCTCGTCGAGGCTAGGCGACAGCGCTTCGGCGATCGGAATATCGATTTTTTTGACGGTGTTGAGGTCAGCGATAATGCCGCGCGCGATATCAAGGGCATGGGCGTCGTCAGCGGCCAGATGATCGGCTACGCCTGATTTACGCGTGTGCACTTCGGCACCGCCCAGTTCTTCCGCCGTTACCGTTTCGCCTGTAGCAGCCTTGACGAGCGGTGGGCCGCCCAGAAAGATCGTGCCCTGCCCTTTGACGATGATGGCCTCATCGCACATGGCGGGCACATAGGCGCCGCCTGCCGTACACGACCCCATCACAACCGCAACCTGAGCAATGCCCTTAGCCGACATACGCGCTTGGTTGTAGAAGGCGCGACCGAAATGATCGCGATCGGGAAACACCTCAGTGTGATGGGGAAGATTGGCGCCGCCGGAATCCACCAGATAGACGCACGGCATATGATTTTGCTCGGCGATCTCCTGGGCGCGCACGTGCTTTTTGACCGCCATGGCGCAATAGGTGCCGCCCTTGACGGTCGCATCATTGCAAACAATGACGCATTCGCGCCCGGCAATGCGCCCCATGCCGGTAATCAACCCTGCGCCGGGAATCTCGTTGTCGTACATGTTCCAAGCCGCGAGTTGCGAGAATTCCACAAATGGCGAGCCTGGATCGATGAGCCGCATAACCCGGTCGCGCGGCAACAATTTCCCACGTGCGATGTGGCGCTCGCGAGATCCTTTGGAGCCGCCCTCGGCAACCGTACTGCGCTTGGCGTTCAGATCCTCAACCAGTGCGCGCATGTGCGACGCGTTGTCCTTGAATTCCTTGGACGCAGTCGAAAGCCTGGAAGATAAGATCGCCATATGTGCCCCTCGCAATGCAGGCGCTTCTGCCAACGCCACTGTTTCCAAAGTGAGTGCTCTGCGTCAACTCGCAAAGCGATCGGATTACCGGCGCCTGGGGCCAATATGCTCCTGGCAAAGCCCTTGTCGGCGCTGATCTGATCGCTAAAGTCGGGCCAGCGATCAGTCGTTTTCCGGCGAAAGCTCAAGGCGTTTCTTTGAATTTATGGCTGAGTCTGTCAAGAATCCGACGAATCTGCTCGATGCTCTGGGCGCCAGAGGACGGGCGGCGATTGAGCGCGAGTCCGAATGGCTCGCGATTCCGGCTGGCCATATTCTCTTCGAACAAGGCGATAAGGGCGACGATCTTTTCATTCTGCGCTCGGGTTCGTTGGGCGTCTATATGCCCCAGCCCTCAGGTCACCTGCGTTTGCTGGCGCTGATCAGGTCCGGCGAGACGGCCGGCGAGATGGCCGTGATTTCAGGTGAACCGCGTTCGGCAACGGTCATTGCCATCCGAGACAGCGAATTGATGCGGCTTTCGAAGGAGAAATTCGACCGGCTGATCAAAGGCAAGCCAACTCTGCTCGAAGGTCTCAACCGCCTGCTCGTTCAGCGCTTGCGCCAAGTCTCAACCGGCGAACAACCAGCGCTCGATCCCAAATTCATTGCCTTTTTGCCAACCAGCTCACGCATCGACGCCGGCGAGATCGCACATGAATTGGGCTCGCGTCTCTCCGCCCAGGGTCACAGTGTCAAATTGGTGGGACCCGAAGCCTCCAACGAGAGCAGCGAGTGGTTTAACGCGCTGGAGGCCGAATATGATCAAATCTTCTTTTACGGCAGCTTGGAGAATGCTGACTGGAACAGACTGTGCGCGCGTCAGTCGGACCGCATATTCGTTCTCGCCGATGCCGATCATATCGAGACGGAGCTGCCGGAAGATCTGCTGGCCCAACGCGGCGCCCATCAGCTGCTCGATTTGATCATTCTGCATGCAGAAACCGGCGCGCGGCCCTCGTCCACGACGCGCTGGCTCGAGCGTATGCCGGTCAACAGACACTTCCACCTGCGGCGCGACAAACCGGAAGATTGGGACCGCATCGGCCGCATGATAACGGGCGGCGGTGTGGGCCTTGTACTCTCGGGCGGTGGCGCACGCGCATTTGCTCAGATCGGTGTTCTAAGGGCGCTGGATGAAGCCAATATTCCAATCGATGCGATCGGTGGTACGAGCATGGGTGGCGTGCTGGCGGCCGGCTATGCGCTGGAGTGGGGCGTCGATGAAATCACGGAGCGCGTGCATGCCGCCTTTGTGCAAACCAACCCGCTCTCCGATGTCACCTTGCCATTAATTGGTCTGGTCAAAGGCCGTAAAGTCGAGCGGCTGCTGGAGGAAAATTTCGGCGGGACCGAAATTCCCGATCTTTGGCGGCCGTTCTTTTGCGTGTCGTCGGATCTCACCTCCGCCGACATTCACGTCCATGCCAGAGGCAACCTGGCGCAGGCGCTGCGCGCCACGATCGCGCTGCCCGGCATCTTACCGCCCATCGTTGGCAAGAGCAGCGTGCTGGTCGACGGCGCCGTCATAAACAATTTGCCGGTCGACGTGATGCGGTCCATCCATCAGGGCCCGATCATGGCGGTGGATGTGGCACGCGACCGCTCCATGACGCCCGATATGCTCTCGGTGGAACCGCAAAACGCTTTTTTCGAGCAGCTCCGCCGCCCGCCGATTGTCTCAATCCTGATGCGCTCGGGCACGCTCACGGGCCAATTGCAGAATTCCGAGCAAGCACGCGCCGCCAATTTGTTGCTTGAGCCGCCTTTGGGCGAAATCGATATCAGGGATTGGCAGGCATTCGATCAGGCGGTCGAAATTGGCTACCGCCATGCCAGCGAAGTTCTCGCCCATTCACGCCATTTGCTGGACTCGCTGAGCGGCGCTTCCAGCAAAAAAGCCGCTGAATGACAGCGTCCGGGCGATCGCGCCCGCGGGCGGACATCACTTGCTGTCTTCGGGCATCTCGACTGGCCCATCCGCTACAACCCACCCTTTGTAGCCGCCCGCCAAGTGAGCGACGGGCTTCAGCCCCATGGTCTGAGCCGCATCGGCCGACAGGGCCGAGCGCATGCCGCTGGCACAATAGAATATGTAGCGTTTGTCTTGTCCGAAGACGTCCTTGTAATAGGGGCTTTGCGGATCGATCCAGAATTCAAGCATGCCGCGCGGGCAATGGAATGCGCCTGGAATCTTTCCGTCACGCTGAAGTTCGCGCACATCGCGGATATCGACGATCACAACGCCCTCATCACCGTGCAAGGCACGCAACTCCTCGGCCGTAAGTTCGGTAATGCGTTCGCGTGCCTCGCCGACGAGTTGTTTGATTCCCTTTGTAATTTCTTGTGCCATTGCCGTCTCCGATTCATCTGAGCGTTGTTTGAGGGATCATGGACTGGGAAATAGGGCGTTCGAGCGTCCAGTCAAATAATAAGCCGCCAGGCCAGCCCATTCGCGCACGGCCGCATCGACGCGACGAAGTCCTTCCGACGGCTTGCCGAAAAATCGCGTGGCGTCCGCCGGCCCACGCGTTCGGTAGTCGACGGGCCACGGCAGAACATCGAATCCGGCTTTGCGAAAGCTCCCCATGGCGCGTGGCATATGGGCTGCCGACGTGATCAGCAGCCAACGCTCCCCTGCCCGCGGATTCACAAGCTTTTTTGTGTAAATCGCGTTCTCGTACGTATCGCGCGCCTGGTCCTCCAACAGCAGCCGCCGCCTGTCGATGCCCAGACCTTGAAACAGCGCGTCGGCGGCCTTGGCTTCGGTCTCACCTTCATAGATCAACCGGCCTGAACCGCCAGTGAAGACGAGTTTTGCCTGCGGATAGGTCCGCGCCAACGCCGCTGCATCCACCAACCGCTCGCCTGCCTCATTGAGAGCGATCACGCCGCGGGCTTGCGACACCAGCGTGTCTTGGGCGCCGCCCAGCACAATGAGGCCTGTCGGGGGCTCCGATGGCGAAATGGTTGTCCGCTGAAAGCGCTCTTCGAGCGGTAGGATGAGCCAATTGCCGAGTGGTGAGAGCCCGACGATTAGCAACATCAGCGCCGCCATAAGCGCGATGAGGCGCCCAGCCCGCGCAAAGCGCGTCCAAGTCAGGCCCAGTCCGACAAGCAGCACAATTATCAGCGCGCTCGAGGGCTGCAGCAGAAACCAGACGATCTTTGCCAAGGGGAAAAACATCGTGGCGTCAGGGCAACTCCGCCGCCAGGCGTTCGGCTTCGCGTTTCAGTGAGCGGGCCATTGTTTGAAACGCCAGGTTGAAGGCTTTTGCGTTGCGCGAGAAGAGCACGTTTGCGAGCAGACCACTGAATTCGCCCACTTGCTCGAAGCGGCTGCCGGCAGCGCCATCCTTGTGAACGCGCAATGTGAATTGGGAATCGAAGACACCCGGAATGAACAAACGCCGCCGCCAAGACAGGCCCTCGCCCTCATCGAACTCAACGATGAGAGGGCGGAACTCAACCGGCTTGGCGCCGGGCGGCGCTATTGTAATCAGCGGGCGCGCGCCGAGCTCGAAGCGGCCCGACCCGCGCATGACCGGGTTCCAGCGCACCCAGCCGTCGAGGTCGCTTATGACGTCCCAAGCAATTGCCGCTGGCGCCCCAACGGCGACTTCAGTTCGAATGGTTTCCACCAAAATTCCTTATGATCCGACGTGTCGCGAATATTTGTAAAACTTATATATTTCAAACGCATGCCGATCTTTCATGCGACGGAGATTCAATTTCACCAATCAAGATCGCCTGCTTATCACGAATCCTTCATAGGCGTTGCTGGCAACGTCGTCGCAGATTTTCCGGTACGGACCAACGCCACCCAAATACGGCATGAAGACCCGTGGCTTGCCCGGAATATTTGCGCCGATGTACCAGGAGTTTGCCTTCGGAAACAGGGTCGCTGACGCAAGCTCATTGGCGTGACCGACCCAACCGTCTTCCGCCGCCAATGCCGGTTCGATGCATTCGAGGCCCTCTTGCTTCATGTGAGCCAAACAATCGGCGATCCAATCGACATGTTGCTCGATCGACACCACCATATTGCTCAACACTGACGGGCTGCCCGGACCGGCGATCGTAAACAGGTTCGGAAATCCCGCCACCATGAGCCCGAGATAAGTGCGCGGACCCGCCGACCATTTCTCGCGCAGGGAAAGACCGTTCTTGCCGCGAATATCAATGTCGAGAATGGGACCGGTCATCGCGTCGAATCCGGTCGCAAAGACAAGCGCATCGAGTTCGTAGCTTTGCCCACCTGCCCGCAGGCCGGTGCGCGTGATCTCTTCGATGGGCGAGCTCGAAATATCCACGAGCTCGACATTCTCGCGATTGAACGTCTGGTAGTAATTGGTATCGGTGCAGATCCGCTTGGAGCCATAAGGAAAGCCCTTGGGTGTGAGCAAATCGGCTATTTCAGGATCCTCGACCTGAGCCCGGATTTTTGCGCGCACGAATTCAGCGGTGACCGCATTGGCCTCTTCATCCGACAGCACGTCAGTAAAGGTTTCCCACATCACCAAACCGCCGTGCTGCCAACGCCGTTCCAATTCGTGCTGCTGCTCTTCTTCCGAAATCTCCAACGTGGCGCATTGACGCCCTTCGAAACCCACGCCCGCCAGGCCCAGGCGTGCGCGTTTCCTGATTTCGGAATACCGCGCTTTCCACTCGTCCGCGACCTCGGCTTCCAGCGGGCGGTTCCAAGCCGGCACGGAGTAATTCGCGGTGCGTTGGAATACGGTGAGATGGTCGGCTTGCTCGGCAATCAGCGGGATCGCTTGAATGCCTGAAGATCCGGTGCCGACAACACCGACACGCTGGCCGCTAAAATCCACATCCTCATGCGGCCAAAAGCCCGTGTGGCACCAGCGGCCCTCAAAGCTATCCAAGCCATCGACATTGGGCCGCTGTGGAACTGATAGGCATCCGGTCGCCAGCACGCAAAAGCGCGCGGAAATCACCTCACCGCCATCGGTCGTGACTTGCCAGCGCTGCGAGGCCTCGTCGAAGACGGCTTGGGTCGCACGCGTCTCGAACTGTATGTGCTGACGAAGTTCGAAGCGATCGGCTACGTGATTGATGTAGCTCAAGATTTCGGGCTGGGCCGCGTAACGCTCGCTCCATTCCCATTCCTGCTGGAGATCTTCGGAGAACGAGTAGGAATAACTCATGCTCTCAATGTCACAGCGAGCGCCGGGATAGCGGTTGAAATACCAGGTGCCGCCCACATCGGCTGCAGCTTCCAGGACCTTGACCGAATAGCCGTCTCCGCGCAGGCGATAAAGCGCATAGAGGCCGCCGAATCCCGCCCCTATGACCAGAACATCAAGCTCGCCAGCCGCAGGGTTTTGCGTCTTAGCTGACTGATCAGACACTCAAGAAGCTCCTTGGCGTCGCCTATGACGGGCGCCCCATCACGACTTCTTGGATTTGAGCCGCTCAGCCTCGTTTTTTGAATTGAGCCGTTCTTGCTCGAATTTCATCATGCGAACGATGCCGAAGTAGGCGCCTGCCAAGGCGAGCACAGCGGGCGCCACCGTGTAGACCGAGGCCCAGAGAATGGCGATGCCATATTCCCCCAGAGTTTGATTGGTTGGATCTGTGCACACGACGCCTTCAAAATCCAACTGCGCGCAGGATTCGTATATGGCCAGCAGGAAAACGGTCGTGAGACCGCCCAACACGGTCGCAAGGCTGATGTAGCTCAGCACCTTAAAAATTTTGAACAGCATCGATTGTTGGTCAATCATCTCGTTTCCTCAAACAGTTCGCGCCCGATCAGCATGCGGCGAATTTCGGATG
>JAJFHN010000064.1 GCA_021775595.1 Hyphomicrobiales bacterium
GTTGTCTCAACTTTGTCTGGCGCTAGCGCTGCGGAAACAAGAACGTCATCTGCGCGCGCAGCTGCCAGTTGGCGCCGCCATTGTCTGGCGTGATGACATTCGAGAAGGCTTGAATTTGAACGTTTACGGGCTGCTCGCCGATGTTGAAGACGCGGCCTACGCCGCCGCCAAACGGAACGGTCCAGCGCTCGTCACTGTCGGCTTCCCAATTGGCCGTGATGACGGGCGAGGACGTCAGGTACCAGCCCTCAGGCAAGTTGTAATTGATGAAGTACTGCCCCACGAAAAGATTGACGTCTTCACGGTCGCTGTCGCCACCAACCGACCAGGTGTTTCCGACAACGGCGCCCACCACGAACGGCTTGACGAGGACGAGCGCCACCGCCGAGGGTCCCACGCCCCACTTGCCGGAGCCCAGCCGGGGGTCAGTGGCGGTAGGAAGCAATAAGTTCGGACCCACACCCCAAACGAACTCGCCGCCCATGAAGGGCGTCGGCTTGCTCGGCGAGAAAAACAGCTGAGGCGTCGCATCGCCCAGACCGAAATCCGTGCTGTCGCCCCTGAACATCGCCGGCTGGTATGTGATCGGCACGATGGTGCGGGTGATCAGGTTCCAGCTTTCGTTCAGCTCGATCGGAATGACGGGCTGGATGTTGTGGATGTTCTGCGTCTCGTTCAGATGCCCGACGCCGAAATTGGTGTTGTTCTGAAAGGGCACGCTAACCAAGTTGGCGATTGGATTTTGCGATTGCTCGCGAAGGTCAGCCGCGCCAGCGGGACCCTGAAGGGCGAACACGGCAAATGCGAAACCGAGTATGACGCGCCATAAACGCTGCATTACAATCTCCGGCTCAGACCAAATTGGCCTGAAAACAACACGAGGCTTTTGTTTTGCTCCGTGTAGCCCAAGACTACGGCATTCATCGCGCGTGCAGCCATTACAAAGCGTCAATTGGAGCCCAGTTTTGATTTGCGCTGTGACAAATCGAGCACGCGACATCTGACCCGCTCAAGAGATCACTTTTGTCTTGAAATGGCCCGATGACTCACAGAAGGTCGGTTCGATAGCCCTCTCACATGCGTGCGGAAAGGTGATCCTGCCATGACGAAAGCGAAAGCCCGGGCCCGGGCGAAAGCGAGAGCCCAGGCCAAGGCGGCACAGCCTCGGGCCAAAGGCGAGAAGGCAGACGCCAAGCCGCGCGCTGAGCGCTTCGACACCGCGTCCAACACCGCAAGGAACGCCGCCGCCGGCGCCAACACCAGAGTCATGGCCGGCACGAAGCGCGGCTCGGCCCGCTCGCGCTAAAGCCTTTGGCCGTTTGGTCACGGCGGAAATGGCGTGATTGTGTTGTTGGGTCTGTAATGCACCCTCAAGCAGCAACCGGCCAGCCGAGATTTCTCCGCGCGCGGACATAGATTTTTCTACGCAAACGCCTCAGAGTTGTCGTAACATCGGCCCGCGGCCGAGGTGTGTAGCGTCCCGCCCAACCATGCGGGGCCATGGTCAAGGGGAGTACCACTATGTTTGCGACCACGTTCAAATCCGTCGCTGCCGCCGCCACGCTTGCCGCAACGATGTGCGCCATGCCCATGGACGCCAAGGCCTGGGGCACGGGCTATTCCTATTCTTATTCCTATTACGACTATTACGACGCCTACGACTATTACGGGTATTCAGGCGCGATCGACTACTACCCGGCCGCACCCTATGTCGAAGAATATGTCTATGTGGCGCCAGCGCCAGTGGTTGTCTATGACGAGCGGCCGGCGCCATGGACGGACGAGTGGTACGACTACTGCTCGTGGAAATACCGCTCCTTCGATCCCGCAAGCGGCACGTTCCAACCCTATCGCGGCGGCCGCAGACTGTGCCGCTGAGAGCGTGATCGCTCGGCGTTAGTCGGGCGCCACGCCTAGCCCGGCCATCTTGGCATCGATCCTCTTGAGGCGTTCTTGGATCTCGGCTTCGGCTAAGGCGCGGACCTCATCGTGTAGCACCATCATTTTCAGCATCATTTTGGGCTCTCCCGGCGAGTCTGACGGCGCGGTCTCGTCGGGAATCACGATCTGAAATTTTTGCCCCTCGCGCACCAGCGCGAGATAGGCCTCATGCTGCTGGCGCAGCCCGGTCAATTGGGCGGCGCGCTCGGCCTCCTGCCCCGTTAAGTTCGCCATTGTCGTCTCCTCGTCTCAGCTTGCTGATCGAACATTGCCCCGTGACGAGGGTGGCTGCAAGCCGCCGATAGAAATCGGCGACCGGTCGTTGCGGGTCTGTCTGTTCAGCCGTTCTAAAGCCCGATAATGTGGAGATAAATCCATAGTGAAGAAGGGCTGGCGAGATGGGCGTGTATTTGGTGACGGGAGCAGAAAAAGGCATTGGACGCGCGCTTGCGCTCAACTTGCACGAGCGCGGCGAGAGCGTGATCGCGGTGTGCCTCAACGACTCAGACGAGTTGCGGCAGATGGGCCTCCAGGTCGAGCCCAATATCGACGTGACGCGCAGCGCCCCGTTGCGGGCTCTGGCCGAACGCTTGGGCGCTGCGGGCACGAAGATCGATGTGCTGATCAGCAATGCCGGCATCTTTCGCGTCGTCGATACCCTCGGCGAGATCGACTACGAAGAGATGCGCGCGCATTTTGAGATCAACGCACTCGGACATCTGCGCGTCACCGAAGCACTGATGGAATGCTTGAGCGAGAACGCCAAGGTCGGCCTCATCACGTCGCGCTTTGGTTCGCTCGGTGAAAACAGCTCAGGGCGCTGCTATGCCTACCGGGTCTCGAAGGCCGCGGCCAATATGGTCGGCATCAATCTGTGGCACGACCTGAAAAAGCGCGGGCAGACGGTCGTGATGTTGCATCCGGGCATGGTGGCAACCGACATGAGCGCGGGCTCTACAGGCGATTTCATTCAACCCGAGGAGGCCGCGGCCGGCCTCGTCCGGCAGCTCGATGCGGCAAAGCTGGAGGATCAGCCTGAATTTCGTCACGCCAATGATCAACTGCTGCCCTGGTAGGGCGCCATATCGCGCGACCAGCAAAATCGCCACGCTGTGCCCGCAGTCTTCTGCGGCCTGAGGTTGTTCATCCCCCGTTCAGTTGACCGCCAGCACTCTCACCGAGGGTTGGGCGCAACTGATGAGGGGAACAGCCATGAAATCAGCTTTGATTGCCGCCGCCCTTGGGGCCGCGCTGATGGCCGGGAGTGTTTCAAGCGCAGCCGCAAAAAATTACGGCTATGGCAAAGGGCACTATTCCAGCCTCGCCGAGGCGCGCGCCTATGGCCAATGTCTTTATCCCCAGCAAATCAGGCGCAAGCTCGCCCATTATGGCTGGCACGGCTTCGACGTGGTTAAACTGCGGCATAACACTGCGCTGATCTGCTCCTACCGGCACGGTAAGCCCTATGAGCTCAAGGTCGACCGCTGTACGGGCGAGATCTACAGGACGCGGCCGCTTTATGGCGGCGGCTATAGGAACGGCTACGGATATTAGCGATTGCCAATACCTGCTCGGCGACAGGCAAAACTGCAGCTGCGGCGCAGAGCACAGCATTGATCCCATTGGGGAATGGCTGGGCCACTTTTATAGTGACTCGCCCGTCCATTCCCCAATTGGAGATACACCATGGCTTTGCCAGATGCGCCGCTGCCAAGCGAAGGCCTCTTCGTCACGCACTTTCTAACCGTCGCGGACCAGGCAATCTCGAGGGCATTTTACGAAGGTGTGCTGGGCGGAAAGGTGGTGGCGGCAAAAAACCCCACGATGATCAAGCTGGCCAACTCCTGGATCATCCTGAACGAAGGCGGCGGCCCGACGCCCGACAAGCCGAATACTGTTTTGGAGCCGCCGCAAAATCCCGATCGGGTCAACAGCTTCTTGAACTTACGGGTCGCCGATATCCAATCCTGCTACGACGACTGGAAGGCCAAGGGCGCCCGGTTTTTGACCGAGCCGCTCGACAATCACGGCTGGGAATTGCGCTGTTACATGCAGGACCCCGACGGCTACATCATCGAGGTCGGACAGGCGGCCAAGAAAATGTTTGATTTCATCGACGCCTACGCGGATTAGGCCGATCGGCGGGCCAGAGCCGCCCGATGCATTCCGCGACCCGGACCGCACTATAATGCAGGCCAGATCAAGGTGCGCTTGAGTGCCATGGCCCATGCCGATAGGTTGAGGCAGATCAAGGGCGTCGCTGGGTCGGCACATTAGATTGCGCGCATTGAAACAGTGAGCAAAGGTCCAGCCAGTTCACAGGTGGAGGAAAATCGTATGTCGGTTGCTTGGAATTTGATGCGTTTGCCGTTGATGGTGCTTGCCGTCAGCCTCGTTATGGGTTGCGATTCGAGCGAGGAAACTGCGGAAAAACCGGCCGAAAAGGCGACCGAGACGGCGGCCGCGCCAGCTGCGGCAGCAGTAACCAAAGTCGATGCCGCCCGCATCATCAATGCCGACACGGAGCCGCAGAACTGGCTGAGCCACGGGCGCACCTATTCCGAGCAGCGCTACAGCCCGCTGGACAAGATCAACGCAGGAAACGTCAGCCAGCTCGGCCTTGCTTGGTTTTACGACATGCCCGAGCGCCGCGGCATCGAAGCAACGCCGCTGGTGATCGACGGCCGCATGTACACCACTTCCGCTTGGTCGGTGGTTTATGCGCTCGACGCCAAGACCGGCAAAGAGCTTTGGACATACGATCCCGAAGCGCCCAAGAGCGTGGGCTCAGTAGCATGCTGCGATGTGGTCAATCGCGGCGTCGCGGCCTGGGGCGACAAGGTTTATGTGGGCACGATTGATGGGCGGCTCGTTGCGCTTGATGCCTATTCCGGCAAAGTCGCCTGGGACGTCAACACCGTCGACCCCGAGCGGCCCTACACGATCACCGGCGCACCACGCGTCATCAAGGGCAATGTGATCATAGGCAATGGCGGCGCCGAACTTGGCGTGCGCGGCTATATCACCGCCTATAACGCGGAGACCGGCAAACAGGCCTGGCGTTTCTATACGGTGCCGGGAAATCCAGCAGACGGCTTTGAAGACAAGGCGCAGGAGCTGGCGGCCAAGACCTGGACGGGCGAATGGTGGAAAATCGGCGGCGGCGGCACGGTCTGGGATTCGATGGCCTACGATCCGGACCTTGACTTGCTCTATATCGGCGTCGGCAACGGCTCGCCATGGAACCGGGACGTGCGCTCGCCAGAGGGCGGCGACAACCTGTTTCTCTCGTCCATCGTCGCGTTGAAGGGCGAAACGGGTGAATACGTCTGGCACTATCAAACGACGCCGGGCGACACCTGGGACTACACCGCGACCCAGCACATCATGCTGCTCGATCTCGATATCGACGGCAAACCGCGCAAGCTTCTGGTGCAAGCGCCCAAGAATGGCTTCTTCTACGTCATCGACCGGACAACAGGCGAGCTGATCTCGGCAGAGAAATACGTGCCGGTCTCATGGGCCGAAAAGGTCGACCTCGCCACAGGCCGGCCTGTCGAAACCGCGAACGCGCGCTATCCCGATCCCGACAAGCCGCAATTCACGGTGCCATCGGCCTTTGGCGGTCACAATTGGCACCCGATGGCCTTCTCGCCCAAGACCGGTCTGGTCTACTTGCCGGCGCAAGAAATCCCGATGATCTACGGCAAGGACAAGACGTTCGAGTACAAGCCGGGCTTCTGGAATCTCGGTATCGACTTTGCCCTGACATCGCTGCCGGAGGACCCGGCGGAGGCGGCCAAGCTGTTGCCGCTGCTCAAGGGACGGTTGCTCGCCTGGGACCCGGTGAAGAACGCGCAAGCCTTCGTCGTCGAGCATCCCGGCCCGTGGAACGGCGGCATCTTGGCCACCGCGGGCGATCTGCTGTTTCAGGGCACGCCGGGTGGTGAGTTCGCGGCCTATAACGCAGCCGACGGCACCAAGCTGTGGTCGAGCCAAGCCCAGACGGGTGTTGTATCGGGTCCGGTCACCTATGAGGTCGATGGCGAGCAATACGTCACCGTCACCGTTGGCTGGGGAACGGCGTTCTCGCTGGTCGCGGCCGGCGCCACGCAGACCCCGATCAGCCGGGTTCTGACCTACAAATTAGGCGGTACGGAAAAACTGCCGCCGGTGGATGTTGCCGCAGCCGATTTCCCGGAACCGCCCGCTCTGACGGGCACGACCGAACAAATCGCCCACGGCAGGCAGCTCTATCTCACGCGTTGCTTCCAATGCCATGGCGATGCAGCGATGGCCGGCGGCGTGTTGCCGGACTTGCGCAAGCTCTCTCCCGAAAGCCACGCGGCGTGGGATGATTTCGTGCTGAAGGACCAGATGCACGACATGGGCATGCCGAAATTCGCTTCGATCCTCACGCCTGAAGACTCGGCAGCGATCCAACACTATGTGATCAAGCGGGCCCACGACACGCGCCCGGCCGAGGTGAAGCAGTAGCGCAAAGCCTGCCCGATCACGAACAAGAACACGCGCCGGAGGGCTGGGTCCTCCGGCGTTTTTTTGTGCAGTGTGCCGCCAAATCAGCCAAATTACGCCATCGACGCGGCGCGCCTGTGGCGGATGCGCACCAGACTTGATGAATTTGGCGCCCGCCGTCGCGCTTTGGCTGGCCCGCACTGGCCCAGTCCCTATAGTCGCCAGCACAATGATCAGATGCGCCCCAGCTTCATTGAAAAAAACATTGTGCAGTCTTGGCCGTCAATCGGCGGCCCTCGCGCTCGCCCTCGTGGTTGCCTTCATCGGCGCCGGCAGCGCGGGCGCGCAGGAGTCCTATGAGGGCGCCAGCGGCAAGTCGGTCACGCTTGGCGCCGGTGTCCTGGTCAAACCGAAATACGAGGGCTCCAACGACTATGAAGTCATCGCGATCCCGCTGATCATTCCGAGATTTTCAGGCGGCGGCGGAAATTCCCGTTTCAAAAAATTTCGCGAGCGCGTCTCGTTTAAAGGCCTCGACGACATCCGCATCCGAGCGCTCCAATCCAATGGTTTCGAAGTGGGGCCGGTTGCCGGCTATCGCAGCGGACGCGATCAGGACGACGCGCGGCGGCTGAACGGGCTGGGCGATATCGATGGCGGTCTGGTGTTGGGTGGCTATGCGGGCTATCGCATTGGGCCGACGATTTTTGATGTGTCGGCCTCGACCCAAGTGACCGGCGACGACACCGGCGTTCAGGTTCGGCTAGGCGTCGAGACCGAGCAGCAGGTGTCTTCCTGGATGAAGCTCACGGCGCGGCTGGGCACGACCATCTCAGGTGACGATTACATGCAGGATTATTTCGGCGTGACGCCGGCTCAGGCAGCCACGTCGGGTGCGGGCCTGCCGGTCTTCAGCGCCGATGCCGGCATCAAGGACGTGCATGTGCAGCTTGGCAGCAAGATCGAACTGGCCGAGCGCTGGTTGTTGCGCTTTCGCGGCCGCTACGCCCGGCTGGTCGGTGACGCAGCCGACAGTCCCGTCATCGAGTCGGAAGACCAGCTGTCTGGCTCCATAGGGCTGGGCTACAGGTTCAATTTGGGCCGCTGACACGCCACGCCGCACAATTGCGCAATTCGGTGAGTTCTGATTATGCCGAAATCCAAGAGCACTGATCTTAGTCGGGGAAGAGACGCACTTGCCTTGGCGATCTTTGTCGGCCTGTGTTTCCTGGTCTCGGGCGTGGCCGGCGTTGTCACGGCCGACAGCGTCGGGACCTGGTACCAATCGCTGCAGAAGCCATCCTTCAATCCGCCGAATTGGATTTTCGCACCCGTTTGGACGGCGCTCTATCTGATGATGGCGATCGCGGCCTGGCGGGTCTGGCGCCACGAACCATCCAAAGCCCGCACATGGGCTCTAGCGCTTTTCTTCCTGCAGCTGGCTTTAAATTTCGCCTGGTCGCTCATTTTTTTCGGTCTGCAACAAATCGGTTTCGCATTGGCCGAAATCATCGCCCTGCTTGTCGCCATTATCGCTACGGCCGTTGTGTTCTGGCGCATTGAACGATTGGCCGGCGCGCTTATGGCGCCTTATGCGCTGTGGGTGACGGTTGCCAGTGTATTGAACGGCGCGCTTTGGTTGCTCAATTGACCGCCATTGTCCCCCCGATCCCCCGCCTGTAAGCTCGACGCACCCCCTCACCCCGCGTAGTCGATGCTGCCCAAATCCCACCCAAAACGCCGCGAACTGAACGACGAGGTCCACGCCCGGCCGTCCGAAGCTATGACGGCGCCGCGCCAGCTCTCTTATGTCGCGTTGCTATCGAGCCGTCAGTCGCCGTCCAAGGACTTGGAACCGGTGCGCAAGATCGCCCGCTCGTTTGGCGCGCCGGCACCCAAAGCAGGCGCCAACCATTACAGCGAAGACCTCGGGCCGTTTCATCTGCGCTGGGAACGGCATACGGAATTTTCGCGTTACACATTCAGTCTTGCGGGCAAAGCAAGCCGCAGCAGCAAGGCCGCCAGCGCCGATCCCTTCGCCGCGCCGGCAATCGGCATTGTGCCCGCCGATTGGCTCAAGACGCTGCCCGGTCAGGTCATTGTCGCCGCCCATGTAACGATCGCCAAGGCGCCCAAGGGCCGGCTCGACCTTGATCGGATTTCGCGTACGGTTTTCGACGGCAACGCGCTGGTGGGCGGTGCAATCGCGGGCGGCAGCGGCGTGGCGCTGACCGATTTTCATATTCATGAGGACGGCTTCAGCCGGCTGCTGGTCTATGACCGGGCGATGACGCCGCGCCAGACGGGGCGGATGGTGCAACGGGTGCTTGAGCTTGAGACCTACCGAATCATGGCGCTGTTGGCGCTGCCGGTGGCGCGCGCGCTCACGCCCTTTCTCGACACCTGCAAGCAGGAGCTGGCGAAGATCACCGCCGCTATGGCCAAAGGCGCTGGCAGCGATGAGAAGGAGCTGTTGGAGCGTCTGGTCCGGCTCGAAGCGGCGATCGAGAAACAGCACGCCGACAACCACTACCGCTTCGGCGCGGCGGCGGCCTATTACGACCTGGTGCACCGTCGGATCGCCGAACTGCGTGAGGAGCGGGTCAAGGGCGTCCAAACGTTCCGCGAATTCACCGAACGCCGATTGGCGCCCGCGATGAACACCTGTCGGTCGGTCGCAACGTTGCAGGAGTCGCTTTCCGAACGGGTGGCGCGCGCGACCCAGTTGCTCTCGACCCGCATCGACATCACCCGCCAGCAGCAAAACCAAGCGGTTCTGGAATCGATGAACCGCCGGGCCAAGCTGCAATTGCGTCTGCAGCAAACGGTCGAGGCGCTCTCGGTGGCGGCGGTGACCTATTATGTCGTCGGCCTGTTGGGCTACGCGGCAAAGGGACTGAAGGTGCTTGGTCTGGCGCTGAACTCGGATCTGGTGATGGCCGCGAGCATTCCATTCGTCGCGATCGCCGTGGCCCTTGTGGTGCGCAGCGTGCGCAAGGTGGTGACGCCCGGCAACCGCTGGTGGCGCAGTTAGGCAATGGTGAGCGCTCTCAAATTTGAGCCACGCGGCGGAGCATCGAATGGCTGAGGAAGAATTCGACGGACGGGTCGCGCTGGTCACAGGAGGCTCGCGCGGAATCGGGCGCGCGATCTGCCATCGCCTGGCGAAAGCCGGCGCCTGGATCGCCATCAACCATTCTGCCAGTGAAGACGCCGCCAACGAAACGCTTGAGCAAATCAAAGCCGCTGGTGGCGAAGGCCAGGTGTACCGGGCCGATGTCTCATCCTTTGAGGCGACCAACACTATGTACGACGCCATCGAATCCGATCGCGGGCCCGTCGACTTGCTCGTTACCAATGCGGGCATCGCCTCGTTCAACGACAATGTCGATATGGCGGTCGATGTCTGGCGACAAATCCTGTCGGTGAATCTCGACGGCACGTTTCACTGCGTCTGGCGCGCCAAGGACGGCATGAGAGAGCGCAACTACGGCCGCATCGTCTGCATCTCCTCGATCAATGGCATCGCGCCGAGCGTCATGCGCCCGGATCGTCTGATCGCCTATGGCACCTCGAAGTCGGCAGTCATCGCATTCGCCAGGAATTGCGCCACTGCATTCGGACCGGCCATACGCGTTAATTGCGTGGCGCCGGGTCTCATAGACACCGACATGACGAAGGACATGAGCGACGATTTACGCAGAGAGATCATCGCCAACACGCCAGCAGCGCGCGCCGGAACACCTGAGGATGTGGCGGAGCTCACGTATTTTCTGTTGAGCGACGCGGCGAGCTTCATCACCGGCCAGACCTGCGTGACCTCAGGCGGCCGCGTCACATTGCCCTGAGGTCGCCTAGGCTGAGCTATGCAAGCTTCGCCAGCAGCTCCGGTGGAATATGAGGTATCGGGTCCGACTTCTGCCAGCCGGGCAGCGCCTCGACGCGGGCCATCCAGGCCCTGATGTTGGGGTAGTCGTCGAGCGGCAGTTTCTGGGCGGCGTGGAGGTGCATCGGCGCAGCGACGGCGATATCGGCGATGGTGGCATGATCGTCGCTTAGCCATTCGCGGCCAGACAGCGCATTTTCCAAGATCGAGGCCTGGGCATGAAACGTCGGCCCGTGTTCGGCGAGCACCGCCTCATCCGGCGCGCCGTCGAGGATCGGTTTGACCACGTTCTCGACCAGATACACATAGCAGGCGGGAAACCATTTGCTGGACTCCCACAGCAGCCAACGCGTGATGTCGGCGCGGACTTTGGGATCGTCCGGGTAGGCTTCCTTGTTGCCCTGCTTTTCGCTCGCATAGACCAAAATGGCGTTGGATTCCCAGAGCACCAGATCGTCATCGATCAGCGCGGGCAGCTCGGCGTTCGGATTGATCGCGGTGTAGGCCGGCAGCTTGTGTTCGCCGCCGAAATAATCCAGCCGTTCCTCGTCATAGCTCGCACCGATGAGATCGAGGCCGGCGATGACCTTGCGGCAATTCACGGTGATCGGATCAAAATAGAGCTTCATGGGATCCCTCGCGGACGGTGAGCTTGGCTCGCGGCACCGCATCGATGGCGTGCCGCGACCGTTTCGCCGATTGCGCTGGAGTCCATTTGATGCTCCTCACCAAGCTTGGACTTTGTCCAAACCCGCAGCGGGCACCTTACGCAATTCGACATCTCCACCTGGGAGAGTGCGGCCATAGATCTTGCCGTGTCAACTTGGCGCCATGCATGCGCCGAACGCGCTCTGCCCGGGACGCCGGCAATCGCGATCTAGTCGTAGAGAGCCATGCAGCGCACTTCGCAGCTCCAGCGATCGGGAGCATCGGGCGGTATCGTCGGGTCCACAAAGGCGCTGTGGAAGCTGAAAGTACAGGGCGCGTCCGGGCGCTCAGCGTCGCCATGGGCGCCCTTCGAGCGGGCCAGTTCACCGTCGGAGTCCCACTGCTTTATCAGCAAAGCCTCTTCGCGGGTTTGGCCGGGATAGAAGTACCATCGATGAGCGTCCGAGTGCTTGGCGAAATAGTTCTCGCCAACCCGTTCGGCGTAGTGAATCTCGAAGACGATGAGATCTTCTGGGCTGACGGTGGCCGCATCACACAGCGCCATCGGATGGGTGACGACCGGCTCTTCCACGATGTTGCGCCATAGATTTATGATCGCGAAACGCCCAGATGCGAGCGCGCGTTCGACCGCCTCTGCATCCAGCAGCGTTTCCCCATCGGCGAGCAGAGACTGCAATGTGTCATTGGCCTTTGGCGGCGCCGCCAAGTCGCGCAACCGTTGAGGGGCGCTGGTCAACGTATAGTCGCCGTGCACGACGTGTGCTGGACCCTGTACCTGCTGGCCGCCCTCGATGCGGCGCTTGCTCTTTTGACCCGCGGCGGAGCGCACATTGTGATCGAAGGCGACGACGTGGTCGGCACCACTGGTTTCGCGGACGATCTCGACGCACTCGGGATAATAGTCGCGCACAACCTGCGCGTGGTCGAGAAAATCGATGTCCGGGCGTGCCATTGGGCGATCGAGCAATTCGAAGCCATTTTGCAACAATGTGCGCCGCTCGGCGCCTGTCAGGAGCCGCCCATCATGGACCGGCATATCCGTCCGCTCCAAGTCCACGCCCTGCCAGTTATCGTCGCTGCCGTCGAGGTCGCGGCGGGTCAGGACCTTGCCGTTGCGATAAAGCGAGGGCTCCGCCGAGGCGGCCATATAGCCGAACGAACCCACACGTGCTTCATCTGCTGTGGTGTCTACTTTCGAAGCCATGGACATGTCTTTTCCCCTTAACGCGCAATGTGCCCACCAATATACACCAGCTCCGGCAGGCGATGAACCTTGGGCGGCGCAACGTCGCTAGCGTCTCTCAACGGCCGCTGCGGATCATTGACACGCCTCAAGCGATCTCCACCCGGACGTTATCGGTCTTATGCCGGGTGGCTGCCGTGGCGGTGCACACTGGTCCACGTGTGACCGCAAGCGGCTCGACGACGTAGCGGCGCAGATCTTTCTGATTGGCGATCACGCAGCCGGACTTAGGAGTCGATGAAACCGGCAACGCCGCCGGCTGCGAATTCGACGCCAATGCAGATCAGCAGAAAGCCGAGCATCCGCGTCATAACGTCGATCCGCGCCGCGCCCAGGCGCTTCACCATTTTCCGCCCGCCCCGCAACACCAGCCAACACAACAGGACGGTGATCAAAATACCAATGGGGATGACGATGGCGCCGGCGATCTTTTCGAACGCGTCATCGTTTTCGGCCACGCGGGCGGACATTTCGAGCACCACCGCGATTGATCCGGGCCCGCTCAGCATTGGCATGGCGAGCGGCGTAAAGGCGAAATCCTGTTGCCCGGCCGACTCATCGGCAATTGTTTCCAATTGTCGCACATCGCTCGGAAACAGCATGCCAAAGCCGATATAGAGGATAACCAGCCCGCCCCCGAGGCGAACGGCCGGGATCGTGATGCCAAAGAAATTCAAAATCGCGGCACCGAGAAAAAACGCGCCAATCAGAATGGCCGCCATGTAGATGCAGGCCCGATTGGCTTGCGATATCTGCTCGGCGGGCTTCATTTTGGCCGTCAAGCCGACGAACAATGGCGCCGTGCTGAATGGATTTGCGATCGGCAGAATGCCCGCGACCACAAGACCGATATAGCCCACGAGTTCAGCCAGGAGGGATGTGCTCATCGGCGGACGCTACGCAATTTTCCGCATCGGGTAAATCGGCGATTGCCGGGTTCGAGCCATGACGCGGACAACCGCCATTGCCCGTTGGAATTATCGCGCTTATTGGCTGCCCCCGAAGCGCGTCACTCAGCCGCCGCGTTCACGGCCTCGGCCGGTTCGACACGGGCAGTGATCGAAACAAGAAGCGTTGGGGAGGGTTGGATCCTGAAGCGTGGACAGTCGGTTATCACCGAGTCTTCTATAATTTTTATCGATCGAAACAGCTTCAGTCATTTAAATCGCTTATTCACGAATCCATTGTGCCAGTTGTTTGTCTCGGCAAAGGATACAAAACGATCCATAGCGGGTGTTTCGGCCTGCGAGCGCCAGCAAACTCCGATGGTGCGTTCGTAATGAAAGTCGGTTATCGGCACGGCGGTGATGCCGGGCGAGGCAAATTTTCCCGGCAAATACGCAATGCCGAGTCCGGCATCTACGAATGCCAGAGCACGGCCATCCTGATTGGTCCGGCAAACCGTGCGGAGGCGAACCCCTTTTTCCTCCAACATGTTCGCGAAATCATGGCGGCCTTCGCAATGATTGCGGGCAACAAACGGTTCGTTTTCAAGCTCGGCCAGCTTGATCGAGCGGCGGACACCCAGGCGATGACCGCTTGGCACCATCACAAAATATGGCTCCGAATAGAGCGCACGAGATTTTATCGCCAGATTCGGGCCTCTGTGTGAGGAAATCGCCGTCAGCGCAACGTCGATTTGGCCTTCACTCAAGAGTGTCTCGATCTCTTCAATCGGCGCATCATGCAGGAGCACCGATATGTCCGGAGAATTGTAGCCAAACTGTTCCAACAACACGGCCACATGCCGCATCGGCAATGTGCTGATGACGCCCAATCTCAGCGCCTGGTCGGCCTGAAGGTCTTTCAGTTCGGACTTTGCCTTGTTGCAGGTGTTGACGACGGTCTTGGCGGTCTCGACCAATTTCTTGCCGGCCTGCGTGATGACGACACGCCGCTTGTCGCGTTCGAATAGTTTGACGCCGAGTTCGGCCTCCAATTTGGCAACGCTTGCCGATAACGCCGGTTGCGATACGGCGGCGCGCTCGGCTCCTTTGGTGAAGCTGGCCGTTTCGGCCACTGCCAAAAAATGGCGCAATTGGTGCAATTCCATCCTATAACCAAAAGTGATTATCGTGATAATTACAATCTATTTGTACTATATTCCACGTTCCGCTAGTTTCCGGCTTACGAAGGTGCGGCATTTGGTCGCGCATTGGGCTTCGGTCAGCCGCCGAAATCACGAGTGCGGGCCGAATACCGAAATCCTTCTCCATTCTCAAGACGAGGCTATTGCGGCGCCGAGGGAGTGGTCGAATCGTCAAGACTAAATTTAGGAGGAATCGCATCATGTCTGTGACAACTGACGTTGGAGCTGGTGCCAAGAGAGAAGGCGACGGACTTGGTTTCTATCTCAAGGACGCCCCTTGGTGGATCCTTGGTCTGGTTGGCACCTTTGCCGTTATGATCTTCTCGATGTGGTATCAGCAGGCCTTTGGCCACGCATATGGCCTCGACTCTCATTCAGAGGTCTTCCAGACCTACTGGATGAACTTCTTCTACATTGAAACGGCTGTATTGGTCATGTTTGGTGCAGGTCTCTGGACCTGGCTGTGGATGTCTCGCGAAAAGACTCTCGACATTACGCCGAAAGAGGAATTTCGCCGGTATCAGACTTTGGTGATGTATCTGTGTGTGTACACCTTCGCGGTGTACTGGGCAGGTAGCTACTTCGCCGAGCAGGATGCAGCCTGGCATCAAGTGGTGACGCGTGACACGAGCTTTACGCCGAGCCATATCATTCTTTTCTACCTCACCTTCCCGCTCTAC
>JAJFHN010000065.1 GCA_021775595.1 Hyphomicrobiales bacterium
CACAGAGTTTTGTTTCTGGTCACCTCTCACGATCAGATGGGCGACACCGGCCAAAAGACCGGCTTTTGGCTCGAAGAAGTCGCGACGCCCTATTACAGCCTGCTGGATGCTGGCTGCGACATCACCGTCGCCTCGCCCAAAGGCGGCCAGGCGCCGATCGATCCAACGAGCCAGCAGGATGATTGGCAGACCGGCGCGACGCGCCGCTTCGAGGGTGATGCCGAAACCAAGGACATCTTTGCCAACACGGTTCAGCTGTCATCGGTCAAGGCAGATGACTTTGACGCCGTGTTCGTACCCGGCGGTCATGGCCCGATGTGGGATTACCCAGGCAATGCGGTCGTGAAATCGCTGCTCGAGGGATTTCATCGCCAGGCCAAAGTCATCGCCGCCGTTTGCCACGGGCCTGCTTGTCTCGTCGACTTGACCGACGAAAGCGGCGAACCGCTGGTCAAAGGCAAAACGCTCACCGCCTTCACCGACTCCGAGGAGACGGCCGTCGGCCTGCAGGAGGTCGTGCCCTTCATGCTTGAGACCCGCTTGCGGGAATTGGGCGCAAACTTTGTAGCCGCCGGCGACTTTACGCCTCAGGTTCACAGCGATGGCCTGCTCATCACCGGCCAAAACCCGCAATCCTCCGAACCCGCCGCCGCGGCCGTGCTCGCGGCGTTGAACGAGCGCCAGCGCTCGGCCGCCTAATCGCGGGAAACGATTGCACTGCTGATTGTTTCGAAGGCTGGGCCCACGGGCCCAGCCTTTTTTTGGCGCACTTGGCCGACAATCAGCGCTCGATCTCCGGGTTCTCGCCAAACAGCAGTAGGCAGCCATCGGGATCCTTGACGTGAAATTCGCGCATCCCGTAGGGCTGATCGAAGGGCGGTCGCACCCGGCCCTCATCGAGCTGTTCGAGCTCCGGCTTCAATTGGCCATAGAGCGCATCGAGGCCCTTGATCCAGAGATAGACCGATATGTGGTTGGCCGTCGCGGCAAGTGATGCGGCGTCGCAGGCCTTTACGAAGTGCAGCGCGGCTTCGCCATGCACGACAATGCCCAAAGTGCCGTCGTCGGACAGCATGCGTTGCTCGAAGCCCAGCACGTCGCGATAGAAATCGATCGAGGCCGCCACGTCGGCGACCGGAATGATGGCCACAGCATCTTCTATGAGGGGCTTGGGATTGCTCATGCCGATTCAACCCGTGGGTTGCCAAAAAATCAGCTTGTTGCCGAAGGGATCGGTGACGACCATCTCTCGTGAGCCATAGGGCCGCTCCTCGATTCCTGGACGCGCAAACCCGCAGGCCTTCTCAAGGAGCCGCGCGTTATAGGCGTCGATATCTTCGACCTCGATGCGGACCGCGCCGCCTGGGCAACAATCCCCATGATGCTCGCTCAAATGCAGCAGGCAGGTGTCTTTGCTGATCTGCATGTAAAGCGGCAGAGCTTCTTCGAACCGGTGCTCCCAGTCGATCGAAAATTCGAGGAACCCGCAGTAGAACTCCTTCGCCCGCGCCTCGTCGAAGCTTCGTAGAATCGGGATGGGTGGCGCGAGCGTCATGGGCGGCCTCCTGGATCAGTCGGATTTCAGCGGCTTGAAGTTGGCTTCCTGCGTGATGTAGGCGCGCTGCAGATCGGTCACGTAATCGCGCACGATTGGCGCCGCATCCCGCTTGCGGGCCATTTGCATGTGAAAGACAAGCTGGCTGCCGGTACGGAACATCATCTCGGCGCTGATCAGATAGAACTCCCACATGCGGGCAAAGCGCGCGTCATACATGGCTTCGATCTTGTCGCGATTGGCCTCGAAGCGTTCCACCCAATGGGCCAGCGTCTTGGCGTAATGCAGCCGCAGGATCTCAAGATCCGTCACCCATAGGCTGTTTTGTTCGACGACCTCGAACACCTCCGAGAGCGCCGGCGAATAGGCGCCGGGGAAAATATATTTGCGCAGCCAGGGGCTCGCCATGCCGGGCGGGCTCATGTGGCCGATGGAATGAAGCAGCGCCAGCCCGTCATCGTCCATCAGCGCGTTGATCTTGCCAAAGAACTCGCCGTAATGGTGCACCCCGACATGTTCGAACATGCCGACCGAGACGATGCGGTCGAACCGTCCTTCCACCTCGCGGTAGTCCTTCAGCTCGAACCGCACGCGCCCATCCAATCCGGCTTCGCGCGCGCGCGCGTTTGCCAACTCGAACTGCTCCTTCGACAGCGTCACGCCCAGCACTTCGACCTCGGCCAACCTGGCGAGATAAAGCGCCAGATCGCCCCAACCGCAGCCGATATCGAGAATTTTGAGACCGGGCGCGAGGTTCAATTTGGCCGCCAGCAGGCGCAGCTTGTTGCGCTGGGCCTGCTCCAGCGTGTCGTCGTCGCTCGTGAAATAGGCGCAGGAATACTGCAGGCCCTCGTCTAAGAAGAGCTTGTAGAAGTCGTTTCCCAAATCATAGTGATGCGCCACGTTCGCTTGTGCCTGACCGACCGGGTTGGCCTGCTGACGCTTCCGAAAAAGCCGCGAGATCGAGCGCAAAACCTTTTGCAGCGGATAGGAGCCAAGCGACAGCCGGTTGAGTGAAAACAGCGTCAGAAAATCGCGCAAGCTCGAATCCTCGAAGCTCATCCGGCCGTCCATATAGGCCTCACCCGCATGAAGCTCGGGATTGAAGACAAGCGTTCGGTAAAGCGCGGGGTCGGTGAGACGCATGGTCACGTTGGGACCCGGCTCACCGGCAAAGACGTGGACCTTGCCGTCGGCGTCGATGATTTTGAGCGTGCCCACGCGAACGAAGGACTTCATCATATGGGAAAGGGGAAACATCGTTTGGTCTGCCTGGTATAGCCAAATTGAATTTGCCTGGAGCGGCGGGCGGGCACCCAGAACATACACAATCGAGCGGCTACGACACGCCAAAACATTGCGGCTCCACCTCCGGTCCCGCCCTCGCAGCCCCGCCTTGCCTTTGAAGCCAATTCCGCTTAATGCCCGATAATGGCAGCAACTAAGAACCAGGGCGGCGAATTGACGCTCGACGACTACGTTGCCGGCATCGAGGCCGGCGACCGCGCCACGCTCGCCCGCGCAATCACGTTGGTCGAGAGCACCAATGCCGACCATCGCAAGCGCGCGCAAGAGTTGCTGCAGGCCTTGCTGGGCAAAGGGGCCCAAGCGCGTCGCATCGGCATAACCGGCCCACCTGGCGTCGGCAAATCAACCATGATCGACCAGCTTGGCACCAATCTCACCGCCAAAGGGCACAGGGTTGCTGTTCTTGCCGTCGATCCCACTAGCGCGCGCACGGGCGGCTCTATCCTTGGCGATAAGACGCGCATGCCGCGTCTGGCCCAAGACGATCACGCCTTCATCCGCCCCTCGCCCACGTCTGGCACATTGGGCGGCGTGACGAAAACAACCCGTGAGACGATGGGCGTCGTAGAAGCGGCGGGCTTTGATGTTGTGCTGGTCGAGACCGTTGGTGTCGGTCAGTCGGAGACGGCTGTGGCCGGCATGGTCGATTTCTTTCTGGCCCTGGCGCTGGCTGGCGCCGGCGACGAACTGCAGGGCATCAAGAAGGGCGTCATCGAGCTCGCCGACATGATCGCCGTCACCAAGGCCGATGGCGACAATGAGACCCGCGCCAACCAAGCCGCCGCCGAATACCGCACCGCGCTGCACATCCTCACTCCGGCAAGTCCCAACTGGTCGCCGCCCGTGATCACCATCTCATCGAATGAGAACACAGGCTTTGACGAGCTCTGGCAGCAGATCGAGGCCCATCGCGAGGCTCTGACCAAATCAGGCGAGCTCGAGGCCAAACGGCGCGATCAGGCGGTCGCCTGGCTGCACGATATGGTGCGGTCCAGGCTTGAGCACATCTTCCGCGGCCACAAAGGCGTGGCCAAGCGCTTGCCTGAATTGGAAACATTGGTGCGGGCGGGCGAAGTGACCCCCGCGCTCGCCGTCCAGGAGTTGATGCAAATATTTGGCTTTAAGGCGGATTGATAAGGAGTAACGATGGAACAACGCATCACGATCGTCACTCTTGGCGTCGCCGACCTGAAGAAAAGCACCGCCTTCTTCGAGAAGCTCGGTTGGAAACGCGCCGTGCAAGAGCTCGATAGCATCACATTTTTCCAATGCGGTTCGATTGCATTCGCGCTTTATCCCCTCGCCGCGCTGGCCGAGGACATCGGCATCTCGGTCGAGCGATCCGGCTTCAGCGGCATCACGATCGCTCATAACGGGCGCTCGAAGGAAGACGTCGACGCCATCCTCGCCGAGGCTGAGCGCGCCGGCGCGGAAATCGTCAAGCCGGCTGAAGACGCCTTCTGGGGCGGCTATTCGGGCTATTTTCGCGATCTTGATGGCTATCTATGGGAGGTGGCCTGGAACCCAGGCTTTGCGCTCGATGATGCGGGCGCCGTCACCCTGCCCGACTGAATTCCGCCATGGGGGCCGGTTACTCGGCCGCCGCGGCGCGCACTGCGGCGCGCGCGGCGTCTTCGCCCCGCCGCTTGGCCACAGCCGCATCGCCGCCACGGGTCGCGCCAAACAGCGCCAGATCGACAAATTCTTCTTGCTCGGGCGGTGTCAGCGCCAGGTCGCTATAGTTTTTGGCGTTTTTGTCATAGCGAATTTTCTGCCGCACCAGCCCCATCCGTGCCAGCCAATAGGTCATCCAAAAATGGTTATGGACGATCTCCCACAGATAGCGCGGATAAAACACAAGCGGGTTTTCGCGCTTCATGCTGGGGCGCCGGTCGGTGCGAAAGCGCAACCGGAAATATCCACCGTCGAGCGGGTGGACCTTGGCGTAGCGGATCGAGAAGAAGAACCACAGCATCATGAACATGATTTTTCCGGCGCTTACCCCGCATGCCGACGCACGCCGCATCACCGTTTCCATGTGTTCCGGCGTGAAGAACCATTCCCAGGCGAGCCCGTAGGCGTCCTGCAATTCCTGGTCTGACATCTTGGGATGGGCCGTAACGACGTGATTGGTGTCGTATTTGTTCATGTCGGGATCCATCCACACACCTTTGCCATGGAGCACTTTGTGGTCCTCCGAACCCGGCAGCGGTGTCAGAATGAAAAACTCCATGATGTCGATCGGCAGCTCTTTCTTGATGATCTCGATGTCGCGCCTAATCGACTCTTTGGTGTCGTTTGGAAACCCGATGATGTAGCCCGCATAGGTTATGACGCCGGCATTCTTCCAAGCCTGCAGCATGGCGCGGTAATCGACGATCCGGTTCTGCCGCTTCTTTGCGCCGATCAAACTGTCGGGATTGATGTTTTCCAGGCCGATAAACGCGCGTGCCACGCCAGCACGCCTGGCCTTGTCGATGAAACCTTCAATCTGGTGGCAGAGCGTATCGACCTGGATCGTGAAACTGATCTTGAGGCCCTCTTCCTCGCGCATTTTGATCAACCGGTCGAACAGCGCCTCCCAGTTGCGGTTGCGCGCGAAATTGTCGTCGGTGATCAGAAAGCGATGGACGTCTTGCGCCAGGTTCTCCCGGATGATGGCTTCGAGATCGTCGGCGGTGCGGAACCGGCTCTTACGCCCCTGCACATTGATGATGGTGCAGAATGAACACTGGAACGGGCAGCCGCGTCCCAGATCGAGGCTCGTGGTCGAGCCGGCATAGCGCCGGATATGATCCTCGGGCAAGATCGGCGCCGGTTGATTGGAGATATCGGGCAAGTCCGCCATGTGGTTGTAGAGCGGTTTGAGCTGACCCGCATAAGCGTCTGTGAGCACCTCGTCGAGCCGCCGCTCCTCGGCCTCGCCGGCATAAAGAGAGATGCCGTGCGACTGGGCCTCCACGAGGGTTGGATGCAGCTCATCCAACATTGAGATGCAGCCCGAAACGTGGAAGCCGCCGATGGCCACGGGGTAGCCGCCTTCGCGGAATTGCTTGGCGATGTCGAGGGCGCGCGGATACTGGTTGGACTGTACGCCGATCAGCATAACGAGCGCCTTGCCACCGTCGCGCTCGATCATTCTCATAAGCTTCTTTGGCCGCACCCGCTGGTTGGTCTCGTCGAAGGCGCTCAGCTTCAGCTCGACGCCTGCGCCCAGCACTTGGCGCTTGTCGCAATCCTTGGCGATACCATTCAGGCAGGCGAGCGTGTTGGAGGGTATCGCCGAGAGCAGCCACTGGATCGGATAACCATCGTCGTCGTAATGCGACGGCTTGATCATCAAGACGTGAAAGATTTTTTGCGGTGCCGTCACGGTGTCCGGAGCCCGGCGCGCTCGAGCAGCGCCTTTTTGAGCGACTGGAAACTTGGTCGCTGCGGCACCATGCCACCACAATAGCGGCTATTTCGCGGGGACCGGTGCCCTCACCCGATCGAGCCTAGGGTGAATCTGGACAAATTGATATAGCATCGCCCCGTGGGAGAAGAGAGGGGCGGTCCGTGACGCAGCGCATGAGCCTGGCAAAACCCATGAGAACCCTGCGAAAAAAGCCCCTGCGGTTGCTGGTTACGGGCTTTGGGCCGTTTCCAGGGGTGATGGATAATCCATCTGCCTGGCTGGTCCGGCGGCTGCAGCGTGCGGGCCTCGTTCGCAGCCATGCGGGTG
This sequence comes from Hyphomicrobiales bacterium, assembly GCA_021775595.1. Lineage (GTDB taxonomy): Bacteria > Pseudomonadota > Alphaproteobacteria > Rhizobiales > Methyloligellaceae > JAJFHN01. The sequence goes on from JAJFHN010000065.1 coordinate 6,588, forward strand.
TCCGGCCCGAGTTCGAGGTCTTCCCAACCGAGTGGCGTGCGCTGCCAGCCATCCATGCCCGCGCCATGTCGCGCGCGCGTCCCGATCTCGTGGTCCATTTCGGCGTCAGTGCCGGTGCCCGCGCCTTTCATATCGAGGCCCTGGCCCGCAACCGCGCAGATGGTCGCCCCGATGCGCGCGGCCATGAGACCGCCGCCTGCCCGGTCATGCCCCGTGGACCCGATACGCTCGCAACCACCCTGCCTGCAGGCAGGATCGCCGGTCGGCTTCGCCGCCTTGGGCTGCCCGCCCAGCGCTCGCACGACGCAGGTGACTACATCTGCAACATGACCTATTTCCTGACCCTGGCGCGCGGTCTGCACGGATTAACCACGCCCGATGCTCTTTTCGTACATATTCCACCCGTTGAATCGGGCGCGCTGACACAAGACCAACTGCTCGCTGGCGCCCGCGCGCTCATCGCTCAGGCCATTTACCAAACCCAGAGAAACTCAGGGTTGGCAGGCCGCCGCAGCGCCATGCTGGCACCGGACTTGCTGCCCTGATGCCGACCGCGAACCCGATGATTTCAACGGAGAACCACGTGCTCGACAGACGCCGCATCGTTCTAGGTGGCCTGACAGCAGGCGCCGCCGCGCTGCTTGGGCTTGTGCCGCGCGCGGCCTTGGCCGGTCCACCGGCTAGCGCCCTCGATGCCGAATCCATGGGCCTCGTGCCGGGTGCCGCAGGCGACCAAACCGAAGCGCTGCAAAAGGCAATTGACCGCGCCGCCCTTGCTAAAATCCCCCTTCACCTTCCCGCCGGCCGCTACCGCGTCGCGGGATTGAAGTTCAAATCAAACCTCAATGTTTCGGGCGTGCCAGGTCAGAGCGTGCTGGAATATTTTGGCGGCGATACATTCATCGCCGGCGAGGACGCCGATGGGTTGCGCTTGCAGGGTCTCGTGTTCGACGGCGCCGGTCTCGCGCTGGGTGGGGCAGAGAAAAGAGGCGCGCTGGTGGAGCTCTCAGGCGCCTGCGATCTTCGCGTCTCCGATTGCCGCTTTCGGAACAGCGCCGCCGGTGGTCTTGTCATGCGCCGGGCCAGCGGTGAGCTCAGCGGCTGCGCCTTCTCCGCCGTCGCCACCGCCGCTGTCTTCAGCGAGGACGCGGCCGGGTTCGTCATCGCCCGCAACACCATTTCCGATTGCGCCAACAACGGCATTCTGGTCTGGCGCTCGCAGGCCGGGGACGACGGAACGCGCGTCATCGACAACCTCATTTCCGGCATTCGCGCCGAAGCCGGCGGTTCGGGCCAAAACGGCAACGGCGTCAATGTGTTTCGAGCTGGCGGCGTCCTCGTGCAAGGCAATCGCATCATCGATTGCGCCTATTCTGCCATCCGCGCCAACGGCGCCTCCAACTGCCAGATCATCGCCAATTCGGCTGCGCGCATAGGCGAGGTCGCGCTTTACGCCGAATTTGCTTTCCAGGGCGCGATCATCGCCAACAATCTGGTCGACGGCGCGGCGATGGGAATTTCCGTCACCAATTTCATGCCCCATGGCGGCCGTCTCGCCGTTATTCAGGGCAACGTCGTGCGCAATATCGCAACCCGCGCCGACGGCAGCCGCGGCATCGGCATCGCCGCCGAGGCCGACGCGGTGATCACGGGCAATGTCGTCGAGAGCGCACCGACCGTTGGCATTCAACTGGGCTGGGGACCAGCCACGCGTGATCTGCAAGCCTCGTCCAATCTCGTGCGCGATGCAAAAATTGGTATTGGCGTCTCCACCGACAAGGAGGCCGGCCGTGTGCTCATCACCAACAATGTGATTTCCGGTTCAAGCGATGGTGCCATCCGCGCCATGAACCACGCGCGCGCCATCGGCCCCGATCTGGCTCTGGAGAGTGCCGAGAGCTATCCCAATCTGTCGATCTACGGAAACGTCGCGCGCTAACGCGGCAGCGGCAACGGCCTGCTGATATTCGGCCGCGACACGTAATCGAGTTTGAGCCCGGAGATTCCCGCCGCGACGTTGACGCCCTTCAGGCCTTCTACGCTCAGCGGGTTGAGCATGACCTTGTTGCCGGAAATCAACGCATTGGCGCCCACGCCACGGACTGCCGCTATTTGCGCCGAGACGCCGGCATAACGGCCCGCCAAGGCGCCTGGCGACACGTTGACGCCCGGCGCTACCACCGACCAGACGATCACGCCAGACTTCAGGAAGCCGATATCGATGCCGAACTTGTTGATTTGACCTTGATAGAATTCGCTGCCGCCCTTGGTCGAGCTGTAAACGCATTCGAGCGATCGGGTCGAACCGAAAATGAAGCCAATTCCGCCCGAGACGTCGCAGCGCAGAACGCCCGCTGGCGGCGCCCCGCCCTGCTGGGCCTTGGCCTGTGATCCGGCGGCACTGAGTGCCAGCGCCACTACGAAGCAAGAAGCAACCACGCGCGCAAGAGTTGAGCAAAATCGATAGATCATTGTCCCTGTCACTCCTTGTTTGACGCCCGCGCCCTTCTTGGCTCGCGGACGCGAGGCCTGGCATACTGCACCAGGCGGGCAGCCCCGATCAATCAGTGATTGCAAGACTTTGCAACGCGTCTTCGAATGCTGGCGCTGTCGCGACCGCGCCCACCTCCCGCCCGCGCCAAGAGCGGAGCTGGAAGTCGCACGCCTTGCCAATCACGCCCCGGGCTTGGGGCAGAAGCGCCTTCAGTACGGCCGCTATTGCGGCCTCGGCCGCGCGCTTTGCACCATCGTCAATCTTGAGCGCCACGCCGATGCCGCGCTCAGGCAGCGCCGCGCAAAAAACGCCCTCCGCGCCGCCTTTGAGAAAGGCCGTGTCTTTGAGGCAAACCATCAACACGCTGCAGAATTGCCCGCGCCCCGCGATCATATAGGGCTCGGCCCAGCACGCCGCCATCAACCGCCGGCAGGACCGCGCCCGTTCCGGGCTCATCTCCGCGCTGCCTCCAAAGCGGGCAAAGGCGTGTGCCAGCGCTTCGAGCGGGACGGCCCAAGCGGGCACGGAGCAACCATCGCGCGCCGCCGCGTCTGCTTCGTGCGGAACATCGCTCATCGACGCGAGCGCGTCGGCCACCGCGCGCTGCACGTCATGGCGCACGCCCTCATAGCCCGCGGTCTTAAGGCCGCGATGAACGGCGGTCGCCAACATGCCCGCGTGTTTGCCCGAGCAGTTGTTGTGCAAGGGCCCAGGGCGTTCGCCTTTGCGCGCCAGCGCGCGCGCCTCCTCGGTCCCCAGCGGCCAATGGCTGCCGCAGGCCAGCGCGGTCTCATCGAGCCCCGTCTTGGCAAACATTTCGGCCACGCCCGCGACATGATCGCCCGCGCCGGTGTGCGAGCCGCAGGCCAGAGCCAAATGACGCTCGGTGAAACCAAAGGCATCCGCTGCGCCGGATTCGACAACTGGGATCGCCTGCAGCGCCTTGACGGCTGAACGCGGATAGATAGGTCGCGTCACATCGCCCAGCGCCAAAGCGCGCCCCGATTGCACGCTCCAAATGGCAAGCGCGCCGCGATGTTGGCTTTCGCATAGCCGCCCGCGCGTCACCTCGATCAGAACTGGGTTCGCCGTCATGTATCCCCCCATTTGCTTATACTAAAGATCAGCGCTGACGGGCCGCCGAAAGGCCATTTGCGTCTTGACAGTCAACGCCCCTCATGTGAACCCTCATTCGAGACATCTGTCCGTAATTAGAGACAGTTTGCGATCAGCGGGAGACCCAATGCTCGCCCGATATTGCGACATCCTTGAAGCGGTCGCCGCCGCCGGTACCCCCGTATCAGCCGGCGATCTGGCGCGGCTCACCGGCCTACCTCGCCCCACGTCGTATCGGCTGGTGGCCGCGCTCCTTAAACACGGTTTGTTGGACAATGACGGCCGCGCCGGCCATTACCGGCTTGGCGAGCGTGTCATGCGCCTTGCCGTAACCGGCCGCACCGACGCCGACATCGCCATCGCCGTCTTCCCTCATCTCAAGAAGCTTGTGAGCAAGACCGGCGAGACCGCGTTCTTGTCGCGGTTTCGCAACGGTGGCATCGACCTCATTCACGCCGAGGTGCCGTCCGATCTGTCGCGCGGATTCATCCATCCGGGACTGGGCCGCCGGCCCGTCCACGCGTGCTCGTCGGCCAAGGCCATTGCCGCCTATCTGCCTGAGGAGGTGCGTGGCGATCTGCTCTCTGGCGACAATGAACGCTTCAATGACGCCACGCTGACCGAACGCCAAGCGGTGTTGGACGAATTGGAAATCACCCGGGAGCGCGGCTATGCGGTCTGCGCCGAAGAAATCGACGAGGGCGTCGTCTCTATCGCCGTGCCCGTTTCGGTTCCCGAGATCGGCGTCATGTTCAGTCTTGGCGTGGTTGGCCCCGCGCGGCGGTTGGACGCTTCATCGTTTGATTCCTTCGCTTGCGACCTGAAAGACACGGCCCGACAGGCTGCGAGCACGATTCAGCATATCGAATCTTGGGGGCAGGAAGCGGTTTCTGCCGCCACGATCTAAGGCCCTCTTGGGTGGGTTTATTTTGGATCGCTAAACCCCGATCCGATGCGTCGCTTCTCCCACTGGAGGAGCAAAACAAGGGAGAAAACCCATGATTTTAAGACTATTATCACTGCTGTCGGCAATGACGCTGGCATTGGTGGTTCAGACGGTCAGTTTGACCGCCGACGAGACGTGCCAATCGCCCTATATGCCGAAAATCACCGGCCAGGAGCAATTCGTCTACGTCTGGACGCTCGGCATGGAGGGCGTCGGCGATGAATCCGACAAGCTCGTCACCGTCGACGTGCGGCCCGGCTCCAAGACCTTCGGCAAGGTTGTCAATTCCCATTCGGTGGGTGGTCGCCACGAGGCTCACCACGCGGGCTTCACCGCCGACCGCAAATATCTGTGGGCGGGTGGTCTCGACACCAACAACATCTATATCTACGACGTCCACACCGATCCCTCGAAGCCCAAGCTCGACAAGACCATCACCACTTTCGTCGCCGACACCGGCGGCGCGGTCGGACCGCATACGTTCTATGCGCTGCCTGGCCGGATGATGATCACCGCGCTGTCCAACGATAAGGACAACAGCGGCCGCACGGCGCTTGTCGAATATTCCAATGAAGGCAAATACATCGCCACTCATTGGGTGCCGACCGACAAGGATCCCCGTGGCGCCAAGATCGAGAAGGTGGCCGACGGTTACGGCTATGACGTGCGTGTTCTTCCGCGCAAGAACGTCATGTTGTCGTCCTCGTTCACCGGCTGGTCCAACTACATGATGGACTTCGGTCAAATGCTGAAGGACGAGGAAGCCATGAAGCGCTTTGGCCAGACGGTCACGCTTTGGGACCTCCACACCCGTCAGCCGAAAAAGGTCTTCCACGTGCCGGGTTCGCCGCTTGAGATCCGCTGGGCATGGGGTGATGACGCCAATTATGCCTACACTTCTACTGCCCTGACGTCGAAGCTGTGGCTCATCAAGGAAGACGACAAGGGCGAGTGGCAGGCTACAGAGGTTGCCGATATCGGCGATCCCTCCAAGATCCCGCTTCCCGTCGACATCTCGATCGGCGCCGACGACAAGACCATGTGGGTCAACACGTTCATGGACGGCAAGACCCGCCTGTTCGACGTTTCAAACCCCGAAGCACCGAAGCAGATCTACGAAAAACAGATCGGCAACCAGGTGAACATGGTGTCCCAGAGCTGGGACGGCGACCGGGTCTACTTCACCAGCTCGCTGCTCGCGAACTGGGACAAAAAAGGCGACCAAAACGATCAGTATCTCAAGGCCTATACCTGGGACGGTAAGGAATTGAAGGAACAATTTGAGATCGATTTCGTCAAAGAAGGTTTGGGCCGGGCGCACATCATGCGCTTTGGTTCCAGCGAGCTCTACACAGGCTAGAGCTCCAACGTCGCGGCAGGGAGATCCCGGTCTCCCTGCCGTTCCAAAGTGATTGATATGAAAGTTTACGCCAGAAGTACCTCCCTCACGGCTATGGTGGCCATCGCCGCCATGGCCGTGATTTTTATTCTGGCCTACCGCTATTGGGGAGAGGCTGCACCTGATGCAGCCGAGCCGGCTGAGACTGCCGTTACCTCCACCAGCGCACCAGCGGCACGCCCTCAAGTCGAGCGCCTCTCTGCACTCTTCCCCCGCACCGAGAACCACGATTTCGAAGCGCCCGTGGCAGGCAGCTATGAACTCCCGGTCATCAAGTTGGCGGGTGATGGCGCGTTGCGAGACCACACCGGCCGAGCAACGACCTTGCATCAAGAATACAAAGGCAAGATCAGCCTGCTCAGCTTCATTTACACCCGCTGCCAAGACGCTGCAGGCTGTCCGCTGGCGACCGGTCTGCTGTTCGACATTTTCCATGTCAGCGATCGTTCGGCGGAACTGGCAGCCAACACCAGGCTCGTTACCGTCAGTTTCGATCCCATGCGCGACGACCCCGATGCCATGGCAACCTACGGGCAGTCTGCGCTCGAGGACGAGAATCGCGATGCCAAGATGGCTTGGAGTTTTCTGACTGCGGACTCCCATTCGGAGCTCAATCCGATCCTTGGTTCCTATGGCCAGGCGGTGAGCATCGCGAGCGACGCCGATACACTCAAGCACGTTCTGCGCATGTATTTGATTGACCGCCAGGGCCGCGTTCGCAATGTCTATGGCTTGGGATTTTTGGATCCACGCCTCCTGCTCGTCGACATCGAAACGCTGCTGATGGAGGAAGCGCAGAACAAGGAGAGCTAACGCAAATGCGGACACTTCTGCGCGCCCTTGCCTTGCTGCTTGTCGCTGGGCCGCTGTCGGCCGCCGCGCTTTATGCCGCCGCCGGACCCGACTGGGCCGATGACGCCCTCAAACGCGTTCTTGCCCCTCCGCTTGGCCTTCCGGCGATTGCTCATCCAGCCGCCAATCCGCCGACCGCCGCTAAGATTGCGCTCGGCCGCAAGCTCTTCTTCGATCGCCGGCTTTCGCACAACAACACCACCTCGTGCGCCATGTGCCACGTGCCCGAGCAGGGCTTCACCAGCAACGATCTGGCTACGCCTGTCGGCGTCGAGGGACGCAGTGTCAGGCGCAACACACCCACCGTGCTCAACATCGCCTATGTCGATGCGCTGTTTCATGACGGCCGCGACCCCGCCCTTGAGACCCAATACGTCGCGCCGATCACCGCCTTCAATGAAATGGCCAATCCGTCGCTGGGCTATGTCATCGACAAAATCGCCAATCTCGATGATTACAACGCGCCCTTCCAAGCAGCATTCGGCGCCGGCCCGTCTCCTGACCGTCTTGGCCAGGCGCTCGCCGCCTACCAGCGCTCACTTTTGGCCGGCGCATCGCCCTTTGACCGCTGGCGCTTTGGCGGCGAAAGCGATGCTCTGGGCGAACGCGAGCGGCAAGGATTCGAGCTCTTTACAGGCAAGGCAGGTTGCGTCGCGTGCCATGCCATCGGCGAGAGCAGCGCGCTCTTCAGCGACGGTCTGTTCCACGATACGGGCTATGGTTGGCAGCGTGAGCAGGAACGCCAGGGCAAGGGCGGCATGGTCGAAGTCGAGATCGCTCCCGGTGTAATCACCAGCATTCCCCACTCCGTTGTCCAATCGGTCGGCAATCCGCCGCCGGCAGATCTCGGCCGCTATGAAGTGACCCAAGACCCGAAGGACCGCTGGCGTTTTCGAACGCCGAGCTTGCGCAACGTCACCCTCACCGCGCCCTACATGCACGACGGCCAGTTGCAGCGGCTCGATGATGTTGTTGCGTTCTACAACGCCGGCGGCGTGCCGCACGACGGCCTGGATGAGCGGATCAAGCCCTTGGGCCTCACGGTCGAAGAACAGGTCGCCCTGGTCGCTTTCCTGAAAAGCTTGACCGGATCCAATATCGACCAGCTCGCCGCCGAAGCGCGTGTGGAGGAACCGGACAATATCCGCTGAGAAGTCTTGCCTTGCGTCCCTGTCGCGCCCTGCGGGCGCTCCTCGCCTCTTGAGGCACATTCCAGAGACGTTCAGGATACCGAGCAAAGCGAGGCAAGCGCGACCGCGCGCCGCCCGGGCGGGACACGCCCGTGCAGGCCCGCGAGCAAAGCGAGCGGATCGGCCGTGAGCGATATAAAGGCTTGGCTGGGGCGGCAGGGTTCGAACCTGCGATCACGGGATCAAAACCCGATGCCTTACCACTTGGCTACGCCCCAAAACTAAGTGCGAATTCGAATTGATATCAAAAACTTGTGCACATTGAGCGCTGTTTGAAATCACGCTCCTCCGGCGACCTGATCGGATGGTCCCACGGCGCTGGCGGATGCGCCACCTTTTTGCATGCGCGCCCCCGTCAGGCGCGCAACCTTATATGAGATGGACCGCCCTGTGGCAACCGGTTCGCGGCCGCTGCCGGTCGGGTCAGATGGCCGTCTTGCGGGCGACCAAGCACAAAGCTATAACACCGGACCTCAATGGCATCGGAGTGTGGCGCAGCCTGGTAGCGCACCTCGTTCGGGACGAGGGGGTCGCAGGTTCAAATCCTGCCACTCCGACCATTTGCGCTCTGCGCCAACCGCCCTCACCTATCAGCAGATGACCAAGGCCAAAACAGCCAAGCCCAAGCCTTCCGACCTCGCGTTCAACCGCTCCATCGACTTCGAATATGGCGCGCTGGCCGAAGTTGCGCCCGGCGTGCGCCGGTTGGTGGCAAACAATCCCGGCCCCTTTACCTACACCGGCACCAACACCTATGTGTTGGGCAGCGGCGAGGTCGCCGTTATCGACCCCGGTCCCGCCGATCCCGCCCATCTCGATGATCTGTTGTCGGCGTTGAAGGGCGAGCGCATCAGCCACATCTTTCTCACCCACACCCACCGCGACCACTCCGACCTGATCGAACCGCTCAAGTCCGCGACCGGTGCAAAGGTGATGGGCTACGGACCGACCGATGCGCCGCGCGGCTTCGCGACGACGGGTCCAACGAGCAACGATTTCGTCGATCACGATTTCTCGCCCGACCGGGAGCTACGCACCGGCGACAGCGTCAAAGGCGGGACTTGGGCGCTCGATGCCATCCACACGCCAGGCCACGCGCCCGATCATCTATGTTTCGCGCTTCAGGGCACCCGCATGGTCTTCACCGGCGATCACATCATGGGCTGGAACACGACCGTCATCGCGCCGCCCGAGGGCAATATGGGCGCCTATATCGGCTCGCTCGAATGCTTGCTCGACCGCTACGACGTCGCATTCTTTCCAGGTCATGGCGGCCGGATAAAGAGTCCGAGGCGCGTCGTGCGGGCCTACCTGATGCACCGCAAATGGCGCGAGGCCTCGATCCGCGCTTGCCTTGGCGACGGGCTCGAATTCATTCCCCAAATCGTTCCCAGAATCTACGCCAACCTCGACGAGAACCTCGTTGGCGCTGCTGCACTGTCGGTTCTTGCACACTTGGAACACTTGGTTGAACGGGAGGTGGTGGTCTGCGACGGGCCTCCCTCAATTGAAGCCGCCTTTTCGCTTCTTTAGCGCGCTCTTCGCGCTCTTTTTCCTCGCGCACCCGTCGCGCTTCACGCGCCCGGCGCGCCAACGCCATTTCAAGAGCGTTCTTCTCACCCTCTTCAAGGCCTTTTTTGACGCTGGCGAACAGTCGTTGAATTCGCGCCGCGTTGGCCCCGAAATCGTGTTCGCCATAGCGCGAGGCCGAACGCACGTCGATGCGCGATTCGTTGCGCACGCTAGAGACCATGATGGCGACATCGTCGGCGTAAGAAGCCAGCGGTGTGTGCGCCACCGCTTCAATGCGCCCGGCGGCCTCATCACTTGGCGGCTGCGAGACCACGACCTCCCAGCCCATCACCTTCACCGCATTGACCACCAGATCGTAGGTTTCCTCGCGCGAGCGCTCGAGCGTCATCGGCCGAATATTGGGATAGGCGCGCACTTGCTTATCGGCGAAGCTTTTGGCCGAATAATCCAGCGGATTGGCGTCTGACGGACGCTTGTCTACAAGCGCGATGAAAACCGGCGGGGCGCGCGGATCGGTAACGATGTCATTGATCCTCGGCTTGAACAGCAGGCTCGGCAGGTGCCACAGCGGAACCGCCAGCATCAACAGGCTTGCGCCCATGGCCGTGAGCGCCGTGCCCACGCCGAGTGTTCCCCGGCTCCAGATCTGTCCCAACGCGACCAATCCCATGATCAGCGCCACCAGTGCCCCGGCGATGGAGACGGCGAGCAAATTGGTCAGCTCCAGCGAGCCGATCTTGGCAAAACGGTGCAGCAAAACGCCGATGATCAAAAGCTGGACGCTGAACAACGCGATCCGCCGCGCCCAGACGGCAAGCTTGGAATCCCGTTTGATAATGCGTGCGCTCATTGCTTATAGCCGTCTCGTCGGTGCGGGCGCCAAGACCGTCAGTTGCCTGTTCAGCTGAAGCTAACAACAGCTTATGGTGAGATCTTGTCAAGGCCGCCTGGCTTTGCATCACGCAGCTCACGGGAAGTGATTTCATGTCATCCATCAGCAACTTGCAGCAGCGCGATATCGAGACGCTCATCCACCCCTATACCAATCTTGCCGCCTTCCGTCAGACGGGCCCAACCGTCATCGAGCGGGGCGAAGGCATCTATGTCTGGGACACCGAGGGCAAGCGTTATATCGAGGGGCTGGCCGGCCTCTGGTGCACGTCGCTGGGCTATGCCAACGCGGAGATGATCGAGGCCGCGCGCGAACAGCTCTCAAAACTCTCCTTCTCTCATTTGTTCGGCGGCAAAAGCCACGACCCGGCAATCGCGCTGGCCGAAAAAATCAAGGAGCTCTCGCCCGCGCCCGCTTCCAAAGTGCTCTTCACCTGCTCGGGCTCGGAGGCCAACGACACGCAGATCAAGCTGCTCTGGTACTACAACAACGCGCGCGGCCTGCCGGCCAAGAAAAAAATCATATCGCGCCACCGCGGCTATCATGGCGTCACCGTCGCGACCGCCAGCCTGACGGGTCTGCCCGCCAACCACGCCGATTTTGATTTGCCGATCGACGGCATCCTTCACGCCCGCGCGCCCCATTATTACCGCGAAGGCGAACCCGGCGAGAGCGAACGCGAGTTTTCTTCGCGCCTGGCCGCTGAACTTGAAGAAATGATCGAGGCGGAAGGACCCGATACGGTTGCCGCCTTCATCGCCGAACCGGTGATGGGCGCTGGCGGCGTCGTCGTGCCGCCGGAGACCTATTTCGAAAAGATCCAGGCGGTGCTGGCCAAGCACGACATCATGCTGATCATCGACGAAGTGATTTGCGGCTTTGGCCGCACCGGCAACTGGTTCGGCAGCCAGACCTTCGACATTTCGCCAGACACCGTCTCCCTCGCCAAAGCCATCACCTCGGCCTATGCGCCACTCGGCGCGGTCACCGTAAATGAGGATGTCTATCAGGCGATGCTGGAGCAGAGCCGCAAGATCGGCATATTCGGCCACGGCTACACCTATACGGGCCACCCGCTCTCGACCGCGCTGGGCTTAAAGGCGATCGAGATCTATGAGCGCGATGATTTGATTGGCCACGTGCGCACCGTGGCGCCCGCTTTCCAAAGCCGCCTGATGGCGCTCGGCGATCATCCGATCGTCGGCGAAGCGCGCGGCGTCGGACTCATCGGCGCCGTCGAGCTTGTCGCGGACAAATCCGCCAAGACACCCTTTGAGCCCAAGCTGGGCGTTGGCCGCGAGGCGGCGCGCTTTTGCGAGGAAGAAGGCCTTATCTTGCGTCCACTGGGCGATACGCTGGCGATTTGCCCACCGCTCATCATCAGCGAGGACGAAATTGAGCAACTGTTCGACGCCCTGGCGCGCGGCCTCGACAAGGCGCAAGCCTGGCTTGCCAAACGAGACTAAGGAGAGGGGAAATGCTCGAGCACGAGCTGCTGTCAGATAAGGGTGTCTTGATTGTCCGGCCCAAGGGACCGCTCGGCGCACAGGATTTCGCCGCGCTCACAAGCGAGGCTGACGCCTACATCGAGGCGCATGGCGCGCTCAACGGTCTGATGATTTGCGCCGAGCACTTTCCCGGCTGGGAGAATTTCGACGGCGCGATCTCACACTTCAAGTTCGTCCGCGATCATCACGCCAAGATTTCAAAAATCGCCTTTGTCAGCGATTCGGAAGTGTTGACGCTGCTACCAAAGCTTGCCGACCATTTTGTCGGCGCCGAGGTGAAACATTTCGGAAGCGATCAAGAGGCTGCGGCGCTCGCCTGGATCGCCGCCTGATCTGATCACTCACAGCGTCCAGATTCTAACGCTCCCTTGACGTCCGCGGATGTCCTCAAGCGAACCCTTGGTGAAATCCGAGGTGAGATCGCCCGCCACACTCTTTTTTTCCGACCGGCGCACGGCACGCAGCGTCGTATCGCTGACCACCGCAAGGCAATCGATCCGTCGGGTTAAACGCTCCAACCGGCTGGCCAGATTGACCGCATCGCCCAACACGGCAAACTCCAGCCGGCGTTCGGGGCCAATGTCGCCCGTCACAACCGTTCCGTAGTGCAAACCAACCGATATGCGCACGGGACCTAAGCCCTGCTCCAGCCGTTCGGCATTCCATTCCTCGAACGAGCGGACGATCGAGCGCAGGCTTCTGAGCGCATTGGCGGCATCGTGCTTTCCAGCCTCCGGCGTTCCGAAGGTCGCCATGATCCCGTCGCCCATGAACTTGTCGAGCGTTCCGCCATGCTCGAAGATTGCGCGTTCGAGACGCACATGAACTTGCCGCAGGAATTCAATCACCTCGGTCGGCGTGCGCTTTTCGGACCAACGCGTGAAGCCGACCAGATCGGCAAACAGCACCGCGACATTCTGCTCGCGGACATGGGCGAACGGCGAATCCGCCTGCGCCAGCTGATCGACCATGTTGGGCGGAAAATATCGTGAGAGATTGACGCGTTGGCGCTCTGACGCGACCTGGTTCATCACCAGGCGGCGCGAGCGTGCCACCGTAACTGCGAGCGATGCGGCCACGATCAGGAAGATCACGAGCTCGCGCAGACGCATGCCCATATCGACATAGGTCGGTTCGGATACGGCCTGGATGATCTGCTCCGGGCTCAGCCCGTCAGCCAGCCAGATTTTGGTCTCCGGCAGCATGACGATCCAGATGATCCCGATCGTCCAAGCCAGCGCGCCGGCAATCCCGCCAAACAGCATCATGTTGGGCCGGTAGCTGAAGGCGAGAATGCCGAGTGGGATGAAAAAATAGACGAATTTGCCCGACTGCAGGTTCAATTGCGGGGTGTGGTCGGGCGTCACGAACGGATTGGGGTAAAGGATCGTGAATGTCATCAGCGCGAAATCGAGCGCCGCAAAGGCGTAGCCGTGCCAAAAACGCCGCCGCCCGTTCACCGTCAGCCAAGCATCGAGCAGACCCAGCGCCATGAAGACGGCCAGCAGCCCGAAATAATAAAGCACTTGGGGAAACGGTATGACGAAGCCCAACAACGCCGCGATCGCCACCACGGCCACTGAGCGGCACTTGATCGCCAGCAATTGACCGTCGCGTTCTTCCGTCTCGAGGGCTTTGCGCAGCCACTGGCTGAGCCGGTCGATCTGACTCTCGCCAGGCGCACTCAACACCGAGGCGGTGGGCATCGCTCTGTCGTTCATGGCGTCGTCCTTACTGGCTGCAAGCCAAAGCGGAGCCGCATGCGAGCGTCAAATTCACCAGATGACACAAGGCGCGCGCGGTATGAACAGGCGGCGAGATGCGCGTCCCAAAACCGCCCCGTGGCGCGGATCATATCGAAAATCTGATGCGGTGGCTCGGGTGCAAACCAGAGGTATTTAACCGCAGAGCCCGCGCCCGAAATGTATTCTTTCGGCGCTTGATCGAACTCAATTACCCCACCAAACTGTAGCCCTAATCTGTGATCCGCCATACGCCAACATTTCCTAGGGGAGTAAAGAGTCATGATTTCAGCCGGTTTTAGGCTCGCTTGTCTCGCTGCGTTGGCAATGGTTGCTCTGAGTGCTCCGCTCAAAGCCGACGATAACATCGTCCACGACGCCGAATTTTACATCCTCAAGGCCCAAAACGATGAGAAATGGACCGCCGAGGATACCGAACTTGACGCCAAGCTCGCCGAGCTCAGAAAAAAGCACGGCCGGCCGCCCAACATCATCAGCATCATGTGGGATGACACCGCCTACGGCGATATCGGCATCCCTGCGATTCAGAAAGTTCGCGGCCTGAGCACGCCGAACCTGAACAAGATGGCGGATGAAGGCATCTTGTTCACGCGCATGTACACCGAAGTGGGCTGCACGCCGAGCCGCGCCGCCTTGGCAACCGGCCGGCTCGCGGTGCGCAGCGGCATGTTCAACATCGGCATGCTGCGCGAGAGCCACGGCATGCGCGGCGAGGAGGTGACCATCGCGGAGGTTCTCTCCAAGGCGGGCTACGCCACGGCCTTTCATGGCAAGTGGCACCTGGGTGATATCGAAGAGAGCTACCCCCACAACCAGGGTTACGATGAGGCCTTCTTCACCGGCTACAACCAGGTCCTGTCGCTGAACACCAAGATGGCGGAAGGCGCCAACGCCTCGATCGGCCTGTTTGAGGACATGCTGCTGCCCGACCCCTACAAGCTCGACGACACATTTATCACCAAGGGTTGGATCCAGGTCGCCGAGGGAAAGAAGGGCGGAGAGACTCTCCAATGGGGCGATAATTCTCACGAAAACTATATGAAGATCGACCCCGAGGCTCAGCGCCGCACCCTCGAGTTCATCGAGCGCAACGCCAAGGCCGGCAAGCCCTTCTACGTCGCCAACTGGCCGAACCTGACCAGTTTTATCCCCAATCCAAAGAAATGTTCGCAAGCGCGCAGCCTGTTGCAGGACGGGCTTGAGTGCAACATCGACCCCTTCATCGGCAAGCTGATGGCCAAGCTCAAGGAACTCGGCATCGCCGATAACACCCTGGTCGTCGCCATGGCCGACAATGGACCGATGAGCCACAATCCCCCGCCAGGCCTCGGTATGGCCGAGACCATTTATCGCGGTGGCAAGGGCGACTTTACCGAAGGCGGCG
This sequence comes from Hyphomicrobiales bacterium, assembly GCA_021775595.1. Lineage (GTDB taxonomy): Bacteria > Pseudomonadota > Alphaproteobacteria > Rhizobiales > Methyloligellaceae > JAJFHN01. The sequence goes on from JAJFHN010000065.1 coordinate 21,665, forward strand.
TGCGCGTCCCGGCCCTCGCCTGGTGGCCCGGCGTGATCGAGCCGAAACAGTTGGTCGGCGACATCATCCACGAGACCGACTTGTTCACCACCTTCGCCCGGCTGGGGGGGTGCGCGTGAGCATATCCCGAGCGACCGCGTCATCGACGGCATCGACCAGACGGCCCTGCTGATGAAAGGCGACACCCACAGCCGGCGGGACCACGTCTTCATCTATGCGGGCCCAAGACTGGGCGCCACGGTCAAGGGCAACTACAAGCGCCACTGGATTTCGTCAGACCCAGTGGGCGAAGCCAGCGGCATCCCCGCCGCCTTTTACTTCCTGCCGGCCGATCCGCGGGAAATGACGCCGATGCTGGTCAATCTGATCCACCTCAAGAGCCCGTTCAACCGCATGAAATTGCGGCGCGATCTTTGGAAAAAGAAATATCCCGATGCGGCGGAGAAGCACGGCATTCCATGGACCGGCGTCGCCAATGCGACACCGGAGATCAAGGCCTTGGCCAAGCCCGCACTGGATGTGAGCAAGCTGCCCTTCGATCCGCTCGAATATGTCGAGCACCTCGATCAGCTGCCGTTCGATCCGAACTTGGACCCGGATCTGGGACAGTAGCGGTCCAAGCTGGCGCCAGGCCAAATCGCGACGGCACGCGTGTGCCCGAACCTTGTTTCGCCATCGCAACCACACAATCCGTTCGCGCGATGCGCTACACCTGAGTGCGATCGAACACAAAGCGCTCCCAATTCAGCTTCTGGCGCCAGATAGCGCCATCCAAAGCACGCAGTGGGATGGTCAACAGCGCATGCCGATCCAACATAAGGAATCGCCAATGAACTCGAAGGTCTCGGCATTGCTCGAACAGATCGACGATCTGGAGGACAGACTCGAAGACGAGTTTGAAAAGCACCGGACGGAACTGGGCTTTGTAAACAAAAACGGCGGAATCGTATTCGATGAAAAGATTCTTCTGGAGCACCTGGGTCTCAAGACCGGATTGCTCGAATACGTGCTCAATCTCCGGCTCATGGTCGTGCTGACGGCGCCGGCGATCTACGGAATGATCATCCCCTTTGTTCTGATCGATCTCACCGTCGTGATCTATCAGGCCGTCTGTTTTCCGGTCTACGGCCTGGAGCCTGTCCGCCGCAGCGATTTTTTGGTCTTTGACCGGCGCCACCTGGTCTATCTGAATGCATTGGAAAAATTCAATTGCCTCTACTGTACCTACGCCAATGGCGTGATCGGTTTTATCCGCGAAGTGGCCGCCCGGACCGAGAAATACTGGTGCCCCATCAAACACGCGCGGCGCCTTCATTACGTCCACAGCCAATACCGGCATTTTGAAGACTACGGCGATGGCGATGCCTACAAACGCTGGATCGACAGCTTCAAGGAAAAACCATCGCGCACCCCGCGCTCGTAGCTGTTTTTTGCTGGCGAGCGCTCCAGCTCAGACGTGCTGGCCGCCATTGATGTGGAGTTCGGTGCCGCTCACATAGCTCGACTGGTCCGAGCAGAGGAAATAGATCGCTTTGGCGACCTCCTCGGGTTCGCCCAGGCGGCGGAGCGGGATCTGTTCTTTGACGATCTTTTCGGTGCCCGGCGAGAGGATCGCCGTGTCGATTTCGCCCGGCGAAATGGCGTTGACCCGCACGCCGAGGGGGCCGAAGTCCCCAGCCATTTCGCGCGTCAATGCCGCCAGGGCCGCTTTCGACGTGGCGTAAGCCGCCCCCGCGAAGGGATGCACTCGGCTACCGGCGATTGATGAGACATTGACGACGGCGCCTTGGGCCGCCTTCAGCTCATCCAGCAGGCCGCGCGCCAGCAGGACGGGTGAGAAGAAATTGACCTGAAACACCGTCTGCCAATCTTCGAGCGGCGTATCGATCGTACTAAACCGCTCGCCCTTGGGGCCTTTCGGCGAGATGCCCGCATTGTTCACCAACGCGTGCAGCCGCGAGCCCTGATCCTTGAGCCGCGCTTTCATCTCTCCGATGGTATCGAGCGTGTTTTTGGCATCGGCCAGATCGACCTGAATGTGGTCTTCTGGACCCGCTTCCCAGGGGCAATCTTCGGGGAAGGGGTGGCGCGAACAAGTGATCACCCGCCAGCCGGCGCTCGAAAACCGCTTCACGGTGGCATGCCCAATCCCCCGGCTCGCACCGGTCAAGATCAGCGTCTTGCGTTCTTCATCGGCAATTTGGGTCATCGCACTGTGCTCATATGCATTTGCGCCGCCGCCTCCACGATCTCACGGATACAGCCGCGCTTTCGACCATGTCTCGCCCGCGCGCGTTCTTTTGAAGACGACACGGTCATGCAACCTGAAGGGACGATCATGCCAGAATTCCATCTCGAGGGGGAGAATCCGATAGCCCGACCAATAAGGCGGCCTCGGAATATCGCCGATCCCGAATTTGAGCGTGTATTTTGCCACCGCCTTTTCCAGCGCCATTCGGCTCTCCAATGCGCGTGACTGCTTGGAGGCCCAGGCACCTATGCGGCTGCCCTTGGGCCGGGTCGCAAAATAGGTGTCCGCCTCTTCCGTTTCGACCGTCTCGACAGCCCCCCGGACGCGCACCTGGCGACGCAAGCTCTTCCAATGGAAGCAGAGCGCGGCTTTCGGGTTGGCGGCAAGTTCCGAGCCTTTGGCGCTTTCTTGATTGCTGAAAAACACGAAGCCCTGCGCGTTCGCCTCCTTCAGCAACACCATCCGCAGATTGGGTAAGCCATCCGCATCGACCGTGGCGAGCGCCATGGCATTGGGGTCGTTTGGTTCGCGTTGGCGGGCAAGCGCCATCCAATCCTCAAACAGCACGAGCGGATCCTCTGTTTGAGCGAAATCAGCCGCTTGAGGCACATCGTCGTAGCTCTGGTCGGTCTTATCGTTCATCGAAAATCGCTTCGGATATGGCTAAAAACCAGGCTGCTATATGCAATTTTTGCAAAACGGCACGCCCGTTTACCCTTTACTCACCCTGATACCGCAAGATCACATTCGTTGATAGGGCCACCGCTTGGTGGTCATGGTTCCAAATCGGGGCGATTAGTTATGCGTACGTTCCCTTCTGCGTCCGCGCTTGCGCGCGGCTGCATCTCCACCACTATTCTCGTTTGCGCCGCGGCGCTTTGGCCAGCCCAGGCCGGCGACGGGGTTAATCTGTCCACTGCCACCCAAACCGGCGCAATCTCTGCGGCAAGCAATGGCGGCTCGTATCACGAGTTGCGCGCCGTTCTCGATGAGAGCGACCGCGAGGTCGCCCTGCGCGCGCTGCACATTGCGCTCGACCAGTTGAGCGACGGCGCCGCCTTCGTCTGGCGGTCTAAGGCCCGCAAGCTGACTGGCGTGATCCGGCCTACTATGGCCTTTCGCGACGACAGCGGCCGCGTCTGTCGGCATGTGGTTTACACGGTGGCGCTGGGCCGCTTCCAGAAACGTATTGAGGGCGTTGCCTGTCGTGGCCTCAATGGCGGCTGGACGCTGGCTGGCTGATCAAGTCTTGCCCGGGCAGGTGAAAATCGCCCATTGACGCTGGACCACCGCCCTCATTCATGTAGGATGCGCCGCGCATCCGAGGGCTCGGGAACAGTCAATGAGTGAGACGGGCAAGCTGATGGCGGGCAAACGCGGCCTCGTAATGGGGGTCGCGAACAGCCGTTCTATCGCCTGGGGCATTACCAAGGCATGCGCCGATCATGGCGCCGAGATTGCGCTCACCTATCAAGGCGACGCGATCAAGAAGCGCGTCTTTCCGCTGGCCGAGGAGATCGGCTCGAAGCTCGTTTTGCCGTGTGACGTCAGCGATTCCAAAACGATCGACTCTGTATTTGCCGCCATCGAGGATGCCTGGGGCGGGCTTGATTTCGTTGTCCATGCCATCGCCTTTTCCAACAAGGACGAGCTTGGCGGCCGCTACATCGAGACGACGGAAGAAAACTTCAAACAAACCATGCTGATCTCTTGTTACTCCTTCACGGCCGTCGCCCAGCGCGCCGAAAAACTGATGAAGGACGGCGGTTCGCTGCTCACGCTGACCTATTACGGCGCTGAAAAAGTGATGCCCCACTATAACGTCATGGGGCTCGCCAAGGCGGCGCTCGAATCCAGCGTGCGCTATTTGGCGGAAGATCTGGGCAAGAAGAAAATTCGCGTCAACGCGGTTTCTGCCGGCCCGATCAAGACGCTGGCGGCCTCGGGCATCAGCGATTTTCGCTACATTCTAAAATGGAACGAGCTCAACTCACCGTTGCGGCGCACGGTCTCGATCGAGGACGTCGGACACGCCGGCCTCTACCTCGTCTCCGATCTGTCACGCGGCGTCACCGGCGAAGTGCATCACGTAGACGCCGGCTATCATATCGTCGGCATGAAGGCCGAAGACGCGCCCGATATTTCCGTCGTCAAAGATTAGACCCAACGCCATCACATCAGGGAGCCAAACTCATGGCTGACAACAACCGCGTAGCCAGACTCGCCGAACGGCCGGTCGGTATGGTCAAGGCCGATAACTTCACAATTTCCGACGAGCCCTTGCCGGAACCCGGCGACGGTGAGTTCCGCGTGCATGTCGAATACGTCTCCATCGATCCGGCCATGCGTCCCTGGCTGAACGACGTGCCGTCCTATATTCCTGCCGTTCAAATCGGCGAAGTGATGCGCGGACTGGGATCGGGCGTTATCGAAGCATCCAATCATCCAGACTTTGCAGTCGGTGACGCCGTCGGCGGTCTTTTTGGCGTTCAAACCCACGCCATCTCGAACGGCAAGGGCGTCACCAAGCTCGATCTTTCGCTTGCCCCGCTCGAGCGCTGGATAGGCGGTCTCGGCATGCCGGGCATGACCGCCTATTTCGGCCTGCTCGATGTGGGCCGCCCCAAGGAGGGCGAGACGGTCGTCGTCTCCGCCGCCTCCGGCGCGGTCGGCTCACTCGTTGGCCAAATCGCCAAAATCAAGGGCTGCCGCGTCGTCGGAATCGCCGGTGGAGCAGAGAAATGCAAAGCGGTCACGGATATGGGATTTGACGTCTGTGTCGACTACAAGGCCGGCAACTTGGCTGAAGATTTGCGCGCGGCCTGCCCTAAAGGCATTGACATCTATTGGGAAAACGTCGGCGGCGAAATCGGCGACACGGTCTTCCCTCAGATGAACCAATTCGGCCGCGTCGTCGTTTGCGGTCTAATTTCGATGTACAACGCCACCAAACCGCCAACCGGCCCGATCAATTTGGGCTTTATTCTGCGCAGCCGCTTGCGCGTCCAAGGCTTCATCGTTTTCGATTATACCGACCGCTATCAAGAGGCCATCGACGATATGGGAAAATGGGTCGCCGACGGCAAGCTCGTCATGCGCGAGGATGTGCGCGACGGTGGCGTCGATGCTTTTGTCGACGTGCTGAACCTGCTTTATACGGGTGGCAACAACGGCAAGCTGGTGCTGAAGACTTAAATTGGTCCCTGTCGTGCCCTTTGGGCACACCACGCCTCTTGGGGAGTATTCCAGTAACGCTCGGCAACCACCCGAAAGGCGGCAAGGCCGAACGGCCGCCGGGCGTTAGCCCGCGCCCGCGCAGGCCCGCGAGCAAGGCGAACGGAACAGCCGTGAGCGAAGCAAGCACGTAAACCTTGGCCACGGGCTCTGTTTGACGGCTTACGCGCGCTCGCCTAGAACGCAAGTCGAGCGAAACGGAAATCCCATGTCCCACAACACCTTCGGTCATCTCTTCCGCGTGACCACTTGGGGCGAGAGCCACGGTCCGGCGATCGGCTGCGTGATCGATGGCTGTCCGCCTGGCGTCGCCTTCACCCGCGATGA
>JAJFHN010000066.1 GCA_021775595.1 Hyphomicrobiales bacterium
TCATCAAGTGGGCGCTCAAGCAAATAGAGCAGCGGCGTTTCGTCTTGGGTCAGTGATCTAGTGTAAGTGAATGTTGCGACACCCTGATTGGATTCCGAACTTTCAGCGGCCATAATTTCTTTCATGACTGTGTAAGCCAAAATATTTTTTGTAACAAAAATCAAGTGGTGCGACGTGCGTCGCATGTCAGCTCGTTTGAATGTGAAGGGCAATACGTATTCAAAGCCCATATGTCTCAACGCTTCCGAAAAACCCTCCAATACGATTGCCTCTCTTTCACTAGGAGCTCGCCCCTCCAAGGCTTCTCTCAACGTTTTTAGGCGATCTTCGCCTCCAAATAATTTGGTTGCATGTTCCTCGAATGCCTCATTATTGATTGCTGCATTTATTCGGTTGTAGCTAAAAAACAGAACTAGGTCGCAACCCCAGTCCTTCAACATTCCATGCAGTAATCTGAGTGTCACGCCCTTGTAGCCAAATGGGTCGATGAATGAAAAAGAGGGCACTAGATCAATTTCAGAAAATAGCTCCTCCAAACTGTCATCTACCTGACCTGTCACAATTACGGGAGCATGTGCCAGACTGTCGATTCCATCAATTCTGCCGATGTTCTGCCTAAGCTGTTCAGTAAATTTAGAGCTCATGTCGTTGAAGACTGTGACTAAGAATGTGCTTAGATCCGAATTGGATACAGCTTCTTCTAAGATAAGAATTGGCGTAGATTTAGTTCCGTCATCGTAGCTACCCGGTCCTGCATACAAATCAAAATATGCTAACTTTTTTCCTCTTTTCTTTATGTGTGGAATCATGATTCGAGACCAAAATTTGAAGTATTTGGTAACGATTCTAGTCTTGATCTGAGAAGCTTCTGATTGCGACTGATAAAAATCTTCTTCGCTCATTTGATCTGTATACATCTGAAATGCTTTCGTCTCAAATGAGAATGCAGTCTTAGTAGTCTTGCGGCATAGGAGAACATATAGTGAACATTCGGTATTAGTCAATAATCTGATTGGTCTGTGCTGGTCGATCTGGCGTGATAAATTCTGATGCCCAATCCCATCTACAAAATCTTGAGCCAAGACGACTGGCGGGCCTTTGAAGCGGCGGGCCGCTATCAGGGCTCTGCCGACGATAAGCGCGACGGCTTCATTCATTTCTCTTCGCAAGATCAGGTGCAAGCGACGGCGGCGAAGCATTTCGCCGGCCAAGACGATCTGGTTTTGCTCAGTGTCGATGCGGACGCGCTGGGACCGGCGCTGCGCTTTGAAGTCTCGCGCGGCGGGGCCGAGTTCCCGCATCTTTACGGGCCGCTGCAACTGGCGCACGTCATCGAGGCGCAGCCCTTGCCGCTTGGGCCCGATGGCGTCCATCGCTTTCCCGTAACCATCACAACCTGAAGAGGCTTGCGCCGAGCCCTGCGTGGCGCGATTGTCGGGCCATGTTCTCGACGCTCTCCCAGCTGGCGCTGCCCCTGTTGCACGCGCTCGATCCCGAACGCGCGCATGAATTGACCTTGCGCGCGCTCGAAGCGGGGCTTTATCCACACGCCGAGGGGCTCGACGACACGCGGCTGGCGCAATCGGTCATGGGGATCACCTTCGCCAATCCGCTGGGGCTCGCGGCGGGCTTCGACAAGGACGCGCGCGTGCCGCGCGCCTTCATCGATATGGGCTGCGGCTTTGCCGAGGTCGGGACGCTGACGCCCTTGGCGCAGCGAGGCAATGCGCGCCCGCGCGTCTTCCGCTCGCTGGACGATCACGCGGTGATCAACGCGCTGGGGTTCCCCAATGACGGCCAGCGGGCGGCACTCACGCGCCTGGCGCGGCGTTCGCGGGCGCGAAGCGGCGTGATCGGCATCAATATCGGGGCCAACAAGGACTCTCGCGACCGGATCGGCGACTATGTGGCGGGCGTCGAGGCCTTTGCCGGGGTCGCCGACTATCTCACCATCAACATCTCGTCGCCCAACACGCCGGGCCTACGCGATCTCCATGGCGTCGAATTGCTGGATGAGCTGCTTGAGCGCGTGATGACCGCGCGCGAAGAGGCCGCCCAAGAGGGGCGCACGCCGCCGCTGGTGGTCAAGCTCTCGCCCGATATGGCGCCCGCCGATTTGCCCGAGACGGTGCATTGCCTGGAGCGGCGCGGCATCGACGCCATCATGGTCGCGAACACGACACTTACGCGCGATGGTCTGCGCGACCGCGACTTTAGCGGACAGAAGGGCGGGCTTTCGGGCCGGCCGGTGTTTGAGCGTTCGACGGCGATGCTGGCGCGGGTCTTCGCGCTCACCGAAGGGCGCATGCAGCTCATCGGTGTGGGCGGGATCGACTCGGGCGAAACCGCGATTGCCAAGATCGAAGCGGGCGCTTCGCTGATTCAGCTCTATACGGGGCTGGTGTTCGAAGGGCCGCCGCTGATCGGCGCCATCAAGACGGCGATATGTGGCCATTTGAGCCAAAATGGATTTCAATCGGTAGGCCAAATGGTGGGCCGGCGGGCGCAAGAGTGGTCCGACAAATACGAGGACGCGACATGACGGTTACGATCTATCACAATCCCAGGTGCTCGAAGTCGCGGGCGACGCTGGAATTGCTCGAAGAGAACGGCGCCGCGCCCGAAATCGTCGACTATCTCGTTTCGCCGCCGAGCGAGGCCGACATCAAGGCCATTTTGGCGAAGCTCGCCGTGGGCCCGCGGGATATTATGAGGCGCGGCGAGGACGTCTATCGCGATCTCGGACTTGATGATGAGGCCTTGAGCGACGAGGCGCTGATCACGGCGATGCACCAGCACCCCATCCTGATCGAGCGGCCGATCGTGGTGAACGGCGAAAAGGCAGCACTCGGCCGCCCGCCAGAGAGCGTGTTGGATATACTTTGATTTGCTCACGGCTATTCCTCGTGCTGTGCACTCGGGCCTCCGCTAGGGCGCCCTGACCGGGCGGCGCGCAGTCGCGCTTGCCTCGCGTTGCTCGGATTTCACAGAGAGCTTGATTCCGCCCGAAGGACGGTTAGGCCGCCGGGCGCTAGCCCGCGCCCGCGCAGGCCCCTGAGCGCAGCGAAGGGATCAGCCGTGAGCGAGATGAGCTTCCTTCGGAAAGCTCGCGCGCTCGAGCGCCGGGTAGCGTGAACCCAGCGTGATGGCGCGGACGACGAAAAACAGGATCAGCGCTGCCCATAGGCCGTGATTGCCGTAAAGCGGCGTCAGCCACCACCAGGCGATCAGATAGATCGCCAGACTCAAAATCATCATGTTGCGCATGTCGGCCGTCCGCGTCGCGCCGATGAATATGCCGTCGAGCTGGAAACAGGCGACACCGGTGAGCGGCGCGAGCATCACCCAAATGAGATAGGAGCGCGCCTGGGCGCGCACTGCCTCGTTGACCGTCAGGATATCGATGAAATAGCCGCCGACGAACCAGTAGGAGAGGCTTAGTCCTGCGCCAATGACGAGCGCCCAAAGGCTCGAGACGGTGACGGCGTTGCGGAACTGGCGCCAGCTCGCAGCCCCGATGGCCTGGCCGACCAAGGCCTGGGCGGCGAAGGCGAAGCCGTCCAGCAAATAGGCCGCCAGGTGGAAGAAATTGATCAGCACGGCGTTGATCGCCAGCGTCATGTCGCCGGCTTCGGCCGATTTCATCGCGAACCAGGAGAAGGCGAAGACCAGCGCCAATGTGCGGACCATGATATCGGCGTTGATCGTCATGGTTTTCATGAACCGATCGGGCTCGAAGATGCGTGCCCAGGAGGGTCTTGCGCGAAAGGTTCTGATGGCGCGCAAGGCCAACACCAAGCCAAGCGCGGCGGCGGTGGTCTCAGCAATCAGCGTACCGTAGGCCACGCCGGCGACCTCGAGATCGAAGACCAACACAAAGAGCCCATCGAGCACGACGTTGATGGTGTTGAGCACCAGCGTGAGCACGAGCACCGTGCGCGCATCGCCGCGCCCGACAAACCAGCCGATGATGGCGTAGTTGGCGAGTGCTGCCGGCGCTCCCCAAATGCGCACCGCGTAATAGGATTGGGCGGCGCGTTCGACCCGGTCGGAGCCTTCGATGAGCGCGAACGCGGCCGTGCCCAAGGGGCCTTGCAGAAGGATCAGCGCGACGCCGATGACGCCCGCCAAGATCAGCGCGCGGACCAACGTTGCGACGACTTCCTTTTGCTCGCCGGCGCCCTCGGCCTGGGCCGTCAGGCCCGTTGTCCCCATGCGCAGGAATCCGAAGGCCCAATAAAGCAGGCTGAAGAGCACGCCGCCGATGGCGACGCCGCCGATCAGATAAGGCGCATCCAATTGCCCGATGGCCGCCGTATCGACGATGCCGATGAGCGGCGTCGTGATGTTTGAGAGCAGGATCGGAAAGGCGATCGCCAGCACGTGGCGCTGTGAGTTCGCTTCTTGGCTCACGGCTCTCTTTTCGTCCCTGTCGTGGCCTGCGGCTACTCCGCGCCTCTTGGTCGCAAGGCGGTCGGTCGGCCTTGCCGCCCTTTGGGCGGAGATGAGCTATCTCCCATAACCGAGCAACGCGAGGCAAGCATGACTATGCGCCGCCCGCTCAGGGCGCCATCGCGGAGGCCGTGCTCGTTTCGAGCACGAGTAGCCGTGAGCGACTTAACTCTAGCTCAGACGTCGCTTTGGCCGGAGCGGTGCTTGAGCGAGCCCTGGCCGCGGGACGAGGCCTTGAAGATGCGTGAGATCAGCCAGACCGGGAAGACGATGACGGCGCCCAGCAAGAAGTAGCGCAAAGCCCACTCGATGGCCTCAAAGCCCATATTGTAAACGCGCTCAAGCAGCCGCATGAAGCTGTCGATGATGTCCCGGGGATCAAGTCCCAGAGCGGACAGCAACACGCCCAGAATCACCGATAGGATGCAAAGCCGGATCAGGACGACGCCTGGATTTCCGCCAAAAAACCGATCCATTGTGCTGCTCCTATGGGCTCTCAAGGGGATGTGAGGAACGAGGCCTAACATACCCAATGTGGGTATGCGACAGTCTTGGTCAAGCCATGGCATTATGACCGGCCGGGCCGCAAGCAGAATCAAGGCGAGCGAAGGTGCAGGCGATGTTGACGACCGCGCAAATGGCTTTGCCGCTTGAGGGGTTGCCCGAGACCTTCGCCCAATGGTTCGAGGCGCGCGGCTGGCGGCCTCACGCCCACCAATTGGCGCTGCTTGAGGCTGGACGCCAGGGCCAGGACACGTTGCTGATCGCGCCCACAGGCGGCGGCAAGACGCTGGCGGGATTTCTGCCCAGCCTGGCCGATTTGACGCAAGGCGGAGATCAAGGCGAACGCGCGGGCGGCTCTGGGGGGCGGGTGCGCAAGAGCATCCACACGCTCTACATCTCGCCCCTAAAGGCGCTCGCCGTCGACGTCGCGCGCAATCTGAACGACCCGGTCGCCGAAATGGCGCTCGACATCGCGCTTGAGACCCGTACCGGCGACACACCCGCCTCGCGGCGTCAGCGCCAGAAATTAAATCCGCCCGATATTATGATGACCACGCCCGAGCAAGTGGCGCTGATGCTCTCGCACAAGGATGCGGCCGCGCTGTTTGGTGGGCTTCGCTTTGTCATACTTGACGAGCTGCACGCGCTCACCACCTCCAAGCGCGGCGATCTGCTGGCGCTGGGATTGGCGCGGCTGCGCTCGCTGGCGCCGAGCCTCACCGCGATTGGGCTGTCGGCCACCGTGGCGCGGCCCTCGCAGCTCTGTGCCTATCTCGCCGCCCAGCGGTCCGAACACAGGCTCAGCGAGCTGGCGGGCCTGATCACGACCTCGGGCGGCGCCAAGCCAAACATCCAAATTCTGCGTTCGGGCGAACGGGTGCCGTGGTCGGGTCACAGTTCGCGTTATGCGCTGCCGGAGATCTATCAAGCGGTCAGGGATCATGCGATGGCGCTGATCTTCGTCAACACAAGGTCCCAGGCCGAGATGTTGTTTCATGAGCTCTGGCACATCAACGAGGACAACCTGCCGATCGCGCTCCATCACGGCTCGCTCGATGTCGGCCAGCGCCGCAAGGTCGAAGCGGCGATGGTGGCGGGCAAGCTGCGGGCGGTGGTCGCGACGTCCACGCTCGATCTCGGCATCGACTGGGGTGATGTTGATCTGGTCATCAATGTCGGCGCGCCCAAGGGCGCGAGCCGCATCGCCCAGCGCATCGGTAGGGCCAATCATCGGCTCGATGAACCAAGCAAGGCGCTGCTTATTCCAGCCAACAGGTTCGAGGTGATGGAGTGTCAGGCGGCGTTGGAAGCGGCGGCCGAGGGCGCGCAAGACACGCCGCGGCTGCACGCCGGCGGGCTCGACGTGCTTGCTCAGCATGTGCTCGGCACGGCGTGCGCGCAAGCCTTCGACGCGGACGTACTCTATCGCGAAGTGGCGGGCGCCGCGCCCTATAGCGAACTCAGCCGCGAAACTTTCGATCAGGTCGTCAACTTCGTCGCCACCGGCGGCTATGCGCTCAGGGCCTATGAGCGCTATGCGCGCCTGCGGCGCACAAAGGAGGGGCTGTGGCGCGTTGCCCACCCCCGCGTGGCGCAGCAATACCGGCTAAATGTGGGGACGATCGTGGCCGCGCCAGTCATCAAGGTGCGGCTTGGGCGGCGGCGGGCCAGCAGCACGCGGCCGGGCAAAACCACGCTCTCGCGCGGCGGCAAAGTGCTGGGCGAGGTCGAAGAGTGGTTCATCGAACAACTGGTACCGGGCGACACGTTCGCCTTTGCCGGCCAGGTGCTCCGCTTCGAGGGCTTGCGCGAGATGGAGGCGATCGTCAGCCGCGCGGCCAAGGCCGATCCCAAGATTCCGATCTTCGAGGGCGGCAAATTCCCGCTTTCGACCTATTTGGCCGAACGGGTGCGGCGGATTTTGGGAACACCCAAAGAGTGGAAGCGTCTGCCCGACCAAGTCGCCAACTGGTTGGCGATCCAGCGCAGCAAATCGCTGATCCCGCGTGTTGACGAAATGCTGGTCGAGACCTTTCCCAGAGGCAACAAGTACTATCTGGTGGCTTATCCCTTCGAGGGCCGTATGGCACATCAAACGCTCGGCATGTTATTGACGCGCCGGCTCGAGCGGGCGCACGCCAGACCCTTGGGCTTTGTCGCCAGCGAATACGCGCTCGCGGTTTGGGGCGGACGCGACATCGGGCAGATGATCGCCGCTGACCACCTTTCGCTCAGCGCCTTGTTCGATGAGGACATGCTGGGCGACGATCTCGATGCCTGGCTGGCTGAATCAAATCTGATGAAACGCACCTTCCGGATTTGCGCCACGATCGGCGGGCTGATCGAGCGTCGTCATCCAGGTCAGGAAAAATCCGGCCGGCAGATGACGGTCTCATCCGACTTGATTTATGACGTATTGCGAGAGCACGAACCCAACCACGTGTTGCTGCAGGCGACCTGGGCCGATACGGCGCAAGGCTTGCTGGACGTAGCGCGGCTGGGTGGCTTCCTGAAGCGCGTCAGCGGGCGAATCAGGCATAGTCATCTGGAGCGGGTGTCGCCGCTCGCGGTTCCGGTTATGTTGGAAATCGGCCGCGAACCGGTGGCGGGCGAAGCCCAGGAGGACGTTTTGCGCGAAACGGCGGAGCAACTCATCGAGGAGGCCATGCGTGGCTGAACAATATCGGCTGTCGCTCTATGCCTGGGAGAGCGAGGCGCCTTCGGGCGTGCTGTCGATCCGGGTCTGCGGCGAGCAATTCGAGGCGCACCCTTCAGGCGCGCTTTATCACGGCACCGAGCGAACATTGATCGTTTCCGATCTGCATTTGGAACAGGGCGCGGCGCTCGCCGCCCGTGGCCATTTGATCCCGCCTTATGACACGCACTCGACTCTCGACCGGCTCGCCCGGGTGATCGCGCATTTTGATCCGGTGCGGGTGATTTCGCTCGGCGACAGCTTCCACGACGTCGGCGTGGCTGAACGCCTGAGTGAGGAGGCGCTGACAGCGATCGCCAGGCTGCAGGCCGGACGCGAATGGTATTGGATCGCGGGAAATCACGATCCCGATTTACCGGCATCGCTGCATGGCCATGTGGTGCCGTCGCTGCAACTGGGCTCGCTGCGCTATGTGCACGAACCAGTGGCGGGCCCGGCGGTTCAAGAAGTGGCGGGTCATCTGCACCCGGCAGCGCGCGTCTCACGGCGCGGGCGAACGGTGCGGCGCAAATGTTTCATCACAGATTCGCGGCGTCTGGTGATGCCGGCGTTCGGCGCATACACCGGCGGACTGAACGTGCTCGATCGAGCCTTCGCACCGCTATTTGCCTCTAGCGATTTTACGGTTTGGGTGCTGGGGCGCGACGACGTCTACCCCGTTACCAAACGCTATCTACAGCCAGATAGATAAATAGGCCCCAGATCGGCCTAGTCGCGGCGGAAGACGGCGGATGCGGAAAGCCCGACGACGACGGCCACCAGCACGGCGATCAGGCCATAAAGCAGCGGATAGTCGAAGGCCGCGGTATAGAGCAAGCGCTCAAAACCGACCTTGTGGACGGTGAGCTTGCGCTGATTGAGGCTGAGCAAGCGGCCGCTGCGGAACAGAAACACATCGGTGGAGTATTGCCCGTCCTGCACGCTGGCCGGCAGGTCGAGGGTGGCGCGGAACAGCGTCTTGGAAATGAAGATCACGCCGCGGTCGTCGTCGATGAAATTACCCTCGCGCTGTTTAATGCGGATGACCGCGTCGCGAAAGTCGCGGGCCTCTTCTCCCTCCCAGACGGTCTGGTAGGCCGAGATTTCAGGAACGGGAAGCACGCTGTTAAAACCGATGCCGCGGCTGGCCAAAATGTCCGGCTTGGCGATGTCGCTCAAGGGGCGCGTCGAGAGCACGGCGTAAAAGCTCGGCACGTCATCGAAGGCGTGCGAGCTGCTGTTCATCCAGACGCCGAACATGCGCGATTTGCGGCGCGAGATAAGAGACTTCGCCGGACCGCGGATAACCACGGCGATGTCGTAGATGCCTGCTTCCTCAGCCGAGCGCCGGCCGTCCTCGATGGTGCCGAAAACGACGATGCGGGCGCCGGTGAAATTGGACTCGATGGCAATCTCATTGGAGGAAAGATCGGACTGAATGTCCTCGCGCGCGGCCGCGTGCGTCAGCGGGGCGGTGGCCAAAAGCAGCAGCAACAGCGGCATAAACACGTGAAGCCGGATCTGCATCATTTGGCCCCCAATAAGGGGGCGAGCGTATAGAGCTCGTCGGGCTCAAGAACCAAGTCGACCAATAAGCGAAGCGCGACGATCAAAACCATGACCGCCAGCAGCGCGCGCAATTGCTCGCCGCGCAGCTTTTGACCGGCCACAACGCCGAACTGTGCGCCGATGGCGCCCCCCAGCATCAAGACCAACGCCAACACCGCATCGACGGTCTGGTTGGTCGTGGCGTGCAGAACGGTCACCAAAGCGGTGACGAAAATGATCTGAAAGAGCGAGGTGCCGACCACCACATTGGTGGGCATGCGCAGCAGATAGATCATGGCCGGCACCATGATGAAACCGCCGCCAACACCCATGATCGCCGCCAACAGGCCGACGATGGCGCCGATTATAATTGGCGGAATCGCGCTGATATAGAGCTTGGAGTGCTTGAAGCGCATCTTAAAGGGAAGGCCGTGGATCCAGTTGTGCTGGCCCGAGCGGCGCTTAGCTGTGCGCCCCGCGCGCGTCTCGCTCATGGCGCGCAAACTTTCGATCAGCATCAAGAAGCCGATGATGCCCAAAAAAGTCACGTAGGAGAGCGCAATCATCAAATCGATTTGACCCAGATCGCGCAGAACCTTGACGAGTTGAACGCCTACAACCGAGCCGACGAAGCCGCCGATCAGCATCACCAGTCCCATCTTGATATCGACATTGCTGCGCCGCCATTGAGCAAGCGCGCCGGAAACCGACGAGGCGACGATTTGGTTGGCCTCGGTCGCAACCGCAACCGCCGGCGGAATGCCGGTGAAGATCAGCAGCGGCGTCATCAGAAAGCCGCCGCCGACGCCGAACATGCCGGAGAGAAATCCCACCGCCGCGCCCATCCCTAGGACCATCGCGATGTTGATCGACATCTCGGCGATCGGGAGATAGACCTGCAACATGTGGCGTTCGGTTGACTTTGTTGCCTGCTGCGGAAACCTCTCGGCAGCAGGAATGAGATTGCGAGAATGGCGCTTGTTAAAGGCCCGTGAACCGCTCGTGTCAATGGAATGAGATCAATATTCCATTGCGAATGCCAGAAGGCGCGCAAATCTCATACCAAAGAGGGGTGCGAAGCGGACTTGGAAACGCGACGGGCTCCGGTCGGGCTCGAGGGCAAAGCGGGCCTCTGACAAGGCGGCCGGTGGGCCCGCGTCTGGCTTGAATGCTGAAGTGCGTCATCGCGCGGATTGCAAATGGCGCCCGCGCGATCCCCGGCCGTATCGCGGTCTGCCGTGGGCGCGACCGCGGTGGCTTAGCTTGCCGCCATGGCGGAAGCGATGAGGCATAAGCCGTCGAAAACTGCCACTTCCCTGATGATGGCTCCCGTGGATTAGCCCACATTCGCAATTTTAGAATGCAATGCGAACTGCCGACCTTATCTTGACCATTCTTCAAATAAATACGGCATTACTGTCAAATATAACAAAAATATTCTGATGTTCTTTGTCGTCATATACTGTTATTAGATAAATTATAAAAATAGAATAGAGCACGTATGATATTGAAATTATTTATGTTTTCCCCATATAAACAAGTGTACTAGAATATTTTTATTAAGGCATGCTCCTCAGAGTGAGGCGTTTCGTGCAGAGACGGCCTTGGCGACAAATCTAAGCAAGCGCCGGCAGCCGACCTTTCTATATCGCAAAGATGAGCTCTAGAGACATCCCCTGGCCACGCTAGCTGAGGCTTGGCCAGAGGCCGCGGCCACACAGGTCACGGGGTCTTCTCATAAAGCTCTTCGCCGCCACACCAGGGGCTCACGATCGCTCCGCAGGCACAATCCCGTCGCCTGATCCAAGCCCAATTTGAGGAGCCACGATGACTATAGCTACGCTCTCCCCGTCGCAGAGCCCACTCCAAGTCGATCGCAACCCTGCCGCCATGAACGGTCGAGCGGTAGTCGTGCGACCAGGACTTCGCGCCAAACAAAAGCCAACTCCGACTGCAGTCATTTATTGCGAAGCGAACTTCGGCGCCATCGATGGAAAGACTGCCAACGGGCTCGTTCGGTACTCGGAGAAATATAAAATTCTCTCTGTCATCGACAGCCAGAAGGCGGGCCTCGACACTGGTTCGGTGCTGGACGACAAGCCTAACGCTATTCCCCTCTGCCGCGACCTCGACGACGCACTCGCGCAGGCGGGAAAGGTCCCTGATTACTTTATCTTCGGGATGGCGCCGTCGAGCGGCATGTTGTCAACAAAGGAGCGCGGCCTCGTGCTCAAGGCCATAGGTCTGGGGATGAACGTGGTGAACGGCCTCCATGAATTTCTGAACGATGATCCCGAGTTTGCCGCGGCGAGCGCCGCGAACAACATTGAGATTCTCGATGTCCGCAAGCCCCGCGCCAAGAAGGATCTGCGAATGTTCAGCGGCCGTATCGATGAGGTCACTTGCCCGCGTATCGCTGTACTCGGGACCGACGGCGCGATCGGCAAACGCACAACGGCGACGATCCTAACCCGGGCCCTCAATGATCGCGGCGTGAAAGCGGTGATGGTCGGCACCGGCCAAACCGGCCTGATCCAAGGGGCGCGATACGGCATTGCGCTGGATGCGATCCCGTCGCAGTTCTGCTCGGGTGAGATGGAAGCAACCGTCGTCGAAGCGTTTGAAGGTGAGAACCCAGACGTGATTATTGTCGAAGGGCAAGGTGCCCTGAGTCACCCCGCCTATTTGACCTCGACCTTCATCCTGCGAGGCAGCCGACCCGATGGCGTTGTGCTTCAGCACGCGCCAGGACGGACCAAGCTCGGTGATTTTGGCTTGATGGACATGCCAACGCCGGCCAGCGAGATCAATCTCATCCAGACATTTGCCGATACGAAAGTCATTGGTCTTACACTCAACCACGAGAACATGAGCGACTCCGAAGTCGGCGAAGCCATCACTCTGTATGAGGGTGAATTCGGCTTTCCCGTAACCGACGCGCTGACCCGGTCGCCCGAGCGTTTGGTGGACATGGTCGTTTCGGCTTTCCCGGAGCTTAAGGAGAAGCTGACGAACGTCCTGCAATGACCACGCCGCGGTTGGAGATCGATCTCGACAAGATCCAGCACAACACCCGCACGCTGGTCGAAATGCTGGCCAGTCGCGGTATTTCGGTAACGGGCGTTACGAAGGCGGCCCTCGGCTCTCCCGAGATGGCCGGCGCTCTGCTGCGGGCGGGTGTAAGTGCTCTTGGAGACTCCCGCATCGAGAACATCGAGACGATGCGTCTGGCGCGGTTGACGGCGCCGATGACACTCATTCGCACTCCGATGCTCAGTCAAGTGAACCGTGTCGTAGAGCACGCCGACGTGAGCTTTAATACCGAGCTCGACGTCATCAGCAAGCTCTCAAGCGCCGCCCAGAAGACGAGGCGGATGCACGGGGTCGTGCTCATGATCGAGCTTGGAGACCTGCGTGAAGGCATTATGCCCGGCGACCTTGAGGACACCGTGCGAAAGACGCTTCGCTTACCGAACATCGCGCTAAAAGGGATCGGCACCAACCTCGCGTGCCGCAGCGGCGTATCACCCGACAGTAAGAACATGGCCGATCTGTCGGCGCTGGCAGATTCAATCGAGGCGACATTCAACCTCAAGCTCAGCGTTGTCTCCGGTGGCAATTCCGGCAACCTCCAATGGGCGCTCAGCGGTGCGGAAACCGGGCGGATCAACGATCTTCGCTTGGGTGAGGCGCTTCTGCTCGGTCGTGAGCCTCTCCACCGTCAACCGATCGAGGGCCTCTACACCGATGCCATCACACTTGTCGCGGAAGTAATCGAGTCGAAGGTCAAGCCATCGCAACCATGGGGCGAGATCGCAGAAACCGCGTTCGGCGCGACCGCGCCCGCCGCAGATCGCGGTCGCATATCGCAGACAATTATCGCCATCGGACGCCAAGATACCGATCCGGACGGCCTTGAACCGCCTCCAGGCATTGAGATTTTGGGGGCCAGCAGCGATCACCTTATCGTAGATTCGAGTAACCGCCGGGTGCCTGTTGGCACCGAGATCACCTTCCAGCCCAACTACAGCGCGCTGGTCCGCGCCATGACCTCACCCTTCGTCGCCAAAGTCGTGAAGAGCCGGAGCGACGCCGCTCCCGTGCCTGCTTGCCAATAAGCGTCAGGTCAATGATGCCCGCGCGATCTCCGGCCGTATCGCGGCCTGCCGTGGGCGCGACTGCGCTGACTTAGCTTTCCGCCATGGCGGAAGCGATGGGGCATGAGCCGCCGATAATTGCCGTGTCCCTGATGATGGCGCCTGTGGTTCAGCTGATAGCCATAGTGATGGTCGCCGCGGGAGCGCTGCTGATGGCCGCGATGCCGGTGATGTCCATGAGAGGGTCCATAGCCACCGCGATGGCCGCCGTTGTGGCGCCGCGAGTATGGGTGGCGTCCGTGGCGCGAGCCGTGATCGCCATATCGTCGTGCGCCGTCTCTGTGTGCAGGGTGGTTGGAGAAGCGGTCTGAGCGATGCCGGGCATCGTCGCGGTGTCTTCGCGACCTGTCATGAATGCGGTCATCATGGCCGTTGCGACGGCTGTGGTCGCGGCCACCCCGCGCGGGCAATTGCCTGCCGCCAGAATGATAGTGTCGCTGGCTCGATCGCTGAGAATTGTAGCCGCCACCGTGAGTGGCCGCGGAGTAATGACTGCGGTATTCCGCTATCAGCACGGTGTTGTGCGCCGCTGGGGTGGATTTTGCGAAATCGACCAAAATCGGGACTGCCTGAGCCGGATGCGCCAATATGATCATTGCGATCAACAGCGTTAACAGGCTCAAGAATCGGCGGAAATCGGCTCGCACTTCGGCACCTCGGCTGGCATCGGGCGATGCGCCCGACTGTTGCGCTCAGGAGAGTGCACAAAGGGTGCCAAACCGCCGAGGCGTTGATGTGCAGGATCAGAGCGTGGCGGCCAACTGCGCCCGTCCAAGCGCAGACTAGCTGGCGCGCATTTCCAATTGGGTGATGAGATTGGGCGTGGCGCGGCCGGTCCGCTCGAGCCCCAAGCTGCCCTGGAACGACTCGATCGCCGCTCTGGTCTTGGGTCCCATCAAACCGTCGGGCTCGCCGGCGGTGTATCCCAGTTGATTGAGCAAGGCTTGGGCGCGGGCGACGACGGGATCAGCTTTAACCGGCGCGCGCGGTGCTGCCGCCACCTTCTTCCAATTGGCCTTTGGCAGCGAGACCTTGTTGGCGATGGCTTTCTCTGTCTTGGGCTGCCAGGTGGCGACATCGGCTTCTATTTTCACCTTGTCCGCGGGCAGGATCTGAAGGGTGAGGCTCGAGGCGCGTTTTGCGGCCTCTGTGTCGCCGCCCTTGGCCGCGAGCTGGAACCATTTGTAAGCCTGCTTCAGGTCTTTGCGCGTGCCGAGCCCATTCTCATACAAGATGCCAAGATTGAACTGGCTGTCGGAGAGGCCGTATTCGGCGGCCTTTGAAAACCACTGCGATGCGTTGGCATAATCGGGGGTTTTGCCGTTTTGTTTGGTGTGGAGCACGGCGAGATTGTGCATCGCCTTGACGTTTCCTGCCTCAGCCGCGCGTTGATACCAAATGCGGGCGCGTCCCTGATCGCGCTTGAGGCCGCGGCCGCGCTCATACAATGCCGCCAACCGATATTGGGCTGGGGCGAAGCCTTGGGAGGCGGAGCGCGCATACCATTGGGCGGCTGACACAAAATCCCGCGGCACGCCGGTGCCCTTGGCGAAACGCGTCGCGATCTCGAACTGAGCCCGGGGATCACCCTTGGCGGCGGCTTGGCGCAGCGTGGTGCTGCCGATGCCGTCCGGCGGCATGGGTACGGGCGTGGGCTTGGCGACCTTGGTTGCCGTCGATGTGGAGCCCGGCTGGTTTCCTGGAGACTGGCGCACGGTGAAGGGCTTGGTATTTTCGGCGATGCTGAACTGGACCGCCGGCAGGTCGCTGGCGCCGATCAGATGATGGGGAACGCTGGCGGCCGAATTGGACTTTGCACCGACGACGTGATTGGCGGGAATAGCGCTTCCGCCGGACAACGCGCCTTGTTTTTCGGGTTGTTTTTGTTGGAGCGGGGGTGCGGGCGCTGGAATATCGTCGTGCGGAACCAAATGAGCCGGGCCCTGGATCGAGGTTGCGTCGCCCTGGGTTTTCAAGCGGTTGTAGAGCAGCGCCGCGCTGACGACGAGCAGCGAGGCGGCGGCGAACACCAGCAGGCGGCGTGGTTTCTTTGCACCCTTGGCTGCAGGAGCGCTCGCATCGGGCATGGGCTGTTGGGGGCGGGGCAGACCCTCGTGCGATGGTCTGCCGCCGAGGCCCGCGGGCTGTTGGCTTGCCACAGCTTGTGCGGCGCGGCGGGCCGAAGCGATGAAGTCGGCGTCGCTCACTGCCAGCGCGCCTTGGGAGGCATGCGGATTGACTTGGGCTTGGCGGTGGGGTTGGGCGGCGGGTTGTGGTTGTCCCTGGGCAGGCGGCGCTTGGTAATCTGGGATCGAGGCGCCGACATTGGTGAGATCGAGCGGATGGCTGGGGCCGCCGCCGCCTGGACCGCGCCCTCCGGGGTCATCGCTGGTGCGGCTGATGCGCACTTGCGCGTGATCGGATGCGGCCGCTCTGCCGCCATCGGGCGGGCCGCCGGCGTGTTGGGCGCGCGGGCCGTTGGTGACTTTGTCGGCCAACATCTTCAACGTGCCGTTCATGACTTCGAGTGTGCCAACGGTGCGATCGTCGGTTTGTGCCGCGCGGGCGTTCAGCGCGTGCAATTCGGCCTGAATGGCGTCGAGACGCTCAGATGCGCTCAATGACGACGCGCTGTTTTGCACGAGCTCGGCCGCCTCCCGGGCTGAACGTCGCGCCACCTCTTCGATCTGCGAGGCAGATCCGTTCATTCCGTCCATCAAAGTGCGCAGATGCGTCTCGATCGTGCCGATGCGCGAATACTGCTCCTCGGCGCGGGCCAAATAACCTTCCAATCCGCGCAACCGCTCGGCGATCGCATCGAGTTGACTGGGTTCGGTGTTGGCGCTCAATGCTTGGGAAATTTGCTGTGTTTCGCTAGCCACCGCGCGCACTTGTTCGGCAGGGGCTGCCGTGTGGAGCGACTGTTCGAGGTCGCTGGTGACCGCCTTGAAGCGCTCATCGAGCGCGGTCTCATCAACTTTTGGCTCGGCCGGAATACTCGGCGGCGGGGCTTGCAGAGATTGGGGGGGTGAGCCCGGATTGGTGTTTGGATCCGCCGCCAGCGCGGCGATACGCCGCTCCATCTGGGTCAGTATGTCGTTTTCGCTCTCGCCTTGCAGGTTCTGGTCGGCGCGCTCGACTTGCTGACTGAGATTTGAAACCTGAGTCTCGAGCTGCTGCAGACTGGCATCGGTTTGGCCGCTTTCGCGCACGGCGCTGGTCTTATCGGAAAGCGTGTTGATCTCGCCGCCAAGATCATCCAGCGCGGATTCGTAGTTGCGCTCGCTTTCGCCGATCTGCTCGACGGCGCGGGTGAGTAGGTTTTCAAGTTCCTGGGCGCCGTCTGATGCGGATTGATCGCTCTGTGCCTGCTTGGGCGACTTCATGCGCAGCACGGGTGGCTCGGATTGTGGATTTTTGGGCGCGCCGTTGTTTGCAGCCGGCGCTTGCACACTGGAATCGGGGGTGTTTGGGGCAGGTTGTCCTGCGTCAGCGTTCACGTCTGTTGTCATCCCAGTCCCCGGGCACGAGGTTTGACGGACTGATTGTGTTGAACGCTTGACTGTGGGGTCCGACTCGTCGTCGCCAGTGGATGCGCCGAAACTGGGGTCATCAGACAGCCCCAAATCAGCGCGCATCAACTGATCATTCGCTACCTCGACATTTTCAGGCTGTGGTAAATATTGCGTTAAGCTGGCGCGTCGCGACCCCAGTCTGCGCGCAGATGGAGTAGCCAATGCGTACCGCAATTATGAGATCTGCAATCCTCGTGCTGGGCCTTACCAGTTCAACCGCCGCCATGGCGCAGGCCAACCGCTACAGCATGATCCCTGTCGAAGGCGGCGCGCTTCGGCTGGATACCCAATCGGGCGAAGTGTCCCATTGCATGCCGCAATACGGCACATGGAGGTGCAGCGGCGTGGCCGATGAGTTGGCCAAGCTCAGGACAAAAATCAGTGAATTGAAGAAGGAAAACAAATCACTGAAGTCGGATGTCAAACGGCTTGAGCGCGCGGCGAAAGCCGCGCCAAAGGCGGATGCAACGTCTCCCAAAGCCGACACGGCAAAGCCCGAGGCGGGTGAGGCCCCGCCCGCCGCCGCGCCGCCAGTGGCAGGAAACGACAGAATTCCGGGCGAAGACGAGATCGATCAGATGATGACGTTCCTTGAGAAAATGGCGCGTCGGCTCAAAGGCATGGTCGAAGAGATGCGGCGCGAGCAGCAGGCTCCGCAAACCAAGCAGCTTTAGGGGCGCGCGGGGGCATGGCAGGAGACGAATTGGGCGCATCGGGCACTCGAGCGCTTGGTCAGGCCAACCATCAACTGACGTTTGAAACACGGGGGTCCGGGTTTGACGACATCACGCGCCAGGTTACCGATTGGCTTGGCGCGATCGGGGCTCAACAGGGCCTGTTGACCCTGTTCATTCGCCATACCTCCGCCTCGCTCACCATTCAGGAAAACGCAGATCCTGACGTGTTGGCCGATCTCACGGACGCTCTCGAGCGGCTTGGACCCGAAGACCAACCCTATCGCCATACGAGCGAGGGCAGCGACGACATGCCGGCCCATATCAAGGCGATGGTGACCTCCACCAGCCTATCGGTGCCGGTCGAGAACGGACGCATGGTGCTTGGAACCTGGCAGGGCATCTATTTGATCGAGCACCGGCGCCGGCCGCACAACCGACAGATCGCATTGCATTTCATCGGTGCGATGAGATAGAGGCGCTTGCGGCTTATGCCCCGTCGGCGAACCCGTCGGTGGCGCGCACCAATTCGTCGACGATGCCGGGTTCGGTCATGGCGTGGCCCGAGTCCGGTACGATGCGCAGCTTGGCTTTGGGCCAGGCTTGGACCAAATCCCAGGCGTTTCTGAGCGGTGTTACGACGTCGTATCGTCCATGTACGATGACGCCTGGAATGTCGCTTAGGCGGTGCGCGTGGGCGATCAACTGATCGTCACGCTCCAGGAACCCGCCATTGACGAAGTAGTGGCATTCGATGCGGGCAAAGGCCAAGGCATAGGCGCTGGAGGCAAATCGATTGATGCGCCCGTCATCTTGGTAGAGCGCGAGCGTGCTGCCCTCCCACACGCTCCAGGCTTTGGCGGCTTCCAACTGCTTCTTGCTGTCGGAGCCAGTCAGGCGCTTGTGATAGGCGGCCACCATGTCGCCGCGTTCGGCTTCTGGAATCGGGCGCTGATAGGCCTCAAAGGCATCGGGATAAATCCAATTGCAGCCCTCTTGATAGAACCAATCGATCTCGCGGCGGCGCAGCAAGAAGATGCCGCGCAGGACCAGCTCGAGGACCCTGTCGGGGTGGGATTGGGCGTAAGCCAGCGATAGCGTCGATCCCCACGAGCCGCCAAACAGCTGCCAGCGATCGATGCCCAGATGTTCGCGCAAGCGTTCCATATCGTCGACCAGATGCCAGGTCGTGTTGTCCTCGAGTGAGGCATTTGGCGTCGAGCGGCCGCAACCGCGCTGATCGAACAGAATGATGCGGTAGCGCTCGGGGTCGTGATAGCGGCGCATCAACGGATTGGAGCCGCCGCCGGGTCCGCCATGGACCATCAGCACGGGCCGGCCGTGTGGATTGCCGCATTCCTCATAGTAGATCGTATGCACGTCGGAGACGGCAAGCTCGCCACTGCGGTTGGGCTTGATCGAGGGATAGAGCTCGAGGCGCTCGCTGTCGGCTGCACTGTCGTTTCGCATCACATTGTGCTCGTTAGAGGGATCGCCGCTTGGCAGCAGCGCGCACGGCGCGGTCATAGAGAGCGACACCGCTTGGATCGCGCAATTCATCGAGATAGGCCCTGGCGCCAGCCGATGCCGGCTTTTGCATCAGAGAGAGCCCGACCGCAACCGCAGCACCGGCCAAGGCGCCTGGAACGCCGGCGACCATGCTACTCAATCCCAACAGCGAGCCTTGGCCCAGAAGCTCGGCCAGAACGATGTGGCCAAGCGCAATTCCAAAGCCCGTCGCCATGCCGGCCGTGACCGCGGGACCGGTGGCCCTGTCCCACCAGATCGAAAGAGTGAGCGCCGGGAAGAAACTGGCTGCGCAAAGCGAGAGCGCCCAGGCGAAAGCCCGCAGGGCGTCGAGCTCGAAAGCAATCGCAATCGAGGCCGCCAGCACACAGACCAGAATGCAGCCCAAGCGCGCTACAAGCTGCCGTCGGCTTGGTGTGGCGGTTGGGTGAAGCAGACCGCGATAGAGGTCTTCGCCTATGGCTTGGCCGAGGGTCAGCGCGTGGGCCGTTGCGGCTGCAAGCGCGACAGCGATACCGCCCACGGCGACGAGCACCACAATGATGAAGGGCAGTCCGCCGATGATGGGAAGCGCCAGCGCGACGCCGTCGCGCGAGACAAGGAGCTCGGCCGCCCCAATAACGCCATCACCGTTTTTGTCGGAGAAATCAGCCAGCCCGGCATCGCTCAGCCGGCCGATCCAGTCGGGCAGTTGCGAAGCTGGGCTGCCGGCGACGTCTTGCAAGGTGAGGAATTTGGTGAAGGCGGCATAGGCCGGAGCGGATACCAGAAACAGGACGGCGAACAGGCCGGCCCAGGCCCCGGCAAAGCGCGTTTCGAAGGCGCTGGTGGCGGCGGAAGCGCGGGTGACGAGGCTGGGCAAAGCCGCCATGCCGGCCATCACGCAGAGGCAAATCAGGGTGAAATCGAAGCGGCTGACGGCGCCAAAGGCTTGCAGGAACGGCTTCATGGAAGGCGCCAGGCCTTGTCCCGGCATGGCTAAGCCGTTGTCGGGTTCGGCCGGTCCGATGCCGGTTGCGAGCTCAAGTGTGGAAATGCGCTCAAACAGCTCACCATAGGTGAATTGCGGCAGCGGCAGGTTGGTGACGGCGACCGACAGCATGACCAGCGGCGTCAGGAAGCCGGCGATGGTGATGATGTACTGGGTCGACTGGGTCCAGACGAGCGAGCGCAAACCGCCAGCGGTCGCGGTCGCGACGATGACCACCGCACCCGTGGTGATCGCCGCCTCGAAGGAAAGCGATGAAAACAGCGAGGTGACGAAGGCACCGAGCTGCAATTCGACCACCATCAGGAGGATCAGGGGCGGGATCATGAAGAGCGCCGCCATTGCGCCAAGCGTGGTGGATGCAAAGCGCTGATGCAGAAAAGACGCCAGGGTGAAACTTCCCGACTTGCGGATGAAGGGGCTGAAGAGGACGGTGGACACGAGCAGACCGCCAATGATGCCAAGGCCAACGCACAGCGCGTCGAAGCCGATCAGAAACAGCGCGCCGGTCAGTGCGAAATAGCCGACGCCGCCGATTGCCGTGGTGGCCAGACTGAGCCCGCCAAAGACAGCCGGTATCCGCCGCCCAGCGGTGGCGAAAATGTGGATATCGAGGGTCCGGGCGGCCAAGGCAACGCCGAGATAAAAGGCAACCGGCGCTGCCATCATAACGTGGCTCAGCCACAGCTTGCGGGCGCCCAACTGCTCGAGAATCAACAGCAGCAGCACCATGGCGATGAAGGCGCTGACAAAAATCGCGTAATAGGTGCCAATGCGGGGCGAAAGGGGGCGAAACTGGGTCTCGAGCGCCATGGCTGCGACCTACACGTCTTCCATGGCGCCGTGACGACGGTCAATGCGCTCCTGCCGGTTGGCGAACCAAAATGCCGCGATAACGCAGACGATGAGCGCGCCCTGCGCAAGCGCGTAGAATCCGATGGGAAAGCCGAGCGGTGTGAAGGCATCAAGTGGAACGGCAAACAACACCAACACAACGGTGCCGCCCACCAGCGCGCCGATAATGGCCACCATGAGGGCGAATGTTTCGCGCCAATGGGCTGGTCGCTGTTCATTTTCGATCATGCTGGTGCCGCCTGTTTTTATGCTGTGGCGCGTTCGCCGGCGCGCTTTGGCGTGGTGGGGAGTTTAGTTGCGCCGTTCGCGCGGGCCAAGTCGTCGTTCGGGCCTGCTATTTAGTCACGGTTTGGCAAATCGCGCGGCGGCAACAAATGTTGCAAAGGGCGTTTCAAATATATTCCATGTTTGCTATATTTTGATGCTATCCAATCTTGAGCCGGATTGCGGCGAAGAGAATTCATGCCCGGCTAGCCTGAATCGACACTAGACTCTAGGATAATCATACGCCAGTGGCGGCAATTCGCTTTGCGACCCTACAAGACGCACAAGAAACTATACGCAGCAATATGGCCACATGACCGCACACCGAATAGTCGTTGTCGACGGCCACCCGCTCTTCCGGGAGGCGTTGCATGGCGCGTTGAGCGAATTTTTCGAAGAGTCCGTCGTGACCGAGGTGGCGACGGAGCAAGAGCTGTCGGATCTGCTCGACGAAAAATCGACCCCTTGTTTGGTGTTGTTCAGCCTATCGACACCCTCCGCGCAGGGGCTCGCATCATTGATGCAGTTGCGTGCCCAATACCCCAAGATCAAACTCGTAGCCGTGTCGCCACAGGGCGATCAGGCGACCATGCGCAGCTGTCTCGACATTGGCCTGGCGGGCTTCATTCCCAAATCTCTGCCCGCCGAGGCGATCCGCGATGCGGTCGAGCAAATCTTGCAAGGCAATATATGGTCGCCACCCGAACTGGCATCGGCGCAAGAAGAAGATAGAGACATCGCCGGTTTGGCGACCAAGCTGGCGACGCTGACGCCCCAACAGGTGCGCGTGCTGACCATGCTGAGCGAAGGCCTGTTGAACAAGCAGATCGCCTATCAGCTTGGCGTGTCGGAGGCGACCGTCAAGGCGCACGTCTCGGCAATTTTGCAAAAACTCGACGTCGACAGCCGCACCCAGGCGGTGATTGCGGTCAATAGGCTTGGCAGCAGCGATTGGCAGCAGGCCGTGCTCTAGGGCAGAGAGCCAGCAGCCGCCCGCTAAAACCAGCGCCGCACGCGCTCGCAGTAATCGCCGTAACGGGCTTTGAAGCGGGCCCCCAAATAACGCTCCTCAGGCAGAATGAGAATGTAATGGGCGGCGAGGATCAGGCCGGCCGTTGCCGGCGCCAGCCAAGGCGCGTCGAAGAACATGGCGAGCCCGGCCATGAACAAGACGCCCCCCAGATAAATCGGATTGCGCGAAAGCGTGAAGATGCCGTCCTCGACCAGGTAGGTGGTGGGCGCGCCGGGCCTGGCGGGCTGATTGACGAGGGCCAACTGACGCCGGGCGGCGAGAATCAGTGCGAACCCGATGATCAAGGCTGCCGCGCCGCCGATGTCGAGCACGATCGGGCTCACCGGCGGCGTGAACGAGAGCGGCATGGCAAACTGCAGGCCGAACCCCAAAACAAGCGCGATGGCGAAGAACGCATCGAAGGTGCGCCAAAGGCTGTTGTGCGCGGCGGTGTCGCTCATGGACGGATCACCGGGATGGGTTGGCGCGGCTGGCTTCAGCCCGTGCGTTTGGGCGGATCGCCGGCGTTGGAGCCTTGCAGCCAGGTCCAAAACGATCGCAGCGTCGATGTTTGGCTTTTGGAGAGCGGTGCCCGGTAGGACGTATTGCTTTGTGTCGCATCAAAGCCCGGCGCGGTGAAAGTGTCGCCGTCGCGCATGCCCCTGGCGCCAAACGCGCCGCGGCGGTAGATGTGGCGGCGCAATTCGAGCTGACCCTTGGGCGTGATGACGTAATGACCCATCACCTCGTTCATCATATCGCGGTCGATGAGCTGGGCAGCCTCGGCCGATGGTAAAGTTCCCACGGTTTGGGGTCCATCGGCGACTTTCGCCAAAGCCGATTTTTCAGCATCATTCAGTTGGGGACTCGAAACCATGACCGCTCTGGTGGCGTTACCCGATAAAACTACACAACTCGTGGGCTAGAAAACCGGAAAAAGCAGGTGCCTGCGCCCTCACGGCCCCGGTTGTACACGATTGGCGGGGAGGGAGCAAAGCTCGGGCGGAGCGGATGATGAACGGCGGCTATGGAGAATGGTGCCCACGGAGTGAATTGAACACTCGACCTCTCCCTTACCAAGGGAGTGCTCTACCCCTGAGCTACGTGGGCAAAATCGACACATCCGAGCCAGCAAAACCGGCCTGAATCAAGCCGCGCGACACTGCCATAGCGCACAAGGGCGCGCAAGCCGCTGAGCGATTGAAGCGTGACATCGGCGGCCATGCGCGCCAAATTTGCAGCCCATGGGTGGAAGCAAGCAAAAGATCGATAAAGACGGGGCAGCGGAGGCGCGCCAAGCGCGGCTGGCCGACGCGCTGAAAGCAAATCTGAAGCGGCGCAAGGACCAAGCCAGGGCCAAGCCGGGCAAGCGGAGCGCCGGCGATGCTTCGGCCAGGCCCGACGAGCGTTAAGCAAGGCGCGCATTGATCTGGCGGAGCGCCTTGATGGCGCCACGAGCCTCCGCTAAGCCTACACAAAGCGACAGCCGTCGGAACTGCCCCGCGTATCATGGGCAGCAGCGCGATCACGAAAGCAGTATGAGTTATGGATAGAATTCGCATCACCGGCGGCGGGCCTCTCGAGGGCACGATACCGATCAGCGGCGCCAAGAACGCGACGCTGCCGCTGATGATCGCCAGCCTGCTGACCTCAGACACGCTGACACTGAAAAACGTGCCCAATCTGGCTGATGTGGGGCTGTTGGCGCGCATATTGGGCAATCACGGCGTCGATCTCACCATCGCAGGCAAGCGCCCCGGTCAACGGTCCGGCGAGGGCGACACGATGCATCTGACGGCGCGCGACATCGTCGACACCACCGCGCCCTATGAAATGGTTTCGCGCATGCGCGCGAGCTTTTGGGTGTTGGGGCCTCTGCTGGCGCGCGAGGGCCAGGCCTGTGTGTCACTGCCGGGTGGCTGTGCGATCGGCACGCGGCCGGTCGATCTGCATCTGGAGGGCTTGACCAAACTCGGCGCGCAAATCGAATTGGAAAGCGGCTATGTGCACGCCAAGGCGCCAAAGGGGCTTGCGGGCGGACGCATCACATTTCCGAAGGTCTCCGTCGGCGCCACCCACAATGTGCTGATGGCGGCCGTTCTGGCCAAGGGCGAGACGGTGATCGAAAACGCCGCCCGCGAACCGGAAGTCAGCGATGTCGCTCAGTGTCTCGTAAAAATGGGCGCCAAGATCGAGGGTATCGGAACGTCCACGCTGACCATCCAGGGTGTCGACGAATTAAGCGGCGCCGTCCATCCGGTGTTGCCCGACCGCATCGAGACGGGCACCTATGCGATGGCGGTGGCGGCGACGGGCGGCGATGTGCTGCTGGATAACGCGCGGCCCGATTTGCTCGAGTCGGCGCTCGATGTGCTGAGCGGGGCCGGCGTCGAACTGACGGTGACAAACCGCGGACTGCGCGTGGTCCGCAACGGCGCGCGGCTGGCGCCCGTCGATGTCGAGACCGAGCCGTTTCCGGGGTTTCCGACCGATCTGCAGGCTCAATTGATGGCGCTGATGGCGCGCGCGGACGGCCAATCACGCATCCGCGAGACGATTTTTGAGAACCGCTTCATGCACGTGCAGGAGCTTGCCCGGTTGGGTGCCGACATTGAGCTGGAGGGTGATACGGCGCTGGTGACGGGCGTGAACACGCTGCACGGCGCGCAAGTGATGGCCACCGACCTGCGCGCGTCCGTCTCGTTGGTGATTGCCGGCCTGGTGGCCGAGGGCGAGACGGTGATCAACCGGGTCTACCATCTCGACCGCGGATTTGAGCAAATCGAACAAAAACTTACGAACTGCGGCGCGCAAATCGAGCGCCTGGCCGCCTAGGTTCCTTCCCGCCGCCATTGCGTCCAAGCCGCTCTGCCGTTATCAGAAGCAGCAGAACGGGCGTGAGCCCGTTTGTGGTTTTGATGATGGGAGCACAGTGTGAAATGGAGCCCCTAAAGCTCATCGCACTCGATGCTGAAGATCTGGAGGTCATGTCGGCTCATTTGCAGGACGCGGTCTTGCAGATCGGCGATATGGCCTTTGTGCCAAAGCAGAAGCGCTTTGCGCTGATCGTCAACCGCTTCGACTGGGAAGGCGCCAACGCATCCGAAGGCGAAAAGAAAGAACGCCGTAGGGCGACGCTGCGTTTTGAACGCGTGATGGACGCCAAGATCCAGAACATGAAGCAACGGGCCGCATCGGCGGCGGTGGAGTTGCTGGCGGTTCAGTTCGAGGAAACGACCTCTCCGGAGGGCTTTATCACGCTGGTCTTTGCCGGCGGCGGCGCGGTCCGCTTGCAAGTCGAGTGTATCGAGGCGGAGCTCAGCGATTTGGGACCGGCTTGGAGCGCCAAGAGCCGCCCGGAACACGACATCGAAAGCGACGCCACGGGCTCGTGAGGAAGGCGTAAGACATGGCCATTCGGCTTCGCCAATCCGCCCCCGACTTCGAAGATCGTTTTGCCGCCCTGCTGGCCGCCAAGCGCGAGGTTGATCAAGATGTCGGCGCGCGCGTGGCCGACATCATTGCCGATGTGCGCGCACGCGGCGATGAGGCGCTGATCGCGCTTTCGAAGACCTTCGACAATGTGGATCTGGCTGCGATAGGTATCCGTGTCGAGGCGGACGAAATCGAGCGTGCTGCCGATCAAGCCGATGCCGAGACGCTTGAAGCGCTGAGCTTCGCGCGGGACCGCATCGCCAGCCATCACGCGCGTCAATTGCCTAAGGACGACCGCTACACCGATAGCACCGGCGTTGAGCTCGGCACCCGCTGGACGGCGATCCAGGCGGTTGGCATCTATGTGCCGGGTGGAACGGCGAGTTACCCAAGCTCGGTCTTGATGAACGCCGTGCCTGCGACCGTTGCCGGCGTTGGGCGGATCGCCATGGTCGTGCCGGCGCCCGAGGGTGAGATTGCGCCGTTGGTACTGGCCGCCGCAAAGCTGGCGGGCGTCACCGAAATCTATCGGCTTGGCGGCGCCCAAGCGGTTGCAGCCCTTGCCTATGGCACGAAGAGCGTGGCCGCGGTCGACAAGATTGTCGGGCCCGGAAATGCTTATGTGGCGGCTGCCAAACGCCAGGTCTTCGGCGCGGTGGGCATCGATATGATCGCGGGCCCGTCCGAGGTGCTCGTCGTCGCCGATAGCGGAAACAATC
This sequence comes from Hyphomicrobiales bacterium, assembly GCA_021775595.1. GTDB lineage: Bacteria > Pseudomonadota > Alphaproteobacteria > Rhizobiales > Methyloligellaceae > JAJFHN01. Next base: position 26,406 of record JAJFHN010000066.1, read on the forward strand.
CCGACTGGCTGGCGGCCGACTTGCTGGCCCAGGCCGAACACGACGCCTCGTCGCAGTCGATTTTAATTACCGACGACAGGGAGCTTGCCGACGCGGTCGAAACGGCGGTCGGGCTGCAATTGGCTGAGCTGCCGCGCGGCGAAATAGCTGGAGCGAGCTGGCGCGACTATGGCGCCATCATCGAAGTCGATGCGCTGGACGCCGCACCGCCACTGATCGATCGGCTGGCGCCAGAGCATTTGGAATTGGCCATCGCCGAGCCCGAGGCCTTGCTGGAAGTCATCCACAATGCGGGCGCGATATTCCTCGGCGCGCACACGCCCGAGGTGATCGGTGATTATGTCGCGGGTTCAAATCATGTGCTTCCCACCGCACGCAGCGCGCGCTTTTCCTCCGGCCTCGGCGTGCTCGATTTTGTCAAACGCTCATCGCTGCTGCGGCTGGACGCCGAGGCGCTTGGCGCGCTGGCGCCGGCCGCCTTGAAGTTGGCGCGGGCCGAAGGGCTTGAAGCGCACGCCCGGTCTATCGAAATTCGCTTGAACCGCAGGGACCGCGAAGGGGCATGAGCGGGCGCGACGATCGGGGCGAGGGCGGCGGTGGTCAAGACGGCCAGAATCTGAACCGCCTGATCGAGCTGACGCTTGACGAAAACTCGATCGGCCGCAACACGCCCGATGTCGAGCATGAGCGGAAGGTGGCGATATTCGATTTGCTCGAGAACAACATCTTCGTGCTGGAAGGCCGCCCGCCCGGGCCCTATACGCTGCATCTCTCGATCACCGACAACAGGCTGGTGTTTGCCGTTGGCGATGCCGGTCGCGAGCCGATGATGAGCCATTTGCTGTCGCTCTCGCCGTTCCGCCGTCTGGTGAAAGACTATTTCATCATGGTCGAGAGCTATCACGAGGCGATCAAAACGGCGCCGCCCTCGCGGATCGAAGCGATCGACATGGGGCGGCGTGGCATACACGACGAGGGCAGCCAGCTTTTGATGGAGCGGCTCAGCGGCAAAATAACGGTCGATTTCGACACCGCGCGACGGTTGTTCACGCTGATCTGCGCCCTGCATTGGAAGGGCTAGGGTGATGGGTCCGGCAGACGAGTTGCCCGGTGCGGTGCTGTTTGCCTGCACGCTCAATTCGGTGCGCTCGCCGATGGCAGCGGCCATTCTGCGCCACCTCTCGGCCAATCAGGTCTATACCATTTCGGCGGGCGCGCGGCGCGGCGAAACGGACGCTTTTGCCGCTGCGGCGATGGACGAGATCGGCATCGACATTTCCGGCCATGTACCGATCGCCATTTCCGAGCTGCACGACACATCGTTCGACTTGATCATCACGCTCTCACCCGAAGCCCATCATCAGGCGCTCGAATTGACGCGCACGCTGGCTGTGCCCGTCGAGTTCTGGCCCACGCCCGATCCCACGGCGACAGGCGGCAAACGCGAACAGATATTGGATGCTTATCGCGCTTGCCGCGACCAGCTGTTTGAGCGCATCAAAACCCGCTTTGCGCTCGGTGCCGGCGCCAGTGTTTAGGTTCGGTGCTTCGAAGCGCTGCCACTTGATTTTGACCGCGCGCGCCCTCATTCTCGGCACCACGCTGCAACCATGGGCGCCAAACGCCATAAGATGTGCCAATCGAGATTGCCGGAAGGCAGGCACTGAGGCTTGGCTGAATTGACACGCTATGACGCCACCAAGCGACGCATCATCCACCACCAGCAATAGAGGCCGGCTTGCCGGACTTTCTGACCGCTTGAAAGGCATGGGCGATGAGCGGTCACAGGCCGATACGTCGACGCGCCACAAGCTTGTACTGGCGAGCGGTTCGCCGCGCCGCTTGGCGCTGTTGCAGCAGGTCGCCGTCGACCCCGACGGCTTGTTGCCGGCCAGCATCGACGAGACGCCGAAAAAGGGCGAGGTGCCCCGTGCGCTGGTGCGCCGGCTAGCGCGCGCCAAGGCCGAGACGGCGGCCTCGCGGTTGGCGGGCGATAAGGAACTTGGCCATGCCTATATCCTGGCGGCCGATACGGTTGTCGCGGTGGGGCGCAGAGTGCTGGCCAAGACGTCGTTCGTGGACGAGGCGGCCGCCGCGCTGCAGATTCTTTCGGGCCGTTCGCACCGCGTCTTAACCGGTGTTTGCCTGGCGACGCCCGAGCGGCAATACCGCATGCGCATCGTCGAAACGAGGGTTCGCTTCAAGCGTTTGTCGCGCGAGGAGATCGACGCCTATTTGGGGTCGGGCGAATGGCGCGGCAAAGCCGGCGGCTACGCCATTCAAGGGGTGGCGAGCGCCTTCGTCACCAAGCTGGTCGGATCCTATTCGAATGTCGTTGGCTTGCCGCTCACCGAGGTCGTGGCGATGCTGAATGGCGAAGGATTTCCGCTCTATTTCCGATGGCTCAACAAGGCGGAGGCCGCGCTGTGAAACCTGTCGAAAAATCCAATGGCGGCGCGCCTGGTCCGCGCAAGGGCGAGGGCCGCTCGTGTCCCGTTTGCGGCAAGCAGGCCGCGGCTGATATTCGGCCGTTTTGCTCGCGCCGCTGCGCCGATGTGGATCTGTCGCGTTGGCTAAGCGATGTCTATGTTATCGAGGGGCCGCCGCTGGCTGCAGAGCGCGGCGAAGAGGACGAATTCTAGGACCCCTGTCGACTCGACAGGTAATGAGGGATTGCCTATAAGCCCGTTGCCTTATCCGGCCCAATTCGCCGCCAAGCCGTACCGGCCGGGCGCCGATATTCGGGCCCGGAGCCGTGGTAGGCCCAGGTAGCTCAGTTGGTAGAGCAGCGGACTGAAAATCCGCGTGTCGGTGGTTCGATTCCGCCCCTGGGCACCACTCTCCTTTCAACCGACCGACCGGAGCATCGCTGGCGCCAATCGAGCGGGTTCTGGACAATCCAAGCTGTGCCGTGCCGAGCGCAGAGAAGTTGCAAACACTTACAAAAAACGCTTAAGCCAGCGCCAGATAGCACTCAGTCAGAAGCTCGTCCTCGGGCGTCTTGCTGGGATCATTCATGTAGAACTCCCAGCCGGGCACGCCTGCTTGCAAGCTGTTTTCCTTCAGGTGCTGCATCATCAGCCCGTAGTCGTCGCGCAGCGTGGAATATGAACCTTTGTGAACGAAGTGAAGCGCCCGGCCAGCAGGGGTCACATCAGACTTCACCTCGTCGCCGGCCTTGGTCATGTCCTCGCGGGCAACGGTGAAGCCTGAGCGGAATGTCATCGCGTCGGAATCATAGGTGTAATAGACCGAAAGCGCCGATCCGGCCGGTTTGATCGCGGCAGCCTGCATAAAGCCCCAGACCTGCTGAAACGCCGATCCCATTTCTTTCGAAATGTCCGCCGGATCCATCGAGCATGTGCGCTCGACGAAAAGATATGGGGTTTCCGCAACATCGATGATCTTGAAGTCAGGCATCGGTTCCTCCCTATACGGTCACTGGCGGCAAGGCAGATAACGGATTGCGAACAACCCACCACGGCTTGCCTCAACAAAGACGCAGATACGCTCGCAGACACAAAGCATGCGCCTATGGCAGAAAAATAACCGATGATGGTGAGGGACCGTTGGGTTCCTTAGGCCAATTTGTCGAAGGACTCGACGAATTTGAGGCGAATCTTCTTGGTGACGATGTGGGCCCAATGGTCCTGCAGGTTCCACGAATAGAGCGGAATGTATTTCAGGATGTGCTGGTGGGACACCGGCCTGTCGAACAGGCTGTCCAAGATGTAGGTCTTGCCGTCCAAATTCACGCTGACGATCGCGTGCAGCACGCGACGCTTGCTGTCGCGAACGACCGCCAGACGAAGCTGCTCGTTGGTGAAGCCCAATTCGAGCAGGCTGAAGAACTTCAAGATCGCATAGTCCTCGCAGTCGCCCGAGGTCTGCAGCAGCTCAGCTGGATTCGACCAATGATCGGCCTTGCCGAAGGCCTTCTTGTCGTCCGAGTAGGCCACCAGATGGTTGACGAAGCGGTTGAGCTGCTTGAGTTGCGCCAATTTGTCCTGGCCCTTGAGACTTGAGAGCTTTGTGCGCCATTCGCCGATCTTTTTCGGGCACAGCTCGGATGTGGCGTCCGTACAAAATTCATAGAGGGCGCGTTCGCCTTCGACGCGCTCGCGGACCGACTGCCAATCCTTTGAAAACTTGTGGCTGGAAACCTTGAATTCCATCGAGCCCAGCACGCCAAAGCGCGGTTCGCTGGGAAGCGCCGGCTGCGCGCTCGGCTTTTTGGGCTGCAGCAGGTTCTGCAGGTTGACGGCGCGGGTCTGCGACGCCTGGGGCGCGAACTGCGGCAATTGGGCCGGGGCGACGGGGCTCACACGAGCTTGCTCGTACTTGGCCTGTGCGCCATCCAGCGCGCCCAGCATCGATGCGGCTGCAAATATGAGCGCGGAAGCGAAAGTCGCTGGCGCGCGCAGGCCGAGCGTGAAAGTGGGAAGATGGTGGCGAACGGTGTGATTGAACCTGGCGCAAGCGGCTATGCCCGCTCGCCAAACGGAATCGTCGCGCCGATCAGCGCTCGCGCAACGCCTCTTGCTGCGCTTTGACAATAGGTTTGAGAAGGTAGTCAAGGACACTCTTTTCCCCTGTTATTATGTCGACTGTCGCGACCATTCCGGGGATAATAGGCAGAGACTCATTGCCCTTGCGTAAAGAAGACTGATTAGTTTTCACAGTAACCAAGTAGTAACTCTCTTTTGTAGCGTCATCTACGATACTATCAGACGATATTACTTCAACTTTTCCGTCTAATCCGCCATAAATAGTAAAATCATAAGCAGAGACTTTAACCAAGGCTGGCAAACCCGGTCTAATGAATGCTATGTCCTTAGGCTGAACTCTTACTTCAACAAAGAGATTATCTTCCATTGGAGTAATTTCGACCATAGATTCTCCGGCGCGCACTACGCCACCTATGGTATTCACGTGTAGTTTGTTGACGATACCATCGACAGGAGAGCGAATATCGGCGCGATTCACTCGATCTGTTGCTGCCGTTAAGGACTGTTCTACAATCGCCAGCTCCGCGAGTTTAGTATTGAGCTCGGTATGAGCAGTCTGACGGAAGCTCAGAACCTGCTCTTGCAGCATCCTCTTCGCCTCTTTAACAGCTGATTCAGCACCCGCGATGGATTTGCGCGTTGCCTCCAATTGGCGCGACAAATCGGACTTTTGTTGCTCCACCTCCAGCACCCGCGTCACCGACAGGGCGCCTTTTTGTTCCGCCTGGGCGAAGCGGTCGTGCCGCTGGGTGGCGATGTCCAATGAGCGGGCGAAACCGGTTTCATCGGCGCGCATTCGCGCAAGCTCTTGAGTGCGCTGTTCGAGGCGCTCCTTCAAGACGTTTTGCTGATTGGCGAGACTCGACTTGCGGATCTGGAACAGGCCTTTTTCGTTTTCGACGATCTGAGGCGCACGCTCGGTGAGCTTTTTGGGAAATTCGATGGTGTCAGCGCGCGATCCTTCCTCGCCGCTTTCGAACTTCAAGCGGGCGATCTGAGCCTTGAGGCTCAGCTCCTTTGCGTTGAGTTCGCCCAGATCGGACGAAAAACCGGTGTCGTCGATCCGCAGCAGGACTTGATCCTTTGTGACCTTCTCGCCCTCCTTGACCAACAGGGCTTTGACGATGCCGCCTTCAAGGCTCTGGATCAGCTGGGCTTTGGACGATGGAATCACCCGACCCTCGCCACGCGTTACCTCTTCAAGGTCGGCGAAATAAGCCCAGCCGATGAGCAAAAACACCAGGGCGAACATGATCGCGACGAAGCCGAACGTGCGCTGGGAGGGCGCATCGCGAAGTGCGGCCTCAGCATCGCGGGCGTAAAAAAGCTCTTCACGTTCTTGGTCGGTGATGGCCCAGCCTTGCGGCGTGGGCACCGGCGCGTCTCCTGCGTCTTCGCCTTGCTGCTGCGGCGCGGCGGCCGGTTCAGGCGACAGCACGGCGCTTTGCCATTTTTCCGGCAAAACGCGCTGCGCCAAGGAGCGGAAGGCGGAAGACGTGCGCCACCAGATGTAGCGCCAGCCCAGCCGCATGTCGGCCGCAATCTGCGACCACGGAAAGTCGCTCAATTTCGCCTTAGCGGGCGTATCTTGTTCGCCGTCGCTCACCTAATACTCCAGGCAGTGGTTTGCCTCAGCCATTGGGCGCGAAGCCTATCATGGCCGCCATTGTGACCGTATATGGCAACGCCATGGATGGTTTACGAGCGCTTTTGGCCGATCGGAACGACCCAGCGCACCAAGCGGCCACGTGCACGCGAACGCATTGAAAAAAATTGCGATGTGACGATTTTAGTGCTCAGCGTACGCGCCTCAGTGGCGCTTGTAATACACCATCCGCTCGTGGAAGCACTCGCACTTTTGCAGCGTTTCCCAATCCAATTCCGCCCCGAACGTGTGGTGCCATTTCTTCAGATAGCCCAACGCCTTGGCGCAATTGATCTTGGCCTGGTTGGCCCAGAGATAGAGCGGATCGATGCGGTGGGCGACACCGCCAACGCGGTAGACGGCCTTGGGCGAACGCGAGACCTCGACGGCATCATGGTAGCGCCATTCCACTTCCGACATCAGAGCCCGGCGCTCGCGGCGGCTATAGGCGACCAGTTCGTCGGCTTGTTCGTAGTAACGGCAATAGGGCGTTGAGGAGTACATGCCGCCGGCCAGTACAGGCGTGCCGGCCGCCAAAAGCGCCGCAAAACAGAGAAAAAACAGCTTTTTCATATCTGTCCACCAGCCAACGCCGTGCCAACAGTTCATGCCGGTACGGGACCACTCAGCGACGAGAAGTCCGCCACTTGGGCCAAGTGTCCCACCCCAGCCAAGGCCGTACAAGGGATCGGGCCGCTGGAGGGCGCAAAACCTTACAAAGTGTGGTCAGATTGTCACAGGCGGCTCGTCCGAACCGTCGTCGATGACGACGGTCAAGTGGTCGAGCGATCCGCCGAAATCGAATTCGGCCGCATCGTCAGACTCGGCCAGCGTTTGATCCCCTTCGGGCCGGCCAAATTCGGCCGCATCGTCCCCGGATTCGCCCAGGGCGGCGAAGTCCAACAGGCCATCGAGTTCGATCTCGTCGCCCGCGATCAATTCGTGATTGGCGATCAAATCGCTCGCCGAGAGATCGGTCCGCACGAAGACATCGACCACCTCGTCGCCCGCCTGCGCGCCGTAATCGATGAGCCAGCCTTCGTCATCGGCCAGGAATGGCGATGACTCCGAACCAGCGGCGTCCATGACCGCGCCGGGGCCGAGAGCCAGATCGGCGAGGCTTGATGGCGCGTTCTCAACGATGAGAACCGTTTCTGATGTGGGGTGCGAATTTTCGACCTGCTCGACGGTGCCATCCAAGCGTACCCTGAACAATTCAACATTGTCCTGGGTGTCGTCGACCGAGAAATAGAGCTTCTGATCGGACACGCGATCGCCTCATCCAAGCAGCGGCCCGGTTCGGGCCGAATCCCTTGCATAGAAGTGTCGCTCTGCCCGCATAAATTGTAAAGCAAAACTACGCAAATAGCGTAATCGACGCCATGCGAGCTGGGACCCGGCGCGTGGAGCGCTGTAGGAGACGTTGACTTCGGCTGGTCGCTAGACCTGGACAGATCCGTCGTTGCCGCCGCCGTCGTCCACAACCACGCTGACATTGACCGGAACGCCGCCGCCGGTCGTTTGAACGGTTGCGACCTTAGTGAAGTTTGCCCCGTTGGCCGCACCATCCTGATCGACTTCGAGATCGCCCGTATTGCCGGCATTGGCGCCGTCGAAGCGCACGAACGTGTCGACCTCTGCCTGACTGATGGGTGAGACGCTTGAGAGGTCAAACAGCGCGGTGAGATCGATGACGTCGGCGTTGAACTCATAATCGGCAATGAGGTCCGAAGCGTCGAGATTGGCCAAATAAAAGACGTCGTCGCCTGGTCCGCCAATCAAGGTATCGGCGCCCGGGCCGCCGTCGAGCAGGTCGTTGCCCGCGCCGCCATCCAGCGTATCGTCGCCGGCGCCGCCATAGAGCTGATCGTTGCCCGCGCCGCCGAAGAGGAAGTCGTTGCCGTCGGTGCCGGTCTCGAAGGCGGCTTCCTCGACCTCGCCGATGACATTGTTGACCGGACCGGATTCATAGAAGCCGGTCAGTGTCTGCACCGGATCGCCATTGAAGGTGACGGTGAATTTGGCGCCGTCGAACTGGCTGCCATTGTGGGTCGAGTTGTTGTCATCGGTATCGACCGAGAAGCGCAGCACGTCGCCGGCGGTGAAGGTGTTCGGATCGAAGTCGAGGCGCAATGTGGACGAGTTGTCGCTCGCACCCACGACCGTGATGTCGCCGTTGCCCACCGTCGACTCGCTGCCGGCGCCGAAAAACTGACTGGCGGCATCAAAACTCGCCGGGCCCGCTAGGGTGATCTCGATCGACGAGATAAAGTCGGTCACCAGGGCCGCGGCCGCGAAGGTGAAGCCGAACTGGTTGGCGACGTCGAAGGTGTTGCCGGCGCGAATGTCGGTGCGCACGTTGCGCAATCCGCCCTTGGCGCCAAGCAGCACGTCATCGCCGCCATTGCCGATAATATAATCGGCATTTTGCGACCCGATCAGCAAATCTGAACCACGTATCGAGATTGCGTCGATGTCGTCGTCAGTGAAGCGACCGGGCGCGTCGACGAGCGGTTCGCCATCGAGGAACAGGCTGAAGTCGGTGCCGTCGAAGCGGATCAGATCCCAATCCTGGAAATCGTTGACGCCGACGCCGCCGAGATTGCTGACATCGTCCTCGAGCGAGAAGATCAGATCGCCGTTGGCCAGCAGGCTCACCGCATCGATGTCTCCGTTGACGCCATATTGGCTGCCGTCGAAGAACATGCTGCGCTGGCCCGTATCGGAGTTCCAATAGACGATGTCCTCGTCGGCGTAACTGATGCCGCCGGTTGAGGTCGTGCTGCTGAATGAAAGCAACAAGTCGCCGTTGGGAAGCGCGTGGAACGCGTCCACATTGTTGGAGCTCCAGTTGTTGGAGCCGTCGATGATCTCCGAATAGGAGGTGTCCGACGGTCCGTCAGCTGCGAAGATATCCTCCGCATCGCGGCGGTTATCGCCGCCCGTGCCGTTGATGTTGTTGTTGTCGCCCGAAATCGAGAACAGGAATTGGTCCGACGGGAAGACGTGGATGCCGTCGATGTCCTCGCCCGAGCGCGCCAAATTGGCGCCGCCGAAGAATTCGGTCACCGTCGTGCCGTCAAAAGCGAAGATCTCCTCGTCATCCATGTTGGTGAGCGCGGCATTCCGGTTGTCGTTGACGATCGAGAAGAACACCTGTTGGTCCTCGCCGATTACGATCGAGCCCTCGGCCTGAACCAGCTGGCTGTCGGCGCCCTGCACCAAGACGGTCGCGCTGTTGCTCTGTTCGCCCGCGCTGTCCTGGATCACGTAGGTGAACTCACCCTCGTCGAACGGCCCGTTCACCGTCAGATGTAGCGCATCGCCCACTTGAGTGATGTTGGTGATGTCGCCGCTTTCGTTGCCGAAGCTGAAGATCGAGAGCGGGTCCATGTCGGCGTCGGAGTCGTTGATCAGCAGCGCGTCGATCGGGATGACGATGGTCGTGCCGTCGATCACATTGGTGAAGACGAAATCGTTCTCGGCCATGGGCGCCACGTTGTCGGGGCCCTCCGGCATGATCATGATCGGCAGCGAACCATCGGAGGTGTCGCCGTCTGCGTCCGTCACCTCCACTGGGATATCGAGTGTGACGGGCTGATCGTCGCCGGCAACCGTGATGCTGACGCTGCCGATATCGAAAGTCGGAGTGGGACCGGTCGTGGGATGATCGTTCTTGATCTCGATCCGGTTGTATCCCGTGACGCCTGTCACGCTGACCACGTCGCCGACCGCTAGGCCGGTGATTGTGGCGAAGTCGCCGCTGGGGTCGATTGTGACTTGTGTCGGCGCCGCACTGCCATTGATTAGAATTTCTGAAATGTCGACAACCGGGTCGCTGTCCGTGTGCCACGAGGTTTCGTTCGGTCCTACAGGGCCTGGATTGCCGTCGTCATCGGCATCGAACAGCCGCACCGTCAAGTTGACCAACGCGCCGGTCGGGTTGGTTTGAGAAATGCCAAAGTCGACGCCGTTGACCTCGCGGTGTTCGCCCAGTGAAAACGAGTTATTGGCGCCTGGACCGCTCAGCGCCACATCCGTGGCGAAGTCGAGCCGGATCGTTTCCATCGGTCCCGTGGCATTGCTGCCAGAGCCGATGCCCTGGGCGCTTTTGTCGACCGCCGCGCGGTTGCCGGAGCTGTCATTGGCGCTGAAGAGCACGTCGATATCGCCCAGCACGTCATCAAGCGATTTGTAAATACGGTTGGCATTCGAGACCGAACCGATTGGCAGAGCCGCGGTCACGTCTGCGCCCAAATCAAACGGTTGATGCAAGGTGATCGAATATTTGTCGCCTGCCTCGTTGGCGCCATCTGGATTGAGCTCGATAGTGATCACCAACTCATCCGTATCGGCATTGCGGCCCTCAAGCGTGCTGCCGCCAAAGCCCGTAAGAATGATATTCTCACCGCCGGACTGAACCAGATTGCCCGAGGTGTCCCGTAAGAAATTATCATCTGGATTATCGTCGACGAAGGCGACGCTTCCGGGCTCGTCGGCGCCGATATTGCCAAAGAAGCCGAGCAGATCCATGCCCATGGTGTCGGCCACATTGTCGATGGTGACCTTGATCGGCGAAATATCGAGCGGAATGTCGTCGATCACCTGCACTTCGAAGACGTTGCCTTGCAGCATCAGCTGATCGCCGGTGCTGTCTTCGGCGAGCACGGTGCCGGTCAGGTCGAGTGTCAGAATGTCCTCGGCGTTGTCCGCCAATTGCGGATCGTGGTGATCGAGCTGATCGAAGATCGTCACCTTCCAGGTGCCATCGGGTTCGATCCGCACGGTGAGGATCGTGCGGCCGCCTGCCGTGGCCACCAGCGTGTCATCGGCTGAGAGATCGGTCGCGAGCGAGGTGAAGATCACGGTCTCGCCCAAGGAGGTGACCGCGTTGCCGCCGGAATCGCGCACTGTCGCATCGGCGAGCTCGGTGATCGTCTTGACCCGAAACGTGCCGCTGTCCGTACCGAAATCAACGAGCGTGCTAAGCGAATTGGCGCCCGTTCCGGTGAACATGTTGGTCGTGATGCCGAAGTTCGGATTCTGACCTTCCACGTCGTCATCGAGATCATTGACGTCGTCGATGTCCTCGTTGCCGGTCGAGAGATGGGCAAAGAGCGCGTCCTGCGTCGCGGCATCGAGATGCTCTTCCTCGACGACGCCCAGCACCGAACCGTCGAGCTGCATCGGCTCTGGATCGATGGTGTCGATCTTGATGATGAATCGGGCCTCGCCGATCATCACCGTGTCGTCGTCGAAATCGCTGACATTGATGAAAGGCCCCAAATCGAGCTGGATTTGGGTGATATCGGGCGAAGCGACGTCGAAGGCCGCGAATTGCGTATAGGTCGCCTTGCCCGCCGCATCGACGGTCAGCGTGAAGACGGTGACGCCATCTGCGATGCCGCTCAGCGTCGTGCCGTCGGACGAGACCTGGACTTGCTCGCCGCCGACCATGAAGTCGCCGAAGTCCTGCGCCGCGAAGGTCTTGAGCGAGAACGCACCATTCTCATCCGCGCCAAAATCGACGAGGGTCGCGAGGTCGACCATGGTGGAGATCGGATCGCCGTCCGATCCCTCGCCATTGAAAACGCGCGCCCGCACGTCTACATCGGTGGCCGGCGACACGTTGCGGGCTACGCTCCCAAACGCCACCACGAAGCCGCCATCGTCGAGCGCGGTGATCACCGGCGTAAACTGGCCGAACGGAAAAGTCGTGTTGATAATGAAGTCATCGGTCGAGCCGTTAATCTCCACCGGTGTGCCGTCGGCGTTGAAAACCCGCCCGCGCACCGACGAGATGAAGCCGTCAGGGGCAGTGAGACTCTGTTCTTCCCACGCCACCACAAAGCGGCCGTCGCCAAGAGCGATGATCTCCGGGTCGCGCTGGACGCCGCCGAGCGTGGTGTTGATGAGGAAGTCGTCCGCTACCGGCGACCCATCATTATTGAATATTCGCCCGTGTATTTCCGGTCCTTCCCACGCCACCACGAAGCCGCCGCCTTCAAGGGCGGTGATCTTGGGGTCGAACTGGTTGCCGGGGAGGGTGGTATTGATGAGGAAGTCATTGACCTCTCTTGGCGTGCCGTCGGCGTCGAACGTCCGGCCGCGGATGGCCGAACCGGAATCGTCCGGCAGGGTGGCGCTCGCATCTTCCCACGCCACCACGAAGCCGCCATCGCTCAAGGCGGTGATCACCGGACCGCTGTCGCCCTGCCCCGGGTCGCCCTGATTGCCCGTCGTTATGGTGTTGACGAGGAAGTCCGGTCCCAGCGCTGTGCCATTATCGTCGAACACCCGGGCACGTATCGCGCTGCCGTCCGTGTCCGGCGCATTCTCGCCGAAATCTTCCCATGTCACTGCGAAACCACCGCCGCTCAAGGCGATGACCTGGGGGTCGGCTTGAAGACCGTTTGTCGTGGTGTTGATAGCAAAATCGGTCGCCGTGGCCGGCGTCCCGTCGGCGTTGAACACCCGGCCTTGGATATCGGTGCTCAAATTTGTCCACGTCACCACGAAGCCGCCGCTGGCCAATGTGGTGATCTCTGGTCCGGATTGCAGGCTTAAAGTCGTGGTGTTGACGAGAAAGTCATCGCTCGAGCTATTGACTGTTACCGGGTTCCCATTTGCATCGAACAGCCGCCCGCGAATGTCCGTATCGTTGATCGAACCGCCCGGCGGCGTGTCCGCGCTACCGTCCGTCCAGGCGACAAAAAAGCCGCCGCCCGGCAGCGCCGTGATCACCTGGTCGGTCTGAAGGCCGAGAGCTGTTGTGCTGACAACAATCTCAGCCCCAAACGGCGTACCGTCTTCATTGAAGACCCGGGCGCGGATACTGCTGGGGTCCACATCACCGGTGCCGAGGTCTCCGTCTCGCCACACCACCACGAAACGACCATTGGCCAGGGTGGTGATCTCGGGGGCGTACTGGTCGAGTGGAAGCCCGGTGTTGACGATGAAGTCGTCGCCCGAAGGCGTGATCTCTGGCGGCAAAAGCGCTGCCTGATTGAGCGTCCCAACGTCGTTCATCACCATGCCCGAGACGGTCGGGATGTCGTCGGTGACCTTGATGACGAAAGTCCCCTCGGGCAGCAGAATGAAGTCGCCGTCGAAGTCCGTCACCTTGATGTATTGCGAGAAGTCGATGGCGAGCACGTCCTCGAAGGCCGTCTCCAACGCATCGGTCAGCGGATCGTTTGTCAGCGGATGGTCGAGCTGGTCCTTCAGCGTGTAGGTCGCCTTGCCATTGCTGTCTATTGTCAGCTCAAAGACCTCGCGGTCGCCGGCCACACCGCGCAGCGTCGTGTCATCGACGCGTACAATCACGACCGGTACGTCCTTCGATGTCAGATCGGTTTCCTGCGGGCCTTGGAACGGCTTGATCGAGAAGGCGCCGTGCTCATCGGCGCCGATCTTCACCAGCGCGCCGAGCTGAGCCATTGTCTGCACGGCGGGGCCGTCCATCTGGCCGTCCTGATCGGTGCCCTGCGAGAGGTTGGTGTCGAGATCGTCTTCATCGACCGCGCCCATCACCATCACAGGCCCATCATAATCGGGGCCCTGGGAGACCACCTCCGGCACGTCGTCCCTGACGCTTATCTTGAAGGCGCCATAGGGCAGCTTGATGGAATCGCCATCGAAGTCAGTCACTTTGATGAGCTGTGAAAAATCAATCGACAGAGAATTTTCTTCCGCCGGCACCATGTTGCCCGGGCCCGGATCATGGTCGATTTGATCGAACAGCGTGAAGGTTGCCTTGCCCGCCATCGTCAGGGTGAGCTCGAAGACCTTGCGGTTGCCGGATGCGACGCCACGGACCGTGCTGCTGTCGACGCGCACGAGGTAAATCGCCGAGTCCTTTGACGTCAGATCGGTCTGCTTGTGGCCATGGAAATGCATGATCGAGAACTTGGCGTTCTCGTCAGCGCCAATTTTCACCAGCGAGCCGAGATCGGCCATGGTCGAGACGGAGCCGTTCGGGTTGGTGTCCTCATCCGGGCTGGTGCCCATCGAGAGCTGGGTGGCGAGATCGTCCTCATCGACCATGGCAGTGACGTATTCCTCGGTGAGCTCGGGAATGTCGTCGCGGATTTTGATGAAGACCTTGCCGTCGAGATAGACCGTGTCGCCGTCGAAGTCGCTGGCCTTGATGATCTTGCCGAACTCGAGGACATCGATATCGCCGTGCACGTCTTCCTGCAGATCGAAATTTTGATCGGCGTGCGGGTACTGGTCGCCCGGCTGCTGATGGAAAAAATCGCCTAAATCGTCGAACGGGCCGTCGTGGTCCATTTGATCGTGCAGTTCGAATTGGAAATCGCCGTTGTTCTGTAAATGGAATTCGAAGACCATGCGGTCCTGGCCGGCGGAGGCGACCAGAGTCTGAGAGCCGTCCGGATTGGTCACGACTTCGTAGGTGAGATCGTCGCCCTTGGACGAGAGGCCGAGGTTCTCGAAGTGTCCGAGCTTGCCCGCATCGAAGGTGAACATGCCGGGCTCATCGGCGCCGAATTTGACGAGGCCCGCGAGCGAGCCGAAGACCACAGCGGGCCCGCCGGTTGCCTGAAACGGATCGCCGGTGAATGAACCGTCTTTGGTGTCGTTATCGTCCGGGCTGGTTCCCCAAGAGTAATCGGTGGCGATGTCGTCTTCGTCGATCGTCTTGTAGATCTTGCCGTGGACGAGCTTCGGCACGTCGTCCTTGATGTCGACGGTGAGCTCACCCATCCGCATATCGCCGTCTGAATCGGTGGCGATGAAGCCGAGCTTGAGCCACAACAGGTCCTCGACGGGTTTGTCCATATTGCCGAGGCCCGGATTGGGATGATCGACTTGGTCGTGCAGCTCGAACCAAATTTCGCCTTCGCCCAAATCCGAGAGCTCTGCAGTGAAGATCAGCCGGTCGCCCGATTGGCCCGTGGGATCGAATTCACCGTCGGGACCCATTGGAAAGTCGGTGTCGGGGCGTTTTTCGTCGAGACCAACGACGTCGGCGTACTTGTCGCCATAGATCGGGCCTTGGCCATCGACGAAGGCGATCAGCTTGGTGCCGTCATCGACGAGCTGATAGATGATCGGTTGGCCCTGCGAGGTCAGCGGCGCGCCGTCATGGCTGGTCGCACCCGCGCCGTCGAGCGCGGGGTCGAAGATCACCGAACGGTCTCCCGCCTTGTGCAGGAATTGCGTGCCGACGCCCTGGCTTTGTAAGTCGATGGCGTTGCCGGCTGCCGCGTCGGCGGCGCTGAGCGCCAACTGGATCTGGTTGGGCAACAGCGCATTGTTGGTCGCGCTGGTGATGACGTAATAGAGGCCAGGCGGCAGGTTGCCGATGGCTTCATTGAATGCCGGATCGAGACCGGCCGGGTCGGTGTTGGTGTAGACGACCTTTTCGCCATCGGCGAAATCATGCCCGTTCTCGATGGTGATGATGTCGTTTGCGACGTCGATCGCGTCCTGGCCAAAAAACTCCGTGCCGTCCAAGTCACCCGGAGCAAGCTGGATGTTGGGACCGTCGCCGTTGTCACCGCCTTTCATGAATGACGGCTCCATATTGCCGTCATCCGCGCCCCACCAGATACCGAGCGAGGCGTGGGCGATGGCTGGTCCATAGTCGCTATGGTGGCCCGTATAGGACCCGTCATGGTTCCCGTCGTTGGGGTGCGTCCCCATCGAGCCTTCGATGCCGTCATAATCGGCAAAGTCGAAATTGGGGTCGAAATTGTTGATGTCGTCTTCGTCGACCTGCAACAGGAATTCGATCGCCCGGTTGGCGACGACCTTGATGTTGAACTGGACGTCGTTGAAGTCTTCGTCGTCGCCCGGCGAACGCTTATCTTCCCAATTGGAGTCCTTTTCGCCATGCCCCATGCCCATCAGCTCATGATCGGCGTCATCGGCGTTGAAGCGCCGGTCGGAGAAATAGACGTTGGCTTCCGCGCCGCGCAGCTCGATCGGCGGATAGCCCGGCAGGAACGCGGCGATTTCGCCGTTCTGGCCGATGCCAAAAAACACCGGAATGTTCTCGTTGTGCGAGTTTTCGTTCGGCACGTTGGTGTCGTCGCCGTCGGGAATGATGAAAAAGCCCAAGATGACCGCGCCACGCGGGATTTCGGATACGTCGATCCAGGCCTCTTCGCTGCTCTCGTCCTTGACGTTGTCCTCGACGATGGCGCCAGAGATCGGCCGCCCGTCCGCGCCTGCGAAATAGTAGCCGAGCGAATTGTCAAAACTGGCCGAGCTCATAATATCGGTGAACTTGATGTGCAGCGATTTGACGTCCGACGGAATCTCGTAAAGCAAATCGGCCGGATTGGTGCCGAGCGGACCATCGACGGGTGCGAAATCGGTCCGCAATGTCTCTCCGGATTCCTCTTGCTCTTCTTCCTCGGGGAAGATTTCGATGCCCTTCTGGAGCTCGAACTTCACGCACTTGGTGTTGTTGGGAAGAATGAATTCGGGAATGTCGTCCTGGATCTTGACCGAGATGACGTCGTCACCGGTCGCCAGGACCGTCGTGCCGTTGCCGTCGGTGACCTCGAATTGGAATTCGAGGATCGAGAATTCTTCGGAATTGGCAAAGCCCGGAAAATCCTCAGAAACCCCGTCAAAGCCATCCTTTGAGGGGGCGAAGTGGTCGATATTGTCGAACAGGGTGAAGGTGTATTTGCCAGCTGGATTGGTTATGAAATCGCCATCGAGCACGATTTCGAAGACCTTGATATCGCCGGCAAATCCCGTGAGCGTCAGATTATCGGGCGAGACCACCAGCGTGATCGGAACGCCGTTTGAGGTAAGTCCCTCCGGCGGCTGGATCGCGGCGGGGAAGGTGACGCTGCCTGGACCATCCGGACCAAAGTCGATGTCGAGCGAGCCCATGCCCGTATAGCGGCCCGAGGTTGCGTCGACGCCGTCTTGATGGCCCTGTTCGGGGAGGTCGTCTTCCTCGATGAAGACCATTTCCGGCTCGCCAATAGTCGGCGCCGGGTCCAGCAGTTCATTTCCATCGCCGCCATCGACCGGCTCGAGATCATCCTCAAATCCGGGAACCGCAAAGAGCAAGGCGGTTGGGGGCAACAGATCGCCCAGATCGAGCGGGTCGCCGATCGATCCGGGATCGCCGGCAAAGTCGCCGCCGGAGCTCAGCGGCCGGCCCGGCCCAGCGTCGGGTCCGGCCGTCGGTACGCCCTCTTGGGCGCCAGCCAGCGCTGCAGCCAGATCGGCCGATGAGATCTCAATGCCGCCGATATTGAGATTGGGCGGCGTGGCCGCGCCATTCAGGATGACGATGACCGCGCCATCGGTCTGAACGAGA
>JAJFHN010000067.1 GCA_021775595.1 Hyphomicrobiales bacterium
CTCTTCAAAAGAGTGGTACCAAGAGACCGAACGAACAGAGAAATAGGCGCCAAATTGAGCCGCCGGTCTCTGTTGCCCGATTGTTTGGTACCACATTGCCGAAAAGAGCCGGTCGTTTGGGGCGGCTTTCGGGTGCAAAGCAGACATAAAATGACTGTCAGCGCAGAGTCCGCTTTTGACCCGAAGCGGACGTCGGCGGCAATTTCGTTTCAGCCAACAGTGCCGAAACGTTCAGCGACCGCACCGAAGCCGCTGATCGCACCAATACCCACGGGGAGACAGCAGGGATCAGTTTGCCCGGGCCCACATCAGAAACGCCTCTTCGGCCTTCAATCAGCGACCGTACTTGCCAGGGCGAGCGCAGCCGACCAACGGCTACCCGCAATCAAGATAGGTATTCATTGCGAGCTTTAAATAGGTAGAGATACTACCCGTCGGGTGAATGCGATACGACCAGGCACAGCCAAAAGCAGACCTTGTTAGAATAGCTATCAAACATCTGCTTTTAGCCAAAAGCGGACGTTCATATCGCCGGGATTCGTGTCTTTCATCGACAACAACATCGGTGTAATCCGCTGTCGATCTAGCGAGTGCCGGATGCTTCTTTAATGATTTCATCTAGCATCTTGTTTATTGCCTTCTTCGAGGATTTCGAGGCATTAGAGCCATCATCGTCGAGCTCGCGATATCCGACATAGATCGTTCCCAACCGGTCGGCCCGCTCGTAATAGAAAATTACATACGGGCAATAAGCGATATTCTCCGGGTCCGCTTCCATCATTTTGCGGGACAGCAATGCCGAGCAAAACTGAACCGTCTCAGCGCCATTATAAATCTTTTTGGTCGAGCCTATGTCTTTTCCAGTCCTGACCAGCATATCGCCAAGCTTGGCATTGTAATCGATCACATAGCCGCGCTTGATGATCGCGTCTGCCACGTTCTTTTTCACGTCTTCAAAGGCCGCCTTGACCTCGACTGTTTCCACATCGTCATTGCCCGCATACGCGGGCAGCGCGCAAGCCATGGTCACCAATCCCAAAAACATCACGCTTATCAATCTACTCACATCGCACCTCCTTTATCACAAGCGTCATTTTTAGCTGCTCCATTGGCACGCGTCTTTGACATAGCTTAAACGCGGTCGTCTCGTAGCGGAGGGAATAACGGTGCCTCATGACGTCTGCTTTGGATCAGAAGCGAACGCGCTGAGCAACACGGTTCAGCGTCTACTCCTAGCCAGAAACAAACTTTAGTAGCTGAAGCTTGGAATAGACGCTCCCGCCTATTTGTGCCGTGGGGCGACCACAGCCCCTTCAAGACCATCTGCCATCGCCAATCACCGATATCGTTGAAGATCGAAGGCGGAACGTACTAGCGCTGCAAGAAGTCAGGCTCAGGTCACTGACAGGCTGTGTGTCTAAGGAGTTGAGCAATGAGTATCGCACTCACCATCAAAAAGTACCTGGAAGATCACGACGTCACATTCGATGTCGTAACGCACAAAGCGACGGGCTCATCGTCCGACACGGCCCATGCCAGTCATGTTTCCGGCGATTGTCTCGCCAAGGGTGTCGTAATCAAACGTACAAGGGATATCTGCTGGTGGTGGTGCCCGCCTCCCGTTATGTGAATTTGGAGGCACGGGGAACTGGCTAAAGCAGCCAGTGAGCCTCGCAACCGAAGAGGAGATCAGCGAACTGTTCCCCGATTGCGAGACGGGCGCAGTTCCTGTCATCGGCGCTGCTTACGGCATCAGGACCGCCGTCGATGACGCCTTGGAGGGGCTCGATGACATCTATTTTAAGGACGGGGACCACCGGTCACTCGTGCATGTATCCGGCGATCGGTTTCATCGACTGATGGAGGAGGCCCCCATGATCGTTTCGGTGGCTAAGCCCCTTCTCGCGCAGATGTTCAATTCGGGGATCGGGTAAAGGGTACGAAGCGTACGAGACCAATATTGCGGCTCGTCGTCTGACCTGTTGCGGTCTTCTTGACAATGGTGAGTTGTTGCGGTGCGCCGGCGCTTCCTACCGGCATAACGAGCCGGCCGCCGACCTTGAGTTGTTCGATCAAAGGCGGTGGCACATGCCCCAGCGCGGCCGTCACGATGATTGCGTCGAAGGGACCGCATTCCTGCCATCCCCTATAACCATCGCCGATTCGCACGCTTACATTGTCGTAGCCAAACTCTTTGAGCAGCTTCGTGGCCGTCTCTCCCAACGGGCGAACGATCTCTATGGTGCAGACCTTGCGAACCAGTCGAGAGAGTATGGCGGCCTGGTAGCCTGAGCCTGTACCGATTTCCAGCACTGTGTGGTCTGATCGGACCTTGGCCAGCTGAGTCATCAGGGCAACGACGAAGGGTTGAGAGATGGTTTGACCATGACCAATCGGCACCGGAGTATCGCTGTAGGCCAGGGACCACGAGCGTTCGGGGACAAAGAGGTGGCGCTGGGTTTGCGACATGGCCACCAGGATCTCCTCCGATATTCCACCGGCCCCCAGTAGGCCAATGTCGGAACGCCCGTACGCCCTTATGGTCTCGACCATCGCAGAACGTTCAGCTGCATAGCGTGCGTCTTCTGCCGTCGCGTCATTGGCTAAGGCCAGGCAGGTAAGCACAAATAGAACGAGATTCTTCGTTGTCAATTGATGCCCGCTTTGGGTTGGGATCGGATGCGCCGGCTGGCGCCATCCAGAGTCCGCTTCCAGCCATCAGCAGACGCTTTGCTGCTGACACAACACGTCATTAGTGGCCGCCTGCTCGTGCTTAGTTGTCCCTGCCGGCTCCGGTAGCCTTTGATCGTTGGCCGACCTAATCTCCGTAGGTTTCAATTCCTCAAGTTCTTTTCTTAACCAACGAACCTCATGCTCAAGGAATTCAATTCGTTCCTTCAATTTCAGGAAAACCCAGAAGGCCGTGGCGCCGACAAGAAGGATCGCGACGTTTTGAAATACATCCATTGAAGCTTCTCTCCGATGTGTTGCTTCTGGCTTGAAAACTACTTTATGCCTTGTGAATTCAAAACTCGGATGGACGACCTCGCCGCCGACATTTGTCCATGATAAGAAGCAAGCTGACAAAAGGAAGCAGCACGAAATCATACTCTGGTCAGAGGCCAATCGATATTTTGGCGAGTATCTGCCCCGCTTTCCCTAAGTGGTTGTGTCTGGGAAAACACGCTTGTGCGCAGCTTTAACCTCGTTTAACCGCTTCACCGGCGTGGTGCGGAGCGCCTGACAAAGTCGTAGTCAAAATGCACAGCCATCCAGCTATGAAACGATTTGACTGTCTGTCGGTCACTGTTCTTGGCAGGGTTAGATGTCTGCTTTGGGTTAAAAACAGTGGTGGGTCGCTTTAAAGAATACCGTCCTCTGCGGACTCGACCGAATATCCCATCTTATCTAGCCCATCCTCCAAATAATCGGCCAACAGGGGGATTCCGAGAAGATATTGTTCCGTTGGTACAGTTCGTTCTGACCTTGCCGTTGATACGGCCTCGGAAAAATCGTCGGCGTTGTAGGTTCCACGTCCGACCCAGGTCAGCGCAACCAAATGAGCTTGCTCGTCCTCGTTCAGCCCAGAAATGAATTCCGCCAACTCACTGCGAGTGGCGTCGCTCATGTGGTCTTCGAGGATGGTATCAGCGTCATCGTCAACGCCCGTGGACGACGAACTCTCATCCCAACTGGCAACCTTGGCGTCTAACTCCCTTGCTTTCACGATGACATGGGCGACTTTTGCGGGAGAGATTTCAAGCATGGCAGACTCCATTTCCAACCTCATTAAATACGTCAGCCCCGCCTGACTTTGGTGATCACTCGCAAATTTAGGTCGATCTCGAATTGATCTCTGACAATCAACTGCAATGGAAACGTCTGCTATGGGTCATGAGCGGACCTTCATAAACATGCATCCGAGAGTCTGCTTTTAGCCATAAGCGGACGACATTTCAGCCTTGATCAATCATCTGCACGAATTGAATGAGACTCCCGCAAACGCGGACTGCCGAAGCAAACCCGGCTGGACCAACGGGGTGTCGGCACGCGTGCTTGATCAATATCAATACCACCGCCGTCACAATTCAATATTCAACATCATGCGCAGGTCCGCCTGCGCGGAATATTGTCTCAAGCGAGAAATTAGAGAGGTGGTAGCAATGTCCTGGTCAAAAATGTCGCTGATGCAAAAACTGATAGTCTTGGGTGCGGTCGCGTTCGTATTGGTTTTGATTCCGTCGCTCATCCCGTTGCTCGGCATCGGGCCGTGGATGACCAACGTATTCTATTATCCTGTCTTGATCATCGCTCTTTATGCGGTCTACTTGATCTACCGTGCCACACAATCCACGTGATGCTTCAAACAGATCAATAGTTTAGATACGACCATCGCAACTCCAAGATGGAGCGAACCCGCCGCCATTGTGTGACGTCGAAGCTGCGATGGCTGCGCGATGTGATTTGTCGCAGGGCGGAGTGGTGAGCGCGTGCAAAAAAGATCGAACGCGCTCATTTTGGCTGACCGCGCCTGATGAGCTCAAAGGTTAGGTCATCATGAACATCAAGATCGCTGATCTCATGGCAAGACGCGTCATAACGGCTGAACCACACCATACGGTAGCTCATGTGCGTACGATGATGGAGCGCAACCGCATCCACGCTATCCCCGTCGTCGGTACTTTAATGGAAGCCCGTGGCATCGTTTCGTCGGCCGACTTGGCGCGTCGTTTAAAGGATCAAACCCCCATTCACCGCGTTATGAGCAAGGACGTGAAGACGATCCCGGCATATAACGATGTGAGCGCAGCTGCACGGGCGATGTGGCGCAGCCGCATCCATCACCTTGTCGTCACTCACGAGAAGCGCGTCGTCGGTGTGATCAGTTCGTTCGACCTGCTCAAGCTCGTCAGTGAACATCGGTTCGTTATGAAGAGTGCACCGACCAAGGCTGCAAAGAAATCGCAGTGCTGAGTGGCAATGATTTGGCCTGGTTTGAGCACCGCTCACAAATCCAGTTTGATCTCGGTCTGACCGCCAGAAAAGGGGGGGCGCAACAAATGTTCGCTTTGGGTCAGGACCGGACGTAGCGCGGCGCAAAGGGATGGATGCTTTGTAGGGTGAAGCGGATCTCCCCATCCAGATCAGTTCCCTGAAAGGGACGTCGAATTCCCTGTTCGAGCCGCGAAATTCCCTGTTTCATTTTTTGGGGAAAAGGCAATAAAACCCACACATTTTCAGCGACTTAGGGGTTGACGCCAAGGCCTGAAGTAACTGAATTGGCGTGATTTCCCTGTATATTCCCTGGAAACAGAGAAAAATTGGCAGAGACGAGTTCGCTGCAGACTGGTTGCACCGCCAGCAAGTCAAATAATACGATCGCGCGCCTTAACCCAGACGTGTGAGTCATTTCGCCGTTGGCAGGCAATTTGGCTATGATGGCGCTCAAGTGGGCAACGGTCGTCCCCAGCTGCGAAACTCGACCCGTTGCCTTAAGGGAGGTTGGTTGCGTGGTGCGCTTTCTGACGATGAGCGGGCTTTTGCTCGCTTCGGCACTTTGGCCCGCGGCGGCGAGTGCCGAGGTCTTCGCTCACATCGACATTTCCGAACAACGCCTTCATCTTTATGTCGACGGCGAGAAACAGGATTCCTGGCCGGTCTCGACCGGGCTCAAGAGCACGTGGACGCCGACCGGCACTTTCCAGCCCTATTGGCTCCACAGGCACCACCGCTCCAGCCTGTTCCGTGGAGCGCCGATGCCCTATTCGGTGTTCTTCAGCGGCCACTACGCCATTCATGGAACCAATCAGATAAAGCGCCTGGGCACGCCGGCCTCCCATGGCTGCGTCCGGCTGCACCCGAAAAACGCCGCCACGCTGTTCAACCTGATCCTGCGCAAAGGCAAGGACGACACGGTGATCGAGATCACCCACTGAGGGGCAACTCAATCGATGCCGGCAATCGAGGCTGACGGCCGCAAATGGTGGGTCCTGGTGGCGATGGGCGCCATCCTCGGCGTCATCCTGCTCGATGAAACCGTGGTCGGCGTGGCGCTGCCGACCGTCCAGCGCGATCTCGCCATGTCCGAGGTCGCCTCCCACTGGGTCGTCAACATTTACATGCTTGTGCTGGCCGCCTTTGCCGCCGCCGCGGGCAAGTCGGGCGATATTGTCGGCCATAAGACGGTTGTATTTGCCGGGCTGCTGATCTTCGGGCTCGCTTCGCTCGCCTGTGGCTTCGCCCAATCGGGCGCATGGCTGATCACCGCCCGCGGCGTGCAAGGTATCGGCGCGGCCATCATTTTTCCAACATCGTTGGCGATGATCACCATTGCCTTTCCCGAGCGTCAGCGGGGACTGGCGCTCGGCATCTTCGGGGCAATCGGCACCGTTTTCTTGGCTCTTGGACCGTTGGTCGGCGGCTTTCTGACAGACGTTTTGTCGTGGCGTTGGATTTTCTGGATCAATCCGCCGATCGTGCTGGCCATCGGCTTGATCGTTGCGATGGCCTGGATCGAGCCGTCGCGCACGCGCAGTTCCGAGCGCGTCGATTGGACAGGGCTGGTCTTGCTGGTCAGCGGACTGTTTGCGGTGATCTTCGCCACCATGCAGGGCCCGGAATGGGGCTGGAGCAGCCCGTCGATTGCGCCGTTACTGGCTGTCGGCGTGCTGCTGCTCGGCGCCTTCGTGGTCGTCGAGCGGCGAACGGCAGCGCCGCTGATCGAAGTGACCCTGTTTGCCAGCCCGACTTTCTCGGCCTGCAACTTGGCCATTCTGTCCGCTCAATTCACCAAGATGGCGGTGTTCGTCTTCGGCGCGCTCTATCTGCAAGACAGCCTCAAAATGACGCCGCTGATGGCGGGGTTAGCCTTGCTTCCAACCGTCGCTCCGCAGCCCTTCACCGCTCCGCTGGCCGGCCAAGCCGCCGACCGCTACGGCGCGAGGTGGCCGACATTGGGCGGCTTGGCGCTGATGTTTGTCGGCCTCGCCTGGACCGGGATCGCGATGCCGTGGAACAGTTATTGGCTGATTTTTCCGGGTTTGCTGCTTTGGGGTCTGTCGATGGCGTTCTTGTTCGTTCCACCCCAGCGCGCCGTTATGAACTCGGTGCCGGCCAACGAACAGGGTCAAGCCGGCGGCATCGCCATGTCATCGCAATTGTTGGGCGCGACGGTGGGCATGGCGGTGTGCAGCACGCTCTTCAGCATGACAGAGGACTATCAGGTCATTTTCCTCGCCAACGCCGCCTTCACCTTGGTCGTCATGGTTGTTGCCTGGCTGGGGATAGATCGCCGCGTATAGATGGCGACTGGTCGGTGCGCTATTTGCGGCGCCGCTGGTCGGGATGAAGGCTCTTTCCCAATATGTGATCGCTCGTGCCTATGACGTCCGCGCTCGAACCGACGATCAGGGGATCGGGGGCCTTCACCACGCGGGTGTCTTTTTCGGCATAGGGCAGGGCGGCGAGAAAATGCTTCATGCAATTCAAGCGCGCCCGCTTCTTGTCGTCGGATTTGATAATTGTCCAAGGCGCATCAGCCGTGTCCGTATAGAAGAACATCGCCTCCTTCGCTTCGGTGTAATCGTCCCACTTATCGAGCGATTGTCGGTCAATGGGCGACAGCTTCCACTTTTTCAAAGGCTCGTTTTCACGGGATTTGAAACGCCTGAGTTGTTCCTCGCGGGTCACGGAAAACCAGTACTTGAATAGCAGAATGCCGCTGCGGACCATCATGCGTTCGAGTTCCGGAGCTTCCCGCATGAACTCCAAATATTCGTTGGGCGTGCAAAACCCCATAACGCGCTCGACGCCGGCGCGGTTGTACCAGGACCTGTCAAACAGCACGATCTCGCCGCCGGACGGCAGGTGCGGAATATAGCGCTGGAAGAACCACTGCGTTTTCTCCCGCTCTGAGGGCTTGTCCAGCGCAACGATGCGCGCGCCCCGCGGATTGAGGTGCTCCTTGAAGCGCGTTGTTGTTCCGCCTTTGCCGGCGGCGTCGCGGCCTTCGAACAGCAAAATGATCCTCTGCCCGGTGGCCTTCACCCACTCTTGGACCTTGAGCAATTCGACCTGAAGCTCCGCCTTGTGCAATTCATAGGTCTTGGTGCTGATCTTCTTCCGGTAAGGGTATTCGCCGTTCTCAAAGATCCTGCGGATGGCATCCGGGTCGTGCCGCATTTCGGCCTGTCGGTGTAGAGCGTTCTGGGAGTGCTCGGCGTCGTCGGCTTCGACCTCATGTCCCTGGTCGGCAGAGCTGGCATCATCCTGTGAGTCGTTGGCCGATGCACCTAGTTCGGCCGACTCCGTCGAGCCCTCGGTTTCCAAGCCATTTGTGTCACGCTGATTGCTCATTCCGCTCCCCGCAGACCGACAAGAATCCAATGGGACAGGTTGGCAATAGGCGCCCCGCCGCGTCTTGATCCAAGTCAATCAGCCGGGCAGTGCAGGCGCTGACTTGGGCTCGCCGCGCCGAATCAAGACACTGAGCGCCTGCTAGCTCGCGGCTGGCGATCAAACGACAAACAGTTTAGCTTTCTTTTTGGCACAAATCGGGGGTTAGGTCAGTGGCAAGCGAACGATTGGAAAAAGACGCCATTCTCGGCCTGATCGCCATGGGCGTCGCCGTGCTCGTGATCGCCAATGACTTTACCGCCCTCTCTGTCGCCCTGCCCGCCATCGAGAAGGCATTCGATACCGACGTCACCACCGCGCAATGGGTGATAAATGCCTACGCCATGGTCTTCGGCGTGGTCATTGTTACCGGCGGCCGCCTTGCCGACCTGTTCGGTCGCCGCCGCATCTTCCTGGTTGGCACCGCCATATTCGCCGTTTTTTCGGTGATCGGCGGATTTGCAGACGACGTGTGGCTGCTCCTGGCATGCCGCGCCATCATGGGCATCGGCGGCGCGCTGATGTGGCCCTCAATTCTCGGTATGACTTATGGCTTGTTGCCCATCAGCAGAGCCGGACTGGCGGGGGGCACGATTTTGGGTGCGGCCGGAATTGGCAATGCGATCGGACCGCTGCTCGGCGGTTTTTTGACCGACTCGGTGGGCTGGCGCTGGATCTTTTTTGTCAATCTGCCCGTCGCGGTGATGGCCGTAATCGTTGTTTTGATGGTCGTGCCGCGGGATGCGCCAACCAAGAAACATGAGCCGCTCGATTATCGCGGCACGGTGGCGCTCTCGGTTGGGCTCTTGTCGCTGCTGCTTGCTCTCGACTGGGGCGTCGATCTGGGTTGGACCAGCCCGAAGATCATCGGCCTGTTCGCTCTCGCCGCTGCGGCTATTGGTGGGTTCACATGGTTTGAATCGGGCGCTGGCGAGCGCGCGCTGGTGCCCGAAGACGTGATGAAGAACAAAAATTTCGCAGCCGCCGGCATAGCCACCTTGTTGATGTCGGCCATATTCTTTGCCGCTCTGCTGTATCTGCCGCAATTCATGTCGAAGGAGCTCGGCTTCAGCGCCATCGGTTCGGGCGCTGGCCTATTGCCGATGATGGGCACATTCGCGGCGACATCTTTCGTGGCCGGACGTTTGTATGAAATCCTTGGACCCAAGATAATCGTCTCGCTTGGCGCGTTGTTGCTGTCATTGGGTATGTTTTTGCTCTCGAGAGTCGAGGCTTCAACGACATACGACCAGCTCATCGTTGGCATGGTCGTGTTGGGGCTGGGCGTAGGGCTGTTCTATTCGTCCGTGACCACCGCGGCGATCACAGCGCTCGATCCCGAACGCGCCAGCCTCGGCGGCGCCATTGTTTATATGTTTCAGATTGCTGGCGGCTCGATCGGTCTTGGTCTCAATACGGCAATTGTCGTCTCCGCCTCTTCGCTGGCAGAAGGAATCCACAAAGCTTTCCTGGTCGATGGCGTCCTGGCGGCCTATGGCGTGGTCGTTGCGGTTATGTATGTGGGTGGCAAGCTCGACACCAAGCGCCTGCGAGAGATGCGGCACCACCACCGCGGTCATGCCTGAGGCCGATCAAGTAGCGAGCGGCAAAAAAAAGATCCCTCCGTATAGTGATGGCCAAATTCTGGTCACGAATCTCAATTACCAATGGATCCGTGCAGGCTAAGGAGGTGCAGGGGCGATAACAAAAACTGCCTAGTCATGAGGGAAAAATGATCATGGGCAATATCGCACCGTATTTGTATTCCGGACCGCTGGAATTTCCAGACAGATCCAATCTGTGGGCGGCACTGTGTGCCCGTAACGCAGGCCAATCGGCCATCGCGTCCGCTCAACCATAGCTAAGC
The DNA here is from genome assembly GCA_021775595.1 of Hyphomicrobiales bacterium. Taxonomy (GTDB): domain Bacteria; phylum Pseudomonadota; class Alphaproteobacteria; order Rhizobiales; family Methyloligellaceae; genus JAJFHN01. The sequence goes on from JAJFHN010000067.1 coordinate 10,262, forward strand.
CTTAAGAACGCGCCGACTGCGGTCGGTCAGACGTTGCCGGCTCGCCGCGTGCGAGCTGCATCGGACAGGCATTTTATTGTCTGGCGAGGGGGCCACCTTGCCCGCATCACATTAGGGCGGCGACTTCAATAACAACCATGCCGGACGGCGCCGATCGCGCATCGGAATCAGAATCCGGCAGGCAAGACAGCAGGGAATAGCAGCGTGCAACGCTTGATTTGCAGCGTCCTCGTGACGTGTTTCGTTTTCTTGTCCGTTGGTGCGGCCAATGATTTGATTTGGTCCGACAGCAGCCAGCGAGCGCTGGCGGGCACGCGCGCGGCCGACTTGCCCAGTCGCCAGGACCGACTTGCTGGCCACGCAGGCGTGGCCGGGGCCTTGGAGAAATATCTCGCGGCATCCCATAGGGCCGCCGGCAGCGCTCGGATTGAGCTCGCCCAAGCTGCGCCCCATCCAGCCAGGTCAGACAACGCATCACCGAAAGCGCGGGAAAAATCCGACAAGACTCCGCCCCAAAGCGACGACCTATTGGAGCTGACGAACGAGGAGCGCGCGTCCATCGAGGAATTCCTAAAGTCGCGGTCGCGCGGCGAGAACAGCCAGGGCTCTGAGGGCGATGGCGTCCTGACCGCCGCCCAAGAGCACCTCAAATTGTTTGTCGAAAACCGCTACCCGTCGGCCGCGACTTGCGGCGTTTGCCATCCAAAACACTATAAAGAGTGGTCCGTCTCGCAGCATGCCTATGCCCAGTTGAGTCCGATTTATTTGTCGCTCAACAACAAGATCAACCAATTGAGCAACGGTTCGAACGGCGACTTTTGTCTTCGCTGCCACAGCCCCGTCGGCGCCAATCTCGGCGAGAGCACATTCCAGTCGAATCTCGATCGCCATCCGACATCGCGTGAAGGCATCACCTGCGTGGTCTGTCATCGCATCAACAAAACCTACAACAAGGTCAGCGGCCGTCTGGCGTTGGTTGAAGGCGGGCTCACCGAACCGGTGTTCGGTCCAGAAGGCAATTCGGGTGTCGAGCAAGTTCTCCAACAGCCACAGAAGTTTCGGGTGGTGACCGACCCACAGGAGCCCGGGCGCAAGATCCACAACGAAGCCAAGGTGTTCAAGGCAATCAAATCCTCCACCTTCTGCGGGTCGTGTCACGACGTGACCCTGTTCAACGGCTTTCGCTTGGAAGAGGCCTTCAGCGAATACCGTCTCTCGCCGGCCGCCACCAAGGGCGTGAGTTGCCACGACTGCCATATGGGCAAGATCCAGGGCAAAGTATCGGGATATGACCAGGGACCGGCGGCGGTTGTCGGCGACGTTCCGACGAAGTCGAGAAAACTCACCAGCCATCTGTTCGCGGGACCGGATTATTCGGTCATTCACCCGGGAATCTTTCCACACAACCAGCAAGCCGCCAATTTCAAGACAATGCGCGAGTGGTTGGAATTTCGCCATGAAGACGGTTGGGGCACCGACGACTTCGAGGCCGATGTGACCGCCGGCACAAAGTTTCCAAAAGCCTGGGCGTCGGTCGATGACCGCTATGATGCGCGCGCCATCCTCGACAAGCAATTCGAGCTGCTGGAATTCGCTGAGCGAAAGCGACTGGAGCTGCTCAAGAACGGTTTTGTGCTGGGTGAGGTGGTGACCGAGCGGGCAGACCCGCGCGGCATTGTTTTCCGCGCCCAAGTTCGCAACGGCACTGATGGTCACAATGTGCCAACGGGCTTCACCGGCGAACGCTTGGTTTGGCTTGAGGTGGTGGTCAAGGATCGCGAAGGAACGATTGTGTTCCAGTCGGGAGACCGCGATCCCAACGGCGACGTCAGAGACGGCCACTCCTCCTACGTTCATGCCGGCAAGGCCAAGCTCGACCGGTATCTTTTCAGCCTGCAGTCGATCTTCGTCACCCAGAACGGCCGGGGCGGTGAGATAGAGCACGTGATCCCGATTCCGTTTCCAACCTTTGCCTTGCCGCGGGTGCTGCCTTCGGCTGCGTCGCTGATCTTTACCGGCGAGCCGGCTACCGAGCGAAACCACAAAAAGGGCATCGAGCCCAATGGGCAGCGCTGGGCCACTTATAAAGTCGATGGCCGGGCTTTGACCGGCAAGGCGCCCTATCGGGCAACCATCAAGCTGAAAGCTCAAGCGGTGCCAATCAATCTGATCGTCGCCATTCAAGGTGTCGGTCTCGACTATGGAATGACGCCGCGCGAATTGGGCCGCGAGTTGATTGCTGGCACGCAAACCCTTTGGCAAAAGCAGCTTGTTTTCGAATTCCCCGCCGATCGCGGCACTACGGGTTCATCTGCGCCGGAATCCCCAAATCCGGTGCAGGTGGGCTCGTCGCTGCCGTGGGCCAGGCAAACGCGTTCGCCTGACACGAGCCCTGCGCCCGCCTGGCCAGATTTCGGCGAGTGACTCAACTGAATCGCGTCCCGGGGACCTCACAAATCAATGTGCCGCGACTGTCTGATGCAACGGAAGGGAGCAGGAATTGAAAGACGGTAGGTACTCTTATCGGCGGATGATCGACGCTCTGCTCGCCGCATTGGCGGCAGCGACGGTCGCCTACCTGATCATTGAACCGGCGTTTGCGACCGGAACGCTGGATGATACTTATGCGACCACAACCGCTCGCGCGAAAAAACAAGGCAAGCTGCCCCGTTCGTCGTCGATCGCTACCGATCACGACCACGGGCCCTGGTACAGCACATTTTGGCCGCTTGGCGAGCGTGTCGACGTTGAAACGCTGCACGATAGCTACATTCCCTTTCAGACCGAGAGAACGGGTTACGACATCGGGCGGCTGCCTGCCCGCCCGGAACTGATGATCGAATTGGGAAATGGATTTCTCGATACAGGGAATCTGCATCCTGGCTACGAAGTGCCATTCACAGGCGCGGTTTGGCAGCCCAGATTTTGGGCTTACGCGATCAATCGAACGGCACTCCAAAGCTTCGACGATGGCCGATCGGGCCGAGAGCGCGAGACTGAAATTGCCAATCGGCTTGACGTGTTCGCCAACCTGCAGTTGACCGGAACTGAAAAGATCCTGCTGGGCATCCGCCCCACCGACAACAATCGGCCCGACCGCTTCACGCGTTACACGTTTCAAGGCGCCGAAGAAGGCTTCAACAGTGAGTTCGGCCTCAATGTCGAAACGCTGTTTTTCGAAGGCGATCTCGGCAGCCTGTTTCCGGTCTTTGACAAGTCGGGCACACGGCCGATGGACCTGGGCTTCACGGTCGGACGCCAACCAATCATTTTCCAAGAAGGCATTCTGATCAACGACACAATCGATGCGGTCGGCTTGATCCGCAACAACATCCCATTTCCGGGAACGTCCAACTTGCGGGTATCGGGCATGTGGGGATGGAACCGCCTCGACCGCAACGACTTCGGGCGGGATCCGGGCGAAGAGAATATGTATGGCCTGTTCGTTGCCGCCGACACCCATGTCAGCACCTTCAACTACGACTTTATCTATGTGGACGACTCCAACCGTGGCGACGGCCTGTATTTCGGCGCATCGGCAATCCAACGCATGCCGATGATGGGCGGCATCAGCACCGCCTTTCGCATCAACACATCCTATGCGCTCGAGGACGAAATCCCCGGCAATGTGGTCGGCACCGGAACGTTGATTACGAGCGAGGTGTCAAAGACCGTGAAGGGGTCCGACGACATCGTCTATTTCAACTCGTTTCTTGGATTGGGCAACTTCACGCAAGCCGGCCGCGAGGCCATCGTCGGCGGGCCGCTAGCCAACACGGGCATTTTGTATGCCTCGCCCAATCTCAGCACCTACGGCTCCGAGCTTGATCCGTTCACCAGCGACAGCGTGATTGGCGGCGCGATCGGCTACCAGGCCTTTTGGGACGACAAGCGCCGCAATCTCATCTTGGAAATAGCCGGCCGTCACGATCTGAGCGGAGACGGATTCGATAGCCTGGGCTTGGGCGCTCAGCTGCAACAGGCGGTTGGCCGGCACGTGCAGCTGACGTTCGAGAGTTTTTACGCATTCAACGAAGACAGGGACAACGGCTCGGGTGCGCGGGCGGAAATCCAGATCGTTTATTGAGATCGATTCCGCCGCCAATCGATGAACCAGGCAAACAGACAAGGGCAGGTCAGCAATGCTGATATCAACATTCGTGCAGATCGCGGCGTTTCTCATTGTCGCCGCCGTAACGTATCAGCTCACCGCCGGCGCGTTGGCGTACGCCATGCGGCGCAGCAGGGCAGCGCGGCTTGAAAAGCAGCGCATTGCGCAGTTTCGCCAGGCGGTGGCCGAATGCACGACGCGTGCAGATGACGTCTTGGAGCCCGCCGGTGGAGATTTCCAGTGGAACGGCAATCGGAAATTTCGCATCGCCCGGCGTGTGTTCGAAACGACCGATCGCAGCATTTGCTCCTTCGATCTCACCCCCTATGACGGCCAGCCGATACCTGCTTTCAAGCCGGGTCAGTTCCTGACATTCGACTTGGCGGTGCCGGGTGCGCAGAAGCCGGTGGTGCGAACTTATTCGATATCCAGCAGCCCGGCTGAGCGCCAGTTTTACCGGGTCTCGATCAAGAGAATTGCAGCTCCCGCAGAAGCGCCGCCGGGAACGCCGGCGGGCACGGCGTCCAATTTCTTTCATGATCGCCTTCATGAAGGAGACGTGGTCCTGGCAAAGGCGCCGGCGGGAGGCTTCTGCCTGGCGGAAAATTCACAGCGGCCGGTGGTGCTTGTCGCCGGCGGTGTCGGTCTGACACCGCTGGTCAGCATGCTTGATTGGCTGATTGCGACCAACTCGAAGCGTGAGGTCTGGCTCTTCTATGGCACCGGTAATCGCAGGGAGCACGCCATGTACGGCCATCTGGCGGGCGCGTGCAAAGACCGGCCCAATGTCCGAATGGTTGTTGCTTACAGCCGGCCCACGAGCTCGTGCGTGAAAGGCATCGACTATCATATCGCCGGCCATGTGACGGCCGATCTTCTGGCGCCCGTCGTCAAGGCGCGCGACTGCGAGATCTACCTCTGCGGACCCGCGGCCATGATGGGCATGCTTGCCAAGGGCTTGGCGAAGTTGGGCGTCCGCGGAGCCGACATCAAGCACGAAGCCTTTGGAGGCGGGCCGGCCGATGGATCGCAGCAAACGAATGATGGGCCGGCAAAACGAACTGCGCGCACGTTCCGCATCAAGTATTCTCGTTCCGGCAAGACAGTCGATTGGACGCAGGGCAGCGGCTCGCTGCTCGAATTGGCGGAGGCCAATGGCGTTAAGAGCAGCTGCAGTTGCCGCCAGGGCTTATGCGGCAGTTGCGCGGTTGGCCTGGCACGCGGATCGGTCGGTTATCTCCGCCAGCCCGCCAACGAGCCAGCTTCTGGCTTGTGTCTGCCATGCATTGCAAAGCCCGAAAGCGATCTTGTGCTCGAAATGTAGCAGGTCGGGAGACCCCTGGGGCCGATCACTTCACCGGCAGCTTGGTGGCGGTGATGGGCGTGCCGACGCCGAAGGGGTGATATTTGTGGCACAGCAAGCAATCGTCGCGGACCTGTTTGCCGCTGTGGCACGAGGCGCATGTCCTTTTTTCGACCAGTTTGAAATTCGAAATGAAGCGGTAGGGGTCCAGCGCCTTGTAGCTCTCCAAATAGCCTTTTGCGTTGCTCAGATCGTGGCACGCCAGGCATCCTTTTTTGCCGATAACCCCGAAATGCGGTTCATGATTGAAGGCGGTGAAGATGCTCTCGCGCATCTCATATGACGATGGACGCCAATTGATCACGCGGTCGGAGCCATCTGCCGCGTCCACGCTGTGGCACTTGGTGCATTGGCCTTGCGCATCTTTGTCGGTGAGCTGCTGGAAAGCCGTCGCGGCCAGGCCGTTGCCGGTCTTGCGAAGACGCTGGGCAATCAGTTCCAGCCAGGTGTGCAAAAACTGATCTGCGTGCCCGGTTGGTCTGTAGAGAATGGCGTAGTCCTGCCGGTACCATCCACCGGTTGCGGCCCAATTTTCAGCGTCGGCAGCGCCCGCCGGGATCAACGCGTTCGCTGGTTCTTCCTCTTCGTCGGCGTCATCGTCCAACTCCCGGGGAATGTTGCCCTTGATCAAGCGGCCGAATGGATCGACACGCCAACTGCCCAATGGGGCATTGCGGGCCAGCTGTGCAAGATCGGGTTTTTTATCTTTCGCCAGGCCAGAGGCAAGCGCTTGCGATCCTGTCTGGCCCTTTTGCAGGAGAGACGCTGCCGGGACAGCGCCCGGCGATCCAATCCAAGCCTCGAAACGGGATTTGTCGATCTCGCCAAGGAGATTGGGCAACCATTCGGCCTGTGCGCTCATCAGAACATCGCGCGGAATGTTGGCCGTTAGGGCGGCGACCAGATCGGCGTCGATCGGGTCGGCCGACGAGGAGCCGAGCCGTTTGAACACATCGGATTTTCGCGCCGTGATGAAGGCGTAGATCAGATGCTTTATTTCCCAGACCAGCTTTTCGACGAGTTTGATTTGCTTATCTGTCGCTTCGGTTAGATCCAACAGATCGAGCTCGCCGACGTTCTTAAGCAGCGCCCGGCGCTCGGCGTCCCACCCGATCAGGATGTTCATGAGCGGCGTTACCTCGCCCTCTGCCTCTTCCGGCCATTCGCCGATTTCAGCCTTCTTTTGCTTCAGCGTCTCGATATCAAGACCAGGCAAAGCAAGCAGGGCGACGCCCTTGGGACCGGTTGCGCGCTCCGCGCCGACGATCTGGCCGAGATGGCAAGAGGAGCAGACTTCAGCGAACGGCTTGACGGTCATGTGACCTTTTACGCCTTCCGTCATATGGCAGTCGGCACAAGCCTTTGGGACTGCCGCCGCCTTGGTCTTTTTTGAAACGATGTCGGGGAAGTGCTTATCGAAATGACCGCCATGATCGAAATTGATGCGCGTGCGGCGGCGGAAGGGATAGCTTTCGAAACTCGGATGGTTGGCGGAAAAGCTGTCGAATTGAACCGTATGGCAGCTTTGGCAGCGCGCATTGGAAATGGTGGTGAGATCGAACGACTTGCCGCGATGCTCTTGATGGCACGTCGCGCAATAGATGCCATCGGCGAACGCGCCCTCCAGCGGAAATAGCCCGTCGCGCACGTGCGCCGCCGCGGTTTTGGAACCTGACGCCGGTGTGGCTTCAAGACGGCGGGTGTAGGCTTTAAGCCTCTCCACCTCGACGCCGTGGGGATTGAGCGCCGCCTTGCCGATACTGTGACACGACAGGCAGGCAGATGAGTCTTTGCGTGGATCCGCGGCCGAGAATGCGGCGTGCAGCCAACCGAATTGCCCTTCGGCGAGGTTGCTGTGACAACTGCTGCAGGCCTCCACCGAGCCGTGCGCGGTGGTGATCGGCCCGGGCATCAATGATGCCATATTGTCGGAAAAGGCCAGCCCCAACGCCAACAGCCCCGCAACGCTCAACGCAGCCCATTTGGAGACGAACGCTCGCTTGGCGCGCAACGTTCGGATTGGCTTGCAGCGGGGGATCGCGCGGCAGCAGTTGCCCTGCTGATCCGGCCCCTCCTGGCAAGGTCCGCCATGGGACGACGGCCGGCGGCAGCGCCAGACGCCTTTGGTTTTCGATGGGGTGCACTCGAAAGTCGCCTGACAGGCGCCGCGACCGCTTGGTCCGATGCGGCATGCCCGCCCGGTTTGCGAATGGCCGCACAGCCATGCCGGCTCCGCTTTCTCGGCGGAAGAACCCTTGGCGGCTTTGAACCAACGCGAGAGTGCCAACTTACGGAACCCCAGAGGAAAACGCATAGACAACGAGAATGTGGATCAGCGTCAAAGCGACCAAGCAGTAGGTCGCTGGAATATGAACGAAAAGCCAGGCCTGCAGCAGGCCAAGATGGGCGTAATGAAAGTCGAGGCGGTCCTTGGCCACGACGCGGTCTTTGATCTGGCGCAGCGTGTCCTTTCCAGGCGGTTCGAGATATCGCTCGAGGTCATCGATTTCGACACACATCGCTTGCAGCGGCCGCTGCGAACCCCGCAGGTGAGCTGGAACGTTCCTCGCCCGCCCAAAGAAGCTGCTGAGCGTATTGATGTAGACTTCAGAGATCGCGCGAGAGCCCGGATGTTGCAGCGATTGCGTTACGAGGGTCTCGACCTCTTCGGCCAAGCTGTGGCGAAGCGCCGGGATCCGTTCAAATGTGATCTGCTCTGCATCGGGAACCAGTTGTGCTGGTATCGACCAGGACAAGAACGCCCCGACGACACCGCTGATGGCAACAAGGGCAAAGAGACCCCACAAGACCCACTCGAAGGGCGCGTCGGGCAGCGAAAATTTTGTGTGAAACGCAAACGCCCCGATGACGAAGTAGCCGGTATAAATGTGCGTCCGCAGCCACGTGGATGCTTGCCCTATTTGCAATGCGGGCAAATTGCGTCTCATGTGAAACAGCAGCTGGGCAGCCATGCCAACGGCTAGAATCCAGCCATCGAAAAATCGCGGATCGCGCAAGGCGGCGTCATAAAGATCGGTCGCCCAGTAGACAATCGCGAGTACGCCCAGAACAGCCGCGGCATTGAGGATAATTTTGCGCATGGCTAGTGCGTGTGTTTCAGCCAATCGGACAGATTTTCCGCGCTCTTGATATCGACGCGTATCAGAGCATCGTGCGGACAGGCCCGTTGGCACGCTGGACCGCCACTTCGTCCAGCGCAAAAATCGCACTTGGTCGCCCGCTGAATGTGGGCGCCGTCCTCGTCGATGAGAAAGGCGCCCTCCGAATTGCGAACGGCCTCCATCTGGATATTGTCATAGGGGCAAGCCGCCGCGCAGGTGCCACAGCCAATGCAACTGGCGTCCTGAATGACGACAGTGCCACTGACGGGGTCCCGATGAATTGCCTCGGTCGGGCAATCAATCAGACAGACAGGATCGATACAGTGCATGCAAGCGTGGGCGATCATGAGACGATTGTGAACGGGACCGTGGCGCTTGAATCGCGGAATTTCGTCATGGGTGGCGGCGCAGGCGCGTACGCAATCATCGCAGTTCACGCAGCGGTCCATATTGATCGCCATGGCGCGCGTGCCATTCACCAACCGGGAGTCGACCATAAAGTCGAGCATGCGCGAGGGCAGGTCGGCCACGCTGGGTGTGAGGCTGCTTATCTGCCCGACATCATCAATTGCCGGGAGCAGATGAGCGTCGACAACCGCCACCGGAATTCGGATCACATCCACATAGCCCATGCCATACAGGCTGTGTCTGGCCGACCGGCGGCGAGTGTTTGAAGCGTCGGCCGCCACGCAGTCCAGGCCGTAGACGTCACCGGGTGTCAGGTATCCAACGGTCCTGTCGCCCGCGTGCAATTTCTCGCTGAGCCGGGCAAATCCCGCGCCGATGACCAGGACGTCGTCGAGATAGTCGTTTTGCCTAACGATGGCGGGCTCGCGGTCGATGGCGCCGTCGGCATCGGTTTGGCGCGAGACCGCGGTCTGAAAGCCGTGCGTCCAGCCGAACGACCCATAGGATGTAAGCTCGGCGCAGCTGCGGATCATCTTCAGCACATCCGGATCGACCTGATCGAACAGGGCGCATTGCCTCAATGCCTCATCCAAGGCGTCCCGCCTGTAGGCTTCGTCGATCCGCCGGCGGAAGGCGTCGGACCAGTGGCGCAAATCGCGCACGCCGGGCCACCGAATCTCGAGCACTTGCGTACCATCGCAGTCAGCAAAGATCGTGTTGCTCCGCGGCGATCGCGTCAGCGCCGCGACTTCTCCGAAGATGCTGTTGCGTTCATGCCGAGCCGTGGGGAATCGCGACGTGATCTTCGCTGGTTTCTTAAGACGCAAGCCCGTGGCGCTGCGCTCGGCTGGTTGCGGCCGCAGCCAACCAAAGGCGGACGGCTTGCGGTTTGGTCGCTCGTACCGCCTGGCGGCTTTTTCGCCAGCGGCCGTGGTCAGACCGCAGACATCGCCCTCTAGGACGACGAACAGCGACGTGCCGTAGGTGCCTTGGCGAAAAACAATATCGCCGGATGCCAGATCAAGCACGCGGCTGTCATTTGCGATAATGTCGTGAAGCGATAGGTCGCTGGGGAAATCGCCGGGCGCGACGTCGGAAAAAACCGGTTGAGACAAAATTCGATCAACCAGATCCCGCGGCATAACCGTGTGGCCGTGTGGTTGGTCCCAACGGCACGGCCGTCTAACGAGCTGAACCTGGCCCAAACGCTCCCCCTGACTTCATCGCTTCCGGCGACAGCGTTGTCCGCTGTTCTAGAACCCGAAGGATCAGTACCTGCTGAGTCCATATTCTATCGTCAGCTATGGTGTTAGTTGGGCGCGATTGCGCGGTTGGCGCGGCCATTAATTGGCAAAATTGTGCCGAATTCTGGGGCATGGCGCACACACCCGATTTCGAGGTCCACATCGGGCTATCCAGCGCCTGCGGCGGTCGCCGGCTTGGCCGGTTTGCCCTTGTATTTCTCACTTCCGGGGATAAGAGGATCGAGGGCGGCGAGGCCGCTGCCGTCGTGGGCGCCGACCAATGCCAGGGCCTGAAGCGCAATCTTGTCGGCCGCTTCTAGAAGCGCTTCGCTGTTGTCCAATTTCAAACCGGCGGAATGACCGAGCTCAGCGATTTGGGAAAGTTCGCGCGCTTTGGGCGCTGCCTTGGCGGCGCGCGCCAGTTTCTTTCGTACGGCATCGGCGCGACGGGCCATTTCGAAAGCGTAGGGTTTTCGCTTGGTGGCGCGCGCGACCGCACGAATGGACGTTTCAAGTTCGACCGCGAGCCCGACCACATAGAGGATGCGACGGCGCTTTGCGCTGGCGACGGCATTGGACTTGCCTTTCGTGTACCAGACATTGTGCCGTATTTCGCCTTGCGACCAGGAGACAAGTTCAAACGCGCTGCCGGCTGAGTGGCCACCCACATTGACGAGCTTTTCTTGTGGTACGACGTGACACCCGAAGCAATTCTTGGCCAGCTTGTATATTGCCGCCGGACGGATCATCCCGGAGGCCTCCGATTGGCGCCAACGTTCTGCGGCCTCGGCTTTGGACTCTGTCTGTTCGGTCTTGCCGGAGAACTCGCTGTGCGACTTCAGCCAGTCCTTGCCCGCCGAATGGCACGACTCGCAGGATACGCCAGCTAGCGGTTTCTTCTTTTTTCGCGTGCTGTTTGTCGTGAAATGGCAGCCCAAACAAAGGCTTTGCGATTTAATCCGTTTGATTTTGAGCCGGTCGGCGATCCGGCGCGCCTCCTTGCTTCGGGGCATGTCGCGAAAGGTCGTAAAGTGATGAGTCCCCTTCCAGACCTCCGCCTCTTCCTTGTGGCACTCGGCACAAGCGTTTGGGCCCACAACCTTGTTGGCGCCCGCAGCCTTGGCGGGGTCCGACGCAAAGCCAATGGAGAGGAATGCCAAGCTGACGATCGCCGCGGCGAAGAGGCGCGTCACAGGCAACGATCCCATACGATCAACAAGAGCGAACATGGGTTGCAATCCAATGGCTGATTGCCATCTAATTGGCGGCCGCAGGATAATGAGAGATTAGCAGTTGCGGGCTTGGCGGCGTTCGCCGACCGGCTTGACCGCCAAGCAGCCGCAACCTGGCGCGGGGCATCTTTTTTGTGCAGGTGCAGAGACAGCTGCCCCGCGCCAAACAGATCCAGCGAGATTGCAAATTCAGCGGTTTGATGAGGTGCCGGTCCAGCACGCCCCTAACGTCTGATACGCTCGAGGCTTAAAATGGCGGCATTCGGCTCTCTGCTGCATGACATTCGTCCCTCCTGGACAGCGCAACGACGCACATCGCCCACCGGTTGACCCGGCTGATCCGACAGTCGTCTTGCTAATCGTCAAATCCCCGTTTCATTCGAAATTGATTGCTGCCGAGGCCACTCACCCGATCTTTCAGAATGAACGCTCAGTCGCAAACTGAAGCCAGCCTCGGAAGAATCTTTATCGCCGCTGCTTATGCCTGCAGCGTTCTGGAAGCGTATCTGCTGAATGTGGCATCAAGCCGACTCAACTGCGGCATCTGGGGACAAATCAATGATTGTCTGCGCACCAGCGGTACGCTGATGCACTTAGCGTTGGCCGTGCGTCCGATGGATCATATTTACAACTTGAACGATCGTTCTAAGATTGAGCTCTCATCGTTTGCAGGACGAGAAAAGCAATGCCGTGGGAAAAACAATTCGACGTAGATGACGGTCTGGAAAAGGCCATGCAGGTGTTTTGGGAAAGGGGCTACGACGCCACGTCCATCCAAGACCTTGTGAAACGCACCGGGATCAATCGCGGCAGCCTCTACGCCACCTATGGCGACAAGCGCGCGCTTTTTCTTGCCGCCCTGCGCAGATATGACGAAACCATTCGGCGTCAAACTCTTGCTGACATTGAAGAACAGCTCGCTCCGCGAGAAGCCATTCGCAGAGTGTTCGAAGTCTTTGCCGAGCCAGCGATGGATGGGCGCCCCGGGCGCGGCTGCTTGCTGGTGAACTGTGCGCTTGAATTGGCGCCGCACGACAAGGAAGTGAGCGAGCTGGTGGCGAATTCGCAACGTCAGATCGAGGCCTTCTTCGCCCGCATGATCGCGGCTGGTCAGGTGCAAGGAGAGATCTCCGCTGATCTCGATCCAACCAATGCGGCCCGCGGTCTGCTGGCCTCCTTGCAGGGGCTGATCGTGTTCACCCGCAGCCGCCCCGAGGCCGCCCTGCTCACCTCTGTCATCGAAGACGCACTGCGCCGTTTGAGCTAATTTTTGTTTTGAACGAATGTTCCAGAAACGCTAGGTTTGAGTCCCGGGACTAAGGGACACGAATCAACAAATTTGACCCCAAGGAGGACTAGCGATGACAGGTGCACTTTTTTGGCTGACCTTGACGCTGTTCATGACGGCGCTCTTTTGGCTGCCCTATTCGCTCAATCGTATTCTGCGCAATGGCCTCGTCGCTGCGATGGCCAATCCCAAGGTGAATGACGAGAATCCGTATATCAACGGGCTCTCCGCCTGGGCCCAGCGGGCCTATTTCGCCCACGTCAACGCGATGGAGAACCTCGCCATCTTTTCGGGCTTGGCGATCATCGCGCATCTTGCCGGCGCCGGAAACGCGGGCTCGATCGTATTGGCGTGCCAGGTCTATTTCTTTGCGCGTCTTGCGCACTACATCATCTACGCCGCCGGCATTCCGGTCGCCCGGACACTGTCGTTCGCCGTCGCCTGGTTCGCTTGCATCATTATCGCTTTGGCCCTGTTGGGCGTCGTCTAGCACAAACGGCGGCCATAGAATCGGTCAACTCGACGACCGCGATTAGGCCAGACTAAGCGCGTTACTAACGACAGCTCCCCGCGGTGTGCCGACACGCCGCGGGGATGCTCCTCCCACATTTGTATTAGGGAATGGCGCGAGAACAAGGCTTTGGCTCGCCCCGACCCGTTACCAATCTCAACGCAAAAACATCGAAACATTGCAATCTTTGCGAGCATTGTAACGGTTTTACAACCTTCATCATTCAACCTCCGATTGATTTTCGCCGGTAATGGCGAGTATTGGGCCGGACGCTGCAGAAATGCGGGGTTCGATACCGGTCGGGGCTGAACAAATGCCGGATCGCAAATTGGACATTGTGGGCTTGGAACCCTCAACCCGGCGCATCATCGCCTATGTCATTATTGCAGCGGGCCTGACACTCGCCTATGCCGCCCTGCGCGGAACAAACTGGCATGGCGGCAGCGAACTCCACACGGTGATGGAGACCGTTGCCACGCTGCTGGCCTTGATGGTCGGATCCCTGGCTCTGGTTCGATACTACTCCAAGAAAGACGTAACGCTTCTTTTCATCGGCGCGGGGTTCCTGGGCACCGCGTTTCTGGACGGTTATCACACGGTCGTCACCTCAGCCGCCTTCAAACCTTATATGCCGTCAGATCTCCCCGCTCTGATCCCATGGAGCTGGATCGCATCGCGGCAATTTCTCTCGATGTTTCTGCTTCTGAGCTGGCTCGTCTGGCTGCGGGAGAAATGGTGGGGCGACGCGGAGTCTATCAGCGAAAAGTCGGTCTATTTGTTCACGGCGGCCATTACGTTGATGTGCTTTGCGTTTTTCGCGTTCGCGCCGTTACCGCGAGGCTACTTCGGCGAGTATCTGTTTCACCGGCCAGAGGAGTTCGTTCCAGCGCTGTTTTTTCTGGCTGCCCTGGGTGGGTATCTGGCCAAGGGCAAATGGCGTCACGATACATTCGAGCACTGGCTGGTGATATCGCTCATCGTTTGTTTCGTTGGCCAAGCGGTGTTCATGTCGATGTCGGCGCATCTGTTCGACATGGAATTCGATCTCGCCCACCTGTTGAAGAAGCTGGGCTACATTTGCGTGCTCACAGGTCTGTTGGCGAGCGTCTACGCGACATTCAAGCTTGAGATCGAGCAAAGCAATCTGACAGTGGAAGCCAAGGACAAGGCGGAAGCAGCGCTTGCGGAGCTCGCGTCGCATAAGTTTGCGTTGGACGAGCACGCCATCGTCGCTGTGACGGACACATCAGGCGCGATCACCTACGCAAACGACAAATTTTGCCAAATCTCGCAATACAGCAAGGATGAGTTGATCGGCAGCAATCACCGCATTCTTTCATCCGGGCACCACCCGCGGTCCTTCTTCATTGAAATGTATCGGACGATCGCAGGCGGAACGGTCTGGCATGGTGAGATCAAGAACCGGGCAAAGGATGGTTCTGACTATTGGGTCGACACCACGATTGTTCCATTCAAAGACACCGGCGGAAAAGTCGTGAAATATGTGGCGATCCGGACCGATATATCCGACCGCAAGGAAGCCGAGGAATCGCTGCGCAGCAGCGAACGCCGCGTACGGGACATCGCCGAGATCTCATCGGACTGGATCTGGGAATGCGACGAGGAGCTGCGCTTCACATATTTGTCCAGCAGGTTCGAACAGGCCACCGGCAATCAACGCGAACATGTGTTGGGCAAAACTTGTCACGACATCAAAGAAATTTCGCAGTCCGATCACTGGGACAACAATCTCAAGGATATGCTGCAAAGACGACCGTTCCGCGACTTCAAATACACCCGCACCGACAGCGACGGCCAGCAGCGTCATTTCTTGGTCAATGGCATCCCCATTTTTGACGATGCGGGCGACTTTAGGGGCTATCGCGGTACGGGCTCTGACAGGACCGCCTCTGAGCAAATGACCCTTAAGCTGGCGCGGCAAGCCGCGGCGTTGGACCTGATGAACAGCGTGTCGGCGGCGGCCAACCGATCCGCGAACATCAGTTGGGTTTTCGATTACTGCCTGGAAAAAATCTGCCTCTACACCGGCTGGCAAGTCGGCCACGTCTATCGGTCCGACATGGAAGGCACGATAAGTCTGAAATCCTCAGGGTATTGGTATCTGTCCGATGAGAGCCGGTTTGCCGACTTCAAGAAGGCGACCGAACAAGCTGCCTTCGAGCCGGGAAGGGGTTTGCCAGGCCGCGTCTTTCTCTCCAAGGAGCCCCACTGGATCAGCGATGTCACGCACGACATCAATTTTCCCAGAGCGCGCGTGGCCAATGAAGCCGGCATCGTGGGAGCGGTGGCTTTTCCAGTGCAAATTTGCGGCGCAGTCGTTGCCGTTCTCGAATTCTACTCCTCGGATCCCCTCGAACCCAACACCGAGCTGGCTGAACTCTTGGACCATGTCTGCACCCAGATCGGCCGCACCATGGAACGCGAAAAAGCCGAGACATTGTTGAAGGCACACCGCGATCATCTGCAGGAAATGGTGGCAGCGGCGACCTCCGACCTGGAGGCCACAGCCGAAGAGCTTAGGCAGGCTCTGAACAAAGAAAAGGAACTGAACGAACAGCAGCGCCAGTTTGTTTCCACGGTCAGCCATGAATTCCGAACACCCCTGGCGGTGATCGACAGCTCGGTTCAGCGGTTGATCCGGAGCAAGGACCGCATAACGCCCGAAATGATTGAATCCCGAAGCAACAAGATGCGCTCGGCGATCAAGACAATGGTCGCGCTAATGAACAGCTCGCTTGCTGCAGCCCGCAGGGACGCCGGCAAGTTTGAACTCAATGTCGCGCAATTCAATTTGCGAGGCTTGGTGCTGGAGCTGTGTGTGCGACAGCTGGAGCTCAACGAGGAGCATCAGATCGTCTGCGATCTGAAGGATCTTCCAGAGTCGGTCGCCGGCGACCCGTTGGCGCTTGAACAAGTCTTCACGAACCTAATCACCAATGCCGTAAAATATTCGCCCGAGGGACCAGAAATCATGGTGAGGGGCTGGCGCGAGAAGACCGACGTGCTGATCTCCTTCACTGATCGGGGCATCGGCATCGACGCGGAAGATTTGCCCAAATTGTTTTCGCGATTTTTCCGCGCCCAAACCGCCACCGGGATTTCGGGGACCGGCATTGGGCTGAACCTAGCAAAAACTTTGGTCGACCTGCACGACGGGTCACTGGACGTGCGGAGCAAGAAGGGCGAGGGCAGCGTTTTCACCGTGCGTTTGCCGATTGCAGGACCGGCAGAAAAAGAAATCGTTCGAAAACAGGCGGCGTAACCCATTAGATCGAGCAGCAATTGAGGATTGAGCGATGACGAAGATTCTTTGCATTGAGGACGAGCGCTTCCTGAGGGAAGACATCGTCGAAGAGATGGCCGACGCCGGTTATCAGGTGATTCAGGCATGTGATGGGCGCGAAGGGCTGGAGATGATCGTGGAGCACAAGCCCGATCTCGTGGTCAGCGACATCTCCATGCCGAACATGAGTGGGTCCGAATTGGTGGTCAGATTGCGCAGCGACTTCCCGCAATTTGCCGACATGCCCGTGATTTTTCTTTCGGCACTGGCCGACCGGAACGACGTGCTGGACGGTGTCAGGATGGGCGCAGATGACTATCTGACCAAGCCGATCGACTATGAAATGCTGATCGCCAAGGTCGAAGCCTCGCTGCGCCAATCCGACCGCATGGTGAAACGGAAGGAGCAGGAGCAGGCCAAGCTCTGTAAGAAACTGAACCATGATAATGAGCTTGAGGATTTCGAATTTCGTTGGCCCGAGATGCAATCGCGCCGCATCGTGCTCGTTGGCCGCTCCGACAAAGGCTTGTGGCACATCCAGCGTCTGCTCGAGGAGTTGGGACACGATGTCCAGGTCTTCACTAGCGGCCGGGCCTATTTGGATAAGATCGAGAACAAAAAACTCAAAGCCGATCTCGCCTTGCTCTGGTTTCACTCAGACGACATGCAGGCAATCATGATTCCGCGCATGGCCGCCGACAAGTCGATCCCAAGCATCCTCATCGTGCCGGAAGACCTCTACAAACCGGGCATGTCCATCGAGCGGGGCGGATTTCTCGAAGCCCTCGGATTGCCGTTGGAGGACGAACAGCTGGTCGACAAGATCAAGTATTGGACGGAGTTTGGAGCTGCCGCATAAGTGCGGGCGGCGCGCTAGGCCTTTTTTGTCCGCCCATTTGTGAGCTTTGGCAAATAGGCTGCGCCGTCGGTGGTCAGAAAGTCCCAAAGCGCTTGAGCCGCGGGCAGCAGGTGTTTCTCCCTGCGCCTGACCACGAACCATTGCCGCATCACCGGCAGGCCTCTGACGTCGAGCCTAACGAGCCGGCCGTCTGCCAGCTCGGTGGCGACAGTGTGACCTGAAATGAGGGCAATGCCGAGCTTGGCCATGACCGCTTGCTTGATCGTCTCGTTGCTGGCGATTTGCATGCCGAGCTTTGGCTGAAGACCCTGCTGGGCGAACAGCCGTTCCATCAGCAGCCGCGTACCCGACCCCTCTTCACGCGGCAAAAAGCTTTCCTCCGATAGATCTGCAATCGAGTGCGGCCCGTTATTGGCCAGGGCGTGATCGGGCGCGGCGATGATGATGTGTGGATGATCGCCGATCACCGCGCTTTCGACGTCGTACTCGTCTGGCGGTCGGCCCATCACGGCAAAATCGAGTTTGTAGTCCTTCAGCGCTGCGATCGTTTCGCTGCGATTGCCGATGGAGAGCCGCAACTCCACTTGCGCGTGCGCCTCACGGAAGGCGGCCAGAGCTCCGGGCGCGAAATATTTTGCGGTCGAAATCACCCCCACCGAAACGTGCCCGCCCTCGACACCCTGTAATGCGCACAGCGCGGCATCGCATTCGGCGAGCGCGCTTTCAATTCGGTTTGCTGTTTCCAGCAATTCGCGTCCGGCCTCGGTCGGCTGTGCACCCTCGCCCGTGCGATCGATCAGCGGCATGCCGGCAGCCTCCGTCAGATGCCGCATGTGCAAGGAGACCGCAGGCGGCGTGACGCCGAGCTGCTCCGCAGCGCCTGAAACCGTGCCCGAATTCACAACGGCAGAAAGCGCGCGCAGATGCTTGAGCGTGACCCGGCGCAAGTCGGGATTAAGTTTTTGTTTCATGCGGACAAAGATAATTCACATTTACTTTTGTCGCCAGCTCAAACATTTTGAGCTCCGCGGCATCCGCAATTCGTCGCCAGCGCGAAAGCGGATGTACAGATACGAGAAAGTCATCGACTTTGCCGATACGGACTCGTGTCAAGGGAGGAAGCCATGGGCGATTTCATTACGCTCGAAAATCATTTGAATGACTTCGCACAGGGAGCGGCCGGCAAGCGCGCGCTTGCCGATACCGTGATGGCCATTGCCGATGCCTGCCGCACGGTATCGGACTTGATTGCCCAAGGAGCGATCGCAGGCGATCTCGCTGCCGCAAAGGGCGACAACGAGGCGGGTGATGTTCAGAAGGAACTCGACATCCTTGCCAACGAAATTTTGATCAAACGCCTGCGCTCGGCCCCTGTCGCCTTCATTGCCTCAGAAGAACTGGACGACGCCCTCGTCACTGGCGCGGAAGATGCGATTTTCTGCCTGGCGATTGATCCTCTCGATGGATCATCCAACATCGATACCAACGTCTCGATCGGAACGATATTCTCGATCTTACCGCTGCGCGAAGGCGCCGATACTGAGCCGGCCATGCAGTTCATGCAGCCGGGCAGCGCCCAGTTGGCCGCCGGATACGTCATTTACGGCCCCCAAACCGCCCTCGTGCTCAGCCTCGGCGAGGGCAGCCATGTGTTCACGCTCGACCGCGCGACATCGGCCTTTCGGCTCACGGCCCATCACCTGCAGATACCCGAGAACACCCGCGAATTCGCGATCAATGCTTCCAACTACCGTCATTGGGAAGAGTGGGTCAGGCTCTATATCGACGACTGTCTCGACGGCGCCGATGGCGCTCGAGGCAAAGACTTCAACACCCGTTGGGTGGCCTCGCTGGTTGCCGAGTGCCACCGAATTCTCTCCCGCGGCGGCGTCTTTCTTTATCCCTCCGATGAGCGAAAAGGCTACGAACACGGTCGCCTTCGCTTGCTCTACGAGGCTAATCCCATCGCCATGCTGGTCGAACAGGCAGGCGGCGCCGCCAGCACGGGCGGGCAGCGCATACTCGATGTCGAGCCCGAGGCCCTACATCAGCGCGTGCCGCTGATTTTCGGGTCGGCTGAAGAGGTTGCACGCATCGAGCGCTATTTTCGCGAGCCCGATGCGGTGGCGCGTCATTCGCCGCTGTTTGGCCGGCGCGGCCTGTTTCGGACTTGAGGCGGGCGGCGTCGATGTCAGTCAAGCACCCAATCATATCGGTCACAGGATCGTCCGGCGCCGGCACCACGTCGGTCAGGACCACCTTCGAGCAGATTTTTCGCCGCGACGGCGTCACCGCCGCATTTGTCGAAGGCGACGCCTTTCATCGCTATGAGCGCGCAGCGATGAAGTCCGAAATGTCCAAGAAGGGAAATCGCCACTTCAGCCATTTCGGTCCTGAGGCCAATTTGTTTGACGAGCTTGAGGCGCTGTTCAAGGAATACAGCGAGAAAGGCACCGGGCGCACCCGCCACTACATCCATAACGACGACGAGGCTGCGCGATATGACGGCACGCCGGGAACCTTCACCGACTGGGAAGAATTTCCCAAGGGCAGCGATCTGCTGTTCTACGAAGGGCTGCACGGTGCGGTCGTTGCCGATGGCGTTGATATTGCACGCTATGCCGATCTGAAAATCGGCGTCGTACCGGTGATCAATCTCGAATGGATCCAAAAGAGCCATCGCGATAAGGCCGCGCGCGGCTACTCCACCGAGGCGGTGATGGATAACATCCTGCGCCGCATGCCCGATTACATCCGCTACATTTGTCCGCAATTCACCGAGACGGATATCAACTTTCAGCGGGTGCCCACGGTGGATACATCGAACCCCTTCATCGCCCGTTGGATTCCGACCGCCGATGAATCGCTTGTGGTGATCCGCTTTCGCGATCCGCGCGGCATCGATTTCCCATACCTGGTGAACCAGATCCACGACAGCTTCATGTCGCGGGCAAATTCGATCGTCATTCCCGGCGGCAAACTCGACATTGCCATGCAGCTCATCCTGACACCGATGATTCTGCAATTGGTCGAACGCCGCGTTCGATCCGGCAAGCGACGCGGATAAAGGAGAAGTATTTTGTCCGAAGCATTAGCTAAGAGTGTTGAGAGCGACCTTTCTCATGGGGTTGCCTTTGGCGATTTGTCGAACGCGATCCGTTTTTTGTCGGCTGAC
>JAJFHN010000068.1 GCA_021775595.1 Hyphomicrobiales bacterium
GCTAAGCCTATCGTTGACCAGTCGGCGAACATCGTCACCGACGCGCACCTGTCTTACACGGGGTTAAATCAGCACTTCCACTCGCACCATACGGTGGACCATTCCAAGACGTATGTGCGTGGGATAATCTTTCATACGAACTTCGCTGAAAGCTATCACAGCCTTCTAAAGCGCGAGATTATTGGCACATTCCACCATGTCTCCGACAAGCATTTGCCGCGCTATCTCGCGGAGTTCGATTGGAAGTGGAACACTCGTAAGGATAGCGACGGTCAGCGCACTCAGAATACGCTTTCCCTAAGTGCCGGTCGTCGATTGACCTATGCTCAGACCGTCAAAACCCCGACAAATTAATTATTGCTTAAGCGGGGTGAGCTTACTATGTATAGGGTCCTTGGTAAGTCCTGAGGTAGCGTCTTTTAGGAGATAAACCACGTGTGTCGTGGTCGCCCTTAGGGTCAAGGATAGCCCGCCATCAGGCGGGCTTTTCTTTGGCTGGCTAAACTTGAGCGTACCAACAATCGTCAATTCGCACATTCGGGCGAATAAGATCATAGAATTGACGATCCTGGTGCTCGTACGCTCGAAAGAGACCCCAAGAAATAAAATCCACAGCCTGCAATCCTAGCCAATCGCGAGAGTCTTCGTGGCGAATTTCGAATGAGTGCTCATGGTTGCAGTCAGTGATAATGCGCGTGGAAACATATCCGTCAAATGGCATGTGAGCGTGCGTTTCTTTGTTGCGCCGATCAACTACCAAGGTCACGGGGCACTGCAAGGCTCCATTATGAACCTTACACAATAGGTTACCCGCAAAATAGTTGTAGGCAATTCCGTATGGGGCCTGCTGAAGATTTCGTGTTAGGCGGTCTTTTCTGATTATTGTGTAGTGGGGCGTAGCGTCTGCATCGAGAATTCTATTAACAATTCGAGTTAGGTGGGCCACGCGATTATCCGCAATTTGCTGCGGGATTCTGGGCTCATGTTGGCAGCCATATAGAGCAGTGCCTTTAATTTCGATGTCGCGTGGCCAACCCAAATCGTGCAATCGCTTTTTTTCTTTCCGCATCACATTTTTTAGACGTTTGGAGTTTTCAGTTTCTAGAAGCGCAATCAGGAGATGGGTACTGGACCCGGCCTCAAATCCGAACTCGCCAGATTCATCTAAGAAAATAAAATGCATTCAATTAAGACCGCACAAAAGTAGACGATTCACATTCGCATCGGTTCATGTTAAAAAGCGAGTGCCCCTGCCGGGGGTCGAACCCGGACGAGCTACTAGGCTCACCACAGTCCTACTGTGGCCCGTCTACCGATTCCGGCACAGGGGCATGGTGGAACCGGAGGAACGTCTTCCCCCGATCCCGATACCGCCCTTTGGCGGCTGCCGACTACGCCAGGTCATGACCCTCGTGTAGCCGGGATTAGTTAGGGCGGTTAAGGTGGTTCACCCATCTTGGCCTCCATAGCTCATTAGGTCTCGAAATGAGGCGGAGGATTCGTTGGAAGCGGCCTCCGCCTCATTCATTTCGTTTTCGTCAATAATCACTTCATCTGGATCAACGACGACAATTTCGCCGGGGAAATCCTCTTTTGTCAGCCACCAGCCGCGCGTTTCTTTGTAGATCACCGAACGGAAGCGATCCTTTTCCTTGCTTAGCGCGCTCGCGAGATTGGTTTTCGGCTCCTTGCCGCCGACATGAGCGCCTTCGCTTCTAACGCGCTCCAGTAACTCGCCAATAGGAAGCGGATGGCCAGCCTTCTTAAGAACTGCCTCAGCGGCCCCGGTTTGACTAATTTTACCGGTAGATTTTCCGCGTGTTCGCTGTTTTTGGGCTTTTCCAACAACCTCTTCGATCTTTTTGATGGCGCTCTCAACCTCCTTGAGAGCCAAGTAATCCGGGTTTGTGCTCAACCTTATCCGCAATTCGTGGCGAAGGGAGCGCAAGCCATGCAGCCCGTCTTTTTTCTGGGTGGTCATTGGTTCAAATCCCGATTGGATTGCTCTATCATCAGATTTACAATGACTCGATTTTCGATGCAAGGAAATCTTGGAATTTTACACATAGGCTAATACCAATGAAACAAGGACCCAAAGAGGTGGAACAAACCGACAACGACAAAACAGTAAGCTTGAGCCCCCTTAAGCTGAAAGAGGCGCTTATGGGTTTGCTGGCCGTGAAGCCGCCACCCGAGGCTCGCTCCGAAAAGAAGAAAAAGAAAAGCCGCCCAGCTAAGAAGCGAGACGGCTGACTGTTAAACGGGCGATTTCGGGACCGGAAAAGGGGCGCTTTTCATGGTTGGACTTAAAGGAAGGGAAAGCCGCTTTTTGTGTCGATATGTATGTGGCGCGCGGCGCCGGAGCCATATCAGGCTGCACTTGGTCCATCAAAAGGGATAATCGCCCGATTTTGTCTCTCAACTTCGGCCGAAAATTCTTCCTTATCAGAGTCTTGCTGGTCCATCGGGCACAGCCTATCCTCAGACGGAATATAATAGCAGTACAATACCGCACAGTATTCAATAATTCAAATTAATACTAGATAGAATCATGTAATAAGGTCAAATAATAATATAAATAATAATATTATTATATTTGAAATAATGGAAGATATATTCCACAGAATATCATAATATTTATTCTATAATTGTAAATATAGTGAAATAACGTATGCGGTGTAAATCTTTTCCTGTTCGGCCGATTTTTCTAGAAGGCGGAGCACAAGCAAATCCGTTGCGTTGAGATATCGCCACAATGGTAGGATCGCGGCGCCGCGCGCGGCCAAACAGAGGGGAAAGCATCGGTATGACACACGCCATCCGCATCCATGAGTACGGCGGACCCGAAACCTTGTCATGGGAAGAGGTCGAGCTGGCGGCGCCGGCCGAACGCGAGGTGAGGCTGAAGCAAACGGCCGTTGGCCTCAACTTCATCGACGTTTATGTCCGTACCGGGCTCTATCCCCAAGAAAATTTTCCAATTGTTCCCGGAATGGAAGGCGCCGGCGTTGTGAGCGCTGTGGGCTCTGGCGTGGAGAACCTGGCGGTGGGCGACCGCGTGGCCTATGCGGGCCCCATTGGCGCCTACAGCCAAGAGCGCTTGATCGATGCCGACCAGCTCTTGAAGTTGCCCGACGACATCGACGACCAGAAAGCGGCGTCCATGATGCTGCAAGGCATGACGGCGCAATTCCTGTTGCGCCGTACCTTCGAAGTTGGTCCAGATACCACGTTGCTGTTCCACGCCGCCGCCGGCGGCGTCGGCTTGATCGCTTGCCAATGGGCAGCGCATTTGGGGGCCACCGTGATCGGCACCGTCGGATCGAGCGAAAAGGCGGACTTGGCGCGCGCAAACGGCTGCACTCATGTGATTGATTACAAGCGCGATGATTTCGTTGAGGGCGTCAAGGAT
The DNA here is from genome assembly GCA_021775595.1 of Hyphomicrobiales bacterium. Lineage (GTDB taxonomy): Bacteria > Pseudomonadota > Alphaproteobacteria > Rhizobiales > Methyloligellaceae > JAJFHN01. The sequence continues at coordinate 3,413 of JAJFHN010000068.1, forward strand.
TTGACGGGCGGCGCCGGCGTCGATGTCGTCTATGATTCAATCGGCCAAGCCACGTTTCCGGGCTCGCTCGATTGCCTGAAGCCAATGGGCATGTGGGTGACCTTCGGACAGGCCTCAGGTCCGCTGCCCGATTTGCATATGAGCATATTTGCACAGAAGGGCTCATTGTTTGCCACGCGGCCGCTGCTCTTCACCTATATCGCCAAGCGAGAGGATCTTGAGGCGACGGCCAACGATCTCTTCGCCGTTGTCGGGGGAGGGCACGTGGCTATCAACGTCAACCAAACCTATCCGCTGCAGGATGCTGCCCAGGCCCACCGCGACTTGGAAGCTCGTAAGACGACGGGCTCGACCGTGCTCTTGCCATAGCCGGGCTCCATACCTCGCGATCAAGATCAGCCGGTCCAAAGAACCTTGAGTCGACGTATGGGCGTTGATAGATGGGTGTCGGCGCCTTTGTGGCAAATGCCCGCGCCTTTGGATGGTTGACAATGATCGGCGTGAGACATGGCTAAAACGACCGCCAAGAAAAGGTCGAGCGCGAAAGCTCGAAGCGCCGACGCCGCGCCCAGCTGGGCGCTGGGCTTGGGCGGCGTCATCGCCGTCTTTGTCGTATACGCCTTCACCCATGCGCTGCTGCGTTTGACCGCTTCGCTCAATCTTCCGCAAGACGACGTCATGGCGGTGCTCTATTCGCACACGCTTCAACTCGCTTACACCCAGCGCCAGCCCCCGCTCTATGATTGGATGCTATGGGCAGTGCAGCAGGTCACCGGGCCGACGCTTGTCAGCTTTTTGCTGCTCAAATACGCCCTGCTGACCGGGACCGGCGCGTTCATTTATTTGGCGGGCAGGCGGATGTTCGGCGATCGCGGTTGGGCAGCGCTCGCCGCCTTCTCGATCGTGCTGTTCTATCAGATCGGTTGGAACATCCACGAAGGGGTGACCCACACAGCCTCCATGATGTGCGCCATCGCGGCCACTTTTTGGGCCTTTATGCGCGTGGTCGAAGAAGGGACGTGGCGCGACTATGGATTGCTCGGCCTGTGTCTGGGATTGGGCGGACTGACGAAATACGGCTTCGTGGCGTTTGTCGTCATTCTGCTGCTGGCGGCCATGCTGCAGCCGGCCATGCGGGAAAAGATACTGAGCTGGCGCACGGCGGCGTCCTTCGGTCTGGCCGGGTTGATTGTCTTGCCGTTTGCGCTTTGGGTGATTTTGAACAATCACGATCTGGCGCTGCTCTACAATCAAACGCTCTCAGAGGGTGAGACGGGGCGTTGGCGAAACGGCCTCTATGGCGCCTTTTTGACCATACGCCGCACATTCATTTTTCTCTCGCCGCTCATTGTCCTGGTGCCGCTGATATTCAGCGGCGCGCTGGCTGCAATGCGCGACAGCTTGGTCGAGGCGGTGCGCCCAACCAAGGATCTCGACTGGGAAAAGCTGGTCCTGCAAATCGCACTGATTGCATTCGCACTCATGTTGCTCGGTTCGCTGCTGACGGGCGCGTCCAATTTTCGCATGCGCTACATGCATCCCTTCTATCTGCTGATGCCGCTCTGGTTCATCGCGATGGCGCGCAAGGGCACGCGCCGCGATTGGCAGCCCAAGGCCTTCGTCGCTGCGTCTCTGGCCGTCGCTTTGATCGTGCTGGGTGTCAGGGTTGGCTACCTTTATGTCGGCGAAAAACCGTTTTGCTCCAAGTGCCGGCAGATGACGCCCTATGCCGCATTGGCCGATTCGCTGAGCGATGCCGGCTTCAAGGCGGGCACCATCATCGCTGGTTACCGCCATACGGCAGGCAATCTGCGGCGGCTTTTCCCAGACGCGCGCGTCGTTATGCTGCGCGAGCCATTGCTCGTTCCGCCAATTAGACCAGGCGACGAAAAGCGTCAGGTCGCAATCGTTTGGGACGTCGCGACCGAGGGCGTGGATATGCCCAAGGGCGCGGCCCAGCAGGTCACAGCGCTCGGCGGCGAGATTGGCGATCGAAGCCCTCAAACCATTCGCGTTGCCTGGTCGCATCTGTGGCGTCCATTGGGATATCGAAAATCCCAATGGAGGCTTATCGTCATCGATCTGGCGCCAAATTAGGCGTTCGCGGCCGCCTTCGCCGACAAACGAGGAGAGCAATCCATGTCTGGCAAACCCATCGTGCTGCACTTTTGGCCGACGCCCAATGGTCACAAGCTCACAATGATGCTCGAGGAATGCGGGCTGCCCTATGAGGTCAAATTCGTCAACATTGGCCGTGGCGAACAATTCGAGCCCGATTTCTTGGAGATTTCGCCCAACAATCGCATGCCGGCCATCGTGGATCCGGAGGGACCCGACGGGAAACCCATTTCGCTCTTCGAGTCTGGCGCCATCCTCCAGTATTTGGGCCGCAAAACAGGCCAGTTCTATCCGCAAGACGAGCGCGGCCGCTGCGAGGTCGATCAGTGGCTGCATTGGCAGATGGGTAATCTTGGACCCATGGCCGGCCAAACGCACCACTTCAACAATTACGCACCGGAGAAAATTCCCTACGCCATCGACCGCTATGTCAACGAGGTCAACCGGCTCTATGGCGTGATGAATAAGCGGTTGGCAGACCGCGATTTCCTGGCGGGCGACTATTCGATCGCCGACATGGCTGCCTATCCCTGGGTTAGGCCCTATAAGCGTCAAAACCAGAATCTGGCCGATTTTCCGGCCCTTGAAGCCTGGTTCGTACGGATCCACGACCGGCCGGCAACCATCCGGGCGATCGCCGTTGGCGCCGAGGAACGGGCCAAATTCGATCTGTCCAAGGATAAGGAAGCCCAGGCTGTGATGTTCGGCCAGCGCGCCCGCACCAGCTAACAATCCGCTCAAGCGACAACTGCCATTTTAGCCGCCGCCGCAGCGCGCGCCCAATCAGCGTTCGCGGCAAAGGCGTTAAATGCCATCGTTCGCCGTGGTTAGCGATCTCTGATTTGTTTTGGTCAAGAATTTATTGATTTCGGCCGGATGTTTACGAATACCCGGCTTTTCAGGTCGAATCATAAATCAATATTACTAGGCGTTAGGGTTCCTTACGCCGCCATTAAGTGTGTCTTTTTACCTGATCTTGAAGCGTTGAGCCGAAAATCATCCTCACAAAAAGGCGAACAACAGCCCCAATACACAGACGAACAATAGAGCCGGAAAGTATAGCTAAGAGTTATTTACTATTCCGGTCGCACCGATAGGAAGGACGAGAGATGGCACGGATCAATTTTGAGATCATTGAAGCGGGTGGGCATGAAGTCCGGGGAAGCGCTTCGCAGGAGCTTTTTGAGCTTGGATTGACCTACAGCACCGGGCGCGACGTTGAGCAAGACCTTGTCGACGCGCACAAATGGTTCAATTTGGCTGCACTTAAGGGCAATCGCGATGCGCTGCAATACCGGGTCGAAATCGCCCGCGAGATGACGGAATACCAAATCGCTGACGCGCAAAAGCGCGCCAGGGAATGGCTGGCCGCGAACTAGAACAACAATCCGGTCGTGGTTGTCCCGTAAGGCTCTGCAGGGAGGCGGTTTTGCGGGAATGCGCCAGGGAGGCGTTGAAGACTTGAAGTTCGAGGGGGGGCGAGGGCTGCTAGCGCAGCGCCTCGCTATCCTCGTCAGCTTCTTTTTCCACCGCCGGTTCTTCCGAACCGGAACAATTTCTGAAAAAAGAGAAGACGCAGTTGTAGGTGTATTTCGCGGCACCGCCGACTGCTTGACCTGTGCTGCGAATGGCCCCGCCAACCGCTTGGCCCGTGCTGCGTGCCGCCCCGCCAACGGCGCGTCCGGTGCCCTTGGCGGCGCCACCCACCACACGACCCGTGCCGCGAATGGCCCCACCGACGGCCTTTCCCGCTCCCTCTCGCGTTGATTTGAGCGTGCGGGAGGTCAAATCCACAAGCGTGTCTTGCTTGGGCGCCTCGTTAGGGGCGGCTTGCTGGTTCGTGCTCTGGGCCGCGTTGTTTTTCTTTTGCAGACGCTTCTCGATTGCCGATTGCAGGGCAGGGGAGATTTCAGGTCCCTTGTATGTGTAGCGCTTCAGCTTGCCCTTGCAGGTCTTGGCGTCATAGCGCGCAGAGCCGCATGACTTGTGCCCGCCCTCGACCGCAAGACGCCCGATGCAATAGAGGCGCAGCGCCTTCTCGCCCGGATTCTTGCGCGGCGTTTCGACTTTGCAGGCATAAACGCGTTCTGGATTTTGGCAGGTAATACAATAGGTTGAATCATCGGCGCGCGAAACATCCGCCGCCATGACCAGCCATGTCCACAGCGCAAGGATTGCGATTCCAATGTAGCGCGCCTCTGCCATACCCATACCGTAGATAGAATTTGTGAGACAAAATTGACAGCCAACCAAGCTGCCTGTCCGACTCGCGGCGCCGCGGGAACAGTCTAACTCAAATCGGGCTCAGACTTAAATGGCGCGTTTGGCAGGCGCAATGAGCGCGCCGTAGCCGCGGCCCCCTCCAATCACGCGCCGCAAATATATCGGCTGCAGGCTCGGCGTGCAGGAAAGTACCTTGAGGAGGGCGCATTCGTCATGTATGCCGGGAAGTGGAGAGGTGGCCGAGTGGCTGAAGGCGCTCCCCTGCTAAGGGAGTAAGCGTTAACGCGCTTCGAGGGTTCGAATCCCTTCCTCTCCGCCACTGAAAATACCCCTCACCGTAATCGCGCCAAAGCATCGCGCGGCCCGAACCGTGCAACGGGGCAGGCGCGCGGGCCGCTCAAGCAGTCCAGCCGAATAACACCCGACAGCGAAACCCTAGAACCACGGAAACACGGCCGTCACCTCGACCTTCTCATGAAGC
>JAJFHN010000069.1 GCA_021775595.1 Hyphomicrobiales bacterium
AAGAAGACCAAACGGGCCGAAGCGGCGGAATAACCGCCGATCTGCTGACACCGCCACAACCAATTATTCAAAGGTTTCCATGGCCGCCATTCATATGATCTGCGGGCCCGTCGGGGTGGGCAAGACGACCTATGCGATCGCCTTGGCCCAAGAGCTCGGCGCGGTGCGTTTTTCCATTGATGATTGGCTCTCGGAGCTGTTTTTTCCCGACCAACCCGACCCGCTAACCTATGACTGGGCAGTCGCGCGCGCCAGACGCTGCGAAACACGTAGTTTGGCGGTTTCGCAGGACATTCTTGCGGCGGGCCGCGACGTGATCTGGGACATGGGCTTCATGGAGCGTGATCAACGCGCCAGGGTCTTAGGCCAAGTGGCCGATACGCCCTACGGCGTGCGCCTGCACGTTCTCGAGGCGCCGGCCGATGTCAGGCGCGCACGCGTGGCTCAGCGCAACATCAACAAGCCCGACGGCTATGTGATGGACGTAACGGACGAGATTTTCGACTTCATGGAGAACCGTTCGGCCGCAGTATCAGACGACGAAGCGGCCGATATCGTGCGCATCGATACGTCATTGGCGGAGCCGTCGTAGAGGCGCTTCAGCTGCGTACTGCTACGTCGTCTTTTCGGGCAGGTCGTTGATGTCCTTGATGTACCAGTCCTCGATCTTGACCACGGCAGGATTCTCGCCGTTCTGGTAGATCCAGGAATCAACGGCATAGCGCTGGCCGCCGTCCGTTTCCTCGAGTACCGCCGTCCAATGGGGCCAATAGGCCACCGGCGTGCCCTTGAGTGTTCCGCGCAGCAGGTCGCCCTTGGCCATGGGCGCATCGACGGTGTGGTGCTTCAGCAGCTTCTTGTTCTGGAGAAACAGCAAATAACTCGTCGTGTTGGTGGCTTCGTCCACGCAATCCTGCTGGGTCGGATCGCCAGAGGAGTTGAATTGCATGCCGGGCTTGTCAGCCGAGGTGCCGATTTCCTTGCCAACGCGGTTTTCGAGCCAGGCGACCGCATAGGCGATCGCGCGGCGTTCTTCGTATGCCGTATCGCTCTTCTTTGTCTTCGCCATCACACGCGAAATTTGGCGGACATCCTCGGGCTTCAGTTTGACCTTCGTGGTCTTTTGACAGCCATAAGCGCTGCACACAGAAAGCGTGTTGCCGCGGGGCGGATCAGTCTTCCAGTCAGCGTAATGGATCTCTGGGCTGGGCGGGCGCGCGTAACCGCAACCGCCCAAGCCAAGGCACGCGGCAGCGAGAACAGCAAGAAAAGCCCCAGTTTTCATCGCCCAACCAATAGCTTCGGCGGCTTGTTTGCCGCTGAATCGAGTCATAACACGAATGAAGCTTCAAGAGGAACGACGCAGCGTTGAGAACGCGTTCATTTTTCCGTAGGGTGCCGCCCCATGGCAACACATGACGAAAGCAGCGTAATTCACGTTATCGGCGCCGGATTGGCGGGCTCGGAGGCCGCTTGGCAAGCGGCGAACGCGGGCGCGGGCGTGGTTCTGCACGAAATGCGGCCCGAGCGCATGACGCCGGCTCACCAGACGGACGGCTTTGCCGAGCTCGTATGCTCGAATTCGTTCCGTTCCGATGACGCCGAAACGAATGCCGTTGGCGTGTTGCATGCGGAAATGCGTCTAGCGGGTTCGCTCGTCATGGCCTGCGGCGATGACGCCAAACTTCCAGCAGGCGGCGCCTTGGCAGTCGATCGCGTGGCGTTCTCGAATGCCGTCACGCAAAAACTCGAAGACCATCCAGGAATCACCATTGACCGGGCCGAAATCGCGGGCCTTCCGCCTGACGATTGGCAAAACGTCATCATTGCCACCGGTCCCCTCACCTCGCCCGCCTTGGGCAGCGCGATACAGGCGCTGACCGGCGAAGACGAACTGGCCTTTTTCGACGCCATTGCGCCCATCGTGCACCGTGAAAGCATCGATATGGGCGTCTGTTGGATGCAATCGCGCTACGACAAGGCGGGACCCGGTGGAAGCGGCGCCGATTACATCAACTGCCCGCTCGATCAGGCGCAGTATGACGCCTTCATCGATGCGCTCATTGCCGGCGAAAAAACCGAGTTTCGCGAGTGGGAAAAATCAACGCCCTATTTCGAAGGCTGCCTTCCCATCGAAGTGATGGCCGAACGCGGACGCGAGACGCTGCGTCATGGCCCGATGAAGCCGGTCGGCCTCACCAATCGCCATGCGCCCGAGACAAAGGCCCATGCGGTCGTTCAGTTGCGCCAAGACAATGCTCTGGGCAGCCTTTGGAACATCGTCGGTTTTCAAACCAAGCTCAAATATGGCGCTCAAACAGAGATTTTTCGCATGATTCCGGGCTTGGAGAACGCCCAATTCGCCCGCCTTGGCGGCCTTCACCGCAACACGTTTTTGAATTCGCCCAAGCTTTTGGATGGATCGCTGCGTCTGAAGAGCCGCCCACAACTTCGATTTGCCGGACAAATCTCAGGCGTTGAAGGCTATGTGGAATCGGCAGCCATCGGTCTCCTGGCCGGCCGTCTGGCGGGCGCTGAAATCCTAGGCGCGCAGTCGTCGCCACCGCCTCCCAC
>JAJFHN010000070.1 GCA_021775595.1 Hyphomicrobiales bacterium
GCCGGCGTCGGGTATCCGCTGACGCAGTAGAGCAACACGACGCCTGCAGCACCCGCGCCGCGCGCTGCGGCAAGTGCTTCGCCGATCTCGGGCTCATCGACAATACCGGTCGAAATGATGAGCGGTTTGCCGGTCGAGGCCACCTTCTCGATCAGCGGCAAATCGTTGGCTTCGAAGGACGCGATTTTATAGGCAGGCGCGTCGAGGGCTTCGAGAAAGTCGACCGCGCTCGTATCGAATGGCGAGGAAAAGACAATGAGTCCCAGCTCCTTGCCTCTGGCAAAAAGCGCTTCGTGCCAGTCCCATGGCGTCGCCGCCTGCTCGTAGAGCTCATGCAAGTGTCGCCCGTCCCACAAACCGCCTTCGATGACGAAGCCCGGGCCATCGTGGTCGATGGTGAGCGTATCGGCCGTATAGGTTTGCAGCTTAAGTGCGTCCGCGCCTGCCGCCTTGGCGCGCTCCATAATCTCGAAGGCGCGCTCTAGCGAACCGTTGTGGTTGCAGCTCATTTCGGCAATCACGAGTGGCTTGGCGTCCTCGCCAATGCTTCTGCCGGCGATCTCGATTATTCCGCTCACGCCACGCCCTCGGCTTGCCGTCCGGCCGGAGAATTCTGTTCGCCGCCCAACACATATGTGCGCGCATCCACAAGGCCGAAGCCCGCCCGCTCGAACAAGGCGCAGGAGGCGGCGTTATCGGGATGCACGTCGGCAATAAGAGGGTCGTCTGGCACCAACCGACGGGCGGAGCGAAGCGCCGCCAAAGCGATGCCGCGTTTCTTCATGGCGGGGTCAATGGCAATGGAAACGAGCCGCATCGGCCGACCATCGCGCCGCAGCAAATCGAGGCGCAGAAAGCCAGCCGCTTCGCCGGCGCACGTGATGATCAACAACAGCGCCTTGGGTTCCTGAAGCCGGTCCGCGAACCAGGCTTGGTGTTCGCTCCAGCTGGGAACATCCGGGTTATTGGCGAACCGGCGCGTATCGGGATGGCGTTGCCAATCATACACGGCCTCGCAGTCGGCCAGACAGGCACGCCGCAGCCCGATCTCGTGTCCATCGCGATCGCGTTCGGGATCGATCGCCAGCACTGCCCGCCGTGTCCCCAGACCGTCGCAGAGAAGGCCCGCCCGCCCGGCCATTGCGTCGCGTTGATCGGCATCTTCAACGAAAGGGCGCACCGCTTCGCAAATCCGCTCCGCGCTCACGCTCGCGCCCTCACGCACAACCCTGGCCGCTTGCGCGTCCTCAAGGGCTTGGGCCACATGAATTTGATTTTCCACCAAGATCAGGGCAAGCGACGGCAGGCCCAGTGCCGCCCGCTCCCAGGCGCTCCCCCCACAGGCCCCAACGCCCAGGTCGGCGCGAGCCATTTCACTCGCCATATCAGCAGTCGCTGCGATGCTCGTTATTTTGACGTGGGGCGCAATCTCACCGGTGGCCTTGGGTGCTTCACCGACGATCACCAGATCGAGCGGCGGACCCACGAGGGCCAGTCCTTCGACGATCCGCTGCACTAAATCTCCCTGGAAAGTACCGCCAAGGGCGATATGAACGCGCAAGGGCGCGCTTTCGTCGTTTGCATCCAGCAGCTTGAGGTCGCGCGCGCGTGCGAACTGGTCGCGCAGCAGGGCGTAATCGGGGCCAAACAAACATATGCGGGCGCCAACCCGATCGCTGCTTGTGCCCATCGGCGGCGCCGTGCAAAGCAAAACATCGCAGGCGTGTTCCCGGTCCAACAGGTCGTCAACGACGACAATGCGCTTGGCCCATCCTGCGATCGCTCTTTCGAATTCAGCGTCAAGTTCGTAGTGGTCGACGATCACGATTTCAAAGCCAGCCGGCCAACGGCTGCCGAGCGCCGCTGCGGACCACGTCGAGGCGTCCGTCGCCTCGACGATTTCGACATCCGGGGTCGTAGCGAACGGCAACGCCGCCCCAAATCCTTCATTCACCGCGAAGGCGCACCGCCACCCTTCGCGCAACAGGGTGTCGGCCAGAGCCAGACAGCGCACTGCATGGCCGGCCCCGATGCTTGAATCCGCATCCAACCGAAAATGCGCTCGTTTTGTCGCCACGGCCTCGATGCTCGCTGACCGGACCGCGAACACCGGGTAGACGGGCTCGCAGCCCAAGCGGGCCCTGAGCGCGCCCGATGTCAGGGCGTCCGCGAGTTCGCCGAGCGCATAACCATAGGCCGCAACGCAGGTGTCGAGATCCTCATCGTTATGGGCGTAGCAAATGTTGTGGGACCCATTGGTGAGAACGCCCTTTTGCAGCAGACGGGTCAGCAGGAACGTCTTGATTTCGTGCCTGTCCGCCGTGGCGTGATCGCTGAAACTCATCAAACGCCAGGTGGCGTGGCCGGAGATTCGGATCACATCTTGCAGATCCGCCTGAGCGATTGCCTGCTCGACGCCAGCGCTCAACCGTCCGCCAAAATCAGCCAGGTGCTCGATCACCGGTTCGCGTTTGAGTTTCGCGATGACAGCCAGCGCGGCGGCGAGCGACAGCGTCTCGCCGCCAAACGTGCCGGACACGAAGATATCGTCCAAGATCGCCATCAGATCGGCTCGCCCGCAAACCGCGGAAATCGGCATGCCGTTTCCCATGCCCTTGCCATAGGCCGCAATGTCCGGCGTGACACCGAAAAGCTCTTGCGCGCCGCCCAACGCGAAGCGGAAACCGGTGATGATCTCATCGAACATGAAAAGCGCGCCATTGGCGTGCGCCAGATCGCGCATCTCCGCCAGATATCCAGCCGGCGGTTCGCTCAGGTTCATCGGCTCCATGATGATGCCGGCCACCTCGCCCTTATGCGTTTTGAGCAGAGCGTGAAAAGCGTCGAGGTCGCCAAAAGGCAATGTGTGCGTCAGTTCCTGGACAGCCTTGGGCACGCCCTTGGAACGCACCGTCGATCCCACATACCAATCGTGCCAACCGTGGTAACCACAGACGGCAATGCGGTCACGGCCGGTTACGGCGCGCGCGATCCGCACCGCGGCGCTCGTCGCATCCGAACCGTTCTTGCCGAACCGGCTCATTTCCGCGCACGGTACGATTTCGGCCAGCGCTTCGGCGAGCTCGATCTCAAGTTCAGTGGCCAAACTGAAACTCATGCCTCTGTCGAGTTGGCTTCGCACAGCGGCATCGATGTCTTCATCGCAATAGCCGAGCAAGACGGGAAGCAGCCCGCAAACAAGATCGACATAGGCGTTGCCGTCAACGTCCCAAATGCGCCCGCCCTCGCCGTGGGTCACATAAAGCGGCGCGGCGCCGACCGGAAATTGGACATGGCTCTTGGAAAACGTTTGCGAGCCCAACGGTATGCGTTTGAGGGCGCGTTCAAGCAGCTGCGAACTTTTGTCGAAGCTGCGTATGGGCGTGGCGGACGAAGCCATCAGTTCCACGCCGCCTGATCTCGTGCGCGTAAGGCGACATCAAGCCGCTCGCGTGCTTCGCTCAGCGTTTGCATCTTCGATGGTTTGCCGGCAACGGCCATTGCAAACGCGTTCAAGCACTCGCGATACATCGTCGCGTTATCGATATCACTGCTCTCATAAAGCGTCTCCCATCGCCCGGCCTCGCCGTCATAGAGCCTAACTTGGGCGTGTTCGGGAGCATTGCCCTCGCTCTCCCAGACGATTTGACCTTTTTCGCCGATAAGTTCGATGCCACGACGGCGCCAGCGGCGGAAATAATCGAAGGTGATCACAGAACGCACGCCTGCTTCATGCTCCAGCGCCATGGTGCAAAAATCTTCTGCGTCCATCTCGAGATGTGAGAGTTTCGCCGCCATGCCCTGCAGGCGTTTCACGGCTCCAAAAAGCCAGATCAGAAGATCGAGCTCGTGGATCGCCGCATCGAGTACGACCCCGCCGCCTTCCGCACGCTTGGCGCAATAAAGCTCGCGGTAATCGCGGTCGGGCCTAAAGGAAGGCAAATAGTCGCCATAGTGACTGCGTGCATAATAGACCGCTCCCAGACGGTCGATGTTGCCCGCGATGGCGTCGATGGCTGGATGAAACCGCATATTGCAAACCACAAATGCCTTGCGCCCGCATCGCGTAACTGTTGCAACGAGATCATCGGCCTCATCGAGGCTGTGAGACACCGGTTTCTCGATCAAAATATCCACACCTGCTTGCGCGCACGCCTTGGCGTGTGCAACGTGGTTCACATGCGGCGTGGCAATGATCGCGGTCTCGGGCCCCCAAGCCAGGCTGTTTTCTATGGTCTCGAACACCGCCACCTCGCCCGCCTCCTCGGCCACCTGGCGCGCACGGCCCCGATCGGTCTCGGCCAGTGCCACCTCCCATCCAAGCTCGCGAGCCATCAGAACCTGCCTGCGCCCGATCGAACCGGCGCCAACGACCAGCG
>JAJFHN010000008.1 GCA_021775595.1 Hyphomicrobiales bacterium
TCGCGCCCGGGCTCGCCGTATGCGTCGCGCTCACATTGGTGAGATCGATGGGCGGGGCGCCCTGGCCCGGGTCGGCCTGAGCCATGCGGACCGCTCCGTCATGTTGTGGGGGGCTGGCTTGGTATGGTGCGCGTATTGCGCTGTGTACCGACTGGGACTCACCCTGACTTTGCTCGTCACGCTTCATCGCAACACCTGCTTCAAAAACCAAGCCTGCCGACCAGAACACGGTGGCAGAACGCCGGTTTAACTTCTTGTTAACTTGGCTGAAGAGTAGCTTGGCGGCTGCGGGCTGTATGGTGATTCACGCGGACTTGATTACCAATACGCACAATATGTTGTGTAGCTTTGACGATTCCCTGTAATCTGCGGTTCTTGGCGCTTGGGCCGTTTCAGGGCGCAATCGCACCGAAAAATTAGGACGGGGACGGAGCGTATGCACGTCGAGGAGACTTCGCTGAAACCGCGTCAGCGCATCTTTCAGCGCGAACGCAAACGCCTCTCCATTCGCCTGGAGGAAGAGTTCTGGCGGCAACTGGAAGCAGGTGCAGGCGAGGACGGTCGAAAACTCACCGATCTCATTTTCGATCTTACGCGCGGTGCCGAAGGTTCGGTCAGCCGCAGTTCGCTACTGCGGACCTATTGTGTGCGTTGGCTGCGGCAGAAACTGGTGCAAGCGCGGCTCTCGGCCTCGGAAGCCGATCTGCAGACCATTCTTTCGGCCTGCACGACGCCGTGTGTGGTGATTTCGCTCGATAAGAAGCTGCTGGCCCACAACCGGGCGTTTTCGCAAGGTGTGCTGAGCGCGCTCATCGCGCCTGATCAAATGGCCCAGGCCAATCAGCTCGTCAGGTTCGCGCTGAGCCGGCCGATCGGCCAAATTGCACGCGCCGTGGTGGCCAGTGAAACGAGCTATTCGGAAGCCTATGTGGCCTTCAGCCGCGAGAGCCAAGTCGTGCAAATGGTCGGGCGGTTTTGCTTTATGCGCCGCGAAGCGCACGAGACGTCACCTCTGCTGTGTTTTCTGATATCGCACAAGAAATGACGTGCGGCGCGTGGCCCTATTCGGCGGCGGACTTGCTGGTGCGCGCCTTGGCCGATGGCGCCCGTTTGGGCTTGGACTTGTCGCGTTGGGCTGCGGGTTTCGCCGTCGGGGCGATGCTGCCACTGAATTTCGTCTGTTTTTTTGGCGCCTGAGCGGGCCCTTGTGCGAGTGCGACCTTGCGGTCCTTGTTGGCCGGCAACTGGGCCAACCGCTTTAGGACCCCGTCGCGCGGACCATCGGCGACGATTTTGCCGCCATCGATGACGACCAGGCGGTCGACAAGCGCAAGCATGGCCATGCGATGGGTCGTTATGATCAGGGTTTGATCGGGACGAAAGGCCGTGCGCAGTCGCTCCAGCAACGCGCGCTCTGTCGCCATATCCATCGAGCCGGAGGGCTCGTCCAAAAAAACGACGGCGGGATCGAACAAGAAGGCCCGCGCCAGGGCGACGGCCTGGCGCTGGCCGCTGGAAAGCGCGCGGCCGTCCTCGCCGACCGGCATGTTGTAGCCGGAGGGATTGGATTGAATGAAGTCGCTGACGCCTGCGAGCTCAGCGGCGCGCACCACCAAGTCGTCGGAGACGTGCGGTGCGCCAAAGACGATGTTGTCGCGCACGGTGCCGCGGAACAGCTTGGCGTCCTGTGCCACATAAGAGACTTGGCGGCGAACTTCGGAAGGCAGGTATTGGCGCACATCGACACTGTCGATCAGCAACGAGCCTTCGCTCGGCACATAAAGGCGCGCCAGCAAGCGGCCCAGGGTGGATTTGCCCGAACCGATTTTTCCGATGATACCGATGCGTTCACCTGGTTCGATTTTGAGCGAAAACTGCTTGATCGCAGGCATGCTTGATTCGGGATAACTGAATGTCACGTCTTGGAAGTCGATGGCGCCGGATACGATTTTGCGATCCATATGCCGGTCCTGTTCGTCACCCTCCTCGGGCGTCGACATGATCTCATCGAGTGTGCGCAACGAATGAAAGGCCTGTTGTGAGCGCGCAATTGTCGAGGCGACCTGACCCAAGGGCGCGACGGCGCGCCCAGCCAAAATAACGGCTGCAATCAACGCGCCCGGGGAGATCTCGCCCTGGTCGAACAGATAGACGCCAACAATGATGATGCCGACGGTAACCAGTTGCTGGATGCCTGTCGTGAAGTTCAGCCCGACCGAAGAGAGAAATCGCAGACTGGCCGATGTGCGCGAATTTTGGCCGACAAATTGCTCCCAGCGGCGCTGCATTTGGCTTTCGGCGCGAGCCAGCTTGATGGTCTCGAGCCCGCTGATTGCTTCCAGCAAAATGGAATGGCGATGGGCAGCTTCGCTCTGGGCCTGGTTGACGATGCGCGAGAGCGGAAATTGCAGCACCAGCCCGACCAAGATGACCAGCACCACCGCAACGGCTGGCACGAGTGCCGTTACGCCGGCGATCAGATAGATGATGAAAATGAACAGTCCGACAAAGACCAGATCGGTGATCGTAATGAGCGTGTTGGAAGTGAAGAATTCCCGCACGATCTCATAGTCCTTGAGATGATTGGCGAAGGCGCCCGTATCGGCGGGGCGATGGCTCATGTCGAGCCTGAGCACGTGCTGCAGAATCTTGCCTGCCAGCATGACGTCAGCGCGGCGTCCGGCATTGCCGACGAGCGCGTTGCGCACGGTGCGCAGGATGAAGTCGAAAGAAATGACGATGGCCATGCCGATGGCCAAAACCCAGAGCGTCGGGATCGCTTTGTTGGGCAGAACCCGGTCATAGACGTTCATCACAAACAGCGGTGATGCAAGCGCCAGAACATTGACGATCGAGGCGGCGATCAGCACTTGGGCATAGGTCGGCCAAAGCGGCGTGACGGCGTCCCAGAACCAGTGTTTCTCGGGTGCCGAGGCCCTTGGCGCTTGATCTTCGCCGACCTGGTATTCGGGCTTTACCAAAAT
>JAJFHN010000071.1 GCA_021775595.1 Hyphomicrobiales bacterium
ACCTCGACCAGGAATTCGTCGACGCGGGTCTTCAGCGTTTGTGATTCCTGCGAGAGAGTTTTCGCCGCATCCGTCACACCGCCAACGATGTTGCCGGTCTCCTGCGAAGCCGTCGAAACGCCGGTGATATTGTCGGCCACCTGCTTGGTGGCGGCCGATTGTTCCTCGACCGCGGCCGCAATGGCCGATGATATCTGTGCCATCTCGTCGATGATCTTGTTGATCGACGTGATCGCCGCGACCGACGTATCGGTGGCGCCTTGCATGGAGTTGATCTGATCGGAAATCTGCTCGGTCGCCTTAGCGGTTTGGGTCGCCAGCTCCTTGACCTCGGATGCCACGACCGCGAAGCCCTTGCCGGCCTCGCCCGCGCGCGCCGCCTCGATGGTGGCATTAAGCGCCAGCAGATTGGTCTGCTCGGCAATCTCCTGGATCATGCCAACCACTTCGCCGATCGTGCGCGCCGCATCCGACAGGCCACTGATCATCTCATTTGCCTGATTGGATTCGGTGAGCGCCTTCTGCGCGATCTCGTTCGATGAGCTGACCTGTTGGGAGATCTCGCCGATCGAGGCCTGCAACTGCTCGGAGGCGCTCGCCACCGTGGCGGCTTGCGCGTTGGTCTCTTCTGCCGAAGCGGCCATCGACGTGGCACTTGCTTCGAGCTCGGCCGAGGCCGAAGACACCGCCGCGACAACCGAGCCGACATTGCCTTCAAAGTTGTCGGCAAGCGCGACGCGGTCGGAGACCACCATCCAGTTCAGCATCGGGCCAATATATTCGCCCTTCTCGTCCGTGATCGCATTGACCCGCAGATCCAGGGTCTCTTCGCCCAACTGGATCTTCGCGTTGTAGGGAAGATTGGCTGGATCGGAGAGAATCTGGCGCTGATGAGCCGGGTTCTTATGGAAGATATCGACACATTGTCCCTGCAGCTCATCGACCGGAACCGGCAGAAGACTTTGCAACGGCCGCAGCGTGTCAACGCTTGTTTGGTTCACATAGGAGATCGTGAAATTTTCCGGTTCCAGCATCATCACGTTGAGCGGCATGATGTCGAGCATTTGCATGAGCTTTTTCGTCTCGTTTTCGACACGGAGCTGCTCGGTCACCACCTGCCAATTCAGCATCGGGCCGATATATTCGCCGTTTTCGTCGTTGATAGCGGTGACATTGAGATCGAGGATTTCGTCGCCCAATTTGATCTTTGCGTTGTAGGGCAAGTTGGCCGGATCGGAGAGGATCTTGCGCTGGTGCGACGGATCCTTGTGGAAGATGTCGATGCACTGGCCGTGCAGCTTGTCGACCGACACGGGCAACAGATCTTGCAGCGGCCGCAGCGTCTCGATGCTGGTGTTGTTGATATAAGTGATATCCAGTGTGTCCTTGTCGGCCATCATGACATTGAGCGGCATGTCATTGAGCATTTTGAGGACCTTGTTGGTCTCGGCCTCGGCTTGCACCTGATCGGTGATGACGCTCCATGTGAGCATTGGCCCGACATATGTCTCACCGTCGAACATCGGGCTCACCAGCAGATCGAGCGTTTCGCCGCCGATTGTAATTTTGGTGGCGTGCGGCAGGTTCGATGGGTCCGCCAACAGCTTGCGCTGGTGTTCCGGATTCTTGTGGAAGATATCGATGCATTGGCCAACGATGTCATCGGCCTTGCACGGCAACGCGTCTTCGATGCTCTTGAGGCCTTCCATCGTTGCCTCGTTCACATAGTCGATGGTGAAGTCTTCAAGATTGCAGACCATGACCGCGACGGGCATTTTCTGCACCATCGTCTCAAAGTCCAGCTGAGTTCCGCCGCTGTCTGCGCTGCCGTTTGATTTCTTGAACATGTGTGCCTCCTAAATGCTCCGAGGATGTTCCTCCGAAGATGATTCAAAAATTCGCGCGCGCCTCAGGCCGAATGCCCATGCCGCCTTGGTTGGCACTCACCGCCGATAGCCATGTCGAACGCGCGGAGAAGTGATCTGGATGGTAGGATTTCGCGAACCAATAGATGGCTCAAATCATCAATTTCATGCATGTCCTCAGCCCCGTATTTTCATGTGGCTGCGCCGAACGCGACTTGGGGGCATGACTCCCGTCGCCGGTGTCGTCCGTTGCAGTACGCAGAGGTTACAGGAACAAACTCAACTGATGATTTTGAGCATCGTCGCTCTAGACCGGCTTTGAAGGAGTTTAAATTAATGAAACTCGGGACTTCAAAGACGAATCACTGACTCAATTCTTCTCGCGTTCGCGTGCGCTTGTAAAGCCCGACAGTTATGGTTGGGAAATGGTTAACGGAACGTCAACGCATCAAGCTAACCAGGCTATTTGCATCTCGAATTCGCGCCCTGCGGCAGATGAATCAATCGCCAGCAAGCTTGAATTGGGTAGCAGGTCTACGTTATTCGCAAGTATTAGTTGAAAAACAGCTCGATACGCTGATCGGTTGCTGGTCTCAGGCCGCCTTCAGAGCGGGCGCGTGTGCCGCTAACACGCCATGCAGCCGCAACAGTTTTTCGAAGGCACCTGAAGATGGCTCGTCGATCCAATCGCCGATGGTGCTTTCGATAACCTCCCCGGCGCCTTTGTCGGCCA
>JAJFHN010000072.1 GCA_021775595.1 Hyphomicrobiales bacterium
TGATCACGGCCGCCCTGTTCATCGTGGCGTCGATCGCGTTTTACCGGATTTGGTTTAACGTCTACGGGCTGACGGCTGGCCTCGACGCCACGTCAGTCGAATACAATACCTATTGGTGGAACCTGTTGATCATCCAGATGCCGGTGATTTTCGCGGCGAACTTCGCCTGCTGGTTCTATCTGATCGCCACCCGCGTGCGCGATATGGCGTCGATGCCGCCGGCGGTTGAGCTGAAGAACCTGTTCTATATGGCTCTGTGGCTCTTCGCATACACGCTTGCCGTGGCGCCTGTTGGCGTTTTCACCGAGACTGACGCCGCCTGGCATCAGACGGTGATGCGCGATTCCGCATTTGGACCGACCCACATCATTCTGTTCTACGGAATGATCCCGATCTATCTGTTCTTCGGCATCGGCAGCTTCATCTACGCCATGACCCGTGTGCCGATCTTCGCACGCGGCATTTCGTTCATGCATGTTCTGGCCGTGGTCGGACCGTTCCTCATTCTCGTCAACGTTGGCTTCAACGAGTGGGGCCATGCCTTCTGGCTGACGGAAGAGATCTTCTCGCATCCGCTCCATTGGGGCTTTGTTGTCCTGGGCGTTACGGCGTTCGCGCTTGCCGGCGTCGCAGCTCAGATGACGATGCGCTTTGCTGAGCTCTTCCCGGTCGTCTTCAAAAACGAAGACGCGTAGAGCTGATAATGATTGCGCGGCGGCCTGGATTTTGTGATCTGGGCCGCCGTTTTTGCGACTGCATCTGTCGGCTGGCTGGCTCTGGACTAGTGCGTGCGGAGTTGGATTGGCGGATGGTCGAACTTTAGTATAATCTGGGTAACGGAAACGTTCAGCAACAGGTCAGGTGTTCATGGCAGGCAACAGCCGCAGACCATGAGGGCTGGAGGGGTTGAGAAATGTTCAATAACAAGGAAGTTCTCGAATACGCGGGCTTTGGCAAGATGGCCAGTCGCTACTCCATGTATTGGGATCTTATCGTCGTCACTGCGATCATTCTGCTTTTTGGCAGCGTGATCCCCCTGTCGGTTATGCTGATGGTCGGTGATTGGGACTTCTTCATTGATTGGCGCGACCGCCAGTTCTGGCCGCTCGTGTTCCCGATCGTCACTATTTGGTACAGCGCGGCGCTTGCCGGCATTTTTTGGGAGAATTTCCGTTTGCCAATTGGCGCTACAGTTGGCGCCGTTCTGCTGTTGCTGCCGGTCTGGCTCTCGCGCTGGGGAACATGGCATCTATTCAATAACTACCCCATGAGCATGGTCACGCCGACGCAAGTCATTTCTGGTGCGCTGATCCTGGATGGCTGCATGCTGGTATTCCGGCATTACGTGTTCACCGCCATCGTTGGCGGCTTCCTGTACGGATTTACCTTCTACTTCGCTAATTTCGGACCGATGGCCGGTTTTTTCCAGCCCGTCGAACACCAGGGCGCCATCGCCCCGGTTGCCGATATGGTCGGTTACGCATTCCCGCGTTCGGCGACGCCTGAATACATCCGTATCGTGGAACGAAGCACGTTGCGCACATTCGGAGACACGACTGTCTTCTACACCGCCTCGTTCGCCGGTTATGTCTGCGTTCTCATGTATTTGATCTGGTGGAAAATCGGAAACTGGTTTGCCCAGGCAACGTTCTTCCCCAACGCAAGCTGGATCAAGTCTTCCGTGGGACTCAAAGATTAGTCGTCCTGATTTAGTGACTTTGTTTTAGTGGAGAGGCAGAAATGACCGGTTTCCGCAAACTAACCGTGCTGGGGCTCGCCGTGCTGGCGGGATTCCTGGCGATTACCATCGATACCAAGCCAGCGCTTTCCCATGGTGAGCGCACCCAAGAGCCCTTCTTCCGCATGCGCTCCATGCAGTGGTACGACGTCACCTGGTCGAAGACCTCGGTCGGCGTCAACGAAGAATGGGAGATGACGGCCAAAGTCTATTTGATGAAGGATTGGCCGGAAACGATCAACAAGCCGGATTTGGTCTATGTGTCATTGTTGGCGCCAGGGCCGGTCTTTGCGCGAACCGAGAGTTCGCTCAACGGCATCCCGGCCCGCCAGTCCTTCAGGGACCTGAAGCTCGGCACAGTTTATGACTACCAGATGAAACTGGTTGGCCGAGTTCCTGGCCGTTGGCACGTTCATCCCGAAATTGCCGTTGCCGGCTCGGGACCGTTGGTTGGGCCAGGCGAATGGGTCGAGGTAACGGGCTCGGCAAGCGATTTCGCGTTTCCGATTGAAACCATGACCGGTGAAAAAATCGCGAATTTGGAGACCTACGGCGTTCTCAACATCGGTATGTGGCACCTCATCTGGCTTGCCATCGCGGCCGGTTGGTTGCTCTTTTGGCTGTTGCGGCCGCTCTTGATCCCTCGCTTTCTTGCTCTGCAAGGAGGCCGCGAGGATCTGCTCGTCAGGCGTACTGACGTGGTTGCTGGCGCGATGCTCGTGGTTGTGTCGCTCACATTGATCTTCACCTCCTATTATCTGGGCGTCTCGAAGTATCCCAACAGGGTTCCGTTGCAGATCACGGTCAACGAGATCGAAAAAGACATCGAACAGCCGCCAGATGACCTCGACATCACCATGAAGCGGACGACGTATGACGTGCCGGGCCGTGCATTGCGCATGATTTTTGAGGCAACCAATACCGGTAGCTCACCGCTTACGCTCGGTGAATTCTCAACGTCATCACTTCGATTTGTCGATAAGAAGGTGCCGCAGGCCATGGCCCGTGTTGCTCCCGATTATCCCAGGGAATGGGTACCGGAAGGCGGGTTGCAGGTCAGCAACAATGCGCCGCTGCAGCCGGGTGAGACGCGCACTTACACCGTCGAGGCCATTGACGTGGCCTGGGAGCTTGAGCGTCTGACGAGCTTCTTGACGGACGTGGACGCGCGCTTCGGCGGTCTGCTGTTCTTCTACGAACCCGATGGTAGGCGGCACCTGACGGAAATTTCGGGACCGATACTTCCGGTCTTCACTGCAGGTGACATGGTCTCCCAAAATGAAACAGGTGCGCAGGTCGCAGCTGTCAGTCAATAACGAGCAAGTCTTCTCGGCTCCGCGGTGTGCGTCACCGTGGAGCCGTGAAGACGCCAAGATGGAGTGGGCTCGCATGGGTGCGAGATCGCTGTTCAGCAAGAGTCTGATTTGGGCCATTCCATTGGCCCTTCTTACATTTGCGCCGACACCGGCGTTTCCCCATGGCAGCCTGTCCATGGATGATGATATCTGCGTACTTAAAGTCGGTAGATACGTCGTCCATTTCGCCGGCTACCAACCGCTCGACAAGAAAGACATGTCGCGGCTCACAGAATTTTGTGAAGATATCCCAGCCGTCGGCAAAACATTTGTTGTGCTGGATCTTGTTGATCCCGAATTACGCAAAATGCCGATTGCAGTTCGCGTGGTGCAAGACCTGGGACCGACCAACGAAGAAGCCGGTCCAGTCGTGTTTGAGATGCCCAAGGAGAGCCATCCCACCGGGACGTTCTCTTACAACTATACCTTCGATAAGCCCGGCAAATTTGTCGGTGTCATCACCGCCGGCGCCGACACTGACGAAATCACTGCACGATTCCCATTTTCAGTGGGTCAGCCGAAGAACAACTCTTGGTCATTGGCCTTGTATATAGCCGCGGCAATCGCCGCCGCCATTGGGCTGATCATGGTTGCGCTGAGTTCACACAACAAGGTTCTCGATAAGTCCGGACTGCAGTAGCGGCAGGCTGCGCGACTTTTCCAAGCTGCTACAAACGTGTTGTGGTGGGCTTAGGGCGCGCTCGCGAAATGCTGCGTGATCCCCTCAAAGCCAGCTTTGAAAAGACGCGATACGGCGTCCGCGACGACAAACTTGGGCACACCCTTGGGCTCGAACGTGCCCGTCCAACTGATGATACTGCCATCGCCCTCCTGGCTGACGCTGAGCGTGGCGTGGTAGTCGCTCAAGGGCAGGGGGCCGAAGTCGGTCATCGTGTAGCTGTAGCTTCTGTCGCTGTTTGAATGGGCGTCCATCGATTCGACAATGGTTTCACCATTGCCGAGGGTGAGGCGGCGATATGTGACGCCGTCCTCACTGAAGGTCTCCGTCGCCGATATGGCTGGGTGCCAGGTGTGCAGGGCGTCGAAGTCGCCGACGAAAGCCCAGACCTCTTCGCATGGTGCAGCGATCTGCAGGGACTCGGTCACGACAGCCATTGCGCAGCGCCCCTACAAAATCGCCCAGGAATTGAAAAGCGCGCCGCTTTAGTGGAGGCGGGTCACGCCAACCGCCGTTGCTTCTCCGCCGCCGATGCACAAAGAGGCAACGCCTCGATCGACATCGTTGCGGGCCAATGCGCCAAGCAGCGTAACAATGATCCGTGTGCCCGAAGCGCCGACCGGATGGCCAAGCGCACAAGCGCCACCATGCACATTGACGATGTCGTGAGAGAGCCCCAAATCGCGAATGGCGGCCATGGCGACTACGGCAAATGCCTCGTTGACTTCAAACAGATCGACATCACCCGCGCTCCAACCAAGTTGCTCGAACAACCGTTCAATTGCCGAGATCGGCGCCGTTGTGAACCACGCCGGCGCCTGCGCAAAACTGGCGCAGCCCTCGATTTTGGCCAACGGCGTAATGCCTTTCGCTTCGGCCGTTTTTTCGCGCATCAGCACCAGGGCCGCGGCGCCATCTGAAATCGAACTCGAATTGGCTGGCGTCACCGTGCCGTCCTTGCGGAAGGCCGGCTTGAGCAGCGGAATTTTCTCCGGATCGGCCATATAAGGTTGCTGGTCGCGCTCGACCGTGTGTTCGCCCTTTCGTGTCTTGACCGTAACCGGCGTGATTTCCGGGGCAAACGTTCCGTCCTCATTTGCCTCCTTGGCGCGCTTCAGAGATTCGATTGCATAATCGTCCTGATCCTTGCGCGTGAATTGATAGTGTTGCGCCGTGTCCTCGGCATAAGTTCCCATCAGGCGGCCCTTATCGAAGGCGTCTTCCAAGCCATCAAGAAACATGTGGTCCTGGACCTCGCCGTGTCCGAGCCGGAGCCCTTGGCGCCCTTTTGGCAGCAGATAAGGCGCATTGGTCATGCTTTCCAAACCACCGGCAACAATGATGTCGTCAGGTCTCGCATGCAGCGCGTCATAAGCCATCATCACGGTCTTCATGCCCGAGCCGCACATTTTGTTGACTGTCGAGCACGGCACGGAATCGGGCAAGCCGGCGCCGATTGCCGCTTGGCGGGCGGGTGCTTGGCCTTGTCCGGCCATAAGAACGCAGCCCATCAGAACTTCATTGATCGTATCGGGCGCCAAATTGGCGCGCTCGACTGCTGCCGCGATGGCTGCACTGCCGAGATCGACTGCCGGAACTTGCGAAAAGTCGCCTTGAAAACCGCCGATCGGGGTGCGCGCGCCAGAGGCGATCACCACGGCGCCATGGGAATCTGTTTTGCTCATGTTGCTATCTTACTGTTTCAGTGCCGCTTGCGGGGGTTCCGGCAATTGGCTAATGGGTGACGAAATTCACTGCGAAACCAGCATACACACCGCAAAAACCGCACTGCGCGCGCTGGATTTCTATAAACTTACGCTTACGTCAAATTATGGCGGGTGTCCATATCTGGAGCGATCCGCTGGATCAACTGAACCGATTGACCATTGGCAAATCCGAGCCAGAGCCGACCCGCGGCGTTGCCCGAAATGACTGGTTAGGTCAGACACAAGGAGCAAGAGGTGTCTCTGGAACTGGATAGCTGTTCCGCCCGGGCGGGAATAATCGCACTCGCGCTCATGCTGTTGGTGCCGATCTCCGAGGTTGTGGCGCACGGGGAAAAATTTCAGCAAGCTGATCTGCGCGTACGCTCGATCCAGTGGTACGACACGGAGATCAGCCGTTCGAGCGCCGAGATCAATGATGCCGTCACATTGAAAGGCAAATTCTACGTTTCGACCAACTGGCCGGACGCATTGTCGAAGTCGCCGCGCGTCTTTTTGCATACTGGCGCTACCGAGCCGGCGTTGTTGCGGTTGGGCACCAAAATAAACGGCCTACGGCAGGTCGCGCCGGTGAGCCTAGAGCTTGGCGGACACTACGAATATGAAATGGCATTGAAGGCGCGTGTTCCGGGTCGATCACACATCCACCCAGTACTGCATATCGACGATGCCGGTCCCCTGATCGGTCCAGGTAAATGGATCGAGGTCGGAGGGAATGCAGCTGACTTCAACTATATCGCCCAAGCATCGAGCACCGCAGGGTTCGTTGTACCGAGCATAAATCCAGCACAGCCGGAGGGTGTCGTCATAGCCCCGCTTGCCAAGCCGCGCCGAACGGTCGATGCGAAGGTCGAACAGGCAGCCTATGTCACTCCGGCTCGCAGCCTCCGAATGCAGATCAAAGTCACGAACAACACTAATATGCCGCTGCGTCTTGGCGAAGTCAGCAGCTCTTATGCGAGGTTCATCAATCCGGATGTTTTGGCTAACATTATGCGTGACGATCCCGACGAAGCAATTGCGCGCAGCGGATTGATCGTCGAAGGCGGAGAAATCGCGCCAGGAGAGAACAGGACGCTGTATGTGAGGGCCGAAGATCTCATTTGGGAGGCTGAACGTCTGTCAAAGTTTGGCGAAGACGGCGATGGCCAGTTCGCCGCCCTGATGCATTTTTACGGACCGACCGGTGTTAGGGTGCTGAGCGAGATCACAGGAACACTGCAGCCAGCCGATTGATGACGTGCCGCCTGCCTGATGCGGGTCAATGCTAAGTGGAGAAACGCGATGCGCGTTCCATTGTTGTTGGATGATTTTCTGAAGCGTGCTTCGTCGCTCTATGGCGGAAAAACAGCAATCGTTGATCGCGACAGACGCTTCACTTATCGCGAATTCCACAAGCGAACGAACCAGCTCTCCAATGCGCTTTGTTCGCTTGGGCTGCAGAAGGGCGACCGGGTTGCGATCTTGTCGCCCAACTCACATTTCTTCGTTGAAAGCCTTTTTGCGACCTCCCAAGTGGGGCTCATCCTGGTTCCAATAAATTTTCGCCTGACGGCGCAAGAAACGCTTTTCATCCTCCAGCATTCCGGCGCAAAGGCCATCATTGCCGACTATGATTTTGTTGGGCTGGTTGACGAAATTCGCGGAGATGCTTCCGCTCTCGAGCACTTCATCGAAGCTCGCTACGATGATGCCCACACCGAGAATTGGATCAATCTTGATGGTTGGATCGAGACGCATCCCAGCGAGCTTCAGCACCAGATTGAGTGCGACGAAGACGATACCGTTTCAATAAATTACACATCCGGCACAACGGCCATGCCGAAAGGTGTCGAGCTGACGCACCGGAATTTTTACATCAATGCCTACAACATGATCGTGCATCTCCAATTGGGTCATGACGACGTCGAGTTGTGGACGCTGCCAATGTTCCACTGTAACGGCTGGGGCGCGATCTACGCTTTGGTCGGACTGGGCGCCACGCATGTGGTGTTGCGGCAGGTTGATGCCAAGGAGATCTTTGAACTGGTCGAACGGGAGGGCGTCACCTTCATGTGCATGGCGCCCATTGTCTTCCGCATGATCATGGGATTTACCGAACGGGACCAATACAAGATCGAGCAAGAGGTTCGCATCGTTATGGGTGGCGCGCCGCCACCGGCCTCATTCATCCAAAGTCTTGAAACTGAGCTTGGCTGGAAGTTCGTTCAGATTTATGGCCTGACCGAGACCGCGCCGCTGCTCACCTATCATGTGCCCGATTTTCAAACAGCGGAGAGCGACTATCAGCGGCGCTCACGTGCCGGCATTCCGGGCCTTGGCGTTGAGCTGCAATTGCTCGATGACGACGGTCAGGTGGTGCCCAAGGACAACACCAGCGTTGGCGAGATCTGCGCCCGCGGCAATATGGTCTTCAAGGGATATTGGCAGCAACCCGAACAGACCGCCGCCGCGATTTACGACGGTTTCTTTCATACCGGCGACCTTGCCGTTTGGGATGATGTTGGCAACATTCAGATCGTCGATCGAAAAAAGGATGTCATCATTTCGGGTGGCGAAAATATCTCGAGTGTCGATATCGAGGACGTGCTCTACAAACATCCGGCCGTTGCCGAGTGCGCGGTCATTGGCGTACCACACGAAAAATGGGGTGAAACGCCAAAGGCACTCGTTGTGTTGCATGACGGCGAAGCGGCCAATGAGCAGGAGCTGATAGCGTTTTGCAGAGATAATCTGGCGAAATTCAAGTGCCCGACGTCAGTGGAGCTCCTGACCGGTTTACCGAGGACGGCGACCGGGAAGTTGCAGAAATTCAAGCTGCGGGAAGAGTTTTGGCAAGGCCGGAAGCAAAAGGTCGCAAGCTGACGGTTACGAGCAAGCAGGTTGTGAGCTGCGGGCATAACCGTTGCGCGAAATTTGAATGGGAGACTATTGATGAGCCAGGCGCAATCGAACCAAGAGTCAGGTCAGTCGGAAATCGTGCTCGAGCGCCGTGGCGCAGTTGCCATTATCGGATTCGAGCGGCAGGGCGGATACAACTCATTCGACAGCGCGACGCGTCTGGGACTGCTTGAGGCGCTGCTCGATGTTGAAAAGGACGACGCGATTCGAGCCGTCGTCATCCGCGGCAATGACAAGAGCTTCAATGTCGGCGCCGATCTCAATGAATTCATCCAAGACAATGTCGATGGCAGCGAAATCAACCGGCAACTGGAAAACGAATATTTTCCGTCATATCAAGCAATCGGCAGAATGGGTAAGCCGGTCATCGCGGCCGTGTGCGGGCCAGCTGCCGGAATTGGCATGTCGCTCGCTCTGCAATGCGACCTGATGGTGATGGCCGACAGCGCATACTTGCTCTCGCCATTTGCAAATCTCTCCTTGTGTCCCGACGGCGGCGCCAACTGGCTTCTGCCCACGCGAATGGGCTATCGACGCGCATTCGAGGTGGCGATCGAGTGTCAGAAGCTCTCGGCTGAACGTTGCCTCGAGCTCGGCCTCGTCAATCGCGTCGTACCAAACGACGAAGTTGTGACAAATGCCATCGAATGGGCCGAGCAGCTTTCGACACGCGCACCGCTTGCCATACAAACGACAAAACGCGCCATGCGTTCGGCTTCATCCATGAGCTATGACGACATGTTTCACTTGGAAGCGGAGATCCAGAAGTCCAATGTTGACAGCAGCGACTTCAGAGAGGGCTTGGATGCCTTTCTCAATAAGCGTCAGCCCCAATTTGAGGGAAAATAACCGAACGGGCGTCGACGGAAAATGATGGGGCCAACCAGTGGCTGAAATATTCAAATTGACGAGCAAGAAGACCTACACGATCGGCGAGCTGGCGCGCGATTTTGACGTCTCCTATCGGACCATTCGCTATTACGAGTCCATCGGATTGCTCTCGCCCAAGCGCCGTGGCCGCACGCGGATCTATGACGCCTATCAGCGGACCAAGTTGCGCCTGATCCTGAGGGGCAAGCGGATTGGTTTGAGCTTGCGCGAGTGCGAAAAGCTGCTGCATCTCTACGAGACCGACACAGGCGAGGAAGCTCAACTGCTCTATCTTGTATGGAAGATCGGAGAGCGCAAAACCGAACTCGAGGCCATGCGCAGGGATATCGACGCCAGTTACGCGGATCTCGATAAGGTCGAGCAGAACGCCAGGGAGCGCCTGAAGGAACTCGAATCTGACGAGACCGCGCAGATTGAGCAGCGAGAAATGCCATCTCAAGAAGACGAAGCGCAAGCTGAGTGATCGGCGTGTGCGGCGCAATCATCAATGTCATTTTCTGCAAAGATTGGTTGTTGAACCAAACAACTCGTTGAAGCAGCTTCCGTATCTCGCCCGCGACACATCAAGCAATATATCTTTGAACCGATCGCGATGGAGGCACCAGCCCATCGCAGCGGTTTGGAATTCAAGACCGGCGGCACCTCGCCTGTAGGGCGCGTGCAGTGGACCTGATCACCCGGTAAAACACGGTGTTGCGAACAATTCCTAATTGCAATTGTTGCAAATCGTTCCTATAATCATTGTTAGTCGATAATGATTTTTCGCAGCAATGCGCGGCTGAGGCAGCCTAATGACCGAACTCGTATTCAATACCGGCCGGCGAGCGATCGCATGGGCAGAGCTTAGGTTGCCCACAAATGCGTGGCGCTTGTTCCTGCTTTTGGTCATCGCGACGATCGCATCGGTTTCGCCTGAATTGCGGCAAATAGTGCTTTCGGCGATCGCCGATGCCTATCTGCAGGTCACGGTATTCGTGGCCGCGACGCTCGCCCTCGTCTACGTTTTTGAGAGCGCCTTCAGCTTCAATCTCGGCCGCACGATGGCCAGAGCCCGTTATTTTCAAGCCCCGATAGCTTCGTTCCTTGGTGCGTTGCCTGGATGCGGCGGCGCCATCATCGTCGTGACGCAATATACCAAGGGTCTCGTATCGTTTGGCTCGGTGGTCGCGGTTCTGATCGCCACAATGGGTGATGCGGCTTTTTTGCTGATCGCGCGAGAGCCCACGACGGGCCTGGCCATGATGGCGGCTGGCTTCACCATCGGTACGGTCTCAGGCTGGCTGATTGACGCAATTCACGGCAGCGATTTCATGCGCGCCGATGAGGGGTTGAGCCGACCTATTGGGCCAATGAAAAACGGCGTGTTGCCGCGCATCGAGCCAAGCGCGATTTGGCGATTGGCGAATTCCACTTGGATATATCTCGCCGCACCCGGCGTGGTTCTGGGCTTGTTGTTCGCCCTGCAGATCGACACCGATTATTTGTTCGGTCCGTTGTCGGCAATGGAGCCAACGCTGTGGTTTGGCGCGTTGGCGGGCATCATGTGTTTGGTCATGTGGGCCTCGTCGAAGAGAGATAAAGAGGGTTATGTCGGACAGCACGATTACGACGCTTCTGCTCTGTCCATTTCTCAACGGGTCATCAAGGACACAAATTTTGTCACGACCTGGGTCGTGGTTGGCTTTTTGACTTATGAATTGGCTGTCCATGCCACAGGTTCGGGAATTGAAAACTGGCTCCATGTGTGGGCGCCGCTTGTTCCGCTCGTCGCCATCCTTGTCGGTTTTATTCCTGGATGCGGACCACAGATTGTCATTACGACTTTGTATCTCTCAGGCGCCATTCCTCTTTCGGCGCAATTTGGCAACGCGATAGCCAATGACGGCGATGCGCTGTTCCCAGCCCTGGCGTTGGCCCCCAAAGCTGCGATCTTGGCGACGCTTTATTCGGCGATTCCCGCGCTCATCGTAGCGTACGGCTATTTTGTGCTATTTGAATAGTCGCACAGCCAATAGCCGGAGCGCGGTTCATCAATGATCCGGATTGCCATAGCGATAGCTTTGCTTATCGCTGCAATTTTGTTGGGCAGCATTTTGTTTCCAACCGATCGCGAGCGGCCCGCAAATCCTCTGGTCGTTGGAGCTGATTCACGTTCTGCGACGATCATGGATTTCTCAAGTGATTTGCAACTCGATCCACCGCAAGAGGGATGGTTCCATCGCACCTTTGTGATGCGAACGCCGATGCAGATCGATTTGGTGAGCAAGAATGGCGTGCCTGCGCTGCGTTGCGAGACGGATGCCAGCGGGTCAATTTTTGGCCGCTACACCGACATCGATATTCGCAAGCTGCCAAAATTGAAGTGGTCTTGGATGGTCGAGAAGCCGATCTCCACTGCGATCAATGAGCAGTTCATCGCAGGCGACGATCATCCGGTCAGGCTTTTTCTGCGTTTCGCCGACAGCGAGGGCCAAGACCACACCACGGAAATCATTTGGAGCAGCGGGAGCTTCAAGCCTGGAGACTACAAATTCATCATGGGATTTCCCCATTACGTGGCCCAGAGCGGGTACGGCGATATCGGTAGATGGATTGAGGAAGAGGTCGATCTGGTCGAATTGTATGAGAAGATCTCAAGCCGCAGCGATGATGCGCGGCTCACGATTGCTGCGATTTTTTGCGACACCGATGACACCTTCGCAAGCAGCATCGCCTATCTGAGTTCGATCAAATTGGAGAGCGCCAACCGGCAATAGATTGGCTTCGCGACGCCAATCAGGTGGTCTTATTGGCAGCGGACTTGCCGTCGAGTTCGGAGAAATAGATCGTCATGCGGCGATCATAACTCATGGGCGGCGGCGGCTCCTCTCCCAACACAAGAACATCATCGTCATTCATGTTCTCGACACAGCTGGAGAGAAACGATCCAGCGGTTGCAAATTCGGATTCGGTATCTTTCAGCGACAACACCGCACCCATTGTCTTGCGGTCGCGCCACATGACACGACCACTGAGCGGTTCCTCAAATCCAACCGGTGTCAGATGAAATTCGTCGGGAATTTCGTGAACGCGACTCGCGACCAATTGACAGCCGTGTTCGCTCACGTCGCGGATGATGCAGCGCATCTGAAACGTTTCGTCCAGGTTCGAGATGAATGCCGGAATATGGGCTTTGCGCCGTGGCTCAACGCGCTTGTCGCTGCTGCTTGTTTTGGTCATTGGCCGCACCTATGGCTCCAGCGGAAAATTTAGCGAATTAAGATGAATGAACCGCTAACGTGCACGCCACTCAATGCGCGGGTACGAAGCAGCTGAGCAGCTCCATGAGCCAGTCCCAATTTCTGGGGCGGCATGCGTTTTCTTTTTGCAGACATATCCACGGCGCACTTGGGTAAGCGACGGCCATGCATTATGTATGGCTGCTATGACTCGAGCAGTTTCGAAACCGCGCGCTTCTAAGGCGCAGCAGAATAGAAAATTCACGCCAGATAGCCGGTTTGCGCCGAAAGGCCATCCGAAATTGGCCAAGGGCAAGGTGGGCGTGTTGCTGATCAATCTCGGCACGCCCAACGCAACCGATCCGGCGTCGGTGCGCCGCTATCTAGGAGAATTCTTGTGGGATCCGCGCGTCATTGAATGGCCACGCGCGCTTTGGTGGCCTGTTCTTCATGGCGTCGTGTTGAGACGTCGTCCGAAGCGCTCTGGCGAAGCCTACGACAAGATTTGGAACCGGGAACTCGATGAATCTCCGCTGCGGACATTCACACGCGCGCAAGCCGACAAACTCGAACGTGCACTGGCAAAGCACGGGCCCGCTCTCGTGGTTGATTGGGCAATGCGCTATGGCGATCCCTCGATCCCATCGCGTCTTGAAGCGATGATGGCGGCAGGTTGCGAACGCATCTTGGTATTCCCGCTCTACCCGCAATACAGCGCCACCACGTCCGCCAGCGTGAGCGATCAGGTGTTCGATACCCTAAAGAGCTGGCGGTGGCAGCCAGCTTTACGTGTTGTGCCGCCCTACTACGACGAACAAATCTACATTTCAGCACTCGCCAGCTCGGTGAAAACCTCACTCGGCGCGCTCGATTGGAAACCGCAGGTGGTGCTGACCTCCTATCACGGCATTCCGCAATCCTACTTCGAGAAGGGCGATCCTTATCATTGCCATTGCCAGAAAACGACGCGGCTGCTGCGCCAAGAGCTCGGTTGGAGCGAAAAGAAGTTGCGTCTGACGTTTCAATCGCGCTTCGGGCCCGAGGAATGGTTGCAGCCCTATACGGAGGACACCGTTCGTGAATTGGCTCAATCGGGTATCAAGCGCATCGCAATCCTCTCTCCGGGATTCGCCAGTGATTGCCTCGAAACGCTCGAGGAGATTGCGATGGGTGTCGGCGAAACGTTTTCGGAGAACGGCGGCGAGAAGTTTCACTTTATTCCTTGTTTGAACGATTCCCCTCCAGGCATGGCCGTCATACGATCCTTGGTGGAGCGCGAACTGTCCGGCTGGATCTGATCAAACCGCTGACAGAGGCCGAGTTGGGCGCAGTTTGAGCGCAAATTTACCAAATCCGGCGCGCATTACTTCAATGTGAACGCGAAAATACCCATATAATTGAAAGCTCCCGCCCCCAAGGAGATTACCAGCGCTATGCTCGGATTTGACATTTTCGTCTTCGTAATCTTAGCCCTCGGCATCCTGACCTTGATTGCCGGCGTCAAGATTGTTCCCCAAGGATTCAACTATACGATCGAGCGCTTCGGCCGCTATACGCGCGCGCTCACGCCGGGGCTTGGGATCATCGTGCCCTTCATCGATCGCATCGGGCGGAAGATTAACATGATGGAGCAGGTGTTAAATGTGCCCAGCCAAGAGGTGATCACCAAGGACAACGCCATGGTCCAGGTGGATGGCGTGACGTTTTTCCAGGTGCTCGACGCCGCCCAGGCGAGCTATGAGGTCAACAATCTCGAGAACGCAATTTTGAACCTAACCATGACCAACATTCGTACCGTCATGGGCTCGATGGATTTGGACGAGCTGCTGTCGCAGCGCGACGAAATAAATCATCGTTTGCTGACCGTTGTCGACGCCGCCGCCAATCCCTGGGGCGTGAAGATGACGCGCATTGAGATCAAAGACATCAATCCTCCGAAAGACTTGGTCGAGGCCATGGGGCGGCAGATGAAGGCCGAGCGCGACAAGCGCGCCGAGATTTTGATCGCAGAAGGCCAGCGGCAGTCTGAAATTCTCAAGGCCGAGGGCGAAAAGCAGGGACAAATTCTGTCTGCTGAGGGCCGGCGCGAAGCCGCCTTCCGCGACGCTGAAGCCCGTGAGCGCGAGGCCGAGGCCGAGGCCAAGGCCACGCAAATGGTCAGTGACGCGATCTCGGAAGGAAATGTCCAAGCGATCAACTACTTCGTTGCCAACAAGTATGTCGATGCCCTCAAATCGCTGGCCTCCGCCGACAATCAGAAAGTGCTGATGCTGCCGCTCGATGCCGCGTCGGTCATCGGTGCGGTGGGTGGCCTGGCGGAGATCACGCGCGAGGCGTTTGGTCCAGGCGACAGCAATTCCAAGAAGGCACCCAGCAAGTCATCTCGCCAGTCCGGCGCCCGCGGTGCCGCCCAAACCGGCCGCACCAGCAGCGGCGGTTCGGTTCCGAGCGTTTAGCGAGCGCTGAAGGCTATGGGACCAATTGCATCGACAATTGTCGAACTTGGCGGCTGGAGCTGGCTGATCCTTGGCGGCATCTTCCTGCTGCTCGAACTGGCCGTTCCAGGCGTATTCTTTATTTGGTTCGGCGCGGCCGCTGCGATTGTCGGCGCCGTTGCCTTGACGACCGGGTTGGCTTGGCAATGGCAGATGATGATGTTCGTCATCTTGTCGATTGCGGCAGCATTTGCAGCCCGAAATTTCATGCGCAACCACTCGACTGAGAGCGACCGGCCTCTGCTGAACAAGCGCGCACTGCAGCACGTAGGCCGCGCCTATGTTCTCGACCAAGCGATTGAGAACGGTCATGGCAAGGTGCGTATCGGCGACACCGTATGGCTCGTAGAAGGTGAAGATCTGCCCAAAGGCAAGAGGGTCACCGTGACCGGTGCCGACGGCGCGACGCTGCTCGTCGAGCCGGCAAAGAGCAGTTGATCTCTTTGGGCGACCGATCCGGCCAGTTTATGGATGGATATCGATGGGAAGCGGCGGTGCTTCCTGCATGATCAAGATCGATATGCGCCTGTTGGATGCGAGAAACGGGTCTTCCGGAAAGAGCGGTTCAGCATCAGCGCGTCCGGTTATCGAGTGGAAGCGATCATGCGGCACGCCCATGGCGGAGAACACGTGGCGGGCGGCTTTTGCCCGATCTGCCGAGAGATCCCAAAGCGTATAACCAGGCTTGTCGTATAGGCGCGAGGCATCCGTGTGCCCCGTGATCGAAATGCGATTGGGCAATTTTTTCAGCACAGGCGCCATTTTTTCTAGAATGGCGCGCGTGCGCGCATAGGGCTCCGATGAGCCCGACGGAAACATCGAGCGCCCTTCCTGATCAACCAGCTGGATGTGCAGCCCTTGCGGCGATTCCTCGACGATCAAGCTGTCGGAGATTTCGTGGATCTCGGGTAGCTCGCGCCAAGCTTGCCGCAATGATGCGGCTGCGACCGCGAACTGCCGCGGGCGCTCAATATCAGTTCTTTCGATATTGTGCGTATTGGCCTCTGGACCTTGTTTGCGGTTCTGATCATGCCGCTCGTTCGAAAAATCGGAATCGGCGTCGCGTTTGATCGGTGATACGGCGCGCACGAAATCGCGTACCGGTGAGCCCTCGCGCTCGATCATACCGGCTTTGCGGGCAACGTATTTGATGCCGAATGCCTCGCGCATCGAACCGGCGACAACCTGGAGTTTTTGTTTGTCCTGGATCGAAAACGAAATGAGCAACACGAAGAAGCAGACCAGGATCGACATCAGGTCCGCAAATGTCACAATCCATTCCGGTGGCCCGGTCGGCGCTTGCTGTTTTTTTGCCATAACTGCTGTCCTACATGCCCGTTGAGATTACCGCGCCTTAAGCGGGGACCGCTTCCGGGTCTTCGGGCCGCCCACGGTGTTTTTCGGGCAGATAGGCCTCAAGCATTTCGCGGATCAGGTTCGGATTCTTGCCAGCGTGCAACTGCAGGACCCCATCGATCGCGAGGGTCTGGCTGACTTCCTCGATTTTCATTTTCGTCGAAAGCTTGTCGGCGATGGGCAGGGCGATGAGGTTGGCTACAACGGCGCCATAAAGCGTCGTCAAGAGAGCAACGGCCATGGAAGGGCCGATCGTCGATGGATCGTCCATGGTGCTCAACATCTGCACCAGACCCACCAGTGTTCCGATCATGCCGAAGGCGGGAGCCGCATCGCCGATGGCTTTGTAAATGCGCTGGCCCTCATCGAGGCGCTCGAGGTTCTGATCCCGCTCGCGCTCAAGCGCTTCGCTGATCAGTTTCTCGTCGTAACCGTCTGCGACGTATTGGGCACCCTTCTTCAGGAAGTCGTCTTCGATCTCTGCCTTTTCCAAACCCAAGGGACCATCCTTGCGCACGACCGCTGCTAAATCGGCGATGATCTCGATCATTTCCTTCGCGTTCGTATGCTTGTGAGTGAAGGCGACCTTGCCGCCAAGAATCAAGGCGCTGAAGACATTGGCGAGCGGAAAACGGATCACCGTGGCGGCAAATGCGCCGCCTATGACGATCAGGACGGATGGAACGTTGACAAAACTGCCCACATCTCCGCCGATAACAATTGCGACCGCTACGACTGTAGAACCGGCCAGAATTCCGGCGATTGTTGCAATATCCATTGTGTGCCCCGAACGCGTTACAAAAGATCGGATTTGGATCCGAATTTCCCCAATGTTTGAACCAAGTGTAGGGCGCGATCAGCTAAATAATCCCTAAGCCGCCAGGTCTGGCGTCGGGAACTGGCAGATTGCAATTGCAGGCCGCCGGAGGGGCTGATGAATCAAATTCGAGCAAAAAACTGACGCATTGCTTGATGAATGCGCGCCAGCATGCTTATCGAAGCGTTAATCCGAAATTTGGCGGTGCGCCGGAAGCGTCAAGAATTAACGGGCGCTTTACCATGCCGGTAAATGCCGCTCATTCAATTGCCGAACCAGCCAGCGATTTTCTTGTGTTGGGCTGGCGTCAATTCGATGAACAGTTTTGTGCGACGATTAAGAAAATCGTCCGCACTGCGCGCGTCTTCCATCGTTCGCGCATGGATCAATTCTGCCTCTGAAATACCCGGAGCAATTTCTCTGAGCAGACTGGGATTTGCTTCGATTGCCGAATAGAGCTGCTCGGTCTGATCACCATAAGTGAAGACCCAGCGACGGCGCGTCACCTCGGTCAGTGTATCGGGGCCCGCAGCAGCCAGGTCAAGCAGCTCCTCGCGATTGAAGCGGCCGCCAAATAAGGGCGCATCCCGCGTCCAGTCCGGCGCAATTTGTGCCCCCAGCCGGGCAAGCTGCGTCATGACGTGTTCCGCCAGAATTCGGTGGGTCGTCAGTTTGCCGCCGTAGACGCTGATAAAGCCGCCTGTGCCCTGGGCACGATGGCTGTAGCTGGCGCTGCGCGACACTTTGCTTGGATTGTCGTCGCCATCGTCCACCAACGCGCGCACGCCCGACCAGTTGGAGATCACCTGGGACGCGTCAGCTGGGCCGCCGGGATGTTCGAAATAGCGGTTGTAAATTTCGAGCAGATAGTCGCGCTCTTCATCGCTGCAAACCGCCGTCGAAGCATCGCCATGGTGCGGTGCATCCGTTGTGCCGATCACCAGATACCGGTTGTTGAGCCAGGGCAGCGTGAACACCACGCGCCCATCGCTGTTTTGCAGCGTGTAGGCCGACTGCTGGCCGGACAAAGGCATGGCCAGCACGATATGGCTGCCGCGGACCAGACGCATCGCGCGCTCGGGCGGCGGCGCGTCGCACAATCGATTGACGCTGTTGACCCAAGGACCAGCCGCATTGACCACGAACAGCGCATCGACCGTGCGCCGGGCACCATTTTCGCTGAAGGCGACGCGATAGCCGTCCTTGAGACCGGCGATGCTGCTAACGTCGCGGTAATTGCCAATATCAGCACCGCGCTGGCGGGCGTCGAGCAACAGCGCCAGGACCAGGCGGGAATCGTCGGTTTGACAGTCGTAATAGTGCAGAACCGATTTCAGGCCGTGTTTGCGCAACAAGGGCAATTTGGCGATTCGCGCGGCGCTGAGCCGGCCGCTGGGACCGATGTTCTTCCGCCAAGCCAACGCGTCATAGAGTTTCAGCCCGAGATAGACCAACCAGGCCGGCCGGCGTTGATGGGCCGTGACGGGAATCATAAATTCCAGAGGTCTGACCAGGTGCGGCGCAGTTCGCGATAGCTGATGGCGCTCTACCAAAGAATGGCGCACAAGCCCGAATTCATAGCTCTCCAGATAGCGCAAACCGCCATGGATGAGCTTGGAGGAGGCTGATGACGTGGCGGTGGCGTAGTCGCCGCGTTCAGCCAACATGACGCGCAGACCGCGTCCGGCTGCATCGCGCGCGATGGCCGCACCATTGATGCCGCCGCCAATTATGAAAAGATCAACTGATGATGATGCCACAGGCGGCTACCGACGGCGCGAGGTGGGGTTGTCTAAGGCTTCAGCGATCAGTTTAGGGATGCTTGACCACCTCTGGAAGCCGAATGCTCGTCGTCGACGCGGTGTGATCGGAGGTGTCGTCTGCGTCCGCATAATCGGAATCGCTGTCTTCGTAATCGGACCCGCTGTCCTCATAGGCTTCGTCGTCGGAGCCTGTGACCTTGAGCGCAACCTTGCGGGCGCCGTTGTAGGTCCATTTCGCCGCCGTTCCCGCAGCCTTAACCGTTGTCTTGGTTGCTTTGTAAGTGATGTTCCCCGCGGTCTTCATCACACCGACTGCGCCGCAACCTGTCAGCAGGAGCGCAACAACCAAGATTACAGCGAAGTGATCCAAGCCAAACAGGCGATGGCGGCGCATACGATCCCCCAACAGCACACAAACGCGCACCAGGGGATAATCATCGCTGCAGTCCTAATTCCGCATTAATGACCGCGATTGTGCCGCGCAGATCAGGCCAAGCCGATGCGCAACAGGTCGTGCACATGAACGATACCGACCGGTTTTCCATCTTCGACGACAAACAGCGCGGTGATGCTTGAGCTGTTGATGACTTCGAGTGCCGCACTCGCCAGCGTATCGGGCGTTACGGACTTGGGAACCGCCGTCATGATGTCGCCGGTCGAAGCTTGCAACAATTGCGGGCCCATGTTTCGCCTCAGATCACCATCTGTGATGATGCCGACAAGCGCACCGTCGTCGCCAGTGACGCCGAGGCACCCGAAGCTTTTTTCGGTCATGGTGACAAGCGCGTCGCCCATCGATGCGGTCTGGTCTGCGAGCGGCAACCGGTCGGCTGTGTGCATGACATCGCTTACGAATTTCAGGTTTGCACCCAACTGACCGCCAGGGTGAAGCACCTTGAAATCCTTGGCGGTAAAGCCGTGACTTTCCAACAGTGCAATGGCCAGACAATCACCAAGCGCCAACTGCATGATGGTGGATGTCGTTGGCGCCAGGCCATGCGGGCAGGCTTCCTTGGCTCGCGGCAGCGCGAGCGTAACTTCCGATGCATTTGCGAGGGTGCTGTCGCCGCGCGATGTCACCGCGATCAGCGGCACGCGAAAACGGCGCGAATAATCGATCAGGCTGGTGAGTTCGATTGTCTCACCCGACCAAGAGAACGCCAAAATCGCATCTTCACTGGTGATCATGCCAAGGTCGCCATGGCTGGCTTCGCTTGGATGCACAAACATGGCGGGCGTGCCCGTGGAGGCGAGCGTGGCGGCGACCTTTTGACCAACATGACCGCTCTTGCCCATTCCGGTGACAATGACGCGGCCGTTGATATCGGCAAGCACGCCGATGGCTTCGGCGAAAGTGCCGGCCAAACTATCGCCCAGTGTTTCGGCCAGGGCCGACAGGCCATGCGATTCCAGATCGAGCGTCCGCTTAGCGGACGCGATCGCATGCCGGATCTTGTTGGGGTCTTGGCTCGTCACAGTCTTCAATTTAACCGAACTCACGATACGAGCATCCTGCTTGGGCTCCAGCGCCTGTTTCAAATGATTTGAAGACAGTTACGCGAAAAATACCATGGGATTTGCTGCGAAAACTGCGTTTCAGCCCGATCATGGTAAACGGCTCTTTAACCCTAGTCACCCTAGGCTTGCGCGATCACTCGTATTGCGTTCCCGAACATCCAGGGCAATTGCCCGCCGTTTCCAGCTGCCGAGGTGGCTTCCGTTGGCCATTCGTCCACGCGTGTCGCAAATTCTTGGGGTGATAATCCTGGCATTGGCTGGTCTTGCCATTGTCCTGCCAGCACCCGTGCTCGCTCAAGATTCCGCTGAAGATATTCTGCTGAATGCGGACCGCGATCGACGCGATGACTTGGATGGGGAAGAGAACGAGGACGGTGACGAACGTGATCGCCGCTCCAGCGCCGACGAAAACATTGGTCTAGCGGGGCGCGGATTGGATGCGGAAATTGAGCTAAACGATCGCGCCACCGATCTTGATGCCGACTCGCTGCTAGAAAACGAGCTAGCCGACAGCGAATTCAACAGGCTAAATCAAGCAGAGATCGACCCTTACGACCCTCTTGGTATTCGACTTGGAAGTTTTTTGTTTTTCCCCCAATTTGAATCTGATCGGCGGCACTCGGACAATGTCTTTGAATCGTCCACGATCAAGCGCTCGGATTGGTCGACGCGTCTGACGCCGTCCTTCGAGTTGCGATCCGACTGGTCACGTCACGAGCTTGCCGGCGGGTTCGAATACGAAAAGGTCATTTACGACGATTTTTCTTCGGAAGACGAAGAGAACAACGCCGCCACATTGAGCGGCCGCATTGATATTGGCCGGCGGTCCAGCCTGGAGGCCGAAACCTCTTACGAAAGCCAGACCGAGAGCCGCGGCGATATCAACGTCCCCAACAATGCCGCCCAACGCCCGACCGAAATTACCAAGGATGCCGCGCTGCAAGCAAACCACGTCTTCAACCGCTTGAGTGTGACATTGCGCGGCCAGCTTACCGAAGAGGAATTCGGCGACGTATCGCTGATCGACGGTGGCACATTCGACAACGCCGCGCGCGACAATACCGAGCGCGAACTGACGGGGCGTCTGACCTACGAACTCATCCCCGGCGTCGCAATCTTCGCCGAGGGTAGCGGAAATGAAATCGAACTGGCGCGCGCAAATGCCAATGGATTGAAACTGGATTCCAATGGTTGGGCGGCGCTTGGCGGCTTCTCACTCGATTTTGGTGGCATTGTCATCGGCGATATCGCTGCGGGGTTTGCGCAGCAAACACCCGACAACGGGACTTTGAAGGGCGTCGAAGGCGCTATTCTCGCGGCAAATGTGATTTGGGCGATGAGCCCCCTAACCAACATCAACTTCAACGCGGCATTCAATATCGAGACCACGACGCTGGCCAATTCAATCGGCTCGTTGGTTCAGACGGTTGGCGTCGAGGTCGAGCATGCGTTTAGAACCAACATGGTTCTGACAGCGGGTGTCGCTTACGAGATGGAAGATTTCGCCAGCGCAAATCTAGAGGAAAAAACGCTCGAAGTAGCCGTCGAGGGAGAATACAGATTGAACCGCATGGTCGGCCTGGTCGCCGGTTATGAGTTCACCGATTTTTCGAGCACAAGCAATTCAAATGACTATCAGGCAAATCTGTTTCTGTTGGGTCTTCGCTTGCGCCGCTGATCTGGCTTGTTCGCCCGCTACAACAGTTTCTTCAGCTCCTGGACGAAGGTCGCGCCGATGTCCTTGCGCGCGAGTGCGAAGGCGACATTGGCGGCCAAGAACCCGACCTTCGAGCCGCAGTCGAAGCTGCGGCCCTTATATTTGAGCGCGTGGAATGATTGCGAGGGCAGCAGCTTCAGCATGGCGTCGGTCAGCTGAATCTCGCCTCCGGCGCCCGTTTCGCCAGCCTGTAGAATGTCGAAGATCTCGGGTTGGAGGATATAGCGACCCATGATGATCATGTTGGATGGCGCCGATCCCGAAGCCGGTTTTTCGACCATTCCCTTGACCGGATAGATGTCGTTTTCGCCGGTCTCGACGTCGACGACGCCATAATTGTGGAGATCTTCGCTATCGGTTTCCTCAACCGCCAGGACATTGCCGCCATGTTCGGCGTAGACGTCCAAGAGCTGGGCCAAACAGCCGGCGCCACTTGTCTGCACGAGCACATCGGGCAGCAGCAGAGCGAACGGTTCGTCACCCACCAGATCTCTCGCACACCAAATCGCATGGCCCAATCCAAGGGGTGATTGCTGACGGGTGAAGCTTGTTTGCCCAGGCTCCGGCAGGTCGCGCGACAACAGCTCCAATTCCATCGTCTTTCCGCGCTCTCGCAGCGCCTCTTCGAGCTCGACCTGCTTGTCGAAGTGATCCTCGATGATGCTTTTGTTTCGCCCCGTAATGAAGATGAAGTGCTCGATTCCCGCCGCACGCGCTTCATCGACAACGTGCTGGATCAATGGCCGATCGACCACGGTTAACATTTCCTTCGGCATGGCTTTGGTCGCAGGCAAAAACCTGGTTCCAAGACCTGCGACAGGAAAAACGGCTTTGCGAACTGGATTTGGCATTTTTGTCATTGAGCGTCGGTGTGCGGACCACCGGCCCGTGAACGGCTGCTGTTGCGCGCCAGCGGTCAGTTAGGCGCAGGTTACGGTCGCGAAACTTATTCCCCTTACCATGCCGATGTTTCGAAAAGCATATTTTTTGGAATTGGAGCACTGCGATGAGCGTATTGATCACTGGCGGAGCGGGTTATATCGGCAGCCACATGGCCCTCGATCTTGTTGAGGCAGGCGAAGAAGTCGTCGTGCTCGACAATCTCACCACCGGTTTTGACTGGGCCGTACCGCACACAGCCGAGCTCGTGATCGGTAATGCGGACGACCAGCAGCTGCTCGGTGATCTCATCAAAGACAAGAATATCAACGCGATCATTCATTTTGCGGGATCAATCGTCGTGCCGGAATCGATTGCCGATCCGCTGGGGTATTACGCCAACAACACGGTCACATCGCGCGCGCTGATCGAGAGCGCCGTCGCAGGTGGCGTAGAGAACTTCATCTTTTCATCCACCGCTGCCGTCTATGGCTTGCCGGACACCAATCCGGTGAAAGAAACCGCCAATCTGGCGCCCATTTCACCCTATGGATCGTCGAAAATGATGACCGAAATCATGTTGGCTGACACCGCGATTGCCAACGATTTCCGGTATGTCGCCTTGCGCTACTTCAATGTCGCAGGCGCCGACCCGGTTGGTCGGAGCGGTCAATCGACGCCTCATGCGACGCATTTGATCAAAGTTGCCTGTCAAACGGCATTGGGCATGCGGCCCCATATCGACGTGTTCGGGTCAGATTATCCAACGCCTGACGGCACGTGCGTGCGCGACTACATCCATGTCAGTGATCTGGTGCGCGCCCATCGTGACGCGCTGGCCTATTTGCGCGGTGATGGCGTTTCGCAAGTGTTCAACTGCGGGTATGGCCGTGGATTCTCGGTCCGAGAGGTCATCGCCTCCGTCAAGCGGGTCTCGGGTGTGGATTTCGACGTGCGCCAGGCCGAAGACCGGCCAGGCGATCCGGCCTCACTCATCGCCGCGGCGGAACGAATTCGAGATGTCTTGTCATGGCAGCCCCAGCTCGATGACCTCGATACAATCGTGACCCACGCGCTTGATTGGGAACGCCATCTGCTCGAGCGCAAGACCAAAGCGGTCAAACCGCACGAGATGGCCGACGCCTGATTAAACATTCGTCATTTGCCTGAATCGGCTCCAGCGGCTTAACTTGAGGATGGCTCTGGGCTCTGATATTGCCTGCGTCGGTAATTGTGATGCGAGGCGAGGCGGCGCAATGGCCGTATTGGTCTACAAACACACTGCTGAGCGGCGCCTTTGGCGTCTTGCGCACCCTTGGCGCGTCGCGATTTTGTGCATTTTATCGCTCGCAGTGATGGGGTCGCCAATTATGGGCATCGGCGCGGCTGATGCGGAAACCCATGCCAAACCCACGGCCAAATACAAGTCACTCGTCGAGGACGGTTACCAGATGTGGCTTTCGCAGCTGCGCGCGGATGCGGTGGCAAGCGGCGTAACCAACGAGACGTTCAACGCGGCTATGCGTGACGTATCGCCAGATTGGTCATTGCCTGATTTGGTGCTGCCAAATTTGGGGCCTGATGCACCGGCACCGCCCGTTTCAAAAAAACAGGACAAACAACAAGCCGAATTTGGCCGGCCGTCGAGCTACATCCCCGAGCGCTCAATGGCGCGGATCGCGAAATTGGGCCGCAAAGAACTCAAATCTTGGGGCGAAACCCTTGAGGCGATTGAGAAGGAATATGGCGTTCAGAAGAGCGTAATCCTGGCCATTTGGGGCCGTGAGACGGGCTTCGGCCGCGCAAAGATCCCGCATTACACAATTCGTGCCCTAACAACCCAAGCGTTTCTGGGGCGTCGGAAAGAATTTTTTCGCAAAGAACTGTTGCTGGGACTGCAGATTTTACAGGCCGGTCATATCAGCCGGGAAAAGATGAAAAGCTCTTGGGCTGGCGCCATGGGGCACACGCAATTCCTGCCGAGCGATTTTCACAAATATGCCATCGATTACGACCGTGACGGCCGGCTCGACATTTGGGGAACGATCCCCGACGCGCTCGCATCAACAGCCAATTTCTTGAATAAAAACGGCTGGGAGGCCGGCAAGACATGGGGCTACGAGGTGCGGCTGCCAAGGAAATTCGATTGCACTCTGGCTGGACCCGACAATGCGCGGCCAATTCGCGACTGGCTGGCGCTCGGTCTGAAACGGACCTATGACCGGGAATTCAAGGAAGATCGGCAGAGCGAACAGGCATTTTTGGTGCTTCCAGCGGGCACCATGGGTCCCGCATTTCTCGCAATCAACAATTTCGCCGTGATCAAGCGCTATAATAAAGCCGATCTGTATGCCCTTTATGTCGGTCATCTTGCCGACAGAATTTACAGCGACAGCAAGTTTGAAGGCCGATGGTCGAAAGTGTCGGGATTTGGCCGCAGCGACGTGAAGCTGCTTCAACAGCGGATTGCGGACAGTGGTATCGATGTGGGCAAAATCGATGGTCTGATTGGGTCCAAGACACGCGCCGCCGTCGGAACGTTTCAGAAGAAGCTTGGTTTGAAGCCGACATGCTATCCCAGCCGTGCGCTTATGAATCGCATAAAATCAGCATCCAATTAGGCGCCGCGGAAAATTGACGGCGAAGTGGTCAGCGGTGTCTAGGCCAACAAAAAAACGCCTGCTAGATTCGCTCAAATGCGATTCGAAACGACAGCCAAAGCGATGGACCGAAAGCAGAGAGCAAACATGACCGAGCAGGTG
Organism: Hyphomicrobiales bacterium; assembly: GCA_021775595.1. Classification (GTDB taxonomy): domain Bacteria; phylum Pseudomonadota; class Alphaproteobacteria; order Rhizobiales; family Methyloligellaceae; genus JAJFHN01. The sequence goes on from JAJFHN010000072.1 coordinate 25,814, forward strand.
CATCACGCGACCAGACGCCGACATCGCAGCGTCAGTGTGTTGATCCTGCTTGGGTTGATTGCGGCATGCCTTATCGGCGCGACCGCGACGCCGATGGGGCCGGCTCAGGCGGCGGACGCAAAATTCAAAAAATTTGTCGATGGCTTTTGGCCGCGAGCACGCAAAGCCGGCATATCGCGCAAGACCTATGTCCGCGCGTTCGAAGGCGTGGAACCCGATCCGGAAGTTTGGAAAAAAGACGCCCATCAGCCGGAATTCGTGATGCCAGCCTCGCAATATATCGCCTTAGCGGTCTCTGATACGCGCATCGAGACGGGCGCAAAGAAGCTGGTGGAATTGAAAGAATTACTTGATGCAATTGAAAAACGTTACAGCGTCGACCGCCATGTCTTGATCGCGATTTGGGGCATGGAAACCAACTATGGAACGTTTCCTGGCGATAAATATGTGATCAGGGCCCTGGCAACGCTGGCCTACAAGGGGCGTCGCACAAAGTTCGGCCGGCGGCAGCTGATAGCGGCATTGCGAATTCTCGAACGCGGCGACACGACGCCAGAGCGGATGACCGGGTCTTGGGCTGGCGCCATGGGACACACGCAGTTTATTCCCACGACATATCTCGGGAATGCCGTCGACTATGACGGCGATGGCAAGCGCGACATCTGGGACACGCTGCCAGACGCCTTGGCCTCGACGGCGAACTACCTCAAGCGCTCCAAATGGCAAATGGGTCAGACCTGGGGTTATGAGGTTGTGCTGCCCAAGCGCTTCAACACGCGCCAGGCGAGCTTGCGGACCGTCAAGACGATCGGTCAATGGCGCAAATTGGGGATAAAGCGGGTGCGCGATAAGGAGTTCCCGCGCACGGGAGACCGCGCCTCTCTGGTCTTGCCGGCAGGTTCAAAAGGCCCGGCCTTTCTCATTGTGCAGAATTTTCGTTCGATTATGCGTTACAACGCCGCGACCAAATATGCGCTGGCGGTTGGGTATCTCTCTGACAGAATTCGTGGCTATCCTGCCTTCGCGCGCGAGTGGCCGGACGGTGTTCGTCCACTCGACAGCGATCAGCGCCGAGAACTGCAAAAATTGCTTCTGGCGCGCGGATTTGCAATCGGTGATATCGATGGCGTGATCGGCTCAAAGACCCGCGAAGCCGTGAGCACGGTACAAAAGGAAAAAGGACTGAAAGCCGATGGTTTTCCGAGCCTGAAACTGCTTCAGGCCATGCGAAAGGACAGTTAGCGGCTGGGGCGTCCAACCGTATTTCCACAACGAAACAGGAATTCACGCTTTGGCAAGCATTCTGGGGCACCAATGGGATAAACTATGGTTGGTGATTCCCTTACACGCGCTAAGCTGTGTGCAGATATGGGACGGTAAGTACGATTGAGGACACGACATGGTCGGTATTGCGTATCTCATATCCGGGCGAAAATTTGCCCATAAAATCCAAACATTCGTCGCAAGAACGCTGACGCAACTGGCTGCAGCGCTCGTATTTTGTGTGCTCGCCTCCAGCTCGGGCAGTGCCCAGGGCCTCAACCAGTTTTCGCGCGGCTACGTCACGCCATTTCCGGAAAACGATCAATATAAATTGGCGGTTTTTGGAGATTCGCTGGGCGATGGCATGTGGGCAGGCCTCTATCGGGCATTCAAGCCCGACGCCAATATCGACGTCGTAAAGCACTCACGAGTTTCCACCGGATTTGTCCGCGTCGACTATTTCGATTGGAACAACCGCATCAAAGGAATTCTTCAGAGTCAGTCGGTTCATATCGCCGTCATTATGGTCGGCGCCAACGATATGCAGCCGATCCGGCGGGATCGCAAGTGGCACAAGGTGGGCACACCGGAATGGCGCGAAATCTATGGCGAACGGGTGGACCGCTTCATCAAGAGTCTCAAGGGTGCAAAGGCTGCCGTTTATTGGGTCGGACTGCCCATCATGCGGACGGCTCGGCATAACGACAGTATGCAATTCATGAACGAGGTCTATCGCGAAAAGGCCTACGTCAACGGCGTTAAGTTCATCGATACGTGGAACGGATTTGCCGATCAGTTTGGCCGATACAGCGCCTTTGGCCCCGATTTGAGTGGCCAAACGAAACGGCTGAGAGCGTCCGATGGCGTTCACTTCACAATGAACGGTTACCGCAAACTCGCTCACTTTGTTGAGCGCGCCATACGCGGCGATCTCAAACTTGCGAAATCCGAGCGCAACATTCCCCTGGCTGGCAACCAGTCGGAGCAGGATCGCGCCATGGGCCGCCGCAAAAAACCGGCAGTGCCCACTGACGAGAAGCAACGCGAAGTGAAGAAGGCGCCCGAGGCAGATGCCGAAAATGCGCAGAGCGAAACGGTCGTCAATCGCCAGCCGTCGGGCGTGCCCAACAGGGCTCGTAAAGAGGGTCGCGCCATATCGGGTGTGCAAATCGTGCGCCCCAATATCGTCGATTCCTCCGCCGGCGTTCTTGGATCAAGTTACTCGCCCCAAGGCGAAACAATCGCGCACGATCTGGACAACGGTCTGACAGCGCTAGCCTCAATATCGCCGTTTAATGATACCAATCTTGGCAACGTTACCCGGCGCCTGCCGCTATCCCAGCGGCCATATTATCGAGTGTTGATTAAGGGCGAACAACTGAGACCCAAGACTGGCCGCACGGACGATTTCTCCTGGCCAGGAAGTTGAAGGCCCTTCCCAACTAGGTATCGCGTAAATGCGTTGGGAATATCATGAAAGAGGCTGGCGGACTGCGCCTGGCCAAATTGTCGACACCGGCCGGTCGGGCGCGGGGTGGTTTGGCATTTTGCTTTTCGCGGCCTTGGTGCTGGGATTCTTCGCTGGCGAAAGGTTTTTGCCGCGCCTCGATGGCGGTGACATTTCCAATGTCATCATGACCCACGATCAGATTGCACGCTCGCGCAAGGCCGCTAAGTTGAAGGTCGCCATTGCGCCGACGCTGCGTGTGGCGAAGGTCGACGCAGCGCCAAAGCAGGACGTGGCCAGACAGGCGCCACCTGCATCCAAACGCTCGCCACGGGCCGCCATCGCACTTTCGAATTTCTATGCAGCTCTGCGCAGTCTGGACGAGGGCGCTCGTAGCGAGCCCGTGACCGTCGTGCATTTGGGTGACAGCCATATCGCGTCCGATCGGTTCAGCGGTGATATTCGCGAGCTGTTGCAGAAGCGGTTTGGCGATGCGGGCCGAGGTATGATGATGCCCGGGTTCCCGTTTGGCTATTACCGGGCCCGTGGCGTTAAGTTCTCCAAGAGCGCCGGTTGGACCGCGCAAAACAGCCTGCATAAGGGCAACGGGCCATATGGTTTGAGCGGCGTTAAGTTGACGACACGCCGGCGCGACGCGCGGCTTTCGCTCACGAGCCACGACGGTGCATTCGAATGGGCCGACGTGGCGTTCTTGACCGGGCCCAATCAGGGCAGTGCGGAAATTGCCGTCGACAACACAACCAAGCGCGTTCGGACCAAAAGCAGCGAATCCGGTGTTCTGTTTGAACGCATTCCGGTCAAAGGAACCAAGCTCGAAGTGCGTGCTGTTGGCGATGGCGCCATTACGGTCCTGTCGTGGGCAGTTGGTGCAGGTAGGCCCGGAGTACGCTACGTCAATTTCGGAATTCCAAGCGCGACAGCGGACATCACGCGCAAATGGGACAATTCGTTGGTTGCGGCCGATCTGGCGCGGCTCGACCCTGAACTCATCGTATTGGGCTATGGCACCAATGAGGGGTTCAATGACGGTCTCGATGACAGAGCCTATGAGCGGCGTTTTAGACAGCTGATCGATCGATTGCGGCAGATGGCGCCCAAGGCTGATTTTCTTGTCATTGGCCCGCCTGATGGCGCCAGGTTTCCGCGAGCCTTGCGCGGCCGCTCGAAGAGCGCGTCGCTGGCGGGCAGCGGTTGTCGCGCCCTGGGGGGTGATGAGCGGAGCGGCTACTCGAAACTTATTCGCTCTGGCGACCGGCGTCTGGCGCGTTGGCATCCGCCACCAAAACTAGATGCCGTAAGGCAAGCGCTCAAGCGAGCGGCTTCGATTAACGGCGCCCATTTTTGGGACTGGTCGAGCGTCATGGGCGGCCCATGCGGCATCCACAAATGGGTTCAGGCAGACCCCAAATTGGCCGCATCCGATCATGTTCATATTACGGGGGCGGGCTCGCGCCGTTCCGCTGAGGTTCTCTATACGGAACTCATGGCCGGCTTCACCGCACATAAGATGGTGGCGCAACGATGATACCGCGCCAGTCATTTGAAGCGGAGTGCGCCGACATACATCACATGATGCCGACAAGCCGGGGCTGCGCGGCTGGCAATATGGCATTATGGGTTGAACCTCGCGTGGATTAGATGCTGTTTCCAACCCTCAATTTCGCGCTTTTCTTCATGGTGGTCTTCGCCATCAGTTGGGAGCTCAAGGATCGCGAGGAGTTCAGGAAGGCGTTTCTGCTTGGCGCCAGCTATTTCTTTTACGGATATTGGGATTGGCGGTTCACGGCGCTCTTGGCCGGCAGTTCGCTCATTAATTATGCCGCTGGCCGCTTCTTGTCACTGACCGACGACGATCGACAGAGACGAATTCTTGTCGCGACGGCTGTCGCCTTGAACCTGTCGATACTCGGCCTGTTTAAATACTATGGCTTCTTTTTGGATTCGCTGGCCGACGTGCTGCTGGCCATGCGATGGGAGCGCGATCTGCCCTTTATGGAGATTGTGCTACCCGTCGGCATTTCGTTTTTCACGTTCCAGGGTATTTCTTACGTCGTCGACGTCTACCGCCGCGACATTCCAGCAGCAGACTCGGCGCTGGACATTTTTCTGTATATTTCTTTTTTCCCGCAATTGGTGGCGGGTCCGATTGTGCGCGCTGCGCATTTTCTGCCACAGCTCAATCAGAAACCTCAGCTTGAGCGCTCAATGGTCTCGCTCGGCATCGTTCTGATTCTGATCGGTCTCTTCAAGAAGATGGTGATCGCCAATTATCTAGCGAGCGAGCTGGTCGATACGGTCTTCTTCGACCCATCGGTTCACAGCAGCCCCGACCTGTTACTGGCGCTCTATGGATATGCGGTTCAGATCTATTGTGATTTTTCGGGATACAGCGACATTGCCATCGGTGTTGCGGCTCTGCTTGGCTATAGGTTCAAGTGGAATTTCAATCAGCCGTATCGCGCGGCATCGCTGCGGGAGTTTTGGCACCGTTGGCATATCTCGCTTTCGGAGTGGCTGCGCGATTACCTCTATAAGCCGCTCGGCGGCAGCCGGCACGGTGGTCTCAAGACATATCGCAATCTAATGCTGACCATGTTTTTGGGTGGAATTTGGCACGGCGCTGCCTGGACATTTGTGATGTGGGGACTGATCCACGGATCTGTTTTGGCAGCCGAACGGTTGTTGGCGAGCATACGAAGCGCACCCGCTCCAGCCGTCGCGATCGTGGGCTTCGGCCATGGTGCGACCGGGCAACTGCTCTCGGCCGGTTCGGCCGGCCAGCATATTTTCAGCAGGGTCGTCCGCATATTCATGACGTTCAACATCGTGTGTTTTGCTTGGATATTTTTCCGCGCGGAGAACTTCGCGTTTGCCTTGGACTATCTCAACGGATTGATTGATTGGAACGGTGAGGCACAGTTCGCCGGACCATTTCTTGTAGTGCTGATTGGCGCATCGCTGGCGTGCCATTTCTTGCCCGAGACAATGGTCGAGCACGTGGCGCGCCGGCTCGAATGGTTGGGGCCAATCGGACTGGGTTTGATTTTAGGATTTGGCGTGCTTTTGATCGAGGCGGTTGCGCCAGAAGGCGTTGCACCATTCATCTATTTTCAGTTCTAATGGCGATGCTGGGATAATCGATTGATGTCGTTTGCGTTGGAGTTTCGAAAAAATCATTTGAGCGGCCGGGCCGCTCCGGTCATTGCGCCGGCCAAACGGCGGCGCGCGCGCTCCAAATCGGCTGACCGGAAGGCGGTCAACGCCGCCACGTCTATCAGCGGTCGTCAGGTTGCACGCGCTCTGATGATTGCAGGTCTTATCCTGGCGGTCTTTAATTCAAGCGCGTTGGTGCAGTACACCCACAGGCTTTCCGACAATGTTTTAGGGCCGGAAATCATCATCGCCTCGGAGAAATGGCACGCTCTGATGGAAACGGGCCGAATGACCGAAATCAGCCATAGGATACGCACGGCAGTGGCGACAGCGCGGACATCCAGTTGGCATGACATTGGCGAAAATCTCGGGCTCGACGTTCGGCAGATCAGCCAGTCCGGTGAGCCGAACAGCCAGTCCAACAACGGCATAATCACTTCGGCGCCCCAACGCCCGGACGAGCGTGGCGAACAGCCGCTTCGAAGTTCAATTGCGGATGGATCCAGCTAGACCGATTGAGCTGGCATCGAAATGCCGGTTGCCTGCCGGCTAACGCGGCAGGTCGCTGTGACCCATTAGAAATGCGTCAATGGCGTGGGCCGCCTGTCGGCCCTCGCGGATCGCCCAGACCACCAGCGACTGACCACGCCGCATATCGCCAGCTGTAAAGACTTTTTCCCGCGACGTCAGATATTGGATCTCGTTGGCTTTAACGTTTCCGCGCTCGTCGAGCTCGACACCAAGATCGGCCAGCAAACCTTCGTGGATTGGATGAAGAAAGCCCATGGCCAGCAGAACCAGGTCAGCTTTCAGCTCGAACTCCGAGTCATCTATCGGTTTCATGCTGCCGTCGACCTGCACGCATTGCAGTGTTTTTACGCGTCCATCGACGCCTCTGACGCCTGTGGTCATTACGCTCCAGTCTCGATTTGCCCCTTCGGCCTGGCTGGAAGACGTTCGCATTTTGAGTGGCCAATGCGGCCAGGTCATTTCCTTGTTTTCCGCTTCGGGCGGGCGCGGCAAGATCTCGAGCTGAGTAACCGACAATGCGCCTTGGCGAAATGACGTTCCGATGCAGTCTGAGCCTGTATCGCCACCGCCGATCACTACGACGTGCTTGCCGTCAGCCGTGATCGGTTTGACATCGCCTAACGGCTCGTTGCCGCCCCGCCGGTTTTGCTGGACAAGAAAATCCATGGCGAAATGAATGCCGTCTAAGTCGCGGTCTTCAATCGGCAAGTCGCGGGGGTGCTCGGAACCTCCGGCCAGCAGCAAAGCGTCATGGTTCAGGTCCAGCTCTTCGATGGAGAGATCCGTGCCGACATCGACGCCGCAATGGAACGTGACGCCTTCCGCTTCCATTTGAGCGACCCGTTGATCGATGATGTGTTTTTCCATCTTGAAATCTGGAATGCCGTAGCGCAACAGACCGCCCGGCTTGGCATTTCTTTCGTAGACATGCACATCGTGGCCGGCGCGGGCGAGCTGTTGTGCACCTGCCAGTCCGGCCGGACCCGATCCGATAATGCCAATGCGCTTACCCGTTGTATGGACCGGAGGTTGCGGTCCGACCCAGCCTTGCGACAAGGCTTTATCGGCAATCGTACATTCGATTGTCTTGATGGTTACAGGCGCATCTTCAAGATTAAGCGTGCAGGCGGCCTCGCATGGCGCGGGACAAATCCGGCCGGTGATTTCGGGAAAATTGTTGGTCGAATGAAGGTTGCGAGAGGCTTCCTGCCAACTGTCGTTGTAGATGAGATCATTCCAATCGGGGATCTGGTTGTTTACAGGACAGCCCGTATGACAATACGGAATTCCGCAGTCCATACACCGCGCGGCCTGTCGGCGAACATTTTCGTCATCCAGTGGAATCACAAATTCGTTGTAGTTACGAACGCGATCGGATGCCGGACGATTCTTGCGATCCTGCCGGTCTATTTCCAGAAACCCGGTTACTTTGCCCATAAACTCAGGTGCCCTCACGCAAGCCGATCTCAAGTTTGTCGAAACCGGTGTTGTCAGCATCCTGGTGCTTGGACATTTCCTGCAATGCACGCCTGTATTCGACGGGCATGACCTTCACGAATTTCGCCAAGTACGCTTCCCAATTGTCCAAAATCTCTCGAGCGCGCGCCGAGCCGGTATAGTGCAAGTGGTTCTCGATCAGTTGCCTCACGCGCTCGTTGTCGTGACGCGTCAAGTCGGACATCACGTCAACAAGGCCATGGGTCTCTAAATCCGGCCCTTGATGAGAGAGGCGCTCCATCGCCTCGTGCTCGGCAGATACGGGTTCGAGATCCACCATCGCCATATTGCAACGGCGCTCGAAATCGCCCTTCTCGTCCAGCACATAGGCGATGCCGCCAGACATGCCGGCAGCAAAATTCCGCCCCGTCGGCCCGATCACGACAATCACGCCGCCGGTCATGTACTCGCAGCCGTGATCGCCAGTTCCCTCAACCACAGCGATGGCGCCGGAATTGCGGACGGCGAAGCGCTCACCCGCCACGCCGCGGAAATAACACTCTCCGCAAATCGCACCATAGAGCGCCGTATTGCCGACGATGATGCTCTCTTCAGGCACGATTCTGCTTTCTTGGGGTGGGCGCACAATGATCCGGCCGCCTGAAAGGCCTTTGCCGACATAATCGTTTGCCTCGCCAACGAGATTGAGCGTTACACCGGCCGCGAGCCAGGCACCGAAGCTCTGTCCGGCCGTGCCCGTGAGCGATACAAAAATCGTATCGTCCGGCAATCCTTCGTGGCCATGGCGCTTAGCGACCTCGCCCGACAGCATTGCGCCAGTGGTTCGATCGGTATTGCGAATGGGCAGTTCAATCTTGACGGCTTCCCGCTTTTCGAGCGCCGATTGCGACATGTCAATGAGCGTGCGGTCCATAATGTCGTGGACATGATGGGTCTGCCGCTCGCTGTTCCAAAGGGCGACATCGTCCGGCATGCTCGGTTTGTGAAAGAGCTTGCTGAAGTCGAGCCCCTTTGCCTTCCAGTGCTCAATGGCTTTTTCTTTATCGAGGCACTGCGTTTGGCCGATCATGTCGGAAAACTTGCTGACGCCCATCTCGGCCATGAGCGCGCGCACCTCTTCGGCCACGAAAAAGAAATAGTTGATAACGTTTTCGGGCGTGCCCCTGAACCGCTTGCGCAACACCGGGTCCTGCGTTGCAATACCGACTGGGCAGGTGTTGAGGTGACACTTACGCATCATCAAGCACCCTGCCGCGATAAGAGGTGCGGTGGAAAAGCCAAATTCGTCCGCACCAAGCAGTGCGCCGACTACGACGTCGCGTCCAGTGCGGATTCCGCCGTCGACCTGCACCGCAATGCGGCTCCGAAGCCTGTTCAGCACCAGGGTCTGGTGGGTCTCGGCAAGGCCAATTTCCCACGGCGAGCCGGCGTGTTTGATCGAGGTGAGGGGGCTCGCGCCAGTGCCGCCCTCAAATCCCGAGATCGTTACATGATCGGCGCGCGCCTTTGAGACACCTGCTGCCACGGTTCCCACGCCCACTTCCGCCACGAGCTTGACCGAGACCAGGCCATCGGGATTGACGTTTTTCAAATCGAAAATAAGCTGCGCCAAATCCTCGATCGAATAGATGTCGTGATGGGGTGGTGGTGAGATGAGACCGACACCGGGGGTCGAATGGCGCACTTTGGCAATGACCGAGTCGACTTTGTGCCCCGGCAACTGGCCCCCTTCACCTGGCTTGGCGCCTTGAGCCATCTTGATTTGCATCATGTCGGAGTTGACGAGGTATTCGGTGGTTACCCCAAAACGGCCGGATGCCACCTGCTTGATGGCCGAGCGCATGGAATCGCCGTTGGCAAGGGGTGTAAACCGATCGGCCTCCTCTCCGCCTTCTCCGGTGTTGGACTTGGCGCCCAACCGGTTCATGGCAATAGCAAGGGTGGTGTGCGCCTCGCGGCTGATCGAGCCGAATGACATTGCGCCGGTGGCAAATCTGCGAACGATGTCTGATGCAGGTTCGACATCCTCAAGCGGAATGGGTTTGCGCCCGGTCTCCTCGGCGCTCTTGATGCGAAATAAGCCGCGCATGGTCATCAACTGGGCGTCTTGCTCATTTACGCTTTTGGCGTAGGTCCGATATTTTTCCGGCAGATTGCCCCGCACCGCGTGCTGAAGATCTGAGACCACATCGGAGGTCCAGACATGATTCTCGCCGCGCACGCGAAACATGTACTCGCCGCCCACATCGAGCGCGTTTCGGTAGATCGGGGCATCCGAAAACGCCAAACGGTGCCGCTCAACGGTTTCCCGTGCGATCTCGGGCAAACCAACACCTTCGATCTGGCTGTGGGTGCCGGAAAAATACTTGTCGACGAAATCCGTCTGCAAGCCCACGGCATCGAATATTTGCGCACCGCAATATGACTGATAGGTCGAAATGCCCATTTTGGACATGACTTTGAGAATGCCCTTGTTGATGGCTTTGACGTATCTTTTGGCGGCGTCCTCGAGGCTCAGATCTTCTTCGAAATCATTGAGAACCAGTTCGAGCGTTTCGAAGGCGAGGTATGGGTTGATTGCCTCGGCCCCGTAGCCGGCCAGAGTGCAGAACTGATGGACCTCATGTGCTTCACCGGTCTCAACCACCAAGCCGACCGACGTACGCAAGCCCTTGCGGATCAAATGATGATGGACGGCCGAGGTCGCCAGCAATGACGGAATCGGGATGCGCTCCGGGCTCACCGAGCGGTCGGAGAGGATAATGATCGTGTAGCCGTCCGAAACCGCAGTTTCGGAGGCTGAACACAAGGCATCAAGCGCGTCGGCCATACCCTCGGCGCCGTTTTCGACGTCATAGGTGATATCCAGCGTGACGGTGCGGAAATCATTGTCGGCGATTTCGCCGATCCTGCGTATTTTTTCCAACCGTTTATTGTCCAAGATCGGATGGTGAGCCTCCAAACGCTTGAGCTTGGATGTGCCCTCAAGATCGAGAATATTCGGCCTTGGCCCAATGAAAGTGACCAGCGACATGACCAGCTCTTCGCGGATTGGATCAATCGGCGGATTGGTCACCTGCGCGAAATTTTGCTTGAAATAGGTGTGCAGCAGCTTTGGTCGGCTGGAGAGCGCTGATATCGGTGTATCGGTCCCCATCGAGCCGATCGCCTCCTGGCCGATATGGGCCATGGGCGCCATCAGAAATTTCAGGCTTTCTTGCGTGTAGCCGAATGCCTGCTGGCAATCGAGCGGGCTGACATTGGTGCCCTGGGGCTGAAAGTCCGCGTCGGGCAAATCCGCCACGCGAATTTGCCCCTGATCGAGCCAGCTCTGATAGGGGTGCGCGAGGGCGAGTTCAGCCTTGATCTCTTCATCGGAAATGATGCGGCCTTTTTCCAGGTCGATCAGCAACATCTTGCCGGGCTGCAGCCGCCACTTTTGGAGGATTTTTTCTTCGGGCATCGGCAACACGCCGGATTCAGACGCCATAATCACCAAATCGTCGTCGGTCACCAAATAGCGTGCTGGCCGCAAGCCGTTTCGATCGAGCGTTGCTCCGATTTGCCGGCCATCGGTGAATGCCACTGCTGCCGGCCCATCCCAGGGTTCCATCAACGCTGCGTGATACTCGTAGAAAGCGCGCCGATTGTCGTCCATCAGCGGATTTCCGGCCCAAGCCTCCGGAATGAGCAGCATGGCGGCGTGGGCGAGCGGGTAGCCGCCCCGCAACAGAAATTCCAAGGCGTTGTCGAAACACGCGGTATCGGATTGGCCTTCATAGGAAATCGGCCAAAGTTTTTTGATGTCGTCGTCAAAAAGCGGGCTCGAAACACTGGCCTGGCGGGCAGCCATCCAATTGACGTTGCCGCGCAATGTATTGATCTCGCCGTTGTGCGCGACCATCCGATAGGGATGGGCGAGCGGCCAAGATGGAAACGTGTTCGTTGAAAAGCGCTGATGAATGAGCGCCAGCGCCGATACGAAGCGCTCGTCCCGCAGATCCACGTAATAGGCGCCGAGTTGTCTCGACAGAAACATGCCTTTGTAGACGATCGTGCGGCAGGACAGCGAGACGACGTAAAAACCGGTGTCTCTGCCTGCCGTCTCCCCGTAAATCGCACCGGAAATCATCTTGCGCAGAACATAAAGCCGTCGCTCGAAGGCATCCTCGTCGGCGATTGATGGCACGCGGCGGATAAACACCTGCCGGTGATGGGGTTCGGTGTCTCTAACTGATTGCGGCAGACATGAGTTGTCGACAGGCACGTCGCGCCAACCCAATAACTCGTGACCTTCGTCGGCGATGGTCTTTTCGATTATCTCTTCGAATTGCCGTCGTGTTGCATCGTCTTGCGGCATGAAGATTTGGCCGACCGCATAATGACCCGGTTCGGGCAGCTCAATGCCCAGTTTGGCGCACTCCTGGTGCATCAGATCGTGCGGAATCTGGGCAAGCAGACCCGCGCCGTCACCGGCATCTGGATCGGCGCCAACGGCGCCGCGATGGGTCAAATTGAGCAGCGCCTCAAGGCCGTATTCGATAATGCGGTGACTTTTTCGGCCCTTGAGATCGGCGACAAAGCCCACGCCACAGGAATCATGTTCAAACGCGGGGCTGTAAAGCCCCTGCGCCTGGCCATTATTCACTGTGCGACCTTCGCTTTGGTATCCGCCGTTTGCTGCACTCAAACCCGTTGCATCCTTCTCATTCATTGCTGCGCGCCATATTACGGCAGGCAGAGCTTTCGGCACAGCACTTCTGGCCTCTCCGATGACCGCTAGGGTCGAAGAGCGCGTGCTGCGGAATCTAGAGCGTCCCAGTCCTAGAGCGCCGGCTGCGATTGGTTCGGCCGGCCGATCATGCAATCTGGAACAACGCCGACGTTTCGCCACCCCTCCCAAGACAGCGCCAGCAGATTCAGGATCGGTCTGAACATCAGCCGAGCCCGAGGCTGCCGGATACGCCCAGCCTAAAGGACAGGATAGCTGTCCTATCCTTGGCCAAAGGTGCCAGATTTCAGCAATTTAGACAAGAAGTGAGGCGGGATCGGCATGCGTCAGCTGAATCGGAAGCAAATGCAAGACGGGCGCCCTGAGGGGCGCCCGTCAATTCGCGAGAGTGAGAGGGCGGACCTAAGCCGCGGTCTCGATCACTTTTTGCTGTGCGTCACTGTCACCGATTGTGATCGTGCGCGGCTTCATGGCCTCGGGAAGCTCACGCTTGAGATCGACATGGAGCAGTCCGTTGACCAGGTCGGCGCCCGTGACCTCGACATGGTCCGCCAGTTGGAAACGCCGCTCAAAGGTTCGCGTGGCAATTCCACGGTGAAGAAAGGTCTTGTCCTTGTCGTCACCCTTGTTTTCACCACGCACGGTAAGCGCGTTTTCCTTGAGCTCGATGTTGATGTCATCTTGGCCAAAGCCCGCGACAGCCATCGTAATGCGGTATTCGTGTTCGCCCAGACGCTCGATGTTATAGGGCGGATAGGTGTTCGTCTCGCCGTCGAGCGTCTTGATCGAATCAAGCATGGACGCCAAATGGTCGAAGCCGATCGTCGAGCGATAGAGGGGAGTAAGATCAAAGGGTCGCATCACATATCCTCCTTGGAAGCAACATGCGGTTAAGTCCGCCAACTTGGCCGGACAGTTTTCAATTCGTGCACCCATAAGAGGCGTGCACATCCTGTATATGGGATTGCTTTTACTCCATTTCAAGAGAGATAAGTGATTGAAAAATAATGATAAAATGCGGCGAATGGTGTTAGCTCATACGCGCGACAAAAATGAACCGGGCATGAAGGGTCCCTTGGACCTGCGTTCAGACGCCAACGGTTAGGCTCCTGGTCATCGACGCGATTTGATGACCGCAAGGAGACCGACATGAAAACGTTTTTGATCGCTGCAAGCGCTCTGCTGACTGCCACGGTTGTGACTGCCCCCGCGGCAATGGCGGCGGAGCCGGCCTTTGGCTTCACCATCCAAGGACCAAACAACTATATCGAAATTGGCGCGCGCGGGAATGGCCGCGGCTACGATGTCTATGACGAGAGAAATTACCGCAAATCCAATCGCCATCGCCGACACTATCGGGGCCGTTATTGCCTCGATCGCAAACAAATTCGCCGGCGTCTTCGTCACAATGGTTGGCGTGGTCTGCACGATCTGCGTGTGCGCGATCGGGCGTTCGTAATCAATGCATGGCGCCGGAACGGCCATGAATACCGATTGCGCATTGATCGGTGTTCCGGCGAAATATTGCGCGCAAAACATATTGGGCGTGACCACGGCGGCCGTGGACGCCGCGGTAGACTCTAATAAGCTGACTTCAATTGCAGTCTCGGCGACAAACCGGCTTCGACACATCGTTGGAGCCGGTTTTGTATTGGGCAGATTGATTACCTGCAGATTGTAATGAAGTGCCATTGACCGTTTCGGGCCAACTGTGAGCTTGATATAACCGTGCCGGTGCGGGGCTTGGCATATCGCGAGCGTTTGGAGGGGTCGGTCCGAATGGACTTGATAGGCGTGCAGCGGAATCCGGTACCGACGGGTGCCAGAGCAGGGATATTCTCGGGCCATGACGGCCTCCAGCTGCGTTATGCGGTATGGGAACCGACCGCCGGCAAGGCGCGGGGAAGCGTCTGTGTTTTCGGCGGACGCGGCGAATTCATCGAGAAATATTTTGAAACCATCGGCGATCTTCGCCGCCGCGGCTTCTACGTCGCCAGCATGGATTGGCGCGGGCAGGGCGGATCGGCCAGGTTGCTGAAGAATCCGCGTAAAGGACACGTGGATAGCTTCGGCGACTACGACCGCGATTTGACAGTCTTCATGAAGGACATTGTTCTCCCCGATTGTCCGCCGCCGTATTTCGCGCTGGCTCATTCCATGGGCGGCAACATTCTTCTTCGCGCATCGCGCCTGCAGGACTGCTGGTTCAACCGCATAGTCGCAGTCGCTCCGATGCTGCGCCTTAGCGATTTGCCGTTCTCGATGTCGGCGTCGTCGGTCATCGTCGAAGCAGCTATGTACTTGGGATTGGGCGACGCCTACGTCCCTCGCGGCAGCGATGCGTCCTGGGAGAGCGAACCCTTTGAAGGAAACGTATTGACCTCCGATGAGGGCCGATTCATGCGCAACAAGAGTATTCTGGACGCCGCGCCGCAACTGGGCCTGGGTTCGCCAACGATTGGCTGGCTGCACGAAGCCATCAAATCGATGACACTCATCGACGACATTGATTTTCCGGCCTCAGTTCATGTGCCAACACTGATGTTTGCCGCCGCCAACGACCGTGTGGTTGAGGGCCGCGCCATTGAGGAATTGGCAGCGCAATTGAAGGCTGGATCGCAAATCGTGATTGACCGCGCGCGGCACGAAATATTGCAAGAGCGCGACGAGCCGCGTGAGCAATTTTGGGCAGGCTTCGACGCCTTTATTCCAGGCAGCAGCGGCGGTTGAATCAGCACTAATTTTGGCGCGTCAGCATGTCCATGGCGGCAGCGTGCAGTTTTGTATCGCCGGCGGCAACGATACGACCGCCGCGAGCGGCATCGCCGCCGTCCCACTGACTAACCGTTCCGCCCGCATGCTCGATAATTGGGATGAGCGCAACGATGTCGTGGGGATTGAGGCCAGTCTCGACCACCAAGTCGATTTGCCCGGCTGCAAGCAGGCAGTAGGCGTAACAGTCTCCGCCAAACCGGCGCATGCGGATGCGTTCGCTTAGGGCGTCAAAGCGCTCTCGTTCGAAGCCGGGCTCGAGCAAATCGATGCTTGTCGTCGTCATCACCGCGTCGCTTAAGCCGGAGCAGCGGCGCGTTTCTAATCGCGTTTCACCGGCAATGCGATTGCGACCGTATGCGCCACGGCCGTCGCTCCAATAACGCTCTCCCGTGAACGGTTGGTTCATGAGGCCCAATTTGGGCTTTCCGTTTTCCAACAGGCCAATCAGTGTTCCCCATAAAGGAGAACCGGTGACAAAGGATTTTGTGCCGTCTATCGGATCAATCACCCAACACTTGGCCGCATCGGCGCCATCAGCGCCGAATTCCTCGCCGATGATGCCGTGGTCGGGGAATGCTTCCGCGATGGCTTCGCGAATGGCTTTCTCCGCCTTGAGGTCCGCCTCGGTTACTGGATCGAATTGACCGCTTTGCGCTTTATTCTGAACTTCGAAGCGGGCTCGAAAATGGGGAAGGATGGATTGCTCCGATAAGTCCGCCAATTTATGCGCGAACGCCGACAACCGCTCCAGTTCCGCCGCATTGGAATTATCGGAAGACGACATTGCGCTATTTATATCAAGAAATTCATATGTTTAAGAAAATGCCGGAGCTCGAGCATGTGCTGAGAGTGTTGCGGTGCGGAATCATTTCACTCTTTGGTTTTGGCCAAATCTGTTGAGTTCGCATTGATTATACAGCGAAAAAACTGAATAGCTCTTGAAATTGGTGCGGCGCAATGACATATTATTGCAATGCGGTATCGATGGTTAATCGCTGCCGCTGCCCTTCTTGGGCGTTTCCTCCCTAGACTTGGGCCGTTCGGTTTCCGGACGGCCCCTTTTCTTATTTGAGTGGTGCGAAGCGCTTCACTCGGCCGCCCATCTCGGCACTTGGCCAATCTCGGGCGACATCTCGAAGAGGGCCGAAATCAACGACATCAGGTGGTCGCGCAGCACCGCATAACCCGGCGTAAACTCGAAAGTTGCCTCGTCGAGATAGAGCGCGCGGTTGATCTCGATTTGCAACGCGTGTGTGCCGCAGTCTGGTCGCCCATAGTGCTCGGTAATATAGCCGCCAGCATAGGGTTTGTTTTTTTCGACCACATAGCCCATGGCGCGCAATTGCGACAAAACAAAATGCGTCAAGTCTGGACTGCACGACGCGCCGAACCTGTCGCCCAGTACGAAATCGGGGCGCACACCGTGCGGATCGCTGATCGGATTCGACGGCATCGAGTGGCAATCGATCAAAATCGTATAACCAAAGGCAGACTGACAGCGCGCCAGCAGAGAGCCGAGCGTGTCGTGGTAGGGCTGGTATAGACGCTTGATCCGGTAGAGCGCCGCGTCGAGCTTCATCGGTTCGCGATAGATTTCTTCCTGATCGGTGACGACGCGCGCAACGGTTCCCAACCCTCCGATCACCCGCACTGATTGTGAATTGGCGTAGTGCGGCAGAGTGTCCGCGATCAAAACCGGATCGAGTTCATATGGCTCGCGGTTGACGTCGAGATAGGCGCGCGGGAAATGGGCGTGCATCAGCGGCGCGCCGAGCTCGACAACCGGCATAAACAATTGTTCGACATACGCGTCTTCCGACTTGCGCAAAGTCTTGGGATCGAGGCGTGACGCCTTCAGGAACGCTGATGGATAGCTTCTGCCGCTGTGGGGCGAATTAAACACGAACGGGGCCGTATGATTTTCGGGTTCAAGCACGCTGAAGGGCGGAGTGAGCTCCGCGTCAATACTCGACTCCTCCTTGCGCGACATTGTTTGAAAACCCACATTCTGGCGGCCAGAACGGCCGATATCTGGATGGTGATCTGCCCGGCACGCCGAAAGTTTGCCAAGCCAACGTACGGCTGTCCAGCGTCGCGGTGCAAATGGTCCATACCGGGCCTCCTGGGGCGTTCATGATGATGGGGCTTTTTCGCTGCAAGCCTCGCCGAGGACCTGTTTAATCGGTTTTGTAGGATGTTAAGACTTATGGCCGAGATTGGCCTGATAGGTTGAAGGTCGCTGAAGGAGCCGGGGCATGGGTGTGGAAGAACTCGAAAGCGGTGCGCTAAACCGCATTCTCCTCGCCGAGGACGACGACGATATGCGGCGCTTTCTCGATAAGGCGCTCAAAAAGGCAGGTTATGACGTGATTTCCTTCGGCAATGGCGCCGACGCGTTCGAGCGCCTCAAGGAAGAGCCCTTTACGTTGTTGTTGACCGATATTGTGATGCCGGAAATGGATGGAATTGAGCTCGCCCGCCGGGCCGCTGAACTCGATCCGGAACTCAAAATCATGTTCATTACCGGATTTGCAGCCGTGGCGCTCAATCCCGACAATCAGGCGCCCAAAGACGCCAAAGTGCTCTCCAAGCCGTTCCATTTGCGCGACTTGGTTCAAGAAGTAGAGCGATTGATCGCGACCTAAACCGGGCTGGCGATGGGGCGGGGACGCGCTGCTTGCTTCGGTCCATCAATCCCGATATAGCATTTTGACCAAATGGCTGCCCATAGAGGGTAACTGCCAGGGCGCGTAGCTCAGCGGAAGAGCACTACGGTGACATCGTAGGGGTCGTTGGTTCAATCCCAACCGCGCCCACCATCCACCGGGTCATCCAAAAATAATATCTACCTGCGACCCGAGCCGGCTCAGCGTCGTGGTGTCGTTGTGGCCGACGTCGATGACAGCTTTTCTTCGCGCTCAATGTGATTGAGCCAGTACTGCTTCATTTCCTTCAGAGGAATTTCCAGCGCCAATCTTCGCCGTTCGCGCGGGTCGCGCGTGCCGATGATCTGACGCTCAATTGCGTCGGTGCGCTTGCGCGCCTCCGAGCGCGCCGCAAATTTCTCGCTCCGACAGGCGTTCCAATCGGCCATCGCACCATCGCTTGGCTTTGCGCCAAGATCGATGATCTCTTTGACGCAACTCTCAAGATAGCTCAATTCGCGCTGGTGCCGCCGCTCCTCGCGCTCAAGCTGACGCTCGCGTGCGGCGGCGTTCGGAATTTTCCATATCAAAGCCAATCGCTCGGCGTGATCGCGCTCGGTCTCCAGCATGGCATAGAGTTGCTCGTCACTGGCCTTCCCCAGCCGGCTCTTGAGCGCGCCTTCGCATTTCTCCGACGATTCCTTGACCTCGGCGCCTGGCGCCTTGCCGAGCTTAGCAAGCTTGGTCAGACAGTCGCTCAATCGGCCGGTGAGATGCATGGTGAGCAATTCGGTAAAGCGCGCCTGCTTGGCATTGCGAATGCCTTGCTGCCGCTGGCCTTCGACGATCTGAAGCTCTTCTTCGCATGCTGAGATCGAGGCTTTGGCCTCTGCCAAGGGCGTTGCCTCGACATTCAAGATCTCTTGCAGGCACGCCTTGTGTTTGCTGCCCGAAATTTCGTCTTGCGATGGAGCCGTGGTCTCAGACAGAGCCGCCACCGTCTCGACGTCGCCGCTAGCTTCGGCGGTTTGAGCGGTCTCGGTGGACTGAGCAGTCTCGGTTGCCTCGACGGCGGTATCGGCTTCTGCGACCGCGGTCTCTTCTTCCTCGGCAGGCTCGCTTCTGCCTGCGGTCACATTGCTGCCGCGTAAAAAGGACGACAGGCGGTTCTGGCGCATGAATCGCGCGCTCGAGGCCGAGACGACCATCGATGTGCCGGATTTTATTTTGACGTTGTGCTTCTGGTCAAAACCATTGGCCGCGCTGTCATTGCGCAGGGCCGTTTTACTGACGCCCGCCCAGCTCTCGGCTTGCAGGCGGCGTTTGTTGTTTTTCGAGACGTATACGGCCTTGATCAACTCTCCCGTCTTCGAATTGAAGACGATCATGCCCTTGTCGATGTTGCCGTTTTTCCGAGCCAGACTCCAGCGCACGCCATAGGTTTTGCACTTGGAGTTGGTCAGACGCTTTTGCAGCGCCTTCAACTGTTGGCCAGCGCCAAACGTACCCGCCTTTTTGCGCCCCAAATCTTTAAAGCACTGTGCGCTGGCACCGGTCGTTGCCAGGACCAACACAAACGCCGCAACCACAATCGATCTCATAACCAAGTCCGCCACTTTCAACTGTTCACAGCAGCGCGAATGCAGAGCAATCCGCACCAGCTGCACTTATTCCCAACCCATCAAAACGCGATGTGGTACGCGGGCCTCACCACCCCAAGCAGGGCTCAGTATAATATTTACCAAGCTGGCTTTGTCGAAACAAATTTGGTGTTCTGGGCAGCGCGACTTGGGCGAATGGTTAAGCGCGCCACCGCCGAGCGGGCCTAGATGCCGCGTTTGTCCTTAAAATCTTGCACAACGCGCAGAATTGCGGGCAAAAATATCATGCCGCCGACCAGGGCCGTGGCGAGAAGTGTCGCCGAAACATAACCGTACAACCGCACCACCGGCATGGCGCTGAAAAAGGTCGCCACCGATCCGCTGACCAAAACAATTGTGGCCACCGTCACGACGGGTCCAATCAGTCTGATGGTCTCATCGATGGCCTCAGATGGCGTCAAACCCGATTGCTGGCTCAATCGAAAGCGATTTAGAACGTGGATCGTGTTGTCCACGGCGATACCGAATCCAATGGTGAAGGCCACCACACTGGTGAATTGCAGCCCGACACCCGTCAGATAGAGCCCGGCGCCAGCTACGGCGATGGGTAGCAAATTCGGCAAAATGCTCGCCAAACCGGCCGTCAGCGATTTGAACGCAAGCCCGATCAAGCCAATGATGACAGCAATGGCGATCAGCAGGCTGAGATTGAGCTGGCCGATCATTTCGGTGCTGGCTCGAGCCGAGACGGGCACGATGCCGGTGAGTGAGAATGTCACTTCAGGATGTTCGCGCCGCAGGGTATCGAGCTTGCCATTCAGTTTGTTGAGAACTGGCAACAGTTCGGCCGCGTCAAGATCGGAAAAATTGGCCGAGAGCAATGCTGAGCCCGAATCGGGAGAAAACACCCGGGCCACGGTCGGCGAGCGCGCTTTTTCTAGAAAATCGAAAAAATTCTGATCGGTCTTGGTGCCGTCATTGTACCAGGTGGAAATTCCATCAAGCGAACTGATCGAGCGGAACGTCGGATCATCGGCCAGGATCTGATGTGCTTCCTTGACCACGCCGAGGGTGCTGGCCGCCTCGAGCTTGGTACCGGCAGGCCATTGCAGCAACAGCTCCAACACGTTCGGGCCGCACAGCTTCTCATCGATTGTTTGAATGGCGCGGTAGGCGGGATTGTCGTTTGGCAGGTTGTCGAGGTAGCGGTATCGCGTCTCGTTCAATCCATAGAGCGTGCCGGCCGCCAATGTGACGACCAAGCCGCCAATTGCAATTGCCGTGGCGTGGTCATGTACCAGGCGCGAGGCCGCGACCGACAACGAATTGATCGTGCGCCTGACCACGTCGTGTTCGTCGGATTGGCCATTCGTCTTTCGATTTCGCAGCAAAAAGAATGAAATGGAGGGAACCGTCACCATAATCGCGACATAGGCGATCGCCGTGCCGAGCGCCGCGGTTAAGCCAAATCCCGTGATGAAGGGGTGGCGAACCAGCGTCAGCGACAGCAGCGCAATTGTGGTGGTGGCCGACGTCAGCGCGCAGGCGGGTCCTACATTCCTCACCGATTGAGCAATTGCGTCGTGCAGATCCAGGCCAAGATTGAGATTTCGCCTGATGGCAAAGAGCAAATGAAGCCCATCGGAGAATACGAGCACCATGACCAGGATCGGCACGATGTTGGTGAGGACGTTCACCTCCTGTCCGATGAGCTGCATGGTGCCAAGCAGCCAAACGACGGCGACCGCGGCCGGCGCCCCGGCGATCACCACAAATGACAGCTCGCGGAAAAACACCCAACACAGCAACAGGCCGAACGTCATGCCAAGAACGCCGAAGACGCGTTGATCGGTGCTCAGCGTGTCGATGATTTCGACGCGCATGACGGAGCTGCCGGTGAAGGTCAGGCTGAAGCGCGATAAATCAATATCCTGGTTTGCGAGTTCGCGAATTTCTCCGATCAGCTTTTGCAGCTCGGGAACGCTGATATCCTTGTCACTCAACGCCACGATGATCACGGCCAGGTTGCCGTCCCGCGACAACAACTTATCGGACACGACCGGATGGGCTTGAACGCTGCGTTTCAGCGCGTCGATGTCCTCAATTTCATTGAGATCAAAGGGAAACAGCGGCTCCGGCGTAGCATCGCCCACCGGGGCCTTTCGGGCAGAAAACATCGAGAGCACATAGCTCACACCCTCCACCAGTCCGAGATCGAGATGGAGATCCCTCAGTTTTTCCAAATTGGCCGGTTGGAACAGGCCATCGCCTTCGATCACCAAAATGATGTCGCGGTCGCTGCCCGGATATTGCTCGGAAACCTGCTCCAGGACCGTAAAATCAGTGGAGCCGGACCGGAAAATCTCACGAATATCGCTCGAGAAATTGAGTTTGGTGGCGCTGAAAGCGAGAAGGGGGGTAATCAACAAAATGATGATCAGCGTGGCGCGGGGAAATTTAAGAGCCAGCAACCCCAAACGTTCCAAGCCGAACCCGGCGGAGAAGATGCCTGTTTTGCGCTCCGTCATTTGGCCGTCTCGTCCGCAACCAATTCGGCCAAAATACCGGCCGCTTCCAGCACGTCGCCGCGACCGACATCCAGATGCGTTACCGCCCGCAGAGTCGTAGTATCGATTGCGCCGATGCGAACCCCCTTTGCGCGCAGTTTCTTGCTCATTTCGGGCGCCGATTCCGCTCGCTCTGATACATCAATGAGGACGATGTTCGTCTCAACCGATTTGGCGTCTACGCCAAGACCCTGAATGCCCGTCAATTTGTCTGCAAACAATTTTGCATTGGCGTGGTCATCTGCCAAGCGATCCACATTATGGTCAAGCGCGAACAAGGCCGCCGCCGCCAAAATGCCAGCTTGGCGCATTGCACCGCCCATGCGCTGTTTCCACCGCCAAGCCTCTTCGATGAAGGCGCTGTCGCCAGCAAGAACGGCGCCGACCGGCGCACCCAAGCCCTTGCTGAAGTCGATCCAAGCCGCGTCAAACCCATCGCAATATGTCTTGGCATCGACGCCACTGGCGACCACGGCGTTGAGCAGACGAGCACCGTCCATATGCAGCAGCAGATCGTGGCGCTTGGCGACACTCACGATGTCGGCAATGACGTCGATCGGCCAAATCGTCCCACCGCCAAAATTTGCCGTTTGCTCGACGGCCACCAGCCGGCTTCGTGGCGCATAACGGCTGATGGGCCGAATTGCGGCTTCCAGCTGCTCGCCAGTAAAAACACCGCGCTGACCGGCAATCATGGTTCCGGCAGCGCGCGCGATGACCGATGTGCCCGCGCCCTCGATGGTCAGTATGTGGGCGTTATGATCGGCAATAATCTCATCGCCCGGCCGACACAGGACGGCAGCGGAAATTTGATTGCACATGGTGCCGGATGGCAGAAACACCGCTGAGGTAAAGCCCAATAGATCGGCGACCCGTTCACACAGCGCATTGACGGTGGGGTCCTCAAAAAGCTGTTCGTCGCCCACTTCCGCGCGCGTCATAGCCTCCAGCATGCCTGGCGACGGCTTGGTCTTCGTATCGCTGTGGAGATCAATGCGCAGGGGCATCATGGCGCGTTTTGTGGCAGTGTGGGCACCCGACCGACAAAATCAGATCAGGTAATCCGCTTTCGCGACCGATCGATTGGATTTCAGCACAACGCATGATGTTGTCCCATGATGTCAAGTGTTTGACACTTGTCTTGCCGTCTTCGAACATTGCCCAACGGAGCAAAATTTATGAGTTACAGCAAATTTGCGGTCCTTGCCGCATGCGCCTTCGTAATGGTGTGTGGTCTTGCGACATCCTCACAAGCCGCCAAACTCGATCAAATTAAGGCCAGAGGGTTTTTACGGTGCGGCATCAATGGTCTGCTGCCAGGTTTTTCCACGCCCGACGACCAGGGAAATTTTTCCGGCCTTGACGTTGATTATTGCCGCGCACTCGCGGCTGCCGTTTTCGGAGATGCTACCAGCGCGAAATTTACCCCCCTGACCGCGAAGGAGCGATTTACGGCACTGCAATCGGGCGAGGTCGACATTCTTTCGCGCAACACGACATGGATCTTAAGCCGCGACGCCAGTCAGGGAATCAATTTTATCGGCGTTACCTACTATGACGGCCAAGGCATCATGGTGAAAAAAGAGCTGGGCATCGGCTCGGCCAAAGAACTCGACGGCGCCACGATCTGCATCAATCAAGGAACGACGAACGAATTGAACCTCGCTGATTTCTTCCGCGCCAATGGTCAGAAATTTACCGCTTTGACATTTGAAAAGCCCGACGAAGTGGTGGCTGCCTATGCCAAGGGGCGCTGCGATGCATACACAAGCGACAAATCTCAGCTGGCAGCTCAGCGGATAAAGCTTCCCAATCAGGGTGACCACGTGATTTTGCCGGAAGTGCTCTCCAAGGAGCCGCTCGGACCGGCTGTTCAGCATGGCGATGATCAATGGTTCGACATCGGCAAATGGGTCTATTACGTCCTGCTGAATGCCGAGGAGCTCGGCGTGACATCAAAAAACGTCGATGAAATGCGTGCGAATTCGAAGAACGCGGATGTCCAGCGCATGCTGGGCGCCCAGGGCAAACTTGGCGAAATGCTCGGATTACCGGCTGATTTTGGCTATCAGGTTATCAAGCAGGTTGGAAATTACGGCGAGATATTCGATCGGAATTTGGGTCCTGACACGCCGATCGGTCTTGAGCGCGGCGTCAACGCTCAATGGAACAAGGGCGGACTGCAATACGCGCCGCCAATGCGATAACGAACGCGCTTTCCAGATGCTGGGATTGGCATGGCCTTAAGCGATGTGACTGCGACGGCGAGATTGGCGTCCCTCTGGCATAACCCTGCAAAGCGGGCGCTTGTGCTGCAAGTGATGGCGGTCGTTTTTGTGGCCGTGTTCATCTTGTGGATTGCAAACAACGTGCTGGATAATCTGGCGCGCCTCAACATTGCCTCGGGATATGGCTTTCTCGACCAGCGTGCCGGTTTTGGCGTTCCAACAAGCTTGATCGAATTCACGCCTGAATCGAGCTATCTGCGCGCCTTCGCCGTCGGCATCCTCAACACATTGCTGATCTCGATGATGGGCATCGTTGCAGCGACGGTTCTCGGGTTCACCATGGGTGTCGCGCGGCTCTCATCGAACTGGCTGATCCGAACGCTGGCCACCGCTTATGTCGAGGGGCTTCGCAACATTCCGCTGCTGCTTCAGATTTTCTTTTGGTATTTCGCGGTGCTCGGCGCGTTACCACAGCCCCGGCAAGCGCTTTCGATCTCAGACAGCGTTTTTCTAAGCAATCGCGGCTTGGTTATGCCTTTTCCGATTCCCCAAGACGGCTTTTGGCTGACGCCTCTGGTGCTGATTGCAAGCATTGCGGCGTGGTTCATCTATCGGCGTCGAATGGAAGACCGAGACAGACTGGAGGGGCGAAAGGCACATCCACGATGGGTGGGACCGGCGATCGTTGTGTTGCCGGTTTTGACGATCTGGCTGCTGACGGGCGGGCCGCTCACCTGGAGCATACCGCAGTTTCAGGGCTTTCGTTTTGTCGGTGGATTCACCGTCGTTCCGGAGCTCGTGGCTGTTTGGTTTGCCCTCTCGATTTACACCGGCGCGTTTATTGCCGAGGCGGTACGCGGCGGCATTCTAGCTGTTGATCGCGGGCAAACAGATGCCGCGCGAGCCATAGGGTTGACCCGCCGGCAGACGCTTCGACTGGTTGTCATTCCGCAAGCGTTGCGCGTCATCACGCCGCCGCTGACGAACCAGTATCTGAATCTGACGAAGAACTCGTCGCTGGGAGCGGCCGTCGGTTATCCCGAATTGATGAATGTCTCTGGGACAATCTTGAACCAAACAGGCCAGGCCGTTGAGGTTCTGGCTGTGACCATGGCTGTGTATGGCTCGATATGCCTGATGATTGCGATGGTGATGAACAAATTCAATGCGACGGTTGGCATTGCGGAGCGCTGATGATGGGACCCGAGCGCAACAATCAAGCAGGCATCCAGGCCGCAATTCTCAGACCAGTTGCTTGGGCCCGCCTCAATCTGTTTGGAACGGTGCTCGACAGCGTCCTGACAATAGCGGCGGCCTATATCTCGATTAGCTTGATCGCAGCGGCCTTTCAGTGGGCAATTCTGGATGCGACATGGTCTGGTGAAAGCCGCGCCGATTGCGTTTCCGATGGCGCGTGTTGGGTGTTCATCAAGGTGCGTTTTAATCAATTCATGTACGGCTTCTATTCGGCTGATGAATATTGGCGGGTGAACCTAGCCGCGCTGTTGGTTGCGGCGTCAGGGGTATGGGTTCTCTGGCCGCGCGCTCCATACAGGGCGTATGCCGCGCTCTTCGCCATCACCGGGCTGCCGCTGATAGCATATTGGTTGCTGCACGGCGGCGTGTTCGGCCTCTCGGTGGTCGAATCCGCCAAATGGGGCGGTGTGTTCCTGACCGTCGTAGTGGCGCTGAGCGGCATTGTATTGGCGATATTTTTCGGCGTCCTTTTGGCGCTTGGCCGGAGATCAGAACTGCCGGCCGTCCGTTGGCTGTCGACGTCCTATATCGAGCTTATCCGCGCGGTGCCGCTGATCACCATCTTGTTCATGGCCTCGGTCATGCTGCCATTGTTTCTCCCCGAAGGCGTGTCTTTTGCCAAAGTGCTGCGTGCGATGATCGGCTTGGCGTTCTTCTGGGCGGCCTATATGGCCGAGGCGATACGCGGTGGATTGCAGGCGGTGCCGCGAGGCCAATACGAAGCGGCTAAGTCGATCGGTCTCAGTTATTGGAGATCAATGGTGTTTGTCGTCCTGCCCCAGGCATTGAAGGCCGCACTGCCGGGCATCATGAACACCATAATTTCCTTGGTGAAGGATACGACGCTGCTCTTGCTCATCGGCATTTTTGAACTCTTGGGCATCGTTCAGGCCGCCGCCGCAGATCCGCAATGGTTGGGAAATTATGTCGAAGGCTACGTTTTTGTCGCCGCGATTTTTTTCTTCTTTTGCTTCGGCATGTCTCTCTACAGCCGGCGGTTGGAGCACCGTATGGGCTCGAGCCAGCAAAATCTTGGCGGTTGATCGCGATTGGATCACGCAGCAAGCGTATGCGGGTGCTCTTCGAATTCGACCAGCGATTGCGGCCTGGCCGGCTTGTACAGTGCCGACCAAAGGAATGTATTTGTGATTTCGCGCATGGTCTTGCCCGCGGCAAAGCCATTGAGCAGAGCCGGTTTAGCAATCGGCAAGTCCAACGCGCGTCGGCCAGCGCGGACCAGATTGGGATAGAAGAGACGGAATGCAATCCGCCTGCAGCGGCGCACGTCGGTCCGTATGTGGCGGATGCGATTGTCGAAGTGCGCGGCGAGACTATGGGGCGGCAAACCAGCCGCTTCGATATCGACGATCGCTTGGGCGGCCTCTTGTCCCGTTTTAAGCGCGTTGTGCAAGCCCTCACCCAGCAGAGGTTCGGCAAATCCGCCCGCATCGCCAACTAGCACGACCTGCCCAGATGCCGGTCTATAGCGATCGCCGCCAAAACCAATCGGGTAACCGACCATATGCTCGATATGCTCGGTTCCCAATCGCTCGCGGCAGTAGCTTCGCAGGCGGGATTTGCTAAGTGAAACGTTAGCATCGCAAGTGTAGATGCCGACATTGAAATGGTCGCCTTTGGGGAAGAGCCAGCCATATCCATGATCGACCACACCGAAGTATATTTCCGCGTGCGGCGCCGGAATGCCTTGCGCGTATGGCACGATCCCTTCGAGCGCGAACCCGCGAAAAAATGGCACCTCAGCCGCACAAAGCCGCCGCACAACACCATTGGCGCCGTCGGCGCCGATCAAATAGCGCGTACGGATTGTTTTGCCGTCGGCAAGTATCCTGACACCGCCCTCGTCGACGGAAATCTCGGAAATTGCTTTTGCGATGCGGAAATCCGCCCCGATAGATGTTGCTTGCTTGAAATTCAACTGATCGAACGCTTGGCGTACGGCAAAGGTGCAAATTGTCTCTCCATTGGAGAATTGGCTCTCGAAGTCGCCGTTGCCTGTTCGCAGCCCGATCGTCATGTCGTTGGTCGAGCGCTGCAGAACGGATGCGATGGAATAGGGGAGCAGAGCCAAAGATTTGAGCGTCAAACCGCCAGCGCATGGTTTTGGCCGGGGAAACGCGGTGCGGTCGACCAGCAGCACATCGAGACCGTGTGTCGCGAGACGGTGTGCAGCCGCCGTGCCGGCCGGTCCGGCGCCAATGATGACAACGTCGTAGTCCATTGAATGCAGTCTATTCGGTTGCTTGTTGCGCCGCTATCGGCGATAGACCGTACCTGCTTTTGAGCATGATCATGCTGTCGCGTTGACAGTACGGGGTCCCCACCCTTATTTTGTGTCGCATCGTCCGACCCGCGTCGGCGTTGGCAATTGAAACTTCGTTCGAGGACGAGTGGCTATGAAAGTCAGAAATTCCATCCGGTCTCTGCGAGGACGCCATCGGGCCAACCGTGTGGTGCGACGTCGTGGGCGCATTTTCGTGATCAACAAAGTCAACCGACGCTTCAAAGCGAGGCAGGGTTGACGCAGGTCGACGGGCGCCGATCCACTTGTCGAGCAGCTCGCGCCAGGTGATTCCAAACGGCCTGTCGTCTGGCAGGTGTGTCATGACCACAACCCACCCGCTCAAGTTTCTACTGGTCTGTGTGGGCATTGCATTGTGCATGTGCGTTGCACTTGGCATCTGCGGTCCCGCTCGCGCGGCCGAACCCGCAGCCTCTTCCCAGGGCAAATCACCTGAAGCCGACAAACGCCGCCAGGCGCTCAATGGCCTCTATTTGCAATTGAGCCACGCCGAAGACGAACAAAGCGCCGCGCTTGTTGTAGCTGCTATTGAAAGTCTCTGGTTAAAGTCCGGCAGCCACACCATCGATGTGTTGATGAGCCGCGCCATAGTGCTGGTTCAAGACAAGGAGTACGACATTGCATTGAGGATACTGGACACCGTCGTAGAGATCGAACCCAGCTTTTCGGAGGGCTGGAATCAGCGCGCCACCGTGCATTTTCTTCAGCGCAACATGCAGGATTCGTTCAACGATCTGCGCCGCGTTTTGGTGCTGGAGCCCAAGCATTTCAAAGCTGTCAACGGCTTGGGGTTGGTTCTAGAGGAACTGGGAGACAAGAAAGCAGCGCTCAAGGCTTATCGCCAGGCCCTACAACTCAATCCGTTCTTGGGCGGCACAAAGCGGTCGATCAAGGAATTGGAGCGCGATGTGGAGGGGCAGGGGATCTAGAGAGACTAGTCGTCTGTCTGGTCGTCGCCGACGAACGCAACGCGAAGCAAATTCGTCGCTCCAGGCGTTCCGAGCGGAACTCCAGCCGATACGATGACACGCTGACCGGGCTGCGCATACCCCTCCTGATAGGCGATGCGACAAGCCTTATCCACCATGTGATCCAAGTCTTCCGGGTCGCTCGTCAGCACGCAATGCAATCCCCAAACAATCGCCAAGCGGCGTCCTGTCGCGGTGATCGGCGTCAGCGCCAGGATGGGTTGTGAAGGGCGCTCTCGCGCTGCGCGCAGGCCAGTCGCACCAGACGATGTGTAGCAAACGATCGCCGAGAGATTGAGCGTTGTCGCGATGGTGTGAGCCGCCGCGGTAATGGCATCGGCGCCGGTCGCTTGGGGTTGGGTTTCTTGAGCGTGAAGGATGGCGCCAAACATATCGTCCTTCTCGACCTCCCGGGCGACGCGATCCATGGTCGCGACAGTCTCGACCGGGTAATCGCCAATTGCCGATTCGGCGGAGAGCATGATGGCATCGGCGCCATCGAAAACCGCGGTCGCGACGTCGGACACCTCCGCGCGCGTCGGCACTGGTGCGTTGATCATCGATTCGAGCATTTGCGTGGCTATGACCACTGGCTTGCCCGCATCACGCGCTGCCCGGGTAATTTGCTTTTGCAATCCGGGCACCTGTTCGAGCGGCATTTCCACCCCTAGGTCGCCGCGCGCGACCATCAATCCATCGGACAATTCGATAATCCGGTCGAGCTGAAGGATTGCAGCAGGTTTTTCAATTTTGGCCATGATCGCCGCGCGGCCGCGCGCCAGTTTGCGGGCCTCGGCGACATCTTCGCTGCGTTGTACATATGACAGCGCAATCCAATCGACGCCGAGATTGATCGCCGTTTCCAGGTCGTTTCTATCCTGTGAGGTCAACGCACCCACGGGCAGAATTGTATCGGGCAAACTGATGCCCTTTCTGCTGCTAAGCGCGCCGGCGACCAGGACTTCGGTTTCAATTGCGTCACGGGTGGCATCGGTCACCCGAAGCCGCAGGCGCCCGTCGTCGAGAAGCAGGACATGCCCACGCTCGACCGTTTCGAATATCTCGCCATGTGGAAGATGAACGCGTTCCGCCGAGCCGATGCTCGCCTCGCGATCGAGTTGAAAGTTTGCGCCCTTACGCAAGTCGATCTTGCCGCCCTCGATATCGCCAATGCGCAATTTTGGCCCCTGCAGATCCGTCAAAATGGCGATCGGGCGGCCTTTTTCGGCTTCGATGCGGCGAATGATCGTGTGTAATTCGGCGAGCTCATCGCCCGTCGTATGGCTCATATTGATGCGAAATACGTCGGCGCCGGCATCGAACAGACCCCGGATCACATCCGGTTCGGAAGAGGCTGGGCCAAGAGTGGCAACAATCTTAACCCTGCGATTTCGCCTCATTGATCCTTCGCTTCGACGTTTTTTGTCTCTTCAAGACGAACTGTCCAACTGGACTCCTCGCCGGTGTCGACTTCGAAAAAGCCGGTTCGTTTGAAGCCCCGTTCGGCGCAGTTGTCGATCTCAGTAATCGTGAACGGCTTGTCGTCCGTGCACATATAGAGTTTTCCGCTCCACTCTCCCGATTGGTCGTAGTCGAGCACATGGAGATAGTAGTAGCGGTTTATAAGCTTGCCGGTGACAACAGTCTCACATGTATGTGACGCAATGTTCCACCAACCCTCGCTGACCCAGCCCTTTGTCGATTTATAGCCGACTGCCACGCCGACCCGGCTGGACGTCGTATTGCATAGTTTTAGCCCGCGCGCGCCTCCAAGGCCGCTGGAGCCGGATTGCGGCGCGGCCTTTTCCTGCGGTGAGGTCTCGGTGTTGCAGCCGGCACTGAGCAATGACGCACTCGAGATAGCCAGTGCTACACAGATCGTGCGCGCCAGCGACAATCTCTCAACGCGCCGATCGCTCGTAGGCCGCTTATTGGCCGCTGCATGCACCGAATTCAGGTTCATTTGTCGTAATCGCTTGGAAAACGAAGGTCTGGTTCCATTTCTAATATTCGGAATGATATCAGCCCTCGGCGTTCGTACGATCCTCGTACGAATCAAGGCTCCACCAGAATCGCTCTGAAATCGTTAACATTGGTAAATGTGGGACCCGTGACCAACAGATCTCCAATTGCCGCAAAGAAGCCCGATGAATCGTTATTTTCCAGAAATTTTTGTGGGTCAAGACCTCTCTCTCTGGCACGCGAGAGGGTGTGCGGCCCAATTATGGCGCCAGCGGGGTCGTCGCTGTCGCCAGACCCACCATCAGTGCCGTCGCTGTCGGCCGCC
The DNA here is from genome assembly GCA_021775595.1 of Hyphomicrobiales bacterium. Classification (GTDB taxonomy): domain Bacteria; phylum Pseudomonadota; class Alphaproteobacteria; order Rhizobiales; family Methyloligellaceae; genus JAJFHN01. Next base: position 57,067 of record JAJFHN010000072.1, read on the forward strand.
AGCGCCCAAATGCCTTCAAGTCCATCAAGGGCGCAGGCCAGCGCTAGCGCAAATTCTTGGTTCGGTCCGCCGCGCCCACTGCCAATCAGAGTTACTGTCGCCTCGCCGCTTGAAAGAAGCACGCATTTGGCGCCCTGCTTATGGGATTTGCGTGCCAGTGATGCGTGTAACTCGGCCAGGCTGCGTGCTTCGGCTTCAAGGTCTGATCCGATGATTGTTGGAGCGTATCCGCGCTGCTCGGCCGCCTTGGCGGCTGCTTCCATTGCTTGCGACGGAGACGCCACGATCGTGTAATCCGTTGAGGCGAATATGGGGTCGTCTTTACCGGGCGCGTCAGACGCGCGGCGCGATAAAGCGGAAACCGCTTCATCGCTCAAGGAGATGCCGTATCTCTTAAGACAGGCAAGCGCCTCGGTCTGCGTCGTGGAATCCGCCACCGTGGGGCCCGAGCCAATAACGTCCGGTGCATCGCCTGCCACGTCCGAGATCGCCAAGGTGACGAGTTTTGCCGGTGCGATGGCCTTTGCCAGCTGTCCGCCCTTGATGCGAGACAGGTGTTTGCGGACACAATTGATCTCTCCAATGGACGCGCCAGATCGCAGCAATTGGTCACCAATATGCTGCTTGTCGGCCAGCGTTACGCCATCGATTGGAGCGGCCCATAGCGCCGAAGCGCCCCCGGAAAGAAGCACGACGACCAGATCGTCATCGCTCGCGTCTCGAGCCAGCTCAAGCGATCGCTCGGCTGCCATAACGCTGTTGGCGTTGGGTGTGGGGTGCCCAGCCACGATTGCCTCAAATTTTTGACAGGGCAATTGATAGCCTTGACGCGTTACGACCAAGCCGCTGAGGCGGTCATCTTCGACGGACACCAAATAGCGCGCCTCGGCCGCTTGCGCCATGGCACCTGCCGCCTTACCGGCTGCAAGCACGATCGTTCGCCCACGCGCCGCCGGTTCAGGCAGATGGGGCGGCAGGCAGCGCAATGGATCGGCTGCATCGACAGCCGCGCGAAACAGGTCCATGAGCAACTGTCGTGGCGCAGTTTGCGTCATGACCGGCGGCAGCCTCTCTTGATCGTCGAGCTAGGCGGATTAAGTCCCTTTGGTGCGCATAAGAGCTGTGGCGCCCATTCGTCGAGCTTATTATATTGCTGCTGATGCTTGACCAAACGGAAGAACTCGAAGGGCAGGATAGCGGGGGCTATCGACCTTACATCCAGCTGCCCGGGGATATCAAAAAGAGCTGTATCATATTGTGCGATCACGCGTGCAACACGTTGCCCGCTGATTATGCTGCACTTGGGCTTTCGCCTGAGCAGCTCTCGCGCCATATCGCTTATGATATCGGCGCTGCGGGTGTCACAAGCCGATTGAGCGAGCTCCTGGGCGCGCCCGCCGTGATGGCGAATTTCTCGCGGCTGCTGATCGATCCCAATCGCGGCCCCGACGACCCAACCCTGATCATGCGAATTTCCGATGGCGCCGTGGTTCCCGGCAACGTTCAGGTGGATGACACCGAAATCGAGCGCCGCAAATCGGCGTTCTACCAGCCCTATCACGACGCCATTGATGGCCTAATTGACGAGGCGATCGCGGCACAAACAATCCCAATGTTGCTTTCGGTTCATTCCTTCACAGAGCGCTTCAAAGGTCATGCTCGGCCGTGGCACGCGGCCGTTCTGTGGGACAAGGACGACCGCCTGCCGCGACCTCTAATCGACGCGCTGCGTAGGGAGCCTGACCTGATCATCGGAGAAAATGAGCCTTATTCCGGTGAACTTAAGGGCGACTGCCTCTATCAGCACGGCACAAAGCGGGGGCTGGCCCACGCGCTCATTGAGCTGCGCCAGGATCTCATTGCCGAGCCAAGCGGACAGCGCGCATGGGCAGAGCGTCTTGCGGGTGTCTTGACTGGACTCCTCAGTCATCCCACCTTGGTCGCCGAGTTCGGAAAGGTCCGCCATTATGGATCGAGAACCGAAAACACATCCCATGATCAAAATGCAGGGTGAGACAATGGCGAATCTTGATACGAAGACCGAAACCGAGCTGCAAGCCGCCGCGTTTCGGAGATTGGTGAAGCACCTTCGCGAGCGCGATGATGTTCAGAACATCGATCTCATGAATCTCGCCGGATTTTGCCGCAACTGCCTATCCAACTGGTTCCGCGAGGCTGCCGAAGACAAGGGCCTGGAAATGACCAAGGGCAAATCGCGCGAAATAATCTACGGCATGCCCTACGATGATTGGAAGGCAGAGAACCAAACCCAAGCTTCTGAAGAGCAGCTTGCTCGCTACGAAGATGTTCGTCCCCGGGATGAGCACTGAGTGCCTCGCCCGCCTGCCGAAAACGTCACGTTTTTGATGTGGCCTATCTCAGCGCCGTACGGAATGGCAAGGGCGTCTCTGCTTGCGCAACCTGACCGCTTGAGTTTTCTGCAAACAGGTTTCTGACGGCCGGACCCTGAAAATGGGCCGAGATACCCGGCCGGCCAGCAGCCGCGTCATGCGTAAAATCGTAAGACAAGCGGACATTGAGCTCCATCATCCAGAAGCCCGTCTGTTCTTGATCGGGATGGACCAGGTCGCCATGGTTCAGCGATGCTAAAACGGATGTGTGCTGATACTCCAAGAGATCGTCGTGATCCGGGTCGTCCATTGCGCCGCCGCCGCGCTCGTTTTGGTCGTTTTGAGATGGGAGCGTCATGCGCAGGGCCGCGCCGCCTTCAGTTGAAGAAAGGGCGGCCGTCTGCGCCCTGGCGGGCTGGCGGGCTGGCATCGGTATCGAAGCGGTCACTTCGTTGGACGCTGATGTTCTATTCTTGCCGCCAAACGGTAAGGAAAGAGAGCTGGGGCTGAAGCTCGCCAAAATTGGGCCGGGTCTCGGTTTAGATTTGTAAGAGGGATCGTTTGCCCGAACCTTTGCCAGCGCAACTCTGTAATCTTTTTTTGTGATAGGCCTGCCGTCCTTCGGCACATGCTTTGATTTTCCATCGGGAAACAGCAACGCCAACTCCTGGCGCGGCAGGCGCGGCCAGTGCCGAACCCGGTCGGTGTCGACGTGTACGAATGGAATTCCCGATGTCGGGTAAAAGCCAACTCCGCCGACTTCGCGGATCAGCGCTGAATTGCGCAGGTCTTTGACCGATACATCGGGGAAGTGAATATCGGCTGCCTTACCCTGAATGTGCTGGCTCTTGCGCGCTTGTCCGCCGCCTTTGCGCCGCAGCGCGTTGTTGGTCTTCTTTGATCGGTAGCCGGAGATCAGGTGGATCGGCTTTTTCGATCCGAGCTCGGCGTGAAGCTCCCAGATGAGATCAACAAGCTCGGGCGCCATTTTGGTTGCTTCGTCGCGGCGCCAGTCCCGCATCATATGATTGATCTGCTCCATGGCCTCCGCAATATTTTGGCCATCGCGCCTATAGGTGATTTCAAGCCGTTCTTTGGTGTTGACGTTGTAAAAGGCAATAGAGCGCGTGTCGCCGGCAGCTGGCGCGCCTCGCGTAAGGCCCGTCAACACCATGCCTGCCACGACTAGCGCGGCCGCAAAGCCGAATAGAAATCGATCCCTTTTCAGGATGATCCCCCGTCCCCGTTGGGCCACACTCGTTGGCGCGGCCGTTTCCCCTAAATGCGCAGTCAATCCAACGCAAAATACTTATGACGCAGATAATACTCGGGTTACGCGGTATCTGCCCCACTAAACCCTCTTAGTGGTAAAGCAATCGTAACCGAGATTACGGGCAAAAGATGGCACGAAAAACGGCAGGTCGTGCGACCTGCCGTTGTATCCACAGTAAATTGGATTGCCTAGAGTTTGAGCGATGAAGCCATGCGCGAATCGTGACTGTATGGATCGCTGTAAACGCGCATCTTGCCGTTATCGTCCACCCATGCCGTGAAGTAGGTGATGTGGACCGGAATCTTGTTCTTCAATCCGACATGATTGTTGTTGCCGCTAGTAAACGCGCGCCCGACGCTGGCGGCTGACCAGCCCCTGTCGCGCATCAACAGAGCTTCGGCAAGACGACGTGGATTCTGCACCCTGACGCAGCCATGGCTGTAGGTGCGCTGATCACGCGCGAAGTAGAATTTTTCCTGCGTGTCGTGCAAGTAGACATCGTGCTTGTTGGGGAACATGAATTTCACATTTCCCAACACATTCAACCCGCCCGGCGGCTGATAGAAGTGATATCGCGTGATGTCGACCTTGTTCCAATTGACGGAACTGGCGCTGATTTCGCGGCCTTTGTATTTCACGTAGAGGCCGTACATCTTCAAAATTCTGGGCCGGCCGCTGAAATTGAACAACCCACCGCCGCCGCCACTTCTGAGTGAGGGCAAGAGCTCTTCACGCTTGATCGAGTTCGGCACGTTCCAATAGGGATTGAACACGATGTGATCCATCGGCGCGCTGAAGATCGGCGTTTGGTAGCGCAGCTTGCCGACGACCGCCCGTTCGGTGAGAACGTTCTTGCCGTTGTGCGACACACGCACCTTGTATTCGGGAACATTGACGCGAACGTGCAATTTGCCGAGATCCTGTGGCAGCCAGCGCCAGCGCTCCATATTGGCCAAGATCATCTTGACGCGATTGCGCGGAGTGGCGGTCTTAGCCTTGCCGTTCAATGCCCGCACGGTCGAGGGGCCTACGACCCCATCAGCGCGCAGTCCTTTTTTCTTCTGGAATGCCCTGACGGCCACCTCTAGTGAAGAATCGTAGATCTCCGCGCTATAGACCGGCTGACCCTCACGCATGGGCACGGACAGCTCGAGGCGTTGCCTCAAGACAGCGACGGATGCATGCCGTTTGCCCGGCTTCAATATCGGGCCACTGGGGATCACGACGCGTTTTTCTTCGACTTTAACAATCGATTTGCCGCGCGCTTCGGCGAGCTTTTTGCGAAGCGCTTCGAATTGCGGGTGCTTGGGATGGAAGCTGAGCAGATATTCTGACGGATCATCGAGCTTCGCGAGATTGCTCATGATCTCGTCAACCTCGGGGACGTCGTCGGTCGGATCGTAATTTTTGCTGATGCCATGAATTTTCGGACGACCCATCCGTGCATCCCGGGCGTATTTCAGGATGGCTTTGTTCAGCTTGAGTTCGGCATCGGCAAGCCACTGCGCGGACGGCATGCTGCGTACGGCCGAAACTGCCGCAGTGGGCACGTCGTAGTCGGCCGGATAGAGTCCGTAGTCATCGGACTCCTGGAGAATTTTAATGGCTTTGATGGCGCGGGACTTCAATCCAGTGTCATCGACCCAGATCGGCGCGCGGTGATCAGCGAAATACTCGACCAGCGCGCCATGCTCGCGCTTTTCAGACTTGGACGCATCGCGAACGGTATCAGAGAGCGATTGCTGAACCTCAAAGCCAACCGCGTCGACACGCGTGATCAGCCTTTCAGGCGCACCTGGCTCCACGGCAATAGCCTGCGGCGCAGCAGCAATACTGGCCGCCAGCCCCAACGCAAAACACTTGGCAAACCGCATCATCGTTTTTCCCTGTATCGCATTTTCGCGTTTACGAGAGCATGATTCGATTAAAAGCTATCGCTGCCCCACAAATTTGACCAGCAGAATGCGGACAATTTCAGGTCGCGCGCAGCCTTTTTCCGACTAAGTGTTGCATTCATGCAAACATCTAGGGCGTTTCGGCACAAAATGGCCGCAATTCATCAACTTGCGCGTGCTTCCAAACCGAATTCACGCATTTTCCGATAAAGCGTTGAGCGGCCTATTCCGAGCTTCTTAGCAATCTCTGTCATCCGACCGCGATAGCGGCCCATTGCCAGCCTGATCATGTCGGCCTCGATGTCGTCGAGGGGGCGAATATCGCCTCTCTCGTTTAATGCGGCAATGCCGAGTGCATCCCGCCCATCAGCATCAGAGACCGCAACTGTGGGGGGCACGGGCGTCTCGTTGCCAAGCATGGCCGGACCCTCGAAATGGGGGGTGTCGTCCACGGGTTCTGGCGCGGGAGGCACGTCGGCATCGAAGCCCTCGACATGAGCCGCAATTTGCGGAAATGCATTCACATCAAGGGAGGACCCGTCAGCGAGAACAACGGCGCGGAAAGCGGCGTTTTCCAGTTGCCTCACATTGCCGGGCCAGGGATAGCGCTGCAGCATGGTGATGGCTGCTGTCTCGATCGAAGAAATGCGTTTGCCCTCTTCACTGGCGAAACGCGCCATGAAGTGGTTGACCAGCTCCGGTATATCGCTGGCGCGTTCCTTCAGGGGTGGAACCCAAATCGGAAACACGTTCAGACGATAGTACAAATCCTCACGGAATTTGCCTTCCTGAACCAGTTTGATCAGATCCTGATTTGTCGCGGAAATCAGCCGAATATCAACTTTTACTGGGCGTTTTGCGCCAACTGGGTCGACTTCACCCTCTTGCAGGGCACGAAGCAATTTAACTTGGGAATCGAGGGGCAGTTCACCGATTTCATCGAGAAACAGTGTGCCGCCGCTAGCCTCCACGAACTTGCCCGTGCGCTTGTCCACGGCGCCGGTGAAGGAGCCTTTTTCGTGTCCGAAGAGGATGCTCTCAACCAAGATTTCCGGGATCGCGCCGCAATTGACCGTGATGAAAGGTTTGCCGGCGCGCTCGCTCTCGCCCTGGATCGAGCGCGCGACGAGCTCCTTGCCCACACCGCTCTCGCCCTCGATCAGCACCGGAATATTCGATTGCGCTGCGCGGCGCCCAAGCTCGATGACGCGGTCCATTGCCGTGCTTTTGGCGATCATATCGGCGAATGTCAGCGCACCCGACGACTTGCGCTTGATACGCGAGATCTCGCCTTCGAGGTGGGTTATGCGCATGGCGTTCTTCAGCGAGACTTCCAGCCGTTCCGGGCTAACCGGCTTAATGACGAAGTCGTCCGCGCCGGCTTTCATAGCGCCGATCGCCGCATCGATGCTGCCATTGGCGGTTTGCACGATGACCGGAGGTTTTTCAGGCATCGTGCGCATGCGGTCGAGCACACCCAGACCATCCAGGTCAGGCATCACCAAATCCAAAAGTATTGCTGAGATTTTGGCGCTATCTGGTCCTTCAAGCAGGGTGAGGGCTTCTTCGCCGTTTGCCGCTGTCAGGGTCTCGTATGAAAACCGTTTGACGGTTTCTTCGAGAATTCGCCGTTGGGTTGGATCGTCATCGACGATCAGAACGCACTTCGCCATCACTGATACTCTTTTACACAAACTTGCTACTGGTGATCGCGGCGTTACCGCGACCGATGGCCGCGTGAATTCGAATGGAATCGATTCGGGCCGAACTAGCCCAGTGTCGATCCGAAGGGTAAACAACGTCTTTATGATAGGTTCGAAACTGGATTGAGCGTTTCGCGCTCGGCACAATTTCCGCGCCTTCCAGCAAAAAGTGCACCTTGATGCGTGCGACAAGTCTTCGCACATTGTACGCAGGCATGACGCCGTCCGGCGATGCGAACGGAAGAGGATTTATGACGGATTTCAGATTGTTGGGATTGCGCGGAGCAGCCGCCACAGAGCGCTCAATAGTGCCATCTAGCATGAGCGAAAGCGAACCTGCCGACGGGCAAGCGCAGCTTGGCGTCTTGCCCGAGTGGAACTTGGCTGACCTATACAGTTCTCCAGAATCCGCCACTCTGAAGGGCGATCTGGGGAAGGGCTCCGCTGGCGCGGCGGATTTTCAAAAGCGCTATCAGGGACAACTTGAGACATTGGCCTCGATGGACGACGATGGCGCAGCGCTGCTTGCCGCAATCGAAACGTTCGAAGAGATTCAGGATCGGCTCGGCCGCATCGGATCATTTGCCGGTCTGCTTTATGCCGCCAACACATCCGATCCCAGTTGCGCGAAATTTTATGGCGATATGCAGGAACAGCTGACCGCCATTTCAACAAAACTGTTGTTCTTCGAGCTGGAATTCAACCGTCTGCCCGATGCCGTACTTGAACTGCCGGCCATCCAGCGCTATCGGCCCTGGATCGAGGATCTGCGAAAGGAAAAGCCCCATCAGTTGTCGGACGACATTGAGCGTCTGTTCCACGAGAAAGCCATCAGCGGCCGCGCCGCTTGGAACAGATTGTTCAATGAGACGATGACCGGTTTGCGCTTCGAGATGGACGGCGAGCAACTGAGCTTGGAGCCGACGCTCAATTTTCTCATGCACCCGTCAGAAGGCAAGCGGCGCATGGCTTCAGAGTCCCTATCGGCGGTGTTTTCGGACAATGTGCGTCTGTTTACGTTGATCACCAACACGTTGGCCAAGGACAAGGAAATTTCGGATCGCTGGCGCGGATTCGAAGATGTCGCCGATGCGCGTCATTTGGCCAACCGGGTGGAGCGCCCCGTTGTCGATGCCTTGGTCGCAGCCGTGTGCGATGCCTACCCGCGCGTCTCGCACCGCTACTACGCACTGAAGGCCAAATGGTTGGGCAAGCAGACGCTGGCGCATTGGGATCGCAACGCGCCGCTGCCCGATAGGCCGAGCCGCACGATCGCTTGGAACGAAGCCGAGGATATCATTCTCGATGCCTACGGTGATTTCTCCAACGACATGGCCGATATCGCCAAGACGTTTTTTGACAAGAATTGGATCGACGCCCCCGTGCGCGAGGGAAAATCACCTGGCGCCTTTTCGCACCCGACCGTTCCCAGCGCACATCCATATATTTTGCTCAACTATCAGGGCAAACCGCGTGACGTCATGACCCTCGCCCATGAGTTAGGACATGGCGTGCATCAGGTGCTGGCCAATGGACAGGGTGCGCTCATGGCGCCCACGCCGCTGACATTGGCTGAGACGGCAAGCGTGTTCGGCGAAATGTTGACGTTCAAAAAATTGCTGTCGCAAGCAAGTGAACCGACCGAGCGAAAGGCGTTGCTGGCCTCAAAAGTCGAGGACATGATCAACACCGTCGCGCGGCAGATTGCGTTCTACAATTTTGAGCGGGTCGTCCATCTGGAGCGGCGCAAGGGTGAACTAACAAGCGAACGGCTCGCCGAGATATGGATGGATGTTCAGCGCGAAAGCCTGGGCCCCGCGGTCGAGCTCAAACCGGGCTATGAACCATTTTGGTGCTACATTCCGCACTTCATTCACTCGCCCTTCTATGTCTACGCGTACGCATTTGGCGAATGCCTCGTGAATTCGCTCTATGCCGTCTATGAGGACGCCAATGAGGGATTTGCCGAAAAGTATTTCGACATGCTGCGGGCGGGCGGGAGCAAGCATTACGGAGAGCTGATGGCGCCGTTTGGCCTCGATGCCAGCGATCCTGAATTCTGGTCGCTGGGATTATCGGTTATCGAACGACTGATCGACGAATTGGAAGCGATGGAGCATTGAGCGACTCCGGCGCACCACCACCTGACGATGAAACCAACCGGCTCAGCCGGCGGGTTCAACGATATGCCCGCGTTGGTACGAACGTTGGCGGCATTGCTGCCCGCATTGCCGGTCAATATATCCTTGGTGTCGATCCCGATCGCGACAAGAACGCCGCTGAGCTCGCGCGCGCCCTGGGCGGCCTAAAGGGCCCGATCATGAAGGTGGCGCAGCTGCTCTCCACCATTCCTGACGCTTTGCCTGAAGAATATGCCGCCGAATTAGCGAGCCTGCAGAGCCAGGCGCCGCCCATGGGCTGGTCATTTGTCAAACGCCGCATGGCGGCTGAGCTGGGTAACGATTGGCGAGAGAGGTTCAAGTCCTTCGAGCACCAAGCAGCGGCCTCTGCCTCGCTTGGCCAGGTTCATAAGGCGACCGCGCATGACGGCCAGCTGCTTGCTTGCAAGCTGCAATATCCGGAAATGGAGTCGGCGGTCGAAGCTGATCTCACGCAGCTTAAACTGGTCTTTTCGATTCATAAGCGCATGAATCCAGCGATTGATACGAGCGAAATGAGCGCGGAAATTGGTGCTCGCCTGCGGGAGGAACTCGACTACGAGCTCGAAGCCGCCCACATGAGCCTCTATCAACAGATTTTCGAAGACGATCAGACGATTTGCGTGCCAGAGGTCAAGCCCGAGCTCTCGACCAAACGGTTGCTGACCATGTCATGGCTCGATGGCAGTCCATTGCTTGAGCACAAGGGATCAGATCTGGAGGCCCGCAATCGGATCGCAAAATATATGTTTCGCGCCTGGTGGTATCCGTTCAGCCACTACGGCGTGATTCACGGCGATCCCCATCTCGGCAACTACAATGTGTTCAGCGATGAAACGGGTATGCCGGCCGGCATCAATCTGCTCGATTATGGCTGTATGCGGACGTTTGCGCCGAATTTCGTTCAGGGCGTCATCGATCTCTATCGAGGCTTGCTGACAAAGGATCGCGCTCTGGTCGTGCACGCTTATGAGACATGGGGCTTTAAGGGGCTATCCAACGAACTCATCGATATTCTCAATATCTGGGCGAGCTTTATCTATGGCCCAATGCTGGAAGATCGGGAGAGAGAATTGGCCGAGGGCCTGAGCCCGGCCCAATATGGCAGGCGGCAAGCCTTCGAGGTGGCGCGGGCTTTGCGAGAAAAAGGCCCGGTCAAGGTACCACGCGAATTCGTCTTCATGGATCGTGCGGCGATCGGACTGGGCGGCGTTTTTCTTCACCTCAACGCCAAGCTCAACTATTACCGCCTGTTCAACGACACGATTGAAAATTTTTCGCTGATCGATGTGCAAAACCGGCAACGCGCCGCCTTCGATAAATCGGGCGTACCGCTGCCCGATTTGCGGCCGGTCTAAAGATGCTCGATCTGGGTCATTCGATTGCCGGCGAGAAGAACGCTGCCAGAGTGCAGCGTCATTGCCCTGGCGCACTCGGCTGTGATATCTCGCACTTTAGGCAATGTTGCGCTCGAACCGAGCAGGAGAGGATGTGATGGGTGTCGACACGTCAAAGGGCAGCCGTGCAATGGATTATTCCGAGCATCAGCGCACCTATTCGGGCTTCATAAAAGGGTGCATAATCGTTGCCACGTTGTCTGCCCTGCTGCTCATTATGCTAGCCATAGTCTTCCTTTAGCTGCCATTCGGCTTTGCGCCGATTGGTTCGCCTGAAAGTCGTTTTCCAACGCCTCATCCTCTGAATTCTCCGACTGATTGTATCCATGATCACGATTGCCGTAGTCAGCGAAAGCGATAAGAGCGAGCTCCGCGTCGGGCTGTCGCCGGAAACCGTCAAGAAATATGTCGGGCTGGGATGCAAGGTGCAGGTTCAGTCGGGCGCGGGTGCGGGCTCGCGTTTTTCAGATAAGGACTTTCAGGAGGCAGGCGCTACGATTGCGAAGTCAGCCAGCGCCGCGACGAAAGGTGCCGACATCTTGTTGTCGGTGCGCCGCCCGCCCACGGCTTCTCTGAAAGGATTGGGCAAGGGCGCGCTGGTCATCGGATTGCTCGACCCCTTCGACGACAAGGCGGGCCTGCAGGCCCTGGCCAAAAAAGGCGTCACGGCATTCACAATGGAATTCATGCCCCGGATTAGTCGGGCACAGTCGATGGACGTTCTGTCGTCGCAGTCCAACTTGGCCGGCTATAAAGCGGTTGTCGACGCTGCGGCTCATTTCAACAGAGCGATGCCGATGATGATGACAGCTGCCGGCACGGTGCCGGCCGCGCGCGCATTCGTCATGGGAGCGGGCGTTGCGGGTCTGCAGGCGATCGCGACGGCTCGGCGAATGGGCGCCATCGTGACGGCGACCGATGTCAGACCCGCCGCCAAAGAGCAGGTCGAATCCTTGGGGGCAAAATTCATCGCCGTAGAGGACGACGAATTCAAACAAGCCGAGACGGCGGCTGGCTACGCCAAAGAGATGTCGAGCGCCTATAAGAAGAAGCAAGCCGCACTTGTTGCCGAGCATCTTAAGTCACAGGACATCGTTGTCACGACGGCACTCATTCCAGGTCGCCCGGCACCAACGCTCATCACGGCCGATATGGTGAAATCCATGCGTCCCGGCGCCATCATCGTCGACTTGGCTGCAGAGCGCAGCGGCAATTGTGCCATGACCAAACCCGGCAAGGACGTGGAGAGTCACGGCGTGACGATCATGGGACGGTTGAATTTGCCAGGCGACTTGCCGGTGAGCGCTTCTTCGCTCTATGCACGCAACCTCTTTGCCTTTATCGAGCCATTGATAGACAAGGAAAAGAAGCGGCTGGCGATCGATTGGAAAGATGAAATCGTCGTCGGCACGCTGCTGGCCAAGGACGGCAAACTCGTCCATCCCACATTGACCAAGGGGAAGACGTCATGACGCATCGGTTCTATCCCCGAGCCATCGGCTGGGCCGTTATGGCTGCACTGCTGTTGACACTGGCGTTTCCCGAAACAGCATTTGCCGCGGCCGACATTGAGACAGATCCGTTTGTGACCCGGTTCTCGATGTTCGTGATGGCAATTTTCGTCGGCTATTACGTGGTTTGGAGCGTCACGCCCGCGCTACACACACCATTGATGTCCGTCACTAACGCGATCAGCTCTGTGATCGTGGTGGGCGCGCTGCTGGCCGTGGGTATCGAAGGCGCTTCTTTGTTTGAGGGTTCGGCCAACGGCACGGCTAAGACGTTTGGCTTCATCGCACTTGTCGTCGCCGCAGTGAACATTTTCGGCGGATTCCTGGTCACCCAACGCATGCTCGCAATGTACAAGCGCAAGGAGCGCGACTGATGGCTCCGGCATTGACCAAGGTGGTTTTCGATGTCGCCTAATCTGATCGCGCTGCTCTATCTGGCATCGGGAGTGCTCTTCATTCTCGCCTTGCGTGGGCTGTCCTCACCCGAAACGTCGAGGACGGGCAACTATCTCGGAATGTCCGGCATGGCCATTGCCATCGCCACAACGCTGGCAATTGCCGCGCCGTCCCAAATAACGACCTGGCTGATAATCCTTTTGGGATTTGCCATTGGCGGGACCATTGGCACGGTGATTGCCCGCAGCATTCCGATGACGGCAATGCCCCAACTCGTCGCGGCTTTTCACAGTCTCGTCGGCTTGGCGGCCGTTTTGGTGGCGGCCGCCGCGCTCAACGCGCCGCAAGCTTTTTCCATCGGCGAACCTGGCGCGATCGCGATGGCCAGCCTGATCGAAATGTCGTTGGGCGTTGCCATTGGCGCAATCACGTTCACCGGCTCGGTCGTAGCTTTCACCAAATTGCAGGGCCTGGTGTCGGGGCGGCCGGTCGTCTTTCCGCTGCAACACGCGCTCAACGCCTTGCTCGGCGTGGCCTTGGTGGTGCTCATCGTGTGGTTCGCGTCCAGCGAAAGTCATTCTGCCTTTTGGCTCTTAACGATTGTCTCGTTCGTTCTGGGCGTGCTGATCATCATTCCGATCGGCGGCGCAGATATGCCTGTGGTCATCTCGATGCTGAATTCGTATTCGGGATGGGCAGCAGCCGGCATTGGATTCACGCTCGGTAACGAGGCGCTGATTATCACCGGCGCGCTGGTTGGCTCGTCGGGCGCGATCCTGTCCTACATCATGTGCAAGGGCATGAATCGCTCTTTCTTCAGCGTCATCCTTGGTGGCTTTGGCGGCGAAACGGCCGCGGCGGCTGGCGCCGTCGACGACCGGCCGGTCAAACAGGGATCCGCCGAAGACGCCGCCTTCATTATGAAAAACGCTTCGCGCGTGATCATCGTGCCGGGTTACGGCATGGCGGTTGCCCAGGCCCAGCATGCGCTGCGCGAGATGGGCGATGAACTCAAGGCGGCCGGAGTGGATGTCGCGTACGCCATTCATCCCGTCGCTGGCCGTATGCCAGGACACATGAACGTCTTGTTGGCCGAGGCCAATGTGTCATACGACGAGGTTTTCGAGCTCGAAGATATCAACAACGATTTCCCGCAAGCCGACGTTGTCTATGTGATTGGCGCCAACGACGTGACCAATCCTGCCGCCCTTGAAGATCCGAGTTCACCGATTTTCGGCATGCCGGTGCTTGAGGTGTGGAAAGCCGGAACGGTGATGTTCAACAAGCGATCGCTGGCCTCGGGCTATGCAGGCATCGACAATTCACTGTTCTATCGCGACAACACCATGATGCTGTTCGGCGACGCCAAGAAAATGACGGAACAAATCGTCAAATCGCTGTGATCGACTGCACGTGCGCTGGACAGGGTTGATGCGCGAAATGATGCAATTGGTTGTTTGGCTCGCCGCCTCTTACGCGATCGTCTGCGTACTGGGCCTGCTGTTCCACCGACACTTCATGTATTTCCCCGTTGCCGAACGGGTCGCGCCCTCCGCGGCCGGTCTGGCGGGCGTCGAAGAGGTGCAGATCAGGTCGGACGATGGCCAGGCTCTGGTCGCATGGTATGCGCCACCAAGCGCCGGCAAGCTGACTGTGCTCTATTTTCACGGCAATGCAGGAAATGCCGCATCACGGGCTGACAAATTCGACACCATGCGCGCGGGCGGCTTTGGCGTACTCCTTCTCAACAATCGCGGCTATGGCGGTTCTGAGGGCTCGCCGAGCGAAGCGTCAAATGTACGCGATGCGGTATCTGCCTATGAATTTGCCATCGGCAAAGGCGTAAGCCCCCAACAAATTGTGCTCTACGGCGAATCGCTCGGCAGCGGACAGGCGGTACAGCTGGCGGGAAGGCGGCAGGTCAAAGCCGTGATTTTGGAGGCGCCGCTGACATCGACCATCGATATAGCGCGCTCGACTTACTGGTTTCTTCCATTGCGTTTTGTTTTGACTGATCAATTCCGCAACATCGACCACATAGCTGCGATCAAGGCGCCCATTTTGCTGTTGCATGGCGAGCGGGATGAAGTCATTCCATTTGAGCATTCCAGCCGCCTCCAAGAGGCCGCGCAAAGCCCGGCCCAACTGGAAGCCTTTCCCGATGGCAGTCATTCCGACCTGTTTGAACATGGCGCGTGGGCGAAGGCTGTCGCCTTTGTTGATGCGCTTCCAAAGGCCTGATCCCACCTGTGGACAACAAAATTTCCCAGTGATTATTCATGCTATTACAGCGCCCGCTGCAGAACTTGCAGCGGGTGAAGCATGAACAAAGAGCTGGTGGCAGAGCACGATAGATGGACACGACACAAACACTCGAACAGTACAGCGCTGTCATGGCCGAGCTCATCGATCTGGGTGTGCGGCACGGCTTGAGCTTTCTCAGCGCAGTCGCGGTTCTGATCATCGGATCGTTGATGGCGAAATGGCTCAGCCGCGCAGTGCGCACGCGGCTGGAGAGCATCGACAAATTCGATCAGACGCTTACGCCCATTTTGGCGCAGATCGTCCGCTATGCTGTTTTGGTTTTCACCCTCATTCTGGTCCTGGCGGAATTTGGGATACAGACCACAAGCATTATCGCGGTACTGGGCGCGGCCGGATTGGCGATCGGCCTGGCGCTGCAGGGCACCCTGCAAAACGTTTCGGCTGGCATGATGCTACTCATGTTGAGACCGTTCCATGTGGGCGATTACGTGGATACGGGCGGTGGATCGGGAACAGTCGACGAGATCGGCCTTTTCATGACCCGTATGTCCACACCACAGGGGCTCTTCGTCGCCGTGCCCAACTCACAGATTTGGTCGAGCCCAATCACCAATTATTCGAAGCATCCACGCCGCCGCTTGGATTTGCTGATCGGAATTTCCTATGACGACGATATAGACCGCGCGGTCACCGTGTTCCTGGAGCTTGCCAAAAGCGACAGCCGGGTGCTGTCCGATCCAGCGCCCATCGTTGTCGTAAAAAATTTGGGCGAGAGTTCAGTGGATCTCGAATTGCGGGCATGGACTGCTAGGGCAGATTATTGGAACGTGCGTTTTGAAATGACGCGTGCCGTCAAGATCGCCTGCGATCAGGCGGGAATTTCCATACCCTATCCCCACCGCCAGCTCGTATTCACGCAGCTCCCCAAATAACGCATATCGCTTGAAAGTCGAAAAGAATTAGCGGCTGCGCTCCGTCTTGGGTGTCAGCCGCGTGACATGACCCATTTTTCGGCCAGCGCGGATCTCATCCTTGCCGTAAATGTGCACCGCAGTGTGGGGATCCTTTGCCCAAGTGCTCCATTGAGCAACGTCGTCGCCAATCAAGTTGAGCATTTCGGCATTGCTGTGCCGATCGGTGCCGCCGAGCGGCCAACCGGCAATCGCACG
The DNA here is from genome assembly GCA_021775595.1 of Hyphomicrobiales bacterium. Classification (GTDB taxonomy): domain Bacteria; phylum Pseudomonadota; class Alphaproteobacteria; order Rhizobiales; family Methyloligellaceae; genus JAJFHN01. The sequence goes on from JAJFHN010000072.1 coordinate 73,186, forward strand.
TATGTGGTTTTCGAACTGTGAGACGACGCAGGCATCCAACGTCCAATGTCCCGAATTGTGGACCCGGGGGGCAATTTCGTTGACCAGAAGTTTATGGTCGCCTTCGTCCTCACATTCGAAAAACTCGACACACAACGTCCCGACATAATCGAGTTGCAGAGCGATCTCTTGTGCGGTTTCCCGAGCGGTCTTCAGCACCATTTGGTCCGCATGCGCCGGCACCAGGGAGCGCGTCAAAATTTGAGAATGGTGCGTGTTCTCAGACGGCTCGTAAGTTCGTGTGTCGCCATTTCTGTCCCGAACCACAACAACCGAGATCTCACGCACAAAATCGATAACGGATTCGAGCAGCATCGGACCCGCGGCCAACGCTTTAACGGCTTGTGCCTTCTCTTGCTCAGAACCGATTCTGCATTGGCCCTTGCCGTCGTAGCCGAAGCGACGTGTTTTCAGCAGCGCCGGATAGCCAATTTCTTTCAGAGCCGCTGCCAGTTCTTCAACGGAATCAACTCGCCTGTAGGGCGCAACCGCCACGCCGTTTTCGCGCAAAAATTCTTTTTCGCTCAGCCGGTCTTGCGATATCGCCAGGACCTTCGGCGAAGGATAAACGGGCACGTGCGCTGAGACTGTCGCGAGCGTCGAAGCCGGAACGTTTTCAAATTCGACGCCGGCCACACTCACCGAGTTGGCAAATGCAACGAGCTGCGCTTGGTCCTCGTAAGATGCATGCGTTTTGGCGCCAGCCAGTTCGAAGGCCGGAGATTTGGGATCGTCGCTATAGATGTGACATCGCAGGCCAAGCTGCGCCGCCGCGACTGCCAGCATCCGGCCCAGTTGTCCCCCGCCTAGGATGCCAATCGCCGCACCGGGCGCAAGCGGCGCCTCAGCCATCGGCATCGGGCGTTTCTGCCACGCTCTCGGTTCGTTTTTTTCGCCAAGCGGCAATACGCTTGCCAAGCACCTCATCGCCCAAAGCAATGATCTGGGCGGCGAGCAGGCCCGCGTTGCTGGCGCCCGCATCACCAATCGCGAGCGTCCCGACGGCTACGCCCGCCGGCATCTGCACAATTGATAACAGGCTGTCTTGACCGGACAGGGCGCGGCTTTGAACAGGGACGCCAAGCACCGGCAACTGCGTCATCGAAGCCGTCATGCCGGGCAGGTGAGCGGCCCCACCGGCGCCAGCGACAATCACCTTGATGCCACGTTCCTGGGCGGTCTTGGCGTAGTCATAGAGCCGGTCTGGTGTCCTGTGCGCGGAGACGATCCGCGTCTCATACGGCACATCCAGCTCATCCAACATTTCGGCGGCATGCCGCATGGTCGGCCAGTCCGACTGGCTGCCCATAATAATGCCAACCAATTTGCTCCGGCCGCTCATCAGCCCATTGCCACCCTGTCGCAGGAAAGCGCGGGATTATAGGTGCGCGCGGTCAATTGACAAGGCACAAGCCCGTACTGCCGCAGCGCACAAGGAAACATGATGAACGGATTTTTTACGTAGAGCGGTCACTGCTAGTCTTCGTAGTCGATTCGTTTTTGGCGTTCCTTAAGTGAGTCGCAGACGGGATATGCAACGGAATGAAATTTCATAACATCAAGGGATTGCTGGATTTTCGGCATGCTGAGCGCGAAAGCGAGGGCGCATCCAAGCGCCGGGAGCGGCGGTCGATCTGGTCCTTTGGAGCGTCCGGGCTCGAAGAAAGCCAAGACGAGGCGCCCAAGTCGCGATCTCAAGTCATGCAGCTCATGGACGAGCTGGACCGATTGAAATCGGAGCTTGGCAATGCCAACGAGCGCGTCAACGAACTGGAAGCAATCGCAGACGAAGACCCGCTTGTGCCGGTGCTCAATCGCCGCGGGTTCATGCGCGAATTGGAGCGCGTACTTGCCTATGTGACGCGCTATAAGACTCGCGTGAGTCTGGTCTATTGCGACCTCGATGACTTCAAGGCCGTAAACGACGCCCACGGCCACGCCGCAGGCGATTTGGCGCTGCAGTTCTTCGCAAAATTTTTGGTCGACAGTGTGCGGCGGTCGGACCTGGTTGGTCGCATGGGCGGTGACGAGTTCGCACTCGCTCTACATCACGCCGACAAGGCGGGAGCCTTGGAAAAAGCTTTACGCTTGGCGCGCAATCTCGCCAGCCAGCCAATTGATTATGACGGGCAGAAGATTTCGCTCTCCATGAGCGTCGGCGTGACTGAACTGCGGACCGACGACACGGTAAGCGAAGTGCTCGAACGCGCCGACAGAGCGATGTATGCCTTTAAAAAATTGAATAAGATAAAGTCCGCATCTGGCGCCGTGCCCGCGAACTAGAATTTCGCACTCAGTTTGTTGTTCTTCACGCAATGATATCTGGCAGCAGCTGATCTTCTAAACGAGCGATTTCATCCTTGAGGTTGAGCTTTTTCTTTTTCAGACGCTTGACCTGCAATTGATCTGCCCGTCCTGAGTCTTCCAGCGCATCGATGGCGCTATCGAGGTCCCGATGCTCTTGCTTCAGGCGGGCCAGCATTTCGCGCATCTCGCGCTCTTCCTCATTTTCCATGCATTAGCCTCGTCGTCCTACCGCTGTAGTTCACATATGCCCAAGAGGATTGTACGACGAATGTCCAACGGCGCAAGGCATCGAAGCCCTGTGCCCGGTCGTGTTGCCCAAAAACTTGGCTCTGACAGACGCAAAAGTGGGGATGGACGGATGCGCCCGTTAGACAAAGCCATGCGATTTTGACACAATAAATGTCATGGAAATAACAGACTGACGGAGGCCCGGATGGCGTTGGACGCACATCTCGATGAATTGAGTGAGAAACACCGTGCGTTGGAAAAAAGAATAGAGAATGAGATGGCCCGGCCACAGGCCGATTCGCTGCTCATTTCGAAGCTCAAGCGCGAAAAACTTCAAATCAAGGATGAGATCGCGCGGCTGCAAGAAGCCAGAAGCCAAGTCGCCTAGACCGAGTCCAGTTTTCAGTTGAATCGAGGGAATTTAAGATGATTGCGCCGTGGTTTCTGCCACGGTGACTTATTGCAACGGCCGGTTCGATCATCGCAACGCCAAGGTGATCGCCGGAGCCTCTCGTCTCAAATATCCTTCGCCATATCACGCAGCTTGAACTTCTGGATCTTGCCGGTCGAGGTCTTGGGAAGCTCGACGAATTTCACCGTACGCGGGCACTTGTAGTGGGCCAAATTGTCGCGGCAAAAGGCGATGATGTCGTCCTCGTCGACGGAAGCGTCGGGGCGCATCTCAATGAACGCACACGGTGTCTCACCCCATTTTTCATCGGGTTTGGCAACCACGGCGGCGGCTTGCACGTCGGGGTGTTTGTACAGCACGTCTTCAACCTCAATGGAGGAAATGTTCTCGCCACCTGAAATAATGATGTCCTTCGACCTGTCCTTGATCTGGATGTACCCATCTTCGTGCATCACACCCAGATCGCCCGAATGGAACCAGCCGCCGGCGAAAGCTTCTTTTGTCGCATCTGTGTTTTTGAGATAGCCCTTCATGACAATGTTACCCCGCATCATCACCTCGCCGAGCATTTCGCCGTTTGGCGTAACAGGGTCCAGCGTGTCTGGATCCAGTACGTTCACCGCCTCCAAGGGTGCATAGCGCACGCCCTGGCGCGCCTTCATCGCAGCCTGAGGACCGCTCGCCAATTCATCCCACTCGCTTTTCCATTCATTGACGACCGCTGGTCCATAAGTCTCGGTCAGGCCATAGACATGCGTGGTATCGAAGCCCGCCTCCGACATGGCGGCAAGAACCGCTTCGGGCGGGGGAGCGGCGGCGACCGTAAAATGAACTTTGTGGGGTAGAGAGCGGCGCTCTTCCTGAGTTGCTCCTACGATTGCCGCCATGACCGTTGGCGCGCCGCACATATGGGTTACTTTGTGGTCCGCCAAGGCGTCGTAGATCGCCTTGGGTCGCACCCACCGCAGGCAAACATGGCTGCCCGCGGCCAGCGAGAGCGCCCACGGAAAGCACCAGCCGTTGCAGTGGAACATCGGCAGCGTCCAGAGATAAACCGGATGCTGTCCCAGGCTCACCGCAAGCGCGTTGCCATATCCCATCAGATAGGCACCGCGATGATGGTAGACGACGCCCTTCGGATTGCCTGTCGTGCCGCTGGTGTAATTGAGTGAAATTGCGTCCCACTCGTCGTCCGGCGGTGCCCATGCGAATTCGGAATCGCCGTTTGAAATCCATGTCTCGTATTCGCTATCGCCCAACAGCTCGCCGGTTTGCGCGAATTCGGGATCGTCGTAGTCGATCACCAAAGGATCGGCGTCGCACAGCTCAAGCGCCTCTTTGATGGTGGGGGCAAACTCCCTGTCGGTCAGCAAGACTTTGGTTTCGGCGTGATCAAGCTGAAAGGCGATGATTTTGGCATCGAGGCGTGTGTTGATGGCATGTAGCACCGCGCCCGTCATAGGCACGCCGTAATGGGCCTCGAGCATCGGCGGTGTGTTGGCGAGCATCGCGGAGACCGTATCGCCCTTGCCGATGCCAGCCTGCGCCAATGTAGAGGCCAGGCGCCGGCTGCGCCGGTAAAATTCTCGATAGGAAAGCCTTGAAGCGCCGTGGATGATCGCCGTGTGATCGGGAAAAACCTGGGCGGCGCGTTCAAGAAACGTCAGCGGCGTCAGTTGCTGAAAATTGGCCGGCTGCCGGTCGAGACCTAACAGGTATGGATTGTTTGACATGACGAAACGGGACTCTGGGCTGAGGGAGCCCGCACGCTACCCAATGCCGATATGCGACGCAAACGACTATTGGCAACCGTGGCATCGACGCCAATTTGGCCTTGGTACAGCGAACCGCATTGTGGATTTGTTTGTTGATGATCGGGTCAGATTCCAAACACGGTCGTTACTCCATCCCAAATCAACTTCAACGAGATGGCGAACAGCAGAAAATAGGTGATGGTGTAATAGGCGTTGCTTTCAAGCCGATCGATCAGTTTCACGGCGGCAAAAATGGACAACGGCGCAAGTGGGGCAAGAACGAGCGACGTCATGAGATTTGCACTGCCCAATTGCCCGAGCATTGCGTAGGGAACGACTTTGATCCAGTTAACGATCCAGAAAAACACGACCGAGGTCCCGACATAAAGCCGTGGCGACATGCGCTGGGGCAAGAGATAGATTTGTACAGGTGGTCCGCCCGCGTGGCTGACGAATGAGGTAAATCCCGCAAGCATGCCCCACGCGCCACCGCGCACGGTGTTTGGCTGGGTTTGTCCCTGTCGTGGCCAGCCAAGCCAGTAGCTCAGCGTAAAGCCAAGCGCGACGAGTCCGACGATGAGTCGGACGTGGGCATCGGAGACCTGCTCGGCCGTTAGCCAGCCGATGGCAATGCCAACCACCGCGGCGGGTACAATGATCAACAAATTGCGCGCATCCCACTCGTGCCGATATGCCCAAAGCGCAAACACATCCATGGCGATCAAGATCGGCAGCAGGATGCCGGCCGCCTGTATCGGCGGGACAACGAGCGACATCATCGGGACGCCCAGCATCGCCAACGCGCCGGCAAGTCCGCCTTTGGACAATCCGACCAGTATCACCGCCGGCACGGCTACGAGATAGAACAGCGGCTCTGTGATCATGATCAGTCAATTTGCCCAGGCGGAGCGAATGCGTCTATGAAGTCTGGTCGACCCGTGCACAAGGCTGGCTCCCTCTATTGAAAATGGACTATTCTTGTCCTTAAACATCAATACGGGTTCGGGTCGCCGATCCGATCACAATTCGCACGAGTTAGGGGGAAGCCGCAATGTCGAGTCGATATCAAGAGATATATGGCGGCTGGAAAGAAGATCCCGAAAATTTTTGGGCCGATGCGGCAAAGCAGATCGATTGGATCAAGCCGGCCGATAAAATTTTTGCGCCGGATGAGGGTGAATACGGCCGATGGTTCGTCGGCGCTCAATGCAACACATGCTTCAACTGTGTCGATCGCCATGTGACATCGGGCAGAGCCGATCAGCCGGCGCTCATCTACGACAGCGCCGTGAGCGGGACGAAACGGACACTGACATTTGCGGATTTGCTCGATGAGGTGCAGGTCCTAGGCGCGGTTCTGCAGGACATGGGCGTGGTGCGTGGCGATCGCGTAATCCTCTACATGCCCGCGATCCCCGAAGCGGTCATCGCCATGTTGGCGTGCGCGCGCATTGGCGCCATTCATTCGGTGGTGTTTGGTGGGTTTGCCGCAAACGAATTGGCGACGCGCATCGATGATGCGGCGCCAAAAGTCATACTGAGCGCGTCATGTGGAATCGAGCCGGGCAGGGTGGTGGAATACAAGCCACTTCTCGACAGCGCCATCGAGGGAGCCAACCACAAACCTCAGGCGTGTCTGATTTTTCAAAGGCCTCAAGCCAACGCGGCTCTCACCGCTGGACGCGATCACGACTGGCACGAACTGGTCGAGGCCGCGCGTGGCGCGGGACAGCGCGCCGAGTGCGTTGCGGTCGAGGCGACCGACCCGCTCTATATCCTTTACACGTCGGGAACGACTGGTCAGCCAAAAGGCGTGGTGCGCGATAACGGCGGCCACATGGTGGCGCTCAATTGGACCATGAAAAACATCTACGACGTGAATCCAGGTGAAGTTTACTGGGCCGCATCCGATGTCGGATGGGTGGTTGGCCACTCCTACATCGTCTATGGACCGCTGCTCCATGGCAACACCACCATACTGTTTGAGGGCAAGCCGGTCGGCACGCCCGATGCGGGCGTGTTTTGGCGGGTGATTGCCGAGCATAAGGTGGCGTCAATGTTCACCGCGCCGACGGCCTTCAGGGCCATAAAAAAGGAAGATCCCGCCGGCGAGTACATCAAGGAATATGATCTCTCGAATTTTCGTTCACTGTTTCTTGCCGGCGAAAGAGCTGATCCCGATACCCTGCAATGGGCCGAAAAACATCTGGGCGTGCCGGTGATCGACAACTGGTGGCAGACTGAAACCAGCTGGGCGATTGCCGCAAATCCGCTTGGCCTCGGCATGCTGCCTGTCAAACACGGCTCACCGGCGGTGCCGATGCCCGGCTACGACGTGCAGATTCTCGATGATCGATGTGAACAGGTGCCGGTTGGAACCACGGGCGCAATCTCCATAAAGCTTCCGCTTCCGCCTGGCTGCTTTCCGACACTGTGGAACGACGACGCGCGCTTCCGCGAAAGCTATCTTGAAGAGTTTCCGGGCTATTACAAAACCGCCGACGCCGGCTATGTGGATGACGACGGTTACGTCTATGTGATGTCCCGCACCGACGACATCATCAATGTTGCCGGTCATAGATTGTCGACGGGTGCCATGGAGGAGGTCGTTGCCTCGCATCCCGATGTCGCCGAATGCGCCGTTATCGGAATTGCCGACCAACTCAAGGGTCAGGTTCCGGCTGGATTTCTGGTGCTGAATGCCGGGGTCGAACGGGATGTGGGCGACGTCGAACGCGAGGTCGTTCAATTGGTGCGCGAGCAGATTGGGCCGGTTGCGGCCTTCAAGCTCGCCATGACGGTAATCCGATTGCCGAAGACGCGTTCAGGAAAGATCCTGCGCGGAACAATGCGCAAGATTGCCGATGGCGAGGACTACAAGATGCCCGCCACGATTGACGATCCGGCGATCTTGTCGGAAATCACCGACTCATTGAAGAGCAGGGGAATTCCCACCTAGTCATCGGCTGCCTGGATCCAGCGGAGCGGAACGGCGGCAAGCGTCTATTCGGCTTTTTCGCCGTCCTTATCGACGGTCAGCTCTTTGAGCTTGGCGAACACCGATTCGGCCTCTTCGCGGGCGTCTTGCGCTTGTTCTGCCGACGACTTGTCGGCTGGGCGTTCGTTCGCCAGGTCAGATCGCTTCATTGCCATGGCGGCTGCCTCGCCTGCAGCCTTTTGGGCCGCGTGCTCCTCGGCCGTCACAAGGGTTGCGACCTCTCGCTCGGGCTTGGGCGCCGGTGCGCTAACCTCCTCTGGCGCCGCCGGCTCACCATCCGCTCCGATTTCGATCGTGCGGCTGGTATCATCGGTCGGCAACAGTGTTCCGGCTTTCGCCATTGCGGCCTCTGTTTCCTTGCGCTCTTTCTCGAGCCTACGCGCGGCGCGCTGCACGGCCTTATCGAGATCGGTCTGCAGGCAGAGGCCAAGCGTGACCGGATCGACCGGCTGCAGGTTGGTCGAATTCCAGTGTGTCCGCTCTCTGATCGCGTGGATTGTCGGCTTGGTCGTGCCGACGAGGCGCATAATCTGAGAATCTTTCAACTCGGGATGGCTCCGCACGAGCCACAGGATAGCGTTTGGCCGATCCTGCCGGCGTGAAACGGGTGTGTATCGCGGGCCGCGTTTTGTTTTGACTTCCGGTATGTCGACCTTGGCCTCGGACATGACGAGGTGATAGGTCGAATTCTCTTGCGCTCGTTTGATTTCGTCGCGGCTCAGCTGGCCTGAGGAGATGGGATCCATCCCCTTGATGCCGTGCGCCACGTCGCCGTCGGCGATTCCCTTCACTTCGAGCACATGCAGGCCGCAAAACTCGGCAATTTGGTCGAAGGTGAGCGACGTATTGTCGACCAGCCATACGGCTGTCGCCTTCGGCATAAGTGGCGCGCGAGTCATAGATGCTCCTTCTGCGCTCTCAAACCAACAGGTCAGAGAGGTCTTCCTCATCCATTAAGTGGGGAATAGCGTCAATATAAGGTGCCAGCTGCCGTGAAGCAATCGTGACGCGGAACTTGTTCATTGATGCTGGGCTGCTGCCCGCGTCCGTCAATCGACGGTCAGCACGATTTTGCCGATATGCGTGCTGGTATCCATCAATTGATGGGCCTCCACCGCCTCCTTGAGCGGAAACGTCGCGTACATGATGGGTTTGATCTTTCCGTCCGCAATGAGCGGCCAGACTTTCGTTTCCATGGTCCGGGCCAGTTCCCCTTTGAAGGCGTTAGGGCGCGCGCGCAATGTCGAGCCGGTATGAACAAGCCGCTTCATCATCAGCAGCGTAAAATCCACCTCCGTCTTGGCGCCCCCAAGAAAAGCGATCTGTACAATTCGACCATCAAGGGCTGCCGCCCGATAGTTGCGTTCGATGTAGCTGCCGCCGACCATGTCGAGAATAACGTCGGCGCCGTGACCGTCTGTCGCCTCCTGGACCGCCTCAACAAAATCGGTGTCCCGATAATTGATGCAGCGCTCCGCACCGAGTTTTTGGCACGCGGCGCATTTGTCATCGGAGCCTGCCGTAGCCAAAACCTTCGAGCCGAACGCGCTCGCCAACTGAATGGCCGTTGTGCCGATTCCGCTGGATCCGCCATGAACAAGCAGCCATTCGCCTTCACGCAAAGCGCCGCGGTCAAACACATTGTGCCAAACAGTGAAATAGGTTTCCGGAAGTGCGGCGGCCTCAGCCATGCTCAATCCGGCTGGAACAGACATCGCCGATACATCGGGCGCGACGCAGTATTCAGCATACCCGCCGCCATTGACGAGCGCACAGACCTGATCACCGACTTTGTGCATCTTTGCCTCAGCGCCGAGCGCAACGACCTCGCCAGCGACCTCGAGTCCGGGTAATTCCGATGCTCCCTTCGGTGGCGGATATGCGCCCATGCGCTGGAGAATGTCGGGCCGATTGATGCCTGCGGCAGCGACCTTGATCAGGATCTCGTCGACTGCCGGCTCCGGCACCGGCTGCGTGCAGGCCTCAAGCACCTCCGGTCCACCCGGTTGCGTGATCCGAATGGCTGTCATTTCTTGTGCTGTCATTGTGTCAAACCGGTCTCTCGTTGATGAAGGCCAATGGAGCCGTCAAATAACTGCTGCGCCGACGACCGGCAAGACCATATGTGATTGGCTGTGGTTCTGGACACATTGAATCGATGCTAGCTTGGCGTGCCGATGCGGCCGTGTGGCTTGATGAGGAGCCTGTGTGATGGATTTCGATGACCTCGACCCAGCAGAATCCACCGACTACACCGTCGGCGCCGATCTCTCGGAGCTGTCGGTGGATGAGCTGAATGACCTGATAACCCTGCTGAAAGATGAAATCGGGCGTATCGAGCAAAACATGAAGGAAAAGGAAGCCCAGCTCAGCGCCGCTGACTCGGTGTTCAAGGCGTGATTGAACATAAATTATTGAATAATAATGATAAAATGAGGAGCTTCCGGCGAGAAATGTTGAGGATTTGGTTAGGATAACAATGTGTGTCTCTTAACCATTTGTTAGCAAGTTAAGGGTTAAGGTTAAGTCATCCAGTCATCTGGATAACGAGTGGCTCCGGCCACTCTGTTTGACGCCTCCCTGTTAACTTCCAGAGCCGCTCACGCGGCTCTTTTTTTTACCATAAGGCCAATGTCTTTAACCAAGGACGTGGTCTGTAAGGTGGAAATTAAGTCTCCTCCCGTATGCTCGTTGTACCTGGAATGGGCCGTGGCGATTGGTAATTCGCCGCAGTAGGGGCCTGGTGTAGAGAGCGAGTGGTCGAGTGAGCGGTAATTCGAGCGATGATGGCAACAACCGCGAAACCGCGGTAACCATCGATTTTGCAAAGAAATATGCGGAGTCCGAGCAGTTCAAGGCGGTTTTCCGTGAGGGAATGGCGCTGGTTGAAGCGACGGCTGCCTATCTTGACGGTGATGGGCGCCGCGAGGCGCGCGCCCTGGAGCAGAATGCCGCTTTGGCCTATGCGAGCGAGAGCATGCGGCTGACAACCCGGCTGATGCAGCTGGCGTCTTGGCTTCTCATTCGCCGCGCCGTCACCGAAGGCGAAATGACACCGTTTGAGGCACTGGAACAAAATAACCGCATCGCACTGAAGCCATTCGACGAGTCAGAGCGCTCGGCCCATTTCGAGGCTCTGCCGACATCGTTGAAGGATCTCATTGATACGACAAATCGCCTGCTGGTCCGGGTCGTTAAGATCGACCACATGCTGAGCGATGAGCCCAACGACGACGTGCCAAAAATCGGCAATCCGCTCGGCGTTCAGATGGCACGCCTATCGGCTGCGTTCGACAACGACATCTAAGTCGACCTGACAGCGCGATCCGCGCTCAAGCTATTTGATGAAGCCTTCGTATTTCTTCTTGAATCGGCTTACGCGGCCGCCCCGGTCAACGAGATGCTGACCGCCACCGGTCCATGCCGGATGGGTTTTGGGATCGATGTCCAGCGTGAGCACATCGCCCTCAGATCCATAGGTCGAGTAGGTCTCAAACTCGGTCCCGTCGGTCATCACGACCTTGATCTTATGATAATCGGGGTGAATTTCTTTCTTCATCGATGCCGCCAAAGGTTGATTTGACCCTCCTATATCTAAACACCAACTACAACACAAGGCGTGCATATCGGAGTGAAGCTCATTAGACCTTGCTGCCTGCCGCCATTTTGGGGCGTCGGGCTTGCGCGGACTGCTCCCACTGGGCATTCTCGGCTCGATCAAAACCGTTACCCAGAGTATCTCGATTGACCTCAGCATCGCCACGCGACACGGAAGCTTCTGCCGATGCGACCGTCGATGATGTATCCGAAGCGTCCGATAAGCGCGCCGCCCGCACGCTGCGTCCTCTGACGACATTTTGGCCGTATCTTGCGCGCCATCGCGCAATGATTGTCGTTGCATTGATCGCACTTCTCGCCGCCGCTGCCGCCACACTGGCGCTGCCGATGGGTGTTCGGCGCATGATCGATATGGGTTTTTCGGGCGAGAACGCGGGCGTAATCGATCAGTATTTTGCGATGATGGTTATGATCGGTCTGGTCTTAGCCCTGGCCAGCGCGGCGCGTTTTTATTGTGTGATGTGGTTGGGTGAGCGGGTCGTTGCAGACGTGCGCTCAGATATATTTGACCACATCACCAGATTGAGCCCGGCTTTCTATGAGACCACCCGTTCAGGCGAGGTGATGTCTCGGTTGACGGCCGACACCACGCAAATAAAGTCGGCCTTTGGCGCGACGGCCTCGATGGCGCTGCGCAATTTCGTCCTCCTGATTGGCGCGATCGTCATGATGGTTATCACCAGCCTCAAGCTCTCCACATTGGTGCTCGTCGCCATTCCGCTCATCGTCGCGCCGCTCGTTGGTTACGGACGATTGGTGCGTAGGCTTTCACGCAGCGCGCAAGATACGCTGGCTGAAGCGTCGGCCTATGCCAGTGAGAACCTCTCGGCTGTGCAGACCCTGCAGGCATTTACCCATGAAGCAGCGGCCACCCGGCGCTTCGCCAGCGCGGTCGAGCTTTCATTCGACGCGGCAAATGCGCGCTCCAAGGCGCGCTCGGGCCTGACGGCGCTCGCAATTTTTTTGGTGTTCGGCAGCGTTGTCGGCGTCTTGTGGTATGGCGCGCAGGAGGTGATTGCTGGAACGATCACTGGCGGGCGCCTCGGGCAGTTCGTGCTCTACGCCGCGCTGGCGGCAAGCGCCATGGGTGTGTTGAGCGAAATATGGGGCGAAATGCAACAGGCCGCCGGCGCGGCCGAGCGTCTTGCCGAACTGCTTCACGCCAAATCAGCGATCGTCTCGCCGGCGCGTCCGGCGGACTTTCCCGAGCATGCTGAGGGCCGCATCGAGATGGACGCGGTCACATTCAGCTATCCTTCGAGGCCCGAGATAAAGGCTCTTGATGGCGTCTCCTTCACCGTCGAACCCGGCGAGCGCGTTGCTATTGTCGGACCGTCGGGCGCTGGAAAGAGCACAGTCTTTTCGCTGTTGTTGCGGTTTTACGATCCCCAGTCGGGCTCGGTGCGGATCGATGGCGTGCCCGTGAACAAGGCCGATCTGAGGGCTGTACGCAGATCCATCGCCACGGTGCCCCAGGAGACGGCGCTGTTTGCAGACACCGTCGCCGAGAACATCCGCTACGGCGCACCGGAAGCAAGCGACAAGCAAGTTCACGCCGCAGCCAAGGCGGCATTGGCGAGCGAGTTTATCGAAGCTTTGCCCAACGGTTTCGATACCCAGCTGGGTGAGCGCGGCGTTATGCTGTCAGGAGGCCAACGGCAGCGCATCGCCATCGCTCGCGCGATTCTGAGAGATGCGCCAATACTTCTGCTCGATGAGGCAACCAGCGCCCTCGATGCCGAGAGCGAAAAGCTCGTTCAATTGGCGCTTGATCACGTCATGGAAGGCCGAACAACGCTGGTTATCGCTCACCGCCTGGCAACCGTGTTGCAGGCAGATCGCATACTGGTCTTGAGCGGCGGACGCATAGTGGAGGAAGGCAACCACAAGGCGTTGGTCAAAAACAAAGGTCACTATGCACGGTTGGCCAAACTGCAATTTGACGTTCGGGCAGCCGAGTGACCGCTTGATGCGTTCTCAAGTGCGGGTCATCAGAACTGCAACTTTATTTCTTGACCAAAGCGTCACGAATTTCCTCCAGCAGAACTTCTGACCTCGGCGGAACCGCCGGCGCCTCTTCCTTCTCGTGCTCCAACCGCTGCCGGGCTTCGTTCATCGCCTTGATCACCACAAAGAGTGCAAAGGCGACAATCAAGAAGCTGATCACCGAATTGACGAACAAGCCCCAATTGAGCGTCACCGCACCCGCTTCCTTTGCCGCCTCCAACGTCGGGCTGTCGGGTCCCTTGAGCGTGATAAAGAAGTTGCTGAAATCCACACCGCCGAGCGCTAGCCCGATCGGCGGCATCAGCATGTCATCGACAAGTGATTTAACAATGGTGCCGAAAGCGCCGCCGATGACGATGCCGACAGCCATGTCGACAACATTGCCGCGCATGGCGAAGTCGCGAAATTCCTTGAACATAGTCCCTCCTCGGTTTGTCGATGATGGGTAAAACGACGCCCGTTTAACACGAGGGGGAAGCAGGAAAAATCTTTCGATGGCAAACTTATTGAAATCAGCGCTCGGTCAGCTTGAGTTCTATGCGGCGGTTTCGACGCAGCGCGGCCGCACTGTCGGTCTTATCCAAAGGTTGAAACTCGCCAAATCCGGCAGCCACCAAGCGTTTGGGCGAGACGCCGCGCGCAATCAGATATTGCACGACCGACAGCGCCCGTGCGCTGGAGAGCTCCCAATTTGAAGGAAACTGCTCGGTGGCAATCGGGTTTATGTCGGTGTGGCCGTCGATCCTGAGAACCCAATTGATTTCACCCGGGATGGTTCCCTCGAGTTGGCCGAGCGCGGCCGCGAGCTTATCCAATTGAGCGCGGCCGATCTCATTGACCTCAGCCGAACCTGAAGCAAAAAGCACCTCAGCTTGGAAGACAAAGCGGTCTCCCACGATACGGATGTCTTGGCGCTGTCCGAGCACTTCACGCAGGCGACCGAAAAACTCCGACCTGAAGCGCGCGAGTTCCTGCACCCGCTTTGCCAGCGCGACGTTCAACCGCTTTCCCAAGTCAGCGATGCGTGTTTGGCTCTCCTGATCGCGCTTCTCGGAGGCTTCAAGCGCCTGTTCCAAAGCGCCGAGCTGGCGCCGCAGGGCCGCGATTTGTTGGTTTAGAAGTTCGACACGAGCCAATGCATCGGCGCTGATCGACTTCTGTTCGTCGAGATTCTCGCCAAACGACGTCGCCCGGGCGCGGTCTTTTTCAGACTTGTCGTTTTGTGTTTCCAGTAAGCCGCGCAACCGCGTGTTCTCAGCTTCGCTCGCAGCAAGCGTGGCCGACAATGCGCTCAAACCGTCGTCCACCGATTTCTTGCCCGATTGCTCGAGTGCCAGAAGTTCGGTCAGTTGGGCGATTTGCACATTGAGCCGCCGCAGCACATTGTCCTTGCCGCTGGCTTCCTGTGTGATGAAATATTGCGCTAGCATAAAGAGCGAGAGCAGAAATGTGACGACAAGCAGCAACGTGGCCATGGCATCGACGAAGCCAGGCCAATAATCGGCGGCGAACCCGCGCCGGCGTGAGCGGCTCAACGCCATGGTTATTTTCTCCCGCTCTGGCTGCTGCTGAGAGACTTGGCGCTGTCGCTGATTTGTTCGATCACCGTGGCCAGTTTTTGGTTCTTATCCGATTGCTCGTCGGCCCATTCGCGAATGATTTTTTGTTCATTGCGCATTTGGGTTACGAGCTTCTCGATGTTTTTTGCCAGCGCCTTAATGTCCTGCATCGCGTTGTCGTTGGCGCCATTCTTTTCGATCTTCTGGCCGAGATCGGAAATGGAACGTTGGACGTCGACCAAAGCGAAGCGAATTTCGGGCTCACTATCGGGTTCGCTCTTGTCTCCGACGCCAATTTCCGTTGCACCGGCCAGCCAGTTTTCGAGCTCGTTGTAAAAACGGTTTTGCGCTTGGTTGGCTTGCAAATCGAGAAAGCCCAGGATGAGCGATCCGGCGAGACCGAACAGGGACGACGAAAACGCCGTTCCCATGCCCGAGAGCGGCGCCTCCAGGCCAGCCTTAAGTTCCTCGAAAACAACGAGGCTGTCTCCGGCATTTGTGTCGAGCGCGGAAATTGTGCGGCCGACCGAACTGATTGTCTCAAGCAAGCCCCAAAAGGTGCCCAGCAGGCCGAGAAAAATAAGCAGCCCAACTAGGTAGCGCGAGATGTCGCGCGCTTCATCCAAGCGCGAGGCAATCGAATCGAGGATCGATCGGGTAGAGTTGGTGGTCAGTGTGAACAGGCCCCGCCTGTCGCGCAGCATGGCCGCCATCGGCGCCAGCAGCACCGGTGCGCGCTGAGCCTTAAGACCTGGATCCGATACCCGAAAATTGTTCACCCAGCGGATTTCTCGATAGAGACGCAAGACCTGGCGGAAGGCGAAGATAATTCCGAAAATCAGAGCGCAAACGATCAGACCGTTGAGCCACATATTGGCCAGAAAAGCCCGCCAAATTTGCTCATAAAGAACCGCCGATAAAAAGGCGAAGAGAATGAGAGCGATCGTCATCCATTCCAGGTTTACCCGCGGATGCGATAGAGTTGGGTGCGGTTGTGATGCAGCCATGAGCGAGGTGAACTCCTGCGTCTTTGGGCGCTCGCCCCCGCTGGCGCCTGAAATCTCAGGGTCTTTTTATGCGATCAGTTTGACATGATAACGGCACGAATATTCGATTGTTGAGACTGTCAAACGGCAGTTTTGCGCCTAATTTTTCAGGATTTTCGTCAATTCGCGGCTGACGACCTCATTTCCGGCAATTATATCGCCTGTTGCCAGCCACTTCTGTCTGCCATCCGTGTCGGAGACAAAACCGCCAGCTTCGCGCACCATAATTGCACCGGCGGCGATGTCCCACGGGTTCAAGTTGCGCTCCCAAAAACCGTCGAATCGACCGGCGGCGACCCACGCCAAGTCGAGCGCGGCGGCGCCACAGCGCCTGATACCTGCGACTTGCGGCATGACATCAGCGCACTCTTTCAAAAACAGCTCGTGATCCGGCCGGCCCCGATGTGGGATGCCCGTCGCAATCACGCAGTCGCCCATTTCTTGGCGTGCCGCTACGCGGATCCTGCGGTCGTTGAGAAACGCGCCACCTCCTCGTTCGGCCGTGAACAGCTCGCCCGATGCGGGATTGTAAATCAGGCCAGCGACAATCTCGCCATCGCGCTCAAGGGCCATCGAGATGGCAAAAAGCGGGATCCCATGCAAAAAATTTGTGGTGCCGTCGAGCGGATCGATGATCCAGCGATGCGATTTATCGGCACCTTCAACCACGCCGCGCTCTTCAAACAAAAAACAATAGCCCGGACGCGTTCGGGCCAGCTCTTGATGAAGAATTTCTTCCGAGCGCTGATCCGCGGCCGTGACGAAATTGGCTGGTCCTTTTTGCGATACCTGAAGCTGCTCAACCTCGCCAAAATCACGCGCCAGCGCGCGACCGGCCTTTCGGGCGGCTGCAGTCATCACATTCATTAGAGCAGATGCGGGCACTGTTGTTTCGTTCTAAGCGTCTAGGGCTCCGAGCGCCGGTTAATCCGCGCGGCGCACGTAAGTGAGCTCGTTGGTGTCGACCACGATGTTTTCACCGGTTCCGACAAATGGTGGAACCATGACACGGACGCCATTTTCGAGCACAGCCGGTTTATACGACGAGGCCGCAGTCTGGCCCTTAACGACAGGCTCCGACTCGACAACTTTAAGCGTTACCTGATCTGGCAGTGACACGCCAATTGGCGTCGACTCGTGGCTCTCCACCATCACCTGCATTCCGTCCTGCAGGAACGTCGCGCGCTCGCCCAAAAGGTCTTTGGCAATTTGAATTTGCTCGTACGTATCCAGATCCATGAAAACCAGATTGTCGCCTTCGGCGAACAGGAATTGATGTTCCTTTTGTTCGAGACGAACACGCTCGACTGTTTCCGATGATCTGAATCGCTCGTTGAGCTTCGTGCCATCCAAGGCATTCTTGAGTTCAACCTGCGCATAGGCCGGGCCTTTGCCCGGCTTCACGTGCTGGGTTTTAACCGCGATCCATAGCGAGCCCTTGTGCTGCAACACGTTGCCCTGGCGAATTTCGTTGCCGTTTATTTTCATGGGACTTGGACCCGTACCCTTTTCTCAAATCTCTGTGGAGACGAACGCGCGGTCACAAACCAGGCTGCCCGAATGCGCAGCCGATGTGGAGGAGGGCATAGATCATGACAGCGTGTCCCGCAAGCATCGCAGATAATGATGTGCGAGAACCGCTGATCTTTCGCGTGCAGCCCCGGTTGCGGCCGACTTGCCCTACCGGCTGTTATTGCTGCGCCACTTGGCAGCAGCGGCGGTTGCCTCTTTGCGTTCGGCATCGGTCAAGCCGCCCATCAGCAGATCGAGGTTAAAGTCGCTGACGCCGGCCTCGCGCGCCAGCAGATGCCATTTGATCGCCTCGGTGGCATTAATTTTGACACCCAGGCCGCGGGCATAGAGCATTGCCAGTCTGTTTTGGGCGACCGGGTTGCCCTTATGGGCCGAGGATCGAAGATAGCCCGCCGCGCCAGACTCGTCTTTCGCCACGCCGCGCCCATTGAGCAGCATGATCGCGTATTCGAGCTCGGCGTTCGGCAGTCCCGACTTGGCAGCACGGCCCGTCCAATGGGCCGCTTTGGCCTCGTCCTTCGCGACACCGCGCCCGAGTGCATACAGGTTGCCGAGGTCATATTGAGCGTATGCGTGGCCGTCGTTTGCAGCCTTCTGCAGCAGTTCGGCCGCGCGTTTGAGATCTCGTTGACGGGCCTGACCTTCAATATAGATCAGAGCCAAATTATAATGTGCATTGACGTGCCCCGCCTTAACCGCCTGATCAAATAGATCAGCAGCACGTTTCTTGTCCTTTTCGACCCCACGGCCTTCGGCATAGAGAATCGCCAACGCAAATTGCGCCTCCATGTCACCGAGGCGAGCGCCGTTTTCGTAGGCCGCCACAGCCTTGGTGAAGTCCTGGGCGACGCCCAATCCTTCCGCGTGAATGCGTCCCATTAATGTGTGGGCGCTGGCCTCGCCGCGTGCAGCTGCCTTCTCGGCTTCGCTCAGAGCGGTGAGAAACTCGCCGCGCTGAAATGCGTCGAAGGCTGGATCCTTGCTGGTTGCAGACATAGACGTGATGGGCGCGCTCAAGAGAATAACGCCCGCCACGGTTGCAGCAGATTTTGCAAGAAACGAAGTCATTGCGCGCGACTCTCGCCGTTGTCAGTCGAAGGCCCCAACAGGCAGTCTAAGCCATCGGCCATTGCATCTGCATCAGACCAATACGCGACATCCAACGCCACGAAGTCAGCGCCGCTCTCGCGATATTGGCGGATGGCGTCGAGATTGCTTGGCTGCCATGCAACGCAAGGGATCTCGAACAAGTCGCTCCACCAAGCGATCATGTCTTTCGTTTCCTGATCATGCGGTTGATCGCGCCGCTGTGATTGAGAATCAACGAATGCAACGTAATCGGCGCCCCGTTCGGCCATTTGCATCGCTTGATGACGCGACAATCCGCATGCAGCGCCAATTTGGATTTCCGATCCAAGCTTGGCGCGCGCGATATCGTAGGTCGCAGCGTCTGCTGCGATATGAAGGCCATCGGTGCGCAGATCCGCCGCCGCCTTCAGGTCGCTCTCGATTAGGAACGCAGTCTCGTGGCGATGACAAAGCTCCATCAATTTGCCCGCAGCGAGCACATCGTAAGGCCCGATGTTGGGGGCAGTCAGCAACAGACAAGGGATATCGGCGCGCTCGAACACTGCATTTACGACATTAAGGCCGTGATCCAGCCCGTCGGCGGACACGGTGAGATAGGGCTGGCAGCGCTGCTGGACGGTGGTCATGCTGGGGTTGTCAGGCGGCCTTCTCGACGTCCACCGTCCATCGACCCAGCGCTGCAAGACCGTTCATTCTGGCCCGATGGGAAAATGCTGCTTGCGCGGCTGCTTCGTTTTCAGGGCTGCCGCCCCAGGCGTGCAGAGCCGCGGCTTGCAATGCGCGTCCATACGAGAAGGAGAGTTTCCAAGGACAGTCGAACATCGCATTCATGGCTGACAAATGCGCAGTGGCGTCCTCGTCTGATTGTCCGCCCGACAGGAAACAGATACCCGGCACCGCGGAGGGCACGGTGCGCTTCAGGCAGGCGACTGTTTTTTCCGCAACCTCCTCGACGCCTGCCTGGGTTTTACATTCAGTGCCAGACAGAACCATATTTGGTTTCAAGATCGTGCCTTCCAACTTAACGCGCTGCTCATGCAGCTCCCCATAGACGGCATTGAGTGTTGCTTCGCTCACTTCCAAGCATCGATCGATGTCGTGGGGACCGACCATCAGCACTTCGGGCTCGACGATCGGAACGATGCCGGCCTCCTGAGCCAACGCTGCGTAGCGTGCCAACGCGTGGGCATTTGCCGAAATGCAGTATCGCGATGGGATATCCTCACCGATTGAAATGACTGCGCGCCATTTGGCGAAACGTGCGCCAAGCTCATGATACTCCGCGAGACGCTCGCGCAGTCCATCAAGGCCTTCGGTCACGGTTTCGCCTGGTGCGCCCGCTAAAGGTTTGGCGCCCATATCGACCTTGATGCCGGGCACAGCGCCGGCATCGCCTATGATCTGCGCCAACGGTGTGCCATCCTTGGCATTCTGGCGCAGCGTTTCGTCGTACAAAATGACACCCGAAATACAGTCGCGCATGGCATCGGTAGCGCGGAAAAGCATTTCGCGATAATCGCGCCTGTTGTCTTCAGTCGATGTGGCGCCGATGGAATCGAAGCGCTTCTTGATTGTTCCGGTGCTTTCGTCAGCCGCCAAAATGCCTTTGCCATCGGCAACCATCGCCTGAGCCGTGCGATCGAGTTGCTCGCTCATTGCCAGTTCTCCAAATCGGTTTTCAAATGCCAAAACTTCGACCCGAGTCCAACGCGACCGCGACCGAAGGTCAAGGGTGATCTGCCCCTATGGATAAATCTCTCGTCTCCAGTCGTCACCGGACTTGGGCCGCGCGATGATCAGCCCAATTTGCCCATTGCCGATGCGGTGTCGCACATCCTGTTCGAGAAGCCCCATTCATTGTCGTACCATGACAACACCCGCACGAGCTTGCCATCGACGATCTGGGTTTGCGTCAGATCGAATGTGGACGAGTTGGGATTGTGATTGAAGTCGATCGAAACGAGCGCTTCGTCAGTGACGCCGAGAACACCCTTGAGCTCTTGCTTGGCAGCGCTTTTCATAGCGTCGTTGATCTCTCCAACCGACGTGGCGTTCTGCGGTGAAAATGTCAGATCGATCAGCGAAACATTTGGAGTCGGCACGCGCACCGCTGTACCGTCGAGTTTGCCGTTTAGCTCGGGCAACACCAGCCCAACCGCCTTCGCTGCGCCGGTGGATGTCGGTATCATCGACGTGGCGGCAGCGCGGGCGCGCCGCAGATCCGAGTGCGGCGCATCAAGCAGTCGCTGATCACCCGTATAGGCGTGGATCGTGGTCATGTAGCCCCGTTCGATACCGCACAAATCGTGAAGCACCTTGGCCACCGGCGCTAGGCAATTGGTGGTGCAGGACGCGTTTGAGACAACCTCGTGAGAGGTTTCTAGCTTATCGTGATTGACGCCATAGACGACCGTCAGATCAGCGCCCTTGGCGGGGGCTGAAATGAGCACCCGCTTGGCGCCAGCTGCGATATGGCCGGCAGCCTTATCGCGATCGGTAAAGAACCCGGTGCATTCCAGCGCAATATCGACCTCCAGGTCTTTCCAGGGCAGTTTCGCGGGGTCGCGTTCGGCAAATATTTTGATGGGACCGGTACCGATATCCATCGAGTTGTCGCTGACTGAAATTTCACCATTGAAGGGTCCGTGTACGGAATCGTATCTGAACAAGTGGGCGCTTACATCCGGCGAAGTGAGATCGTTGACGGCAACCACCTCGATGTCATCTCGTTTGGTCTCGGCAATTGCCCGCAAGATGTTGCGGCCGATGCGGCCAAATCCGTTGATTGCCACTCGTGTCCCCATGACATTCCTCCCAATATGGCCCTATCGAATACAATTCGGTCACTGCCCGCGCATGACTTGGCAAGCGCAGCTGCCCAGATCAACGATTTGGAAGATTGTTGTCTGTTTGGCAGGACGACAACCACATCGGTCAAACGGCAGCAATTATGTCCAATTTGCCGCGTAACCTGCACAATGTGCCGTCATTTCGCGGCTCAAAATGATCGCATGCCATCAGAGAGTCAACATTGCGACGATAAGTTGTGGCTTGAACTTTCGGCAAACAGTTGACGCTCCATTTGGTGGCCGCCTAATGTTTGGGCGGCGGACATAGAGCCGATTGTGTGTTGCGTAATAATACGGCCATGGGAGATGGAGTTGAGTAGTAAAGGTAGTAAACCGAAAATTATTGACGAAGCCACGACGCGACTGACTGAGGCCCTTCGAACTTTCGAAGCTGCGGTTGCGCAAAATCTCGATAAGGAAAAACAGGTCGAAGGTCTCGAAGAACACATACGCGCGCTAGGTGCTGAACAGGAGCGGCTGGCGGCGAGCTTGAACGTGGCGCGGCAACGCGCCGAGCGTTTGGAGACTACGAACGATGAAGTTTCGCATCGGCTTGATAACGTTATCGACTCAATTAAGACGATCGTGAAGGCCGGCTAGGAGCAGCTGCGACAAAGCGGGAGACGGGGAGCCATGGGGCAAGTAACGATTACCCTGAACGGCAGAACCTACAAATTGGAATGCGATGATGGCGAAGAAAGCCATCTGCAAATGTTGTCAGGTCAAATGGTCAAGC
Organism: Hyphomicrobiales bacterium; assembly: GCA_021775595.1. GTDB lineage: Bacteria > Pseudomonadota > Alphaproteobacteria > Rhizobiales > Methyloligellaceae > JAJFHN01. Next base: position 95,361 of record JAJFHN010000072.1, read on the forward strand.
ATGTTGAAAGCCTGACCGGCAAATTTGGCCAGGCGGGAGATGATCGCTTGCTTTTGATGGCGGGATTGCTTGTGGCCGACGAACTGTGGGAAACGCGCAAGCAGATTGACGAGCTCAATGCCAAATTGGCTCAAATTCACAATGATCACGCGACGGCGGATGAGCTGGTTGAATCGGCGCAGGAGGAGCTCGCGGGCATGATCGACGCTGCCGCAGAGCGGATTCAAGCCTTGAGCGCCCGCCTCGTGCAGTCGGGTTCTTGAGGCTGGACTCTTAATGTTTGTGATCTAGAGTGCCGACGACAGAGCTGCAAGGTTCGTTAGAAACAAATTATCCCCAGGGCCTATTCGATTCTCTAGGGAGCTGACCCTGGCTGGGACCGTGGTCCCAATCACTCGGCGCCCACCTACACTAGTAGGGACCCGGAGGGATCGACCGTTTCGACGGCCAAGCGGCTCTGTTATTGTCTTCAAGCTGCGCAAAACATCCGTGGAGCTGCGCTGGACGATGACATTGCTCCGCTCTCCGGCTTGACGCTCAATGTCAGGTCCATCCGATTCCTCAATTGGCAAACCGGCGCTTCGGCAGGAGATGACCGAGCGGCGCGATCGGCTGGCAGGTGAGAGGCGCGTGAGCGCGGCTCGTTCGGTTGCAGAGGCCGGCTTAGAAATGATCGGACAGCTTGGCGCGCGCACCGTAGCGGGGTACTACCCGATTGCAAGTGAGTTAGACGTGCTGCCTCTGTTGGGCCTTTTGCACGGGGTGGGAACTGACCTGGCGCTGCCCGTGACTCCGACCGTGAGGGGGCCGCTTAAATTTCGCCAATGGAGTCCCTCCGATCAATTGATGCAGGGACGCTTTGGCATTATGGAGCCGCTTGAAGAGCGCTTGGAAGTAGCGCCCGATGCGATACTGGTGCCTATGCTCGCTTTCAACCGGGCAGGCCATCGACTGGGCTATGGCGGAGGATACTATGACATGACGCTGCGATCACTTCGCGCGCGCGCAAAGGTCACAGCCATTGGCGTGGCGTTCGACGAGCAGGAAACCGATGCCCTCAACGATGAAGCCCATGACGAGGCTCTCGATTGGCTGCTGACACCCTCCAAGGCGCAACGGGTCGGGGAATAGTTTATGCGTCTATTGTTCATCGGCGATGTGGTTGGCCGCTCGGGGCGCGAGATCCTTCGGACGGAACTGCCAGCATTGCGTGAGCGCTATGACATCGATTTGGCGGTTGTGAACGGAGAAAACGCGGCTGGGGGATTTGGAATTACCGAAGCCATTTGCCAGGAATTTCTAGATGCCGGGGCCGATGTCGTCACAACGGGCAATCATGTCTGGGATCAGCGCGAGGCGCTGGTGTTTATCGAACGGCAAAATCGTCTTTTGCGTCCACTCAATTTCCCTGGCAATGCGCCTGGACACGGAAGCGGACTGTTCAAAGCCCGCAACGGCGCTGAGATATTGGTGGTCAATGCCATGGGGCGCGTGTTCATGGCCGATCTCGATTGCCCGTTTCAGGCAATCGATCGCGTTCTGGAGGACTGCGAGCTGAAGAGCGGCGCCGACGCGATTCTCATCGATTTCCACGCCGAGGCCACATCAGAAAAACAGGCTTTTGGCTATTTCGTCGATGGCCGGGCAAGTTGTGTGATTGGCACCCACACACACGTACCTACCGCCGACGATAAGATCCTGCCAGGCGGCACGGCTTATATCAGCGATGCCGGTATGACCGGCGACTACGATTCGATTTTGGGGATGAAAAAAGAAGAGCCGCTGTCGCGGTTTTTGACCAAAATTCCCGGTGGTCGGTTTGAGACGACAAAGGGGGAGGCGACACTTTCGGGCGTTGCACTGGAGGTGGATGATGCGACGGGTCTTGCAACTGCCATTTCGCCATTGCGCCTCGGCGGCGTACTGCGCCCGATCGCGCCAGCGTTCTGGGAGTCGAGTTGAAACAGCGGCAGGGCGTTCAATCAGCTCGAGCGGCTAGGCGCTCTCGGCTTCTCCGCCAGCATGCGTAATCGCGCATTTTGCACTGGTTGCGGTTATTTTCTGCAGGCAATCCAGCGCGGCGTCGAGCTCGAAGATCGCGTTTTCCGCGTCACTCGAATGTGAGAACAGCAGCCTGTTAGCCTCCGACAAATGATCGGCGGCCATGCCGCAAAGATGCACGACATCGCTGATTTTGGCAGTCCGCTTCGCACCGTTGCTGTCGGCTGTGTCGACAGCCTTTAGTGCGTGGGCGGCAGCAATCGCCGTTGCGGTGGTCGCGTCGGTCGCGCGAGCTCGTATTGAATTGGATTTTGCATCGCGGGACATGGCTTTCTCCTTGCGACTGACTACCAGGCGCCACTGGTTGGCGTTCACTAAATCCAGAGGGAAAACCCTAGTCGCCACGTGGTTAACGTCGAACTAAGACGATGGAGTTGTCGATCATGGCAGGCACATTTGCGCCAGTTGGGGGATGGATTTTGCGGATCTAGCTGCCTATAAACCGGGGCAGCGAATCATCAATCGCGCTCTCCTTTAGGCGGGCGCAAAAGCAACGCGATCCGGTCCCGTATGGCAGGCCATTCCAAATTTAAAAACATCATGTATCGCAAAGGTGCGCAGGACAAAAAGCGCGCCAAAATGTTCTCCAAGCTGGGGCGCGAGATTACGGTGGCAGCTAAGCTTGGTTCCCCCGATCCCGATATGAATCCGCGGCTTCGCACTGCCGTGTTGGCCGCGCGCGCGCAGAACATGCCTAAGGACAATATCGAACGGGCTATCAAGAAGAGCCTGGAGGCCGGCGGTGAAAACTATGAGGAAGTCCGATATGAGGGATTTGCCTTAGGTGGCGTTGGCGTCATTGTCGAAGCACTGACGGACAACCGCAATCGGACAGCCGGAGAAGTTCGCTCGACATTCGCCAAGCACGGCGGGAATCTTGGCGAAACGGGGTCGGTCGCATTCATGTTCGAGCGGGTCGGATCGGTCGAATTCGATGTATCGGTAAGCTCGGCAGAAGACATGTTCGAGGCGGCGATCGAGGCCGGCGCGGAAGACGTCGAGTCTGGAGAGGATGGACATACGCTATACTGCGATGCCGATTCGCTTCATCGGGTGGCCGAGGCCCTCGAACAGCGGTTTGGTGAGCCTCGGCAAACGCGCATCATCTGGCGTCCGAAAACCAGCACCGATCTGGATGATGTTGAGGGCGAGAAGGTGCTTCGAATGTTGGACGCGCTGGAAGATTCTGACGACGTGCAAAACGTTTACGCCAATTTTGATGTTTCGGATGACGTGATCGAAAAGTTGAGTGCCTAGGGCGGGGCAATCGCCACTTCGTTGCGGGCCGCGGGTCCGGCATGGAAGGCCTCACATGACGACGCCAGTCCGTATCGTGGGCATTGATCCTGGATTGAGGAACACCGGTTGGGGGGTCATTTCCAGCGAGGCGAACAGGCTGATCTATCTGGGCAGCGGAACGGTATCTTCGAATAAGAAATTCAGCTTGGCGGAGCGCCTGAAACAGCTCTTTTGCGGACTGAGCAGCGTCCTGGAAGAGTGGCAACCCGATGAGGCCTCTGTCGAGACAACTTTTGTCAACCGAGACGCCGGCGCAACGCTCAAACTCGGTCAGGCCCGCGGCATGGCGCTGGTGGTGCCGGCTCTCGCCGGGGTCGCGGTTTATGAATATGCACCGAATCTTGTGAAAAAGACCGTCGTGGGCGCTGGTCATGCTGACAAAGCCCAGATCCGGGCGATGGTTCAGCATCTTCTGCCGCGCGCCGAACCAGACACCGAAGACGCCACAGACGCATTGGCATTGGCCATCACCCACGCGCACCATCGTGAGCGCGCCGAACTGGTGGCTGGGCTTGCCGCCAGAGAGGTCGCTGCACCGTGATCGGAAAACTAAAAGGCTTTGTGGATTCGATCGGTGATGACTGGATCATCCTCGATGTCGCTGGCGTAGGCTATGAGGTTACGTGCTCATCTCGGACACTCACTTCTTTACCCGCAACCGGGCAGCCAGTGACGCTGACAATCGAAACTCACGTCCGCGAAGATCACATTCGACTTTTTGGATTTGGCAGTGAGGTCGAACGATCTTGGTTCCGATTGTTGCAAGGGGTTCAGGGCGTGGGTGCGAAGGTCGCTTTGGCGATTTTGGGAACCCTAAGTCCGCAGGATCTGGCCAATGCCGTTGCACTGCAAGACAAAGCTCAATTCACACAAGCTCCCGGCGTCGGCCCTAAAGTCGCCCAGCGCATCGTGAGCGAACTCAAGGACCGCATACCCGCGCTGCTGTCGATTGGTGCAACGGGTCAGTCCATTTCCATCATTGCGACAGCTGAAAACGGCAGCACGGCGGCGATCGATGCGGTCTCGGCACTGACCAATTTGGGTTACAATTCTTCTGATGCCAGCGCGGCAATCGCCCACGCCGCCGCCAATGCCGGAGACGCGGCCCAGGCCGAGGATCTGATCCGGCTGGGTCTTAAGGAGTTGTCCCGGTGAGCACGCGTGCGGTTCAGCCGATAGAAATCGAAGGCGACAATCAGGAACTGTCACTGCGGCCACAGACCCTGAGCGAGTTTATTGGTCAGCGGCGCTCGTGCGACAATCTGAAAGTCTTTATCGACGCAGCGCGCGCGCGCGGCGAGGCGCTCGACCATACCCTGTTCGTTGGCCCGCCCGGCCTCGGGAAAACGACCCTTGCTCAGATTGTTGCCCGCGAACTCGGGGTCAATTTTCGCGCCACATCGGGTCCTGTGATCGCCAAGGCCGGCGACCTTGCCGCGCTGCTGACGAATCTGGACGAAAGGGATGTCTTATTTATCGATGAGATTCATCGCTTGAACCCTGCGGTGGAAGAAATCCTCTATCCCGCCCTGGAGGACTATCAGCTCGATTTGATCATTGGCGAGGGCCCGGCAGCCCGTTCGGTCCGCATCGACATTGCCCACTTCACCCTGGTTGGCGCCACCACCAGGTCTGGGCTTTTGACGACGCCATTACGCGATCGCTTTGGAATTCCGATACGGCTTGATTTCTATGGAGAGCCAGAGCTGGAGGAGATCGTGAAGCGGGGCGCCCGGGTGCTTGGAATTGCCATGAGTTCGGGTGGCGCCACTGAAATCGCGCGGCGCGCCAGAGGCACGCCGAGAATTGCCGGGCGCCTTTTGCGCCGGGTGAGGGATTTTGCAACCCACGAGGGCGCCGATCAAATCGACAAAGAAATCGCCGACCGCGCCCTGGTTCAGCTTGAAGTCGATGTCCGCGGGCTCGATGCCCTCGATCATCGATACCTGCAATGCATTGCCGTCACATTCGGCGGTGGACCAGTCGGCGTCGAAACGCTTTCGGCGACGCTCAATGAGCCGCGCGATGCGATAGAGGAAATCATCGAGCCATACTTGCTGCAGCAGGGGCTCGTCAGCCGAACGCCGCGCGGCCGCCTTCTAACAGGCGAGGCGTACAGGCACTTGGGACTGGACGTGCCCAAGCAGCCTAACAACCAAATCGCCTTGTTCGGTAACGAAGAGAGCGAGCGTGGCTGACGCCAAGGGCCCATGGCCCGACATCGCGGGCCGCGTCGATGACGGCCGCCACGTTGTGCCCGTTCGAGTCTATCACGAAGACACCGATTTCTCGGGGCTCGTGTATCACGCGAGCTACATCCGATTCTTCGAACGCGGCAGGTCGGACTTCGTCCGCCTGCTGGGCATCGATCACGAAGATCTGATCGCTCCCAAGGACGGAGCCGAGCCAGCTGCTTTCGTCGTACGCCGCATTGAGATCGATTATCTGAAACCGGCCGCCATTGGCGATGTGTTGGAGGTGGTGAGCGAATGCGAGGAATTAGGCGGCGCAACGTTGACGATGAAGCAGGAGATCAGACGCGACGATCAAACGATTGTGCGCGCCCGCGTCAAGATCGTGCTTATTACAAAATCGGGAAAACCGCTGCGAATGGGTGCGCTGATACGGGGCGCATTTGAACGCTTCCTTAACCAAGACAGCTGACCCTGCAAACAATCCAAATCGTGGAGCATTCACGCTTTGCCGCTCGGCAGAGTGATCGCATTTTGTCTGGTTAGGGATCAAAAAAGCCATCATGACACCGACAGATATCGAGGTACTGGCACCAGTGAACACGGGGGCGGGCTTGTCGCTCGTATCGCTTTTCTTCAACGCCCATCTCGTCGTTCAGCTTGTCATTATAGGCTTGGCGCTGGCGTCCGTTTGGAGCTGGGCCATCATTATGGAAAAGCTGGTCTTGATCGCGAACACGCGCCGCCAATCGGACAGTTTTGAGAAGACATTCTGGTCGGGCCAATCTCTCCAAGAACTCTATCAATCCCTTTCACAACGTCCCGACACCGCAATGGCAGGCATATTTGTCGCCGCGATGCGCGAATGGAAACGAAGCGTGGAAGACAGCGCCAAACCGTTGGCGGGCGTTCAAATGCGAATTCAGAAAGTGCTGTTCGTCGCCATCAATCGCGAGGTCGGGCAGCTTGAGCGACGCCTGATGTTTCTGGCCACCGTCGGTTCGATCGCGCCTTTCGTCGGCTTGTTCGGAACGGTTTGGGGCATCATGTCGAGTTTTCAGGCAATTGCAGCCAGCCAAAATACAAATTTGGCGGTGGTCGCGCCAGGCATCGCCGAGGCCCTATTTGCCACAGCGCTCGGTCTGCTCGCCGCCATCCCGGCAGTGATCTTCTACAACAAATTCACCCATGACGTGTCCCATCACGCCCAGCGCCTGGAGGGCTTTGCCGACGAATTCTCGGCAATCCTGTCACGTCAGATCGACGCGAAGGGCTAACGCATGGCCCCCAACATGAATTTTGGCGAGACCGCCACGCGCCGGCGGCGATCGCGCTACCGCCCAATGAGCGAGATCAACGTTACGCCATTCGTTGATGTCATGTTGGTGTTGCTGATCATATTCATGGTCACCGCTCCGTTGCTAACGGTCGGCGTGCCCGTCGATCTGCCCAAAACCCAGGCCAAGCAGCTCAACGCCCAAAAAGAGCCCCTGGTCGTGTCGGTAAATCGCGATGGGAAAATCTTTATCCAGGAGCACGGTGTCGAAGCCGATAAGCTTGCACCCAAATTGGTAGCCATCACCAATAATGGCTTCGATCGCCGCATCTTCGTGCGCGGCGACAAGACAGTGAATTTTGGCGCAATCATGAAAGTGATGGGCGCCATTAACGTGGCCGGCTTCAGGCACATTGCGCTGGTGAGCGAGCAGGAAACCTCACCGTAGGACCGATCTTAATGCGTACCAGTTTGATGATGTCATGCGGATTGCATGCAGCCATAGTGTTGATATCATTCTATTCGCTCCGAATACCGCTTGGCCTCGAGGTTCCTGAGCCACAACCCATACACGTGGATTTGGCGACGGCAGCCGAACTGACTAAGCTTAAGGCAGGCGCCATGCGCGCCAAACAGGACGTACCGGCCAGTGCACCCAAGCGTTCGCCGAAGGCCAAAACTCCAAAACGCAAAGTGAACAAAAAGGCGAAAGCCAAGCCCGTCCGCAAAAAGACTGCCGCGGTATCATCCAAGCACGAGGCTGAGAAAATCTTGGGCCTCGATCGGGCAAAAAAATCCAAACCTCGACCCAAGCCGACAAAGAAAGTGAAAACGACCAAGGCCGAGGCCGCTAAATTCGATGCGGATAAGATCGCAGCGCTGCTCAACAAGGTGCCAAAGAATTCCGCAGGCGGACCGTCGGCGCCCATGCCGGTTGCTCATCCCGAACGTCCTGCGCGCGGACAGGACGATGGCAGCGATTCTGCCATGACGATCAGCGAGATTGACGCGTTGCGCGCCCGCATTGCGCAGTGCTGGAGTCCGCCTGTTGCAGGACTCGGAGCCGCCTCGACGGCTGTTAAATTGCGGCTCAGATTAAATCCCGACGGAACGTTGACGGGTCAGCCAGAGCTGGTTTCTGCGAGCGCTTCTCCAATCTTTCGCGCGGCCGCAGACAGCGCGATCCGAGCGGTGTGGCAGTGCCAGCCCTATGTTTTGCCCGCCACGAAATACGCGCTTTGGCGGGATATGATTCTCAACTTCGACCCGAGAGAAATGATTGGCGGATGACTTCGCAAATGCACAGAAATTGGCAGTCATGCAAAAGCTGGACTTTGCGCGCGGCGGTGTTCGCCACTTTGCTTGCGACCGGCTTGCATTTTTTTCCAACCACGGCATCTGCAGCTGTCGAGATTGATATCACAAAGGGCAACTTGCAGCCTTTGGCCGTGGCGGTGGCGCCCTTTGGCGGAGCCGGTGAACAAGATTCCAAACTGGGTGCTCAAATCGCCGATGTGGTGACTGCCGACTTGGAGCGGTCGGGCCTCTTTCGGCCAATCGACAGCGCTGCGTTTCTTCAGAAGTCGATCGACGTTGACGGCGCGCCGCGCTTTGTCGACTGGCGCATGATCAACGCGCAGGCGTTGCTGGTTGGAAGGGTCGAAAAGCTGAGCGACGGACGCCTGCGGACCGAGTTTAGGTTGTGGGACATTGTCGCCGGCAAGCAGTTGATCGGGCAGCAGTTCTTCACTCGCCCCGACAACTGGCGCCGGGTGGGCCACATCATCGCGGACGTCGTCTACCAAAGGTTGACGGGTGAAAAGGGTTACTTCGATACGCGAATTGTCTTCGTGGACGAGTCGGGCCCCAAGAATATCCGCAGGAAGCGCTTGGCGATGATGGATCAGGACGGCCAAAACTTGCAGTTTTTGACGCCGGGCGGGCCCCTAGTCCTCACACCGCGCTTCAGTCCCACAAGCCAGGAGATAACCTACTTGTCGTATGAGGATCAGCAGCCACGCGTATATCTGCTCAACATCGAATCGGGGCAGCGCGAGATCATCGGCGACTTTCCGGGAATGTCATTTGCGCCGCGGTTCTCGCCCGACGGTCAAAAAATCATCATGAGCAGGCAGCAAGGCGGAAACGCCAACATCTATTCGATGGATCTGCAATCGCGCCGCACGATGCGCCTGACCAACACGGCGGCCATCGATACCGCTCCATGCTATTCCCCCGATGGGCAAGATATTGTGTTCGAGTCGGATCGATCGGGCAACCAACAGCTGTATGTCATGCGCGCCGATGGCTCCGAGCAGCGCCGCATCAGCCAAGGCGAGGGCCGGTATTCCACGCCCGTATGGTCGCCGCGCGGAGATCTGATCGCGTTCACAAAACAACTGGGCGGCCAGTTCCTGATAGGCGTCATGCGCCCGGATGGGTCAGAAGAGCGCATTTTGACCGAGGGCTATCATAATGAGGGTCCGACATGGTCTCCCAATGGTCGGGTATTGATGTTCTTTCGCGAGTCCCCGGGAGAAGCCGGCGGCCCCAAGCTCTATACGGTTGATTTGACTGGCTACAACGAGCGTCTTGTCGCAACGCCCTCGTTTGGCTCGGATCCCGCCTGGTCTCCGCTGATTAACTAATTGTATACCCGAATCGTGGCGAATTCTCTCTTTGTTCCAATGGCTTATCGGTAAATGCGCCAGCGCATCATTGGCATCGAAACGAGGGGTCAAAACGTGACATTTTGGCACCACGCATCGAGAAAATAGTGACAGAAATGCAGTCCGTTCTTGAATTGGGAGAGCCGCTGCGAGTAGATGCGAAGTCGGCACTTGCCGTATTATTTGAAGGAGAGAAGACCATGCAGGGTTTAAAGCGTCTTTTCGCTGCGGTTGCCATTATGGCTGTCGCAGCTGCGCTGGGGGGTTGTCTCCACGGGCACCATGCCAAACAGGTTACGCATAAGCCGATGAAGCTCGGCGCTGCGGACACCGTGATTGAGCAGGTTGTGCGCGTCTAATTTAGACGGGGAGTTCAAACGGGGCTCTTTTGGAGGGGAAACCTTTCAATGATGGATAGCTGGATGCCGTGACGCTTGCGCAAACGCAAAAGCGTCCACGGCGTTCCAGCGCCGTCCATTCAACTACCGGACATCTGTACACGCCGCATCCACTAAGACTGCGTTAAGGATTCGCTCCTACGCTTCGGATTGGGGATTGTGTGTATAGGAGTTCTGCGTCATGCGGCGCGTCGGTGGCTGGACCCATTACGGGTTCGTGGCAGGAGCAATTCTGCTTGCAGCGGCAAGTGCCGGCTGCGCAAAGAAACCTCAACATCAAGATGCTCAGCGACTTGCAGGTCGTGCGGACGCATCGGCTGAGCCAGGATCGCCGCGCGATTTTTCCGTGAATGTCGGCGATCGGGTGCATTTCATGACCGACAGCGCCGAACTCAACGCCGATGCGCGCGTCGTGCTAAATGGCCAAGCTCAGTGGTTGCACAATTATCCAAGCTACAACATCACCGTCGAGGGGCATTCCGACGAGCGCGGTACGCGCGAATACAACTTGGCCCTGGCCGCCCGCCGGTCGAACGCGGTCAAAACGTATTTGGCCGCCAAAGGAATAGGTCAACAGCGTTTGCGCACAATTTCGTTCGGCAAAGAACGTCCGGTGGCGTTGTGTGATGCCCTGGTCTGTTGGTCGCAGAACAGGCGTGCCGTCAGCAAGGTTGCATACTAACCGCTCCAGAGCGCTCCAGGCCTGATAGGGAACAGCGCCGTCTCGGAGAGCCAGGCCAGGTGCAAATTCGACTTCTGGATTTTGCGCTTCGACTCGAATCCGCTAAACACAGTTTGGCCCCAATACTTCACTTGATTACGCACCGGTAAAAGCGCCGAAGCAGCAGCGACGATCGGGGCCGCCGTCTTGACTGACCGAGTGCGCAAGCGAGGAGTGGGTGACTGACGTGTATCATCCATTTGCCATCAGAATGATCGGGTTTGCCATCGCACTTGTTGCCTTGGCCCCCTATGCCAGCGCCCAACAGGGCGCGGCCAAACCGCAGGCGAGCGCAGCCGGCGGCGGCGCGCTCGACAAGCGCATGTCTAGGCTCGAGGATCAGATCGTCGATTTGCAAGTCGTAATCGGCACGCTGCAAACTTTGGTCCGCGGCCAGGGCTCGGCTTCAACCGGTCAAGCTGCGCCCGCAGGGCAGGCGGGATTTGGCGCGCCGGGCGGTCAGGCCGGTGATTCATACCCTCCATCCGATGGTCCGGCATCCGACCTATCCGTTAGGATCGGCGTGATCGAGATGCAAATCCGGGCGCTTAGCGGCCAGATGGAGCAGATGTCACAGCAGCTGTCGGGCTCTCGAGGCGGTCCCACTCAAGGCGAAACCGATGTTTCGCCACCGCAGCTCGATCCAGGAAGTCTCCAACCGCCGGGCTCGTTCCCGCCCGCCGACCGCAGCGGCGACGGGTCGCCGACCAATGCGATTCCAGCCAGACCGACATTCGGCACGCTCACGGTGACGCCGGAAAATGGTAAGCCAGAAATCGCGGCGTCGCCAGCAGTTGCCCAGCCACAGGATGCCGCTTTGGCGGAGGGCGACGCACGCGCGCTTTATGAGCGCGCCTATGGTCAGTTGCTGCAACGCGATTATGCCGACGCCGAGCGTGGTTTTCAAAATTACCTGCAGACCTTTCCCAATGGGACACTGGCGCCCAATGCGCATTACTGGTTGGGAGAGACGCACTACGCGCGAGGCCAGTACCGTGTGGCGGCCGATATTTTCCTGACGGGCTATCGCAAGTACCGATCGGCCGGGAAGGCGCCTGACAGCCTGCTGAAGCTCGGCATGTCGCTTCATCAGCTTGGCGAACGCGATGCGGCCTGTGCTACATTGGGCGAGCTCGCGCAAAATTTCCCACGAGCTCCGCAGCATGTACGACAACAAGCAGACACAGAGCGACGTCGCGTTGGGTGCTGACTCCAGGTCGGAACGCCCGATTGACGACGAAGAAATCAAATCCATTTTTTCGGAATTTGCTGGCACGGAGCCCATCGCTTTGGCCGTGTCGGGCGGTGCAGACAGCATGGCGCTGCTCTATCTGGCGGCGCGATGGCGGCAGATTGCACCCGATTTGGCGCCCGAATTTCACGCCCTAACGGTCGACCATGGAATGCGCCCAGAGGCGCACGTGGAGGCGCAGTGTGTGGCCGACGCGGCTGCGTCATACGACATGAGCCACGCGGTTCTCACCTGGCGCGCGCGCAATAAAACCAGCCGGTTGCAAGAAAGGGCGCGTATCGCCCGCTACGATTTGATGTCGGACCATTGCAGCAAACGCGGCATTGGACGCTTGGCGACCGCGCATCATTTGGACGATCAAGCAGAAACCGTGTTGATGCGTTTGGCGCGAGGCAGCGGTGTGGACGGATTGGCAGCCATTCCCAAACGAAGCGTCTGGGCCGGCGTTGAGATCGCTCGACCTCTGCTCGATGTGTCAAAGAACCGGTTGGTCGCGACCCTTGAAGAGGCCAAGCAAGCATGGTCCGAGGACCCGAGCAACCAAAGCGATGCGTTCGAGCGCAACAGGGTGCGCGCGGCATTGGCGCAATTGGAGCGTCTCGGATTTGACGCGGGCAGATTGGCGCTGACGGCGCGGCGCATGCGTCGGGCCCAAGAGGCTCTAGAGACATCGACAGATAAATTTCTAGCCGGCGCCCTGACGCTGTTTGAGGCTGGGTTTTGCGTCATGCAGATGGAGCAGATCAGTGCTGCACCCGATGAGATCGCGCTGCGCGCTCTCAGCCGCATCGTCATGGCGGTCGGCGGTCAAGCCACGCCACCTCGACTTCAGCGGCTAGAAAACCTGCTTGCCGCGCTGCAGGGACACGAGCACAAGGCACGCACGCTGGGCGGTTGCCGAATTGTCGTCTCACGTGGCCGGGTTTGCGTCTTTCGCGAATATGGCCGCAAAGGCTATCCGGAACTGACTGTTATGCCGGGCGAGAAGGGTTTGTGGGACCGGCGGTTCAAAGTCTTCGTTGACCGCGACAGCACCTCGCCACTGACGGTACGCGCGCTGGGCAGAAGCGAATTTGCAGCGCTTCGGCGCGACGATGACATGGTGCGCAGATGTCCCAGCGCCATCGGTTCCGGGTTGGTATCGTTTTGGCGCGGAGACGTTCTTGTCAACGTTCCACACTTGATTTTTGATGCCGAGCGCGGTCTAGGCGCGCGTTCGGCCGTGTCAGTGACCCCCGCCCACTGTGGCGCGCAGTTCGTCAATGCCGGACTGATTGCGCAAACGAAGCTGACCGTTGGCTTGATTTGAACCAGCCATCGGTCGATTGCGCCCAGCGAGGCTGTTAGCCATAGTAGAAAATTGCCTCAAAACGGTCGGTTCCACGTGTGAGAATGGTATCAGCCATAAGTGCCGTCAACGTAACCTTGGCAAAGCACGATTGGAGACCTATTTTAATAAAGGCTCGCTGACGCTTTGCGGCGCGCACCATATCGACTGCGCGCTCGGCGCTGGTCAGACGTGAGGCCGACCGGTTAGAACTCTCGGTTCGGTCTCGGTGAAAGGGAAACGGAATGAATCCGAATTTTCGAAATTTCGCGATCTGGGTGATTGTCGCATTGCTGCTCATCGCGCTCTTTAATCTTTTTCAAAATCCAGGTCAGCGCGCTCGAACCAACGACATCAGCTTTACGCAGTTTATTGGCGAAGTTGATAAGGGCGGCGTTAAAGAGGTCACGATTGCTGGCAATCAGATCACCGGACGTTATTCGGATAACAGACCGTTTCAGACTTACGCGCCCAACGATCCGTCGCTTGTTCAGCGGCTAGCCAACAAAGGCGTCAACATTTCCGCCAAGCCATCAGAGGAAGACGTTCCATCGATAATGGGCGTTCTGATCTCCTGGTTCCCGATGCTGCTGTTGATCGCGGTGTGGATTTTCTTCATGCGCCAAATGCAGGGCGGCGGCGGCAGGGCCATGGGTTTTGGCAAGTCGAAGGCCAAATTGCTGACCGAACGGCATGGCCGCGTGACATTTGAAGATGTCGCCGGCGTCGATGAAGCAAAGGAAGACCTTCAAGAAATTGTCGAATTTCTGAGAGATCCGCAAAAATTTCAGAAACTCGGTGGTCGCATTCCAACAGGCGCGTTGCTTGTCGGCCCTCCAGGCACCGGTAAGACGCTGATCGCGCGCGCCGTCGCGGGTGAAGCCAACGTGCCCTTCTTCACTATTTCTGGTTCCGATTTCGTCGAAATGTTCGTCGGCGTTGGCGCAAGCCGCGTGCGCGACATGTTTGAGCAGGCGAAGAAGAATGCTCCTTGCATCATCTTCATCGACGAAATTGACGCCGTCGGACGCCATCGTGGCGCCGGTTTGGGCGGCGGCAACGACGAGCGCGAGCAGACATTGAACCAATTGCTCGTGGA
>JAJFHN010000073.1 GCA_021775595.1 Hyphomicrobiales bacterium
CGCAGCACCCGATGACAGGGCACGACGAATGATATGGGATTGCGTCCGACCGCCGAGCCCACCGCGCGCGAGGCCTTGGGCGCGCCCAAATGGCGGGCGATGTCGGAGTAGGTCACCGCTTGGGCCATTGGAATGCGGAGCAAGGTCTCCCACACCCGGATTTCAAAATCGGTTCCGATCAGAACGACTTTCATGGGGTCTGCGGCGTTCCACAATTCGGGGCTGAAGATACGTTGGGCGTAGCGCGCCGTTTCGCCGAGATCTTCACGGAAACTGGCGCGTGGCCAACGCGCCGTCATGTCCTCTAGCGCATCGCGCTCCTCGCTCGCACCGTCGGCAAAAGCCAGGCCGGAAACGCCGCGCGGCGTCGCCATTATGAGCGTCCTGCCAAAGGGGCATTCGTGGAAGCCATAGATCATATCGATGCCTTCGCCGCGGTTCTTGTACTCGCCCGGCGTCATCGCCTCATGATCGATGAAGAGGTCGTGCAACCGTCCTGGTCCCGAGAGACCGACCGCATAACTGGCATCCAGTACGCTTGCGGAATCGCGCAACAGAACGCGGGCATTGTCGAGCGTGATCGCTTGAAGGAACGCCTTGGGGCTTATGCCGGCCCAGCGCTTGAACAGCCGCTGAAAGTGCGCCGGCGAGAGCCCCACATGATCAGCGACGGCCTCGAGCGTCGGCTGGTCGCGCCAGGTCTCTGAAACGAAAGCGATGGCCCTGCGCACACGGGCGTAATCGTCCGGCCCGCTCTGTGCCGCTGGTCCCGGATCGATGGCTTGCGCGAGTAATGGTGATTGCTGTGACATGACACCAATCTAAGCAACCGGCGGCGTGTGTTCGACCCGAATCTTGCTTCTATCCCCCGCCTTCTTGCCGCAATGGCGGCCTCAAGGCCTGCGATCGCGAGCGCGGCCCAATTCGTGGGCAAACGCATCGGCAAAATCCAATTTTTCATCGTCGCTCAAGAACGCGCCGAAAGTCAGCGTGCGGCCGTGCGATGTCAGCGAGAGTTGCGGGTGACCGCTGCGGGCATGGCTCAGATCGAACCGCACCCAGTATGGATTGAAGCGAAATGCGGTGGCGGGTCCCGATGCCGGTACGCGGGTCAAGGTGAGCGAATTGGGAGTGAGGTCCAGTTGTTCGTAGTGGCGCGCGGCGCGGAAATTTAGGCGAAAGGCGCAATAGGTGAGCAGGGCGGCGATTCCCAAATAGAGGGCCACGGGCCAGGCGCCGATTGCGAAAAAGGCTGTCCCCGCCACCAGCACCGCGCCGGCGAAGACCACCATCAGACAGTGGAATTGGCCGCGGCTCAAAGACCGATGGGCCGTTAGTTGGGCACAAAAGCGGGTCGGGTCTTGTGGTGAGGCTTCCTCATGGGTCATAGACATGGACCAATGCATTGCCGCGACATTTACTGTCGCTCCGGGATTGCCACCTCAGGATTACGCCATGGCCGCAAAACCTAAGGCGCCGCAAGCTAAGCGGAAAAAAGCAAAAAAGCCAAGGCGGCCCAAAATCGGCGCGGCGGTCATCGACGATATTTTTGCCCGGTTGCAAGCGGCAAACCCCGAACCCAAGGGCGAGCTCAACTACGTCAATCCGTTTACCCTTCTGGTCGCGGTGGTGCTCTCAGCCCAGGCGACCGACGCCGGCGTCAACAAGGCGACGGGGCCGCTCTTCAAGATCGCCGACACGCCGGAAAAAATGGCCGCGCTGGGTATCGGGCAAGTTGAAGATCATATCCGCACGATCGGCCTCTACCGCAACAAGGCAAAAAACGTGATCGCGTTGTCGCTGAAACTCATCAGCGATTACGCCAGCGAGGTGCCACACTCTCGTGAGGCGCTCGAGAGTCTGCCTGGTGTTGGGCGAAAGACAGCGAACGTCGTTCTCAACATCGCGTTCGGCGAGCCGACGCTCGCCGTCGACACCCACATCTTCCGCATCTCAAACCGCTTGGGATTGGCGCCCGGCAAGACGCCACTCGAAGTCGAGGAGGGACTGGAACGGGCCGTGCCCGATTGCTTCAAATTGCACGCCCACCATTGGCTTATTTTGCACGGGCGATACATCTGCAAGGCGCGCAAGCCCGAATGCTGGCGCTGCCCAATCGAGAATTTGTGCATTTTCGAACCCAAGACGCCCGCGCCTTAGGCTTGGGCCACGCCTAAGTCGAGAGCGTAATCCCGTCCCGCCTCCTGCCGCGATCCTTGGCCATCAGATCCTTGACGGTGTGAACCATGAAAGCTGTTGCAAACAGCGGTGTCAGAAGATTGAGGACAGGCACCAAAACCATGCCGGCGATCAACAGGCCCGAAAGAAACACCCGGCCCCGGTTGGCCGACCGCAAGCGCGCCACCTCGGCGCGTGGAAAATGACGCAAGGCCGCGAGTTCGAAATACTCCCGGCCAAGGAGATATCCGTTGGCGACAAAAAAAGCGGCGATGTTGATGCCGGGCAGCAGCAGCAACAGCAGGACCAGAAAATTGACGCCGATCACGACCAGCCCGAATTTGAGCGAAATGACGATCGCATTGGGAATGGTCAGCTCGTTGCCTGGCGCATCTCCTGGATAGTGGCGCTGCTCGACGAATCCGGCGATGTCATCGAGATAGAGACCGGCGATCAGCGAAGTGATCGGAGCCACCAGAAACACCGATCCGATAACCAGACCCAAGCCACCGATCAGCTGGATCACCGTTTCGATCCATCCGGGGAAAACCATCAACGCGCCCGCCAATGTCTGCAGAGCGATAAACAGCACGATCAACAGCGCCAGGGTGAGGCCGAGCGATTTGAGCAAAACGGTTCGAAATTCCGGCGTACGAAATTCGGCAATGGCCTTG
Source organism: Hyphomicrobiales bacterium (assembly GCA_021775595.1). Taxonomy (GTDB): domain Bacteria; phylum Pseudomonadota; class Alphaproteobacteria; order Rhizobiales; family Methyloligellaceae; genus JAJFHN01. Next base: position 2,853 of record JAJFHN010000073.1, read on the forward strand.
GCGGCGGCTGCAAACATTAGGACGTCTCAACTTCGCGCGGAGAACACTTCAAACCGCATGATCGAGCTGATGCACGCGGCGATCAATATCAGCACAGTGGCGTGACCTGCGCTATGGGTTTGGCCCACCCGGACGCGCGGCCTATAGTGCGCGCCAAATTCACAGGGGGACATCGGGCATGAGCGAACTTGAAAGGGACGTCGTCGGCATCGGCAACGCCATCGTCGATATCATCGCGCGCTGCAATGACGAATTTTTGGCGGTCCGCGAACTCTCAAAGGGCCACATGGAGCTGATCGATTGGGCCGCGGCCGAGTCGCTCTATGACGCCATGGGGCCAGCCATCGAAATCTCCGGCGGTTCGGCGGCAAACACCTGCGCCGGCGTAGCGTCGCTCGGCGGGACTGCGGGATTTATCGGCCGGGTGGCGGAAGATCAATTCGGCAGCGTCTTCAGTCATGACATCCGCTCCATCGGTGTGACCTTCGAGACGCCGCCCGCCGATGACGGAGCGCCGACAGCGCGCTCGCTGATCCTGGTAACAGAAGACGGCGAGCGGACTATGAGCACATTCCTGGGCGCCAGTGTCGAGCTGGGCGAACCCGAACTCGATGCGGCGATGATTGCCGGCGCCGCCGTAACCTATCTCGAAGGCTATTTGTTCGATCCGCCCAAGGCGCAGGCGGCGTTTCACGAGGCCGCTCGCATGGCGGCAGAGGCGGAGCGTGAAGTTGCGCTCAGCCTGTCGGACGCTTTTTGCGTCGAACGTCACAGAGCCGCTTTCCGTTCGCTGATCCAAGGCGGTGTCGAGCTGTTGTTCGCCAACGAAGAAGAGATCATTGCGCTTTACGAAGTCTCGAGTTTCGAAGAGGCGGTGTCTGCGGTGCGCGGCGAGTGCCGTATCGCGGCGCTGACGAGAAGCGCCCTTGGCTCCATTGTGGTAACGCCCGATGGAATTGTGGAAATCCCTGTACAGCCTGTGGATGAGGTTGTGGATACGACCGGCGCAGGCGACCTCTACGCCGCAGGTTTTCTCTATGGTCACGCCAAAGGGCTCGATGCGGCAATTTGTGGAAAACTCGGGTCGCTAGCGGCGGCCGAGATCATCGGACATTTGGGCGCGCGGCCGGAAGCCTCATTGTCCGATCTTGCCCGCACTAAGGGTTTGATTTCCTGAAGCTTTTAGAGTTGTGTCATTAATGCAACTCTCACGAAACTTTTGCCCCTGGCCATTCATCGGCCACCGCGACTCTGTTAAACTCGCTGCAACTGACGATGCGTACGCGCCGGCTCGAGGGATATGGCCGCGTGGTGACTGGCGCGGAAAACAAGGGGTAGAACGATGACTCATGCCAAACATGGATTTCTTGCCGGTGCTGTTGCGGCGGTCTTTATGTTCGGTGCCGTAGATGGAGCCCAAGCACAGGGCCGCACGGCATGGGAAGGCTTTCATTTCGGCGGCCACCTCGGCTGGGCCGACAGCGACTACAATGCAAACGCATTTGCCGGAGCGCCAGGGCTCACGTCGAACCTGGGCGGCTCGGACGGATTTGCCGGCGGCTTCCTCTATGGTGCCTCATGGCAATCGGAAAACTGGGTGCTGGGCACCGACAGCGTTTGGACGTTCTCCGATTCAAGTTCGGGCACGGCCACAACGACGACGGGCCTGACATTCTCGGCAGAAACCAATTACACAACTGAGACGCGGTTGCGCTTTGGATATCTCGTCCTTCCGGAAGTTTTGGTCTTCGGCACCGCTGGCATCGCCTTTGCCGATGTCGATGTGACCGGAGCGGCTTTGGCTGGACGCGGCGGCGACGAACGCTTCTTCGGCTGGACCTACGGCGGTGGAGTTGAGACCCAATTCAACGACCGCTGGTTCGCCCGCGTCGAATACGCCCATATCGATTACGATGACGAGAATTTCCGGGCGATTGCCGGCGGCATCCACAAAGTCGATCTCGACAGCGACGCGGTGCGCGCTGCGGTGGGCTATCGCTTCGATTGGAGCCCGCTCGACATTTTCGGCCCGCGCTAGGCCTGCTCTTCTTCGATCACATCTGCGCGCCCGCCTCGGGATTCCCCGGGGCGGGCGCAATGATGGCACGCGGATTGGCGACGACGACGCCTTTTCCGCCCGCAGCCGGCTCAAGCTCTCGATCAAGCTGGGTCCCGACGATCTCTACCAATAATCTGACTAACTAGAGCTTGCGCAAGGCCACCGTGTCGACCGCATGGTCGGGGCGCTTGTGCAAAATGAGGTCGGCGCGCTGGCGCGTGGGCAGGATGTTTTCCTCAAGATTGACCAGATTGATGGTGCGCCAAATCTCCAAGGCCTTTTCGCGCGCATCGGCGCGGCTCAATTTCGCATACCGGCGGAAATAGGAGGCGGGATCGCGGAACGCGGTCAGGTGCAGTTTCAAGAACCGCTCGACGTACCATTGTTCGATAACGCTGGCCTCTGCGTCGAGATAAATTGAAAAATCGAAAAAATCGGAGACGAAGGGAATCGCTTCGCCATCGCGCGGCAGGGTCGCCGGCTGAAGCACGTTGAGTCCCTCGACGATGAGAATATCGGGCTGATCGTATGCAACGGTTTTGCCCTCAACCACATCGTAGACGAGGTGAGAATAGACCGGCGCCTCGACATTCCGGTGTCCGGCCTTGATGTCGGCCAAAAAGCGCAGCAAGCGCGGCAGATCGTAACTGCCCGGGAAACCCTTGCGGTCCATGATGCCGCGCTCTTCGAGCACAGCGTTGGAAAACAGAAATCCGTCGGTCGGCAGCAAGTCGATGCGCGGATGATCGGGCCAGCGCGCCAACAATGCCTGGAGCACGCGCGCTGTCGTGCTCTTGCCGACAGCCACCGATCCGGCGAGCCCAATGATAAAGGGCATCTTGCCGTCCTTATGGCCGAGGAATTTTCGCGCTTCGCCGTGCAATTCTTGGGCGGCGGCGACGTGCAAGTTCAGCAGCCGGGACAGCGGCAGATAGATATCGCGCACGTCATCCAAGGAAAGTCGTTCGGCAACGCCACTCAGCTCTTCGATATCGGCTTGGCTGAGCGTCATTGGCGTATCGGCGCGCAGCTTTGCCCACTGCGCCTTGGAATAGGCCGTATAGGGCGAGAGCTTTGGGTCGGTCGAAGCGGTCATGGTTCGATCAAGGGTGGGGGGCGCGTCAGCTGCGCTGTGCCTTTTCGGCAAGACCCGATTGGCCCATGCGGGTTTCGAGTTCGGCCATGACGTCGGCGAGCGGCACGCCGCGGACCTCCAACAGCACGAGCAAATGATAAAGCAGGTCGGCCGCTTCCTTGGTGAGCGCCGCCTCATCTTGCCTCAATGCGGCAATCAAAGTCTCGGTCGCCTCTTCGCCAAGCTTGCGGGCGCAGCCTTCGACGCCGCCATCGAGAAGCTGGCGCGTGTAGGATTCGCCCGCGTCTGCCTCGCGACGGGAGCGAATGGTCTGGTTCAGACGTTCGAGCACGGTGTCGCCCATACGAACACGTGTCCCTTCGGCATCGGTTTGGGAACAGGTTGCGGCTTCATGAACGAGGGCGCGCCAAAAATCAACACGGGCGGGCGGGCATCCCTAACGATCGAGCCGCATGGCAAGGCCGGCCGCGGCCATATGTTCCTTTGCCTGACGGATCGAATAGTCGCCGAAATGAAAGATCGAAGCAGCCAGCACGGCGCTGGCATGACCGTCGCGCACGCCCTCGACCAAATGATCCAGCGTACCGACGCCACCGCTGGCGATGACGGGCACGCTCACCGCATCGGCGATTGCGCTGGTGAGCGCAATATCAAAGCCTGCGCGAGTGCCGTCGCGATCCATCGAGGTGAGCAATATCTCACCGGCGCCGAGCGCAACGACATCGCGGGCAAAATCTATCGCGTCGATCCCCGTCGGTTCTCGGCCGCCATGGGTGAAAATCTGCCATTGTACGGGTTCACCGTCGCCTGAGACTTTTTTGGCGTCGATGGCCACGACGATGCACTGGGCGCCGAATTTTTCCGACGCCTCGGCCACGAAGGCACGGTTTGCCACCGCGGCGGTATTGATCGAAACCTTGTCGGCGCCGGCCTCGAGCAGTTTGCGCACATCATCCACGCTGCGCACGCCGCCACCCACCGTGAGCGGCATAAAACAGCGTTCGGCGGTTTGCTGGACGACGTCGAAAATGGTGTCCCGGTTTTCGTGGCTCGCCGTTATGTCGAGAAAACACAGCTCGTCGGCGCCCGCCGCATCATAAGCGGTCGCCGCTTCGACCGGATCGCCGGCGTCGCGCAAATCGACAAAATTTACGCCTTTGACGACGCGGCCGTCCTTGACGTCGAGACAGGGTATGACGCGCACCTTGAGCATGCCCTTATGTCTCCACCGTTGTTTCGGAGATCAAGCGCAGCGCCTCGGCCGCGTCCAACCGGCCATCGTAGAGCGCACGGCCCGTTATGGCGCCTTCGAGCATGGCATATTCCGGCAACATCAGCGCGCGCACATCATCAAGCGAGGCGAGGCCGCCGCTGGCGATGACAGGGATCTCGACCGATTGTGCCAGTGCGGCGGTTGCCTCGAGATTAAGCCCCTGCAAGACGCCGTCGCGGGCGATGTCCGTATAGATGATGGCGGCCACGCCCGCGTCTTCGAAACGCTTAGCAAGTTCGACGGCCTCCAAATCGCTTGTCTCCGCCCAGCCCTCGATCGCTACGCGGCCATCGCGCGCGTCGATGCCAACTGCAACGCGGCCTGGATTGGCCCGGCAAGCCTCGGTCACGAGCGCTGGATCGCGCACCGCGAGCGTGCCTAGGATCACGCGGGCGATGCCCCTTTCGAGCCAAAGTTCGATCGTCGCCAAATCACGAATGCCGCCACCAAGCTGCATTGGCATCGATACGGCAGCGCGAATGGCTTCGACCGCATCGGCGTTGACGGGCCGGCCCTCGAAGGCGCCATTCAGATCGACGATGTGCAGATATGAAAAGCCCGCCTCCTCGAAGGCGCGCGCCTGGGCGCCTGGATCGTCGTTGAAAACGGTCGCCTCAGCCATGTCGCCTTGGCGCAAGCGCACGCAGGCGCCGTCTTTCAGATCAATCGCCGGAAACAGGATCATCGCCTTACGGAGCCCATTGCAGAAAATTCGAAATCAGCTTGAGCCCGAGTTTTTGACTTTTTTCCGGATGGAATTGCGTGCCGGCAAATGTGTCGCGCGCTACCATCGCAGTGACAGGACCGCCATAATCGGTGGTCGCGACGAGATCGCGCTCATCGCTTGGAAGCAGGTGATAGGAGTGCACGAAATAGGCGTGCAGGCCGTCATCGCCGGTTGGAATACCAGCCAGCAATGGATGCTGGTTCACCATTTGGATCGTGTTCCAGCCCATATGGGGAATCTTGAGATCGGGATCGCCCGGCGCGATCGGCTGAACCTCACCGCCAATCCAGCCAAATCCCGGCGTCAGGCCGTGTTCGAGACCGCGCTCGGCCATGAGCTGCATGCCGACACAAATGCCCAAAAAAGGGCGTTGAGCCGCGCGCACCGTTTCCTCCAGCGCCTCTAGCATGCCGTCGATGGCCATAAGTCCGGCGCGGCAATCGGCGAAAGCGCCGACCCCTGGTAAGACGATCCGGTCGGCGCCGCGCACGGCATCGGGATCGCGCGTCAGCTCGATCGAAAGCGGCTTGGCCAATTCAGCGGAAGCCCGCTCAAAGGCTTTTGCGGCCGAATGCAAATTGCCCGAGCCGTAATCGATAATGGCAACGCTCATTGGTTTGGACTGTCGACTGCCGCTTCAACTGGCGCGACGCCATATTTATCGGCAAAATCCGAGAAGAATTTCATCTCGCAGTCGTCGCGCGAACGCGCGGTCACGGCCGCGACCATCTTGTAGCCGCGGCGCTCCATGTTCCAACGGCGCAAATCGTTGGCTTCGAGAGCCAACACCAATCCAAGCCCAATCGTGGACCAGGCCGCGGCCTCCTCGTTGGCGCCAAGCGCCATGACCAGAACGGAGATGAGGACCGTTAAACCAATGAATGCGGCGAGCACGATCCACATGCGCTGGGCAAGCAGCCACAGGATGGGAAAGACCAGCGCCAGCCAAGCGATGCCTTCCTTGACGAAGACAACCTCATCGGCGCGCGTCAAGAGATCGCTCGACGGCTTGCTTGGTTCATGAACGGTATAAGCGATCACGATCGTATTCCGCTGGTCTCGTGGCCCGATGTCCGGTTTCGAATGGGTCCGCGCCGTTAGCCGCCGATTTGCCCTTTGGTCGAGGGCACCCGGCCCTGCTGACGCGGGTCGAGCTCAAGCGCCTGACGCAGCGCCCGTGCGAGACCCTTATAGCAAGATTCCACAATATGGTGATTGTTCTCGCCGTAGAGCGATTCGACGTGCAGCGTCAGTCCGGCGTTCTGGGCAAAGGCGTGGAACCACTCGCGAAACAGTTCGCTGTCCATGTCGCCGATCTTCGAGCGCGTAAAGGCAACGTTCCAAACGAGATGGGGCCGCCCCGAGACGTCGAGCGCAACCCGTGTCAGAGCTTCATCCATTGGCAGAAACACGGAGGCATAGCGCGTGATGCCCTTTTTCTCCCCGATCGCCTCGGCCAGTGTTTGGCCCAACACAATTCCTGTGTCTTCAGTGGTGTGGTGCTGGTCGACATGCAGGTCGCCCTTGGCTTTGAGCGTGATATCCATCATGCCGTGGCGGCCGAGTTGCTCCAGCATGTGATCGAGAAAGCCAATGCCGGTCGCGATTTTGCAGACGCCGGCGCCATCGACCGCAATGGTTGCGGTGATGTCGGTTTCCTTGGTCTTCCGTTTTACGGTCGCCTTACGCATGGTCGCCTCTGTGACCGGTCACGACGGGAATGGCGCGGTTTAGCAGGTCTTGGGTCACAAGACCACTCAGAGGGTTAATCGTGGTTTCCGGCGGGTAACCGCCGGTGATTTGCCCCATCTATCGGCCATTTTCCGCATCCGCCCTTGACTTGTCTGTCCCAGGGCCCGATATCGGCGATGGACCCGGAAAACCTATGACAAACACTGATAAATCGAGATCTGGCTGGCGAGGCACCACCATTTTGACCGTGCGCAAGGGCGGCCAAGTGGTGATTGCCGGCGATGGCCAAGTGAGTGTCGGCGACACAATCATCAAGGGCAATGCGCGCAAGGTGCGCACCCTTGGAAACGGCAATGTGATTGCCGGCTTTGCCGGCGCTACGGCGGACGCATTGACGCTGTTTGAGCGATTGGAGACCAAGCTCGAGCGCTTTCCCGACCAGCTTAAGCGCGCCTGCGTCGAGCTCGCCAAGGATTGGCGTACGGACCGGTATTTGCGCCGCTTAGAGGCGATGATGATCGTGGCGGACGCTAACGAAACCTTGGTATTGACCGGAACGGGCGACGTGCTCGAACCGGAGGGCCATCTCATGGGGATCGGATCGGGCGGCAACTACGCCCTCGCCGCGGCGCGGGCGCTGGTCGACCAAAAGCTCGGTGCCGAAGAAATCGCCAAGCGCGCCATGGCCATAGCTGCCGATATTTGCGTCTACACCAACAATTCGCTCACCGTGGAAATTCTGAATGCGGACTGACGCGGATCCTGTGATCGAATTTCAGCCCGTCAGCGATGCGCATTTGCCGAAATTGCTCGATTGGTTGAAAGAACCGCATGTGCGCCGCTGGTGGGGCGAGCCTGAGCGCGAGATCGAATTGATCCGAACCGGCCGCAGCTCCGGCGAAGCCGAAGGCTATATGGTCCATGTCGAAGGCGAGCCCGTCGGCTACGTTCAGGCTTGGAGTCCCGGTAATTTCGATGAGGAAGACTGGCAGAAAAAGCAGCCTGCGGGCACGCTCGGCGTCGATGTTTTCGTCGGCGATCCGGCGACGACCGGCCGCGGTCTTGGGCCAGCGATCGTTCGGGCGTTCTGCATCAAACTGCTTGGCGAGGGCGCCGAGCGCATCGTAATCGATCCCGATGTGGCTAATGTCCGCGCGGTCCGCGCCTATCGTAAGGCAGGCTTTCTGCCGGTTGGCGAATATCGTTCGAGCGATGGAGCGACGCTTTTGATGAGATTTGACGAGACTGAAAGTGGAGACCAGGCATGACCAATTTTTCGCCGCGTGAGATCGTCTCCGAGCTCGACCGTTACATCATCGGTCAGCGCGACGCCAAGCGCGCCGTGGCAATCGCGTTGCGCAACCGCTGGCGCCGCCAGCAGCTCGAGGGCGAAATGCGCGAGGAGGTTCTGCCTAAGAACATCCTGATGATCGGGCCCACCGGCGTCGGCAAGACTGAGATTTCGCGCCGGCTCGCAAAGCTAGCCAACGCACCCTTTATCAAGATCGAGGCGACCAAGTTCACCGAGGTCGGCTATGTCGGGCGCGACGTCGAGCAAATCGTCCGCGACCTTGTTGAGGCGTCGATTTCGATGGTGCGCCAATCCAAGCGCAAGGTGGTCGAGGCCAAGGCGCATCTGGCCGCCGAAGAGCGCGTGGTCGATGCACTGGTCGGCGAAGGCGCCTCGTCTGGCACGCGCGACACATTCCGCAAGAAATTGCGCGACGGCGACCTCGACGACAAGGAGATCGAGATCCAAGTCGCCGATCACGGCACGGGCATGCCAAGCTTCGACATTCCGGGCATGCCGGGTGGTCAAGTCGGCATGATCAATTTGAACGACATTATGGGCAAAGCCTTTGGCCAGCGCACGAAGGCGCGCAAGGTCAACGTCAAAGACAGCTACGACATTCTTCTCGCCGAGGAATCCGACAAGCTGATCGATGATGATCTGATCATGCAGGAGGCGGTCGAGATGGTGCAGAACAATGGCATCGTGTTTCTCGACGAAATCGACAAGATCTGCGCTCGGTCGGAGCGGGTCGGCGGCGATGTCAGCCGCGAGGGCGTGCAGCGCGACCTGCTGCCGCTGATCGAGGGCACGACGGTTGGCACCAAATACGGACCCGTCAAGACCGACCATATCCTGTTCATCGCCTCCGGCGCCTTCCAGGTCGCAAAACCCTCCGATTTGTTGCCCGAGCTGCAGGGCCGCTTGCCCATCCGGGTGGAGCTGCGGGCGCTGACCAAGGACGATTTCAAGCGCATCCTGACCGAACCCCAAGCCAGTCTGATCAAGCAATATGTCGCACTGATGGGGACGGAGGGCGTCGAACTCGAATTCACCGAGGACTCGATCGACGCGATTGCGGATATCGCCGTTGAGGTCAATTCGAACGTCGAGAACATCGGCGCGCGCCGCTTGATGACGGTGATGGAGCGGATCCTGGATGAGATCAGCTTCGAAGCGAGCGACAAGTCAGGCGATAAAGTCGTCGTTGACGAGGCCTATGTGCGCGATCACATCGGCAATCTCGCCAAGGACGCAGACCTGTCGAAGTTTATCCTCTAGGACCTAGCGCCCGCGGCGCAGGCGGACATAAAGCGCGCCGGCACCGCCGTGGCGGACATTCGCCGGACCGAAGCCCACGACCAGTTGACGAAACGCCGGCTCTTCAAGCCAATGCGGGACGGCGCGTTTGAGCACGCCCGCGCCCTCAGCCCAGCTTGCTGCGTCGTCGTCACGCCGCTTGACGTTACCCTTGCCGGTGATCACCAACACATAGCGATGGCCTTCGTTCTGGGCGCGTTGCAGGAACACCATGAGTGCCATGTGGGCCTCGCGCTGGCGCATGCCGTGCAGGTCGATCCGCGCATCGACGCTCTTGCCTTTGGTGGCGATTTGACGGAGCTCGCGCTGGTCCAATGTCGCAAGCGGCGGTGGGCCCGCGCGCGGTGGCGGCGCTGCCGGGGGCGCAGTCGGCCGGTCGACCAGGTTATCCTCGGGAACTTGCGCGATTTCGTCGTCTGCCGCCAATTCCTCCGCGTCCGGCAATGCCCCATGGGGCAGCGGCGCCGTCGTTCGCGCCACCCGCGACCACAGGCGTGCCTCTTCTGGCGTCAGGGGACGGTCTTTTCCGCGGCTCTTGGGGTTTTTTGCCATGATGGCCAACCACGCTCAGCGGTAGGCGCGCGTGTTGGGTACCAGCACAACGAAACTGCCTGGGTATTTGATCTTGCCGGCAGCGCGGCCGGCCTTCTCGCCTGAGCCCCAATAAATGTCGCCGCGCTCGGGGCCCTTGATGGCCGATCCGACATCCTGGGCAATCATCAAACGTGCGTAGCTTTTGCCGCTCGTTTTGAGGCCCGGCACTTTGAGCCAAATGGGTGTGCCAAGCGTGTGAAAGCCCGTATCAACCGCCAGGGAGCGCCCGGCGCTGAGCGGAACGCCCTGCGCGCCGATCGGGCCATCGGTGCCGACGCCCTCATCCAGCTCGCGGAAAAATATGAAAGACTTGTTCTTCCACATCACCCGCTTTGCCTTTTCCGGGTTGGCGCGCATCCAGGCCTTCATGCGCTGCATGGACATTTTAGACGCGTCGATCTCGCCCTGATCGATCAACGCCTTGCCGATCGAGGTGTAGGGATAGCCGTTCTTGGCGGCAAACCCGATGCGCGCCTTTTTGCCGTCGCGCAAACGGATGCGGGCAGAGCCCTGGATGTGCATGATATAGGCATCGACCGGATCCTTGAGGTAGAGCAATTCAAGACCGCGGCCCTTGAGGGCGCCCTGTTCAATCTGCTGGCGTGTGGGATAGGGCTCGCTGCCGTTGGCGGTTTTACGCATCGCGGTCATCTGCGCGTTGCGCGTTCCTCGCTCGTCGCTTGGCGAGAGCAGCATAAGATCGGTTGGGCGGCGATAGATCGGCACGTTGAAGCCGTTTCCAGGTTTGCGCGCGCCCTCAAGCACCGGCTCGAAATAGGATGTCAGCAGCCCATCGGGCCGCGAAGCGGTGATTTCGTGCGGCGTAAATGCCTGCTCAAAAAACGCGCGCGCGGCGGCGCGGCTCACTTTTGGGCCAAGCGCCAGCGCGCGCCTGCAAGCATCGACCAGAGCGGGGTCAAGACGCGATTTCTTGCCGTTTGCAGCCGAGGCCTGTCTGTCGATTTTGCTGCAAGAGCGCCGAAAAGCGCGGAAGGCAGCCGCGTGGTCGTCACCCGACCAGCCTGCCAGATTTGAGTAACCGATCGGTTTGAGATTGAGATCGCCACCCGACACCGCGCGCTCATCCTCCTGCAGGCCGAAGCCGAAATTGCTGGCGCATCCGCCAAGACCTAGGCAAAGGCCAAGCACCAGGACACGCCATGGGCGCCTCACGGTCGCAACCACCGGCAGAGCCGGTGCGGGCGCTTCAGGTCAAGGGTGAGCGGCGCCGCTGGCAAGATAGGTGGTCCCTAATTCGCGGCCTCGGTCGCGATCAATTTCCAATTTGGATCGCGGGCCGATGTCTCGCGGGCAAACGTCCAGATGTCGGTTACTTCGCGTACGGCATTGGGATCGCCATCAATGACGCGGCCTTCCTCGTCGCGGGTGGCGGTGATCAACTCAGAGACGAATTTAACCGTCACCTGCGCCAACTTGTTCTTCAAGCTGGCCTCGACAATGTCCGCCTTGCTGATGCCGACGAAGCTTGATTCAACCTCTTCCTTCTTTTTGTCGCGCTCATCGAGGGCGGATTCGAATCCGTCATAGACGTCGCCGCTCAGCAGTTGCTTGAGAGTTTTGCGATTGCCTTCGGCGAACGCCATAACAATCATCTCGTAAGCTGCCTTGGCGCCGCGAACGAAATGCTCGGGCTCGAAATCGGGATCGACCTTGATGATCTTCATCAACGACTTAGAAAGCGCGCTGCCTTCGGGCGCAAATTTATTCAGTTGCGTCTCGATCTCTTCAGCGCTCGGTTTGGCGTCTTCCACCATTTCGCGGGTACGGGACATTGGAATAACCTTGTCTTGACCGGGCGCGCGGGCACCGTTGCTGCGCGCGTCCTCGGCCGAATATGGATCAACCGGATTGCGTTCGTTACCGGTTCTACGCCCCAACACGCTTCGCAACCTCAAGAAGATTACGACGGCGAGAACCAAAAACAATAATGTATAAGGATCGAACGTTTCACTCATTGATCATGCTTTCCATGCGGCGTCAGGCCAGCAGCTTCGAGGTGGGCGTGTAAATGATATATGCTTCAAACGGCCCGCGTACCAGCGGTAGCATCGGCTGCGCAGAGCTTAATATCTAAACATGACTATACAACTTAGGGCATTGGCCCCATCAAGCCAACTCTCAATCGACAATGTGAACGCCCGAACTGGGGCGAAAGTGCGATAAAAAAGCTGGATCACGATGCGCTTCATTCTGTTTTTCGTCTTTGTTGCAGTCCCGTTGACCGAGCTCGCCCTTCTAATCAAGCTCGGCGAAATCGTTGGTGTCATTCCGACGGTATTGATCGTCATCACCACTGCAATGCTTGGCGTGACCCTGCTGAGGCTTCAAGGTTTGACCGTTTTGGCCAACGCGCGCGCGGCAACCGATGCCGGTCGTGTGCCGGTAGATTCAGTGGTCGATGGGGTGCTGCTGCTGCTGGCCGGCGCCTTTCTGCTGACGCCGGGTCTGTTGACGGATTCAGTCGGTTTCCTGTTGCTCATACCCAATTTGCGCCGGGCGATCGCCCATTGGGCGTTTGAAAAACTCAAGCATATGGGCACCTTCGACGTCTTCACGTTTCCGCCGGGTGGGCCGGGCGGCGGGCCAGGCCGTGGTCCGCAGCACCCTGGGCCGGCCGGTCCGACAATCGAAGGCGAGTTTTCCAACATCGAGGAGCCGGACGAGCCGGCAGCGAAGAGCGAAAAGGCGTCTTCGGCGGGGCCCAGCGGTGATGGCGATGGTAAATCGCCGTGGCGGCGCTAAGCCAGCTGCAAGTTGCGGCGCGGCCACGCCCATGCTAGCGAAACCAAAATCAATCCCATCCGGGCCCGAACAAGGGAGCTCCGCGCGATATGGCTACCAAAAAACCCTCGACTGCCAAGAGTGCAGCAAAACCCAAAAAGACCACAAAGGCCGCCAAGTCTCCCGTGATTGACACCCCGCCCGAGCCGGCACCAGCTCAGCCGGTACACGGCGCCCAGCTCAATGTGCTGGGGCAGTTTGTCAAGGACCTGTCGTTTGAGAGCCCCAATGCGCCGACGTCGCTTCAGGGCCCCGGCGAAAATCCCAAGCTCGAAGTCAACGTCAACGTGCAAGGCCGCAAGCACGACGATGACGTCTACGAGGTGGGGCTGCATTTTGAGGCGCAGGCGGCAAACGATACGGGCGTCATCTACAACGTCGAGCTGGTCTATGCCGGCTTATTCCGGCTCACCAGCATTCCCGACAATCTGCTACAGCCCGTGCTTTTTATCGATTGCCCGGCCGTGCTGTTCCCGTTTTTGCGGCGGTTGGTTGCCGATCTGACCCGCGAGGGCGGCTTCCCGCCGCTCTACCTTGATCCGATCGATTTCGCATCGCTCTATCAGCAAAACGTCGCGCAGTCCCAACAACAGCCTGTGGCAAGTTAGATCCCGGCAGGCAGGCGTCTATTCGCCGCTGTAGTCGCGCCAAAGCGCGGTTGGTCCCAAGGTTTCCACGAACGCGCGATGGGATTCGGCCTCGGCCTCGCTTAAGCGGTTGGGCAGCGGCGCGCTCTGGAGCGCAATAGCCGGGGCGTCCCCGACCAAGGCAGTTTTTTTTGCGCCCGCAACCGCGCTCAAGCCCAAATCGGCCTGACGGCGGCCAATCAGCTCGATATAGACCTCGGCCAACAACTCGGAGTCGAGCAGCGCGCCATGTTTGGAACGAGCTGCGTTGTCGATGTGATAGCGTTTGCACAGCGCGTCGAGACTGTTGGGCGCACCTGGATGCTTGCGGCGGGCCAGCGCCAGCGTGTCGATCACGCGGTCCATCGTGATGGCGGACAAGGTCTGGCGCGCAAGTTCGGCATTGAGAAAGCCGATGTCGAAATTGGCGTTGTGGATGATCAATTTGTCGCCAGCGATGAATTTGAGAAAATCCTCGGCGAATTCGGCAAACACTGGCTTGGTTGCGAGGAACTCGGTGGAAAGGCCATGGACCTCGAAAGCGCCCTGCGGCATGTCGCGTTCGGGATTGAAATAATTGTGCCAGACTTGGCCGGTGGGAATGTGGTTGAGCATTTCGACGCAGCCGATCTCGACAACTCGGTCGCCCGAGGCGGGATCGAGGCCTGTTGTCTCGGTATCGAGTACGATTTCGCGCGCCACTGCTGTCGCTCCTGATGCACCCGTTCAATTCTCGCGCCGCTAATCGAGCCAGCGCTCAAGCGCCTGACCTTGGCGGCCGGCGAGTGATTCGATGATCTTATCAATTTCTGCCGCCGTTGATTCGATCGGACCGTCCGTATCCACAACGAAGTCGGCCTTGGCGCGTTTTTCTTGATCTGGCATTTGTTGAGCGCGGATCGCCTCGAGCTTCTCCAATGTCATGCCGGGCCGGGCGAGCACGCGTTCGCGTTGATTTGCCGGCGATGCAACAACGACGATTATGACGTCGACCCGCTTATCGGCGCCCGTTTCAAATAACAGCGGGATTTCCAGCACCGCCATGGCCGCGCCTTCACCGGCATGATGTGCGAGAAAGTCGCGTTCGGCGGCCCGCACCATTGGATGGACGATCGCTTCAAGCCGGTTCAAGGCGTCATCTTCCGACAGCACCTGTTCTGCCAGAGCCGCGCGGTCGACCTGGCCCTCGCTCACCGACCCCGGAAACGCTTGACCGATCGCCTCCACGGCGTCGCCTTGATAAAGGCGGTGGACTTCCGCATCGGCGTCGAAGACAGGAATCCCCTTGTGCGCGAAGCGCCGCGCCGCGGTCGATTTGCCCATCCCAATGGATCCAGTGAGTCCGATGATGAGCATCAGGAGACCGCAAGATCAGCAATGATATGGGCGCGCAGGCCGTCATCGACGTCGGGGCGCCGGCCAAACCATTGCTCGAATCCGGGCGCTGCCTGATGCAGCAGCATGCCCAAACCGTCTACCACGGCTAGGCCGCGGGCGCTGGCGCGGGCCAACAGATCCGTCTCAAGCGGGGCATAAACGATATCGGCGACCGTCGCCGTATCCGGCAACTCGGTCAAATCGATATCGAGCGGCGGTGCGCCCGTCATTCCGAGGCTGGTCGTATTCACCAAAAGCCCGCAACCGGCGATCGACGCATTGCGGTCGTCCCAGCCGCACACTTGGATGGCGGCACCCAGACGCTGGCTCAGTGCTGTGGCGCGTTCGCGGCTTCTGTTCATGAGACGAATTTCGCCGATGCCTTGGTCGATCAACCCTTTCAGGACCGCGCGCGCAGCGCCCCCGGCGCCAAGCACCGCGACGGAGCCGCAGTCATTCTTCCAGCCAGGGGCGGCAGAGCTCAGATGGGTGATAAAGCCATAGACGTCTGTGTTGGTTGCACAGAGGCGGCCGTCCGCGAACCACAATGTGTTCGCCGCACCCACGGCCTTCGCCAAGGCATCTGCTTCGTCGGCCAGGGCGAGCACATTCTCCTTGTGAGGAACCGTGACGTTGAACCCGGCGTACCCGTCGCGCTCCAGGCGCGCCACGGCTTCTGGCAGGTCGTTCGTCTCGACTGCTATTTTGTCGTAGCTGCCGCTGATTCCGTACTTCTCCAGCCAATAGCGATGGATCAGCGGTGAACGCGAGTGTTCGACCGGCCAACCTATGACGCAGGCCTTCAATGGATCGCTCATGCCTGGAGCGCGCCCTCATTGCGCAGATAGTTCAAAAGCGCCACCAACGGCAGGCCAAGCACTGTGAAGTAGTCGCCTTTGATCTCCGAAAACAGTTGAACGCCACGCGATTCCAGTTTGTACGCGCCAACGGAATCGAGCACTGAATCGCCTTCGGCTGCCAAATATGCACCCAAGAATTCAGCAGAAAAATCCCGCATCGTCAGGTGCGCCGCTTCGCCATGGCTCCAGACGCCTTGGCCGTTTCTGGCAACGCAAACACAGGCGTGGAGATGGTGGGTACGTCCTTTGAGCTTCAGCAAGGTTTGCCGCGCCGCGTCCATATCTGGCGGTTTTTCAAATATTTCGCCGTCCAGAGTAAGAATCTGATCGGCACCTATGACGGTGGCGTCGGGGTTCTGCGCACTTATCGTCTCGGCTTTGGCGCGCGCCAAGACCTCCGCGACATCGCCAGGATCTGGGCATTTGTCATCGGCGTTCAAAACGTCGCGAATGGCCGCTTCGTCTAGGTCGGCGGCTTCGATCTCGAAATTGAGCCCAGCCGCACGCAGCATTGCTGCACGGCTTGGGCTGGCCGAGGCCAAGATCATGTTTGAGTCCGGTGTATGCAGCACACAGATTGTCCTCGATGGATTGCTCGGTTGCTAAACCAAATCAGCCGATTGCCTATCCTGGTAGAGCTTCAAGATGGAGGCGGCGGTTTCTTCGATTGATCGGCGTGTGACGTCGATGACAGGCCAGCGATGTTTGGCGCAAAGCCGGCGCGTGAAGGCGATTTCTGCGGTGATGGTATCGCGATCAACGTAATCCTTAAGTTCGCGATCTGCCAGCGTCAGGACTCTGCTGCGGCGAACTTGCTCGATATGTTCGGACGTCGCGATCAGTCCCACGACCAACGCCTTTTTGACGTCTTCCAACCGCTCCGGCAGCGGCAGGTCGGGCACAAGGGGAATGTTGGTTGTCTTGTAGCCCCGGTTGGCAAGGTAGATGCTGGTCGGCGTTTTTGACGTGCGGCTGATGCCGATGAGCACGATATCTGCCGTATCTATCTCATCAGGCAGTTGGCCGTCGTCGTGAGCCATAGTGAAATTAAGAGCGTCGATGCGGCGGAAATAGTCGAGATCGAGTACATGCTGACCGCCGACGGTCGGGGTGGAGGGCGAGCCCAAATAAGCTTCAAATGCCTGCATGATGGCGTGCAGGGGCGCAATACACGGCACGTTCATGCGCTGGCAGCGCGCTTCGAGATCTTCGGCAAGCTCTTTGTTGACGAGGGTGTAGAGCACTATCCCCGGCGTTTCCTCGATCTCGCGGACGACGCGGTCGAGCTGCCTTTTGGTTCGTATCAGTGGATGCGTATGACGCACGGCATTCACTTGCGAGTATTGAACCGTCACCGCCTGAGCGACCGCGGTCAGCGTTTCGCCGGTCGCATCTGAGACCAGATGCAAGTGGAAAAATTGCTGTAAATCCTTGGCCATAAACTGAATATCCGGTCGATAAATCCGCGAGCAATCGGCCTGTCGGCTGCATCGTATGGAAAACTCGCGATTTATTCGCGCATTCACCCACAGATAACTCTGCGTGGAAAAGAGTCGCGGCGGTTATCCCTCGCAATCAAATATCCAATGGAAGTGCTGTCACAATCCAATGCCTGTCAACAATCAAACGATCCAATCCTTAGCGCTGTTCGTGCAGTGATTGCATAGCGTATCGACGGGTCGATCGATATTTTTCACAGCCATCGCCGATTCATGCGCCGAGCCGTTTGAAATCCTTGAGAACCCTTGGGCCATTAATGGGATAGCTGGCGTGAACGAAGTATCTTCGCTATCCAAGGGCAATTAGAAATAGAAAAAGAGAAGATAGATTCTCTATTGTATTTTTATGGATCAACGAAGCGGCCCAGTGACCAAAACTCCCAATCTCATTCGCGTTCTAAGCGGTGCCGTTTGCGATCCACCGCCAATCTGGTTGATGCGTCAGGCGGGCAGATATCTACCAGAGTACCGGGCGGTGAGGGAGCGCGCGGGGTCATTTTTGGATCTGTGCTATGCGCCCGCTATGGCTGCTGAGGTTACGCTGCAGCCGATCAAGCGCTTCGGCTTTGATGCGGCCATCTTATTTTCGGATATTTTGATCGTGCCCCACGCTCTTGGTCAGCACCTTGAGTTTCGCGAGGGCGAAGGTCCGGTGCTTGAGCCAATCGAAACGTCGGGTGATCTGGACAGGCTTTCGCTTGAGGGTGTGGCAAGCCGTTTTGAGACAATTTACGAGACGGTCGAGCGCGTGAGCGAAGCATTGGATGAGGATGTTGCGCTAATCGGGTTTTGCGGCGCTCCTTGGACTGTTGCGAGCTATATGATCGCTGGTCGGGGGACGAGCGATCAGGGGCCGGCGCGCAGTTTCGCCTATCGCGATGAAAAGGGCTTTCAGGCGCTGATCGACATCATCGTGGAGGCATCGGTCAATTATCTCTGCGGACAGATCGAAGCGGGTGCGCAGGCCATTCAGATATTCGACAGTTGGGCCGGCAATCTGCCTGACGATCAGTTTCAAAAATGGAGCATCTCGCCATGTGCCTCGATCGTTGGCGCGGTTAAGGCGCGATATCCCAATGTGCCGGTGATTGGATTTCCACGCGCGGCCGGGCCAGGCTATGTGGCGTTTGCCGAAAAAACAGGCGTCGATGCTGTGGGATGCGATACGTCTCTGGCGTTGTCGTGGATCAAGTCCAAATTGCAGCCAAAGGTCGCCGTGCAGGGGAATTTGGACCCGTTGCTGCTGGTCGAGGGTGGAGCGGCGATGGAGCGGCGCGCGGCGGAAATTCTGGAGGCGCTCTCGGATGGCCGATTTATCTTCAATCTTGGCCATGGAATTGTTCCATCAACGCCACCTGAACACGTGGCAAAGCTTGTTGAGATCGTCAAAGGTAGGCTGCCGGTTTCCACGGCGGCGGACTAGGGACGGCGTCGATGGATGACGGATCGCTCTATCTCGCGGTGAAGTCGCTGCACGTCGTTGCGGTGATATCGTGGATGGCGGGGCTGCTCTATCTGCCGAGACTGTTTGTCTATCACGCAGAGGCGAAGGCTGGGTCGGCGACCTCAGAGACTTTCAAAATCATGGAGCGGCGCCTGCTGAAGGCAATAACGACGCCGGCGATGATCGCAAGCTGGGTGCTCGGACTGTCGCTCGCATTTGGCTTTGGGGTCATCGACGGGACACAGGATGGCTGGTTTCACGCTAAACTCGCCTTGGTCGTTGTGTTGACGGCCTTCCACGGCGCCTTGGCGCGCTGGCGCAAGAGCTTTGAGGCGGACCGCAACACCCATTCAGCCCGGTTTTTTAGGGTCGTGAATGAAATTCCAACCCTAATCATGATTGCGGTTGTTTTTCTCGTAATCATGAAACCGTTCTGATCTACCCTTTCGCTCGACCGAGACCTTTGGTATAACCGAGTCGAGATCGGCAATCTGTTTGCCGGCAAACACCCGCCGAAACACTCCATAGAGTTACATAGAACTACGCCCCAAAGCCCTCGGGGCATGCGCGCCGACATCAAGAGCGGCCATGGTGCGATCCCTTTCCCGTTGGGCTTAGCCTCGAAACAAGCGCGTTCGATACTCCTTCACGATATCGCTCAGCTCGGAGTGAGCTCCATGCAAGAGATGAAACTTCAGGACCTCAAAGAAAAGTCGCCCACGGAGCTTTTGAGCTTCGCTGAGGAGGTGGAGGTCGAGAATGCCAGCGCCATGCGCAAGCAGGAGCTGATGTTCGCCATTCTCAAATCTCTTGCTGAACGCGAAATAGACATCACTGGATCAGGTGTTGTGGAGGTGCTGCAGGACGGTTTTGGCTTCCTGCGCTCACCCGATGCCAATTACCTGCCAGGTCCCGACGACATTTATGTCAGCCCCAGCCAGATCCGGCGGTTTGGCTTGCGTACGGGCGACACGGTGGAGGGGCAGATTCGCTCACCCAAGGAAGGTGAGCGTTATTTTGCGCTGCTCAAAGTCAACAGCATCAATTTCGATGAAACCGAAAAAGTTCGGCACAAGATCAATTTCGATAATCTGACGCCGCTTTATCCCGAAGAACGTTTGGAACTGGAAGTTCAAGATCCGACGATCAAGGATTTGAGCGCGCGGGTTATCGACATCGTGGCGCCTCTGGGCAAGGGCCAGCGTGCGCTTATCGTCGCCCAGCCCCGCACGGGCAAGACGATGATCCTGCAGAACATCGCCAAGGCGATCACAACAAATCACCCCGAGTGCTACTTGATCGTTCTGCTTATCGACGAGCGGCCCGAAGAGGTCACCGACATGCAGCGCTCGGTCGATGGTGAGGTGGTAAGTTCGACGTTTGATGAGCCCGCGTCGCGCCATGTGCAGGTCGCCGAAATGGTGATTGAGAAGGCTAAGCGTCTGGTCGAACACAAGCGCGACGTTGTGATTCTGCTCGATTCGATCACCAGACTGGGGCGGGCTTACAACACCGTTGTGCCCTCATCCGGCAAGGTGCTCACAGGTGGCGTTGATGCGAACGCGCTGCAGCGGCCCAAGCGCTTTTTCGGCGCCGCGCGAAACATTGAAGAAGGCGGTTCCCTGACGATCATCGCCACGGCGCTGATCGACACAGGCAGTCGCATGGACGAGGTGATTTTCGAAGAGTTCAAGGGCACCGGCAACTCGGAAATCGTGCTCGACCGAAAGGTCGCCGACAAGCGCATGTTCCCAGCCATCGATATCGCGCGCTCGGGAACGCGCAAGGAAGAGCTGCTGGTCAAGCCCGATGAGCTGAAAAAGATCTTCGTTTTGCGCCGGATTCTCAATCCGAT
The DNA here is from genome assembly GCA_021775595.1 of Hyphomicrobiales bacterium. GTDB lineage: Bacteria > Pseudomonadota > Alphaproteobacteria > Rhizobiales > Methyloligellaceae > JAJFHN01. The sequence continues at coordinate 23,368 of JAJFHN010000073.1, forward strand.
GGGCACGATGGACGCCATCGAGTTTTTGATCGACAAGCTGAAATCGACCAAGAACAACGACGAATTTTTCGAATCCATGAACACGTAGGCTGGTTGTCGTTCGGACGGTTTGTTAACGCACCGAAATCGGCTTTAAATTCGGCGATCCGGATCCGGCTCTGCCGCCAACCAATAATCCGCTCGGTTGAACTTCATCACAGCTAAGCCCTATCTTCAGGTGGCGATCCTTGGTGACTGCAAATGAGGATTGGGCTCGGATTGGCAAAACATGCAAGAACTGCAACAGGGCTATCGCGTCAGCATTGAACCATGCGGCAAGCAAATTCGCGTGACCAGCAACGGTGAAACCGTTGCCGATAGCGCGGGCGTTCTGGTGATGCACGAAACCCGCTTACCGCCGGTCTTCTATTTTCCCAAGGACGACATCGCGATGGACCTGCTGGTCCGGAACGATCACCGCACCAATTGTCCGTTTAAGGGCAACGCCACCTATTGGTCTCTTGAGGTCGGCGATAACACCATCGAAAACGCGGCCTGGAGCTACGAGGACCCATACGACGAAGCGGCTGATCTGCGCGGTTATTTGGCATTTGATTGGCCACGGCTCGATGCGTGGTTTGCGGATGATGAGAACATCACCGACCATCCGCGCGAAGCCGCGCAGGCGAGACCCAATGAATTTATCACCTGGCTGGTGGAAGACGCCTGGAAGGCGCAATCGTCAAAACAGCTGGTAGAGGCTTTCACCGAGGCGTTGATTGCCGCGGGCGTACCGCTCTGGCGCCTCCGGCTGTTCATTCGAACGTTGAACCCGCAACTCTTCGCCACGCTGTTCGGCTGGCAGCGCGATGTCGAAGGGATTACGGAGTTTCAGACTACGCACGCCGCGATGTACGAGCCGCGGTTTTCTGAA
>JAJFHN010000074.1 GCA_021775595.1 Hyphomicrobiales bacterium
ATGGAAGAGCTGTTCTCAGCACCGCTGCATTGGGGCTTTGTTGTCCTGGGCTGGTCGGCGCTGGCTCTTGGTGGCGTTCTGATGCAGATCGTTCTTCGTGTGAACGAGCTTCTGCCGCAGATCAAAGAAGAGAAGGCTTAAGCAAGCCAAGCAGATTTTCTGCCTATAAGATTTGAGGGGAGGCGCTCGCGCCTCCCCTCTTTGCTTTTTGCGCTGAGGACCACTCGCCGGACATTTGGCGATATTGGGTTAACTGGGCTTTGGAGGCCAAACCGGCCCATCGCCGGCGCCAGCGAGCCGCCCGGACAGGACGGCGCTCAATTGGATTAAATCCCGCAAAACCGCCGCGAAAATGCCCTGATCCGGCAGGGGAAGGCATTTTAAGCAGAAAAGTGCATTCAACAGTCGGTGCGCTTGTCCAGACTTATCCAGACTTGCAACTACCTACTTTTGGCTAGTGGCATTTTGTCTCGTTCTGACGCCGGTCGACAAAGGCTATTGTGCTGGAGTCTGGGACCGGTGTTAAATTGGTTGGTCTTGGGCTGTGGGGCGTGAGCTTGCCTGTTTTTCTGGGCGGCTTTCAGTGCACAAGATAAATTCCAGCCCTGCACACGTACGCAAAAGTCATAGTGGGATAACCCCCGGGAGGACACTAATGGCGCAATCATCAACTGTGTCAGGTCGTGGCAGCAAAGCTCCGAGCTATACGCTGGATACGATCGAACTGCCAAAAAGCGTGAAAACGGCAGAACGCGCACTGGAAATTATATTGATCCCGACGATTTTGTTCGTGATCATCGGTGCGTTCCATCTGCATTTCATGCTGACGGTCGGTGACTGGGATTTCTGGATTGACTGGAAAGACCGCGAATGGTGGCTGACACTAACGCCGCCGGTCACCATCACCTTTTTGGGTGCTTTACATTATATTCTTTGGGAGCATTTCAGGCTTCCCTTTGGTGCGACGCTGGGCTGTCTCGCGCTGTTGATCGGCGCTTGGGCGGAACGGTATTGGGGCATGCACTGGTGGGCGCATTATCCGCTCAACTTTGTGACACCCGCGATCTTTTTCGCCGGCGCGCTGGCGCTGGACGCGATTTTGCTGCTGACGCGCAGCATGATCTTGACGGGCGTTTTCGGCGCAGGGCTGTTTGCGCTGCTCTTTTGGCCCGCCAACTGGGCATGGATCGCACCGTTCCACGTTCCGGTCGAAATGAACGGCAACGTTATGACGATCGCTGACCTGATCGGCTTCGAGTATGTCCGCACGGGCACACCCGAATACATTCGGATCATCGAACGCGGAACGCTTCGAACGTTCGGCCAGTGGTCTGCACCTGTTTCGGCCTTTTTCGCGGCCTTTGTGAGCATCTTGATCTATTGGATGTGGTGGTACGTAGGCAAAGCCTTCTCCACCGTCCGCTATATCAAGGGCAGGATTTAAACCGCGTGCTCACGCAGTGTTAGTGAAAAGGATACGTAACAATGACGATCACTAAACTTGTAAATGCAACACTCGCGCTTGCGGTGCTTGCAGTGGGCATGCTCGCTCTTTCGTACCAGCCCGCTGGGGCTCATGGCGAAAGGGCGCAGGAGCCTTTCCTTAGAATGAGGTCGGTACAGTGGTACGACCTGAAGTGGTCACCGGAAACGGTAGCCGTCAATGAGACTATGAAGGTCAGCGGTAAGTTTCGGTTTTCGCCGGAAACTCATTGGCCCCAGACTTTGGCCAAGCCAGAAGTGGCTTTCCTGAATATCTCGCATCCTGGTCCGGTGTTCGTCCGCAAGGCATCGTTCATCAACGGCATTAACGGCGCCAACTCGACCAGATTCAAGCTCGGAGCAGACTACGAGTTTGAGATCACCTTGAGGGGCCGTGAGCCTGGCACGTGGCACGTCCACACCATGATCAATGTCTTGGATGGCGGCGCCATCGTCGGGCCAGGCAAGTGGGTCACAGTGACCGGCTCGCGGGCTGATTTCACCAATCCGGTGACGACGCTGACCGGTGAAACCGTTGACCTCGAGTTCTATGGTCTGGCTAACAACCTCTTGTGGCACGGCATTTGGCTGGCCATTGCGGCTGTTTGGACGGTCTATTGGCTGGCTGGACGGTTGTTCTTCTCGCGCCACCGCATGGTTGCGGCCGGTCGAGGAGATGAGTTGATCCGGCCTTTCGATCGCATTCTCTCCTTCGCCATGTTGGGGATCGCGATTGGGTTGACGATCTTCGGTTATGTCTGGGCCAACAACAAATGGCCCATCACGTTGCCGCTGCAATCGGCCCGTGAATCGATCGTGCCTTTGCCTGACGAAACCAACAAGGTGCAGGTGACGCTGGAGCGTGCAACTTACCGCGTGCCAGGTCGGTCGATGACCATGAACCTCAAGATCACGAACACATCCAACACGCCGGTGCGGTTGGGCGAGTTCGCGACCGCGACGGTTCGCTTCATCAATCCGGTTGTCGGAACTATGGATGACACGACGGCGTCCTATCCCAACGATCTGTTGGCTGAAGAAGGCTTGACGGTTGATAACAACACGCCGATCGCACCAGGCGAAACGCGGGTTGTACAGGTTACGGCGCAAGATGCTGCTTGGGAAACCGAGCGTCTTTCGTCGCTGATCTTTGACCCGGACAGTCGTTTTGGTGGTCTGCTGTTCTTCTACGGAGCAGATGGCAAGCGGCAAATCTCCGACGTGGGCGGCGTTCTCGTCCCGATCTTTATCTAGATCGATAGTCGGAAACTATTCGCAACAATCATGCCCGCCGGTGGTTTATCCGCCGGCGGGTATGGCGTATTCTGGATACCGATTGCGTCTGGATAATTGGAACCCAAACAATGAACAAGACGATCATTGGCCGCATGAGTGGCCGCCCCTGGAGGAAACTGAGCGTCGTTTCGGGCAAGCCGTCGATCGTTTTCGCGGCCCTGTTGGCGATGTGTCTTGCGGTGCTAATGCCGAGCGCAGCCAATGCCCACGGCTCTTTACCGATCGAAGAGGATAACTGCGCCCGGTTTATGGGCCGCAACATTATCCATTTCAGCGCTTATCAGCCGCAATTTGATAAGGCGGGGCACTATTGCGAGGAGATCCCCAAGACCGGCGATACAATCGTCGTGGTGGATCTTTACAATCAGCGGCTGCGGCAGGTGCCGGTTACATTGAAGATCATTGATCCCAGCGCATCGGAGGTCGAGAAGGTCTTGGTATCGACCCAGCCCAAAATTTATTCCCACGGCGTCATCGAGGCGGCAGCGACGTTCCCCCATTCTGGCAGCTATCAGGCGATCGTTACGATCGTTGACGGCGATCACGAGGAACGCAGCATTACGTTTGAGGTTGAGCCCAGCAAGGTCATGACCTATGTCAGCCGCGGGATCATATACGCCATCGTGTTGATCCTGATGGGGTTGCTGATCGTTCGGCCGATATGGAACTTCGTACAAAGACGCGGTGGGGCGACCTGAGCCAAGCCTAAGGCGACATGATTGGGTTTCCGCCAAGTCTGCGGAAGTGACGAAATTTCCCACAATTGATCTCAGTCAATTGCAAGCCCGCTTGTGCGGCGCAACTTCGGAAAATACCAAACGAGAGTCGAGCACGTCATGAAAAGATTTTCAGTTCGCATCGCAATTCTGGTTGCCGCAATTGGCATTGTCTGGGTCAGTCAGGCCAGCAACGCCAATGCCCACGGCGGCGTCTCCAATGAAGGCAACCAATGCGTGATGACGATTGGCCCTTACAGAATGCTGTTCACCGGTTATCAACCCGAAAGGGCGCGGGCTGAAGAGTTTTGCGACGATATTCCCTACGAGGGTAAGGCGATCGTTGTGCTCGATCATGTCGATACGGTCTTGCGTGAGATGCCGACCGATTTCCGTGTCATGAAAGACGTCAAGGATCTCGGCGTTACGGCTCAGCTGGAGCAGCTGGGCACGCAAGAAGAGATGGAGGCCGCGACCTTGCTTTATGAAGCGCCCAAGCTTTATCCGCGCGGCACAAAACAATTCGAGATTGACCTTCCGAAGGGCAACTATATTGGGCTGGTGACAGTCGCCGATAAAAACGCCGACATTGTTCACACCTCGGTCTTCCCCTTCACGATCGGCATGGGCTACACCTATCAAATCATCAATTATATTTTGATCGGGATAGGCTTTCTTGCGGTGTTCATTGCCCTTGGCGTGTTTGTTTTTCGAGGCCGTGAGACTGCCGATCAAACCTAACGGTCTGCCTACCGATCGTTCATTGGTGACCGCCTGCGCACTGCTGACGTGAGCGGCCTCGCCGCGCTATCCCCAGGGCGGTTGCCGCAAGCCTTTCGAATCCAACTGAATTGGGTGTATCCTCGCCTAGCGGCGTGGCCGCAGACAGTTGTGCGTGTCGAATCTGTCGAAACATCCAAACTATCCGATTGTGCGGTTGCAGTGGGAGGCGTTCTCCGTGCCGCGCACGGGATCTTAGAATTGGGGAGGTATACATATGTCGACTGTTCTCTTTTGGCTTGTTCTCACGGCTCTAATGACGGCGCTGTTTTGGGTACCGTATATTTTAAACCGCATCGCTGTGCGCGGATTGTTCGGCGCGATGGGCAATCCCAGTCCCAAAGACAAACCGCAATCGCCATGGGCCCAACGGGCACAATGGGCGCACGCCAATGCGGCCGAGAATTTGGCCGTGTTTGCGCCGTTGGCGCTCGCGGCCCATGTGGCTGGCGTCGGTAACAATCCTGTGATCGGCGGAGCCGCAATGGTCTATTTCTTCGCCCGCTTGCTTCACTTCGTGATCTACACAGCGGGTATCCCGGGATTGCGCACTTTGACGTTTGCCGTGGGTTGGGCGGCGACGATGGCGATCGGTCTCGCACTGGTTGGCGTCATTTAGGGCGCATTGCCTGCTGAATAGAGACTTAAGCAGGCGCTGAATGGAGCGTTTGACGACACATTACCCGTGCGGGGCTGGCGCTCCGCACGGGTGTTTTTGACCCATATCAACGTCCATCGGCGCCGGGTCTGTTGGACTCCCTAATGGGGGAGTCTGGTTTCAACCATATTCGTCCAAATTACTATTTTTGCGGGATGAAACGCCGTCGCGCGAAGCATACATAGAGTCTGTGTGTGCGAATCAATAGGGAGAACGTATGTTTGGCAACAAGCGGATCATTGCGGGCTTGGTCATGGTGGCTTCGGCCATTGGGGCCCTTTATGTAGCCTGGCTGGTCAACCCCGCCTATTTGCCTCCGGCGTTTTCCGATTTTCTTTACAGCAATCTGGGCGAGCGCCCGTTTGTACCTGCTCCGGCCACTGTGGACCCGGCGCAACTTCAACCAGAGGAAGTTTGTCCCGAGCGGCGCCCGCAGTGGCGCGAGGCGCAAACCATAGATGGTGTGGCGATACAAGCGTCGCCCTTGTGCCATCCAGATAATCCCTATGAGGTCGCGGCGTTCGTTAAGGGCACCAACAACGTCTCGCCGGGCACGCTGATGCAAACCCAACTGACGCCAGATGCGGTCGTCAAGGGCCGCGACCTCGATGGCGACGGCGACCCGGATGAGATCCATATCCGGTTGGAAGTCGCCGAGCTCAACGGCCATTCGCCGGACGCTCCGGTCGAAGTGCCGGGCTACAGTATTGCGCCGGGGGTCAAGCCAGGCTTTTGGGTCTTCGTGCCCAAATATCGCGGCATGGCGACGGAAAACCTCGTGACCCTAAAGGCCCAGCCGGGGCTGCGCATGCCGTCGGTCCCGATCCGCGTCGAGCAAGGCGACAAGGTCAAGCTCACGCTCGAGAACACACACTATTTGCCGCACACGATTCATCTCCATGGCGTTGATCATCCATACCAAGATGAAAATGGCGAAGGCAACGACGGCGTACCGCGGGTCAGCGAAATGCCAATCATGCCTGGCGATAGCCGGACCTACGACATCCAGCCGCGTCAATCGGGCACGATGTTCTATCACTGCCATGTACAACCCCAGGCGCACATTCTCATGGGGTTGAACAGCATGTTCATCGTCGAGGAGAATCGCCCGAACAACACCGTGCAGACGTTGAATGTCGGCGCTGGGCACGTTCGCTACCCCTCCGTGGCCGTACGTGAGCGCTACGGCCGCGAATACGACATGCACTACCAAGATGTCGACTACGACATGCACAACCTGATCAAGAGCTCGAACGATCCGCGCGTCATTTCCGAGCGCATTCATCGGCGCTTCAACATCACTCAGCGCAAGCCCGAGGCCTTTGTCCTGAACGGTCACTCGTTTCCCTACACCATTCGCGACTCGCTGATCGTGGTGAAGGAAAACGAATTGGTCAAAATGCGCGTTATCAATGGGGGTGCGGTTTCGCTGGCGCTCCACACGCATGGCCACAAGGTCACGGCGACGCATCTTGATGGCATCTTGCGGCCGCCTGCAACTCAGATCATTCGCGACGTGCATACGATCGATTCGGCTCAACGCGCCGATCTCGAACTCGAAGCAAAAAACGACGGCCTGCACAGCTACGGCCCCGGCGCCTGGATCATGCACGACCATCACGAGCAGGGGGTGACGACCAACGGCATCAATGTGGGCGGTAATGTCGGCATGATCGTCTACGAACAGTTTTTGGGTAAGAACGGCATTCCGAAGATCGCCGGTGATCTCGGGCCGATGTTCACTCCAGAATATTACCGCGGCGAGGTTCCGGTATTCACTGGAATGGATCCGCAAGGTCTTTTGAGCACCGCGGGGCCTGTGCAAATGGACCGCACGGGCGCGGTGTTGACCGTCCTGCTGGCGGTCTTGCTGGGTCTGTTTGTAGGAACGCTCACCTGGTTGATCCGTTCGCCGGGCGGTGGCGCGAGCGGCAAGGGGAAAAAGAAACGGTAAAGTCGCGCGTGGATGCGCGGCGCGAACTGAGGGTGAGAAAGGAGAATTGATCATGGCGATCAAATCACACGGAGACGCTGGCGGCACCTTCAGCTTGCGCGCGGCACGCACTTGTTGTCTGGCGGCAAGCTTGGCACTGATTGGAACGGCATCGGCCGTCTCGCTGGCGTTGGCGGAAGACGCGAAGCCGAAGTCGGCGGAGACGACAACCGACATGCGCGGATCCCATAGCGGCGAGGCCGGCTCCACGGCGAAAGAC
>JAJFHN010000075.1 GCA_021775595.1 Hyphomicrobiales bacterium
GTTCAGCAAAGGGATCGCTCTCCGCGCCCGCGAAAAGGGGTCGAAGGGCCGCGATCTGCCCCTGGCGGCGCAGATAGGCGACGATCGAACGGATGCGCTGCAGAGCTGTTTGCGAAAGAGGTTTGTCAGCGCCAGATGTTATTCGGCCATCGACCAATCTGCCTTCGCTGACCAAGATCTGCGTGAGTTCACCCTTCTGGCTCGCGACAGACAAGCCAAGCGCCCCCCAAGGTCCAACCGATGATATCGCGAGCAGAAGCGCGAGAACCAGCGGTGCCGTGCGCAGATCGCGGTCCGTTCGCAAAATCAGATAAATGACGGACAACGACACCAGCCAAACGCCGAACAGGACGACGAGGTAGCGGTCATCGGTCAGTCCATATTGCGCGATGCGCTGATAAGCCGCCAAAAACAGCAATGCCGCGGGCACGAGGGTCAGCCAGAACCAATGACGCCATAGGGCCGCCACCAACGGTCCGCCGTGCGTGCGCACCGGATAGGCCAGCAAAACGCTGAGCGTACCGACAGCGCCATAGCCCAGAACCAACGGCCCGACACGCCCTTTGGGCAGCGCTCCGTCGATTGCGATCTTGACGGCATAGGCATAGAGAATTGCCGTATAGACCAGCAGCAGCGGCGCCAGGATGTATTTTACGATTGTTGCGATCGCACGCGCCGTGAAATCGCTCTGCTCCCCCTCCTCCACCTTGTCGTCGAACGCATCGGGCGCCAACGTCAGCCAGTTGACCGGCGCCACGAATCCAAGGCCAACAGTCCAGATTTTTTCGTGCGTTTCGCTCGGAAAATCAGCATCGAACAACAGTTCGATGGTTTCGATAATTGCCGACAGGCCGCCGGCGAAAAGGACCGCACCCACCAGCGCGAGCCCAGCCCCCAACCACAGGCGGTGATTGAACTGCCAGAAGGCGGCGTTGACCGGTCGGCGCCAATCGCCCAGATAGGGCGCCAATCCGACGCAGATGAAAAGAGCGAGACCGAGAATGTAGGGCTGAAGCGCCAGCGCCACGGACAACCAGAACGCCAGCGCAATGAGTGCCAATCCGGCGGCAACGATCCCGAGCCGGCTGGCCCAGGTCATGGTGAGACGCTCGCAATAAAGACCCGCCGCAAATGCCCAAAGAAAGCCGCACCCCAGACAAACCGAAAGACGCAATGCCTGCTCGCTATTGAGAGCCATGGCGTCGTTCAAATTGAACAGGTGCAGCAACGTGAAGATCGCGGCGATCGCGACCGCAACGGGAAACCGGCGGAGCGCCAAACCAAGATCAGGCGCCATGGCCTTCAAGAAGCCGGATAAGCCCATTTTCGATGCCATTGAACACCTTTCCTAGAAAGCCCCGCGGCAGCGCCTTGTCTACGCAGCGAGACTGGCCATTCTGCGGCGCTTCCAGCGGACTCGCCTAAACACGATTCAGTAGCCCAGCCCAGGTGATGCGCGCAATGCGCCATGGCGGCGCGAGTCCGATGGCGGCCTTCTTAGCGGCAATACCGGCGCGCTCCAACGCTTTCAGGTCCGGTTCCACCAAAGCCAGGGGCAAGAACGCCCGAGGCACCGGCCCATCGGCCGAGGCAATGGCGGCCCGGGCCCGCGACAGCGCCTCGCGGGCGCTGGAATCCAGATCCATGAGCACGTCAACCAGAGCCGGGGCGAAATCGCCGGCAAGAAGCCGTTCGGGATCGACGTCATGGCGCTTTAGCAGATCGCGCGGCAAGAATATGCGGCCTCGTGCCAAGTCGCGGGAAAACCCGCAGGCTATACGCGACAGGCCGCAGGCCAGACCAACCTCGTCGCCAATGGAGCGCGCGCTGGCTGCTTGTTGATCTGCCGCAAGCGAATACAACGCCCCCTCGCTCTTGCGCAAATAGGCAGCGAGCTCGGCTTCATCCGCCATGGCACCGCCCAGAACATCGAATTGGCGGGCGTCTAAGATACCCTTGAGCAACCGAATGGCTTGGGGCCGATCATCGACACCGGCGGCAAGCGCGTCGGCGATGGGTGCGCCTGCGGGCTCGCCTGTTTTCAAGCGATCCAACGTCTCACGCCACCACTGCAGCCTGATCTGGGCCAATTGCGGCTCGCTGAGGGTGTCGGCTACGCGGCGCAAGTCTCCATTGAAGCCGGCCAGCGCCATCATCCAGGCGCGCTCGGGCTCGGCTGCCAGCAAGGCGGAGAAATAACGGTCGCGGTCACCCATGCGGGCGGCCTGCCAGATGGGATCGCGCATAAGGCCGGCGGCGGACATGGGATCAGCCTATAACGGCTGTACGACTTGCGTTCGCCAATTCGGTGAGATGAGAGCGGCAGCAGAGGCGTGGAACCACGCCGTCATTCGCCAGGGATTGGGCGCTCGACCGCTCCACCCGGCGGCGACCGCTTTTCTTTGCGCTCCGAGGGATCCTTAACCTTTGCGCCGCCAAGGCCGCTCCAGTCTCGCCGCACGCCGAGCTGCAACAGCAGTGGCGCGGCGATGAAAATGGACGAATATGTTCCGACCAACACGCCCCAGATCATGGCGAAGGTGAAGCCGCGTATCACTTCGCCACCCAATATATAGAGCGATCCCAGCGCGATGAGGGTCGTGAATGAAGTTAGGATCGTGCGCGACAGAGTCTCGTTGATCGACAGATCGAGCAACTCAGGCAGCGGCATTTTCTTGTATTTTCTCAAGTTTTCGCGCACGCGGTCGAATACGACGACCGTATCGTTGAGCGAGTAGCCAACGATGGTGAGAATGGCGGCGATGATCGATAAGCTGAACTCGAGCTGCAGCGCGCAGAATATTCCGATGGTCAAGACCACGTCATGCACCAGAGCAGCCACTGCGCCGATGGAAAACTGCCACTCGAACCGGAACCAGATGTAGAGCAGCACCGCGAATATCGCGACGAACACCGCGATCGCGCCGGAGGTCTTCAATTCGCCCGAGACGGTTGGCCCGACGACCTCGACACGCCGGTAGTCGACCGTATCTGCCAGCGCGCCCTTGACGGCCGAGACCGCCTTCTGCTGCGTCTCCTCGCCGCCCGGCTGCTGTTCGATTCGTATCAGAACGTCGCTTGGGCCGCCAAATTCTTGAATCTGCACCTCGCCCAAGCCAAGGCCGCCGATTTTCACGCGCAAATCGCCTATATCGGCCTCGCCCGACTTGTCGCGAATCTCAATCAGCGTGCCGCCGCGGAAATCGATGCCGTAATTGAGGTTGAAGGCAAAGAACAGACCAATCGACACCAACATCGCGATGCTGGACGCCAGCAAGCTAAATTTGCCGTATCGAATGAACTTTATCGACGTTTCGTCTGGAACGAGCCTGATGCCTTTCATCGCGCGCCCCTACAACGGAACCGACGAGGGGCGCCGCATCTTGACCCACTGCGCGACCATCAGGCGCGTCACCGTATAGGCGGTGAAGACGGACGTGATGATGCCGATCGACAGCGTGACAGCAAAGCCGCGGATGGGACCCGATCCCAGCCAAAACAGAATGATGGCCGCGATGAATGTCGTGATGTTGGCGTCCAGAATCGTGCCGATGGCGCGCGAATAACCTGAATCGATCGACGCAATGGCCGATTTTCCGGCCCGCGCCTCCTCGCGGATGCGCTCGAATATCAACACATTGGCGTCGACCGCCATGCCGATCGTCAGCACGATGCCGGCGATGCCCGGCAGGGTCAGGGTCGCCTGCAACAGCGACAACGTACCCAGGATCAGCGCGATATTGACCGCCAGCGCGATGTTGGCGAAGACGCCAAAGAGACCATATGAAAACAGAATGAAGGCCACGACGAAGACGATACCGACCAGGCCGGCGAATTCGCCCGCAGCGATCGAATCGGCGCCAAGGCTGGCGCCCACCGTGCGTTCTTCGATGATGGTGAGATTCGCAGGCAAGGCGCCCGATCGCAGCAGGACCGACAGATCGTTGGCCTCCTGGACGCTAAAGCGGCCGCTGATCTGCCCCGTACCGCCCAGAATGGGCTCGCGGATGACAGGCGCCGAAATGACATTTTCGTCCAGAATGATCGCGAATGGCCGGCCGACATTGGTCTGCGTCACCCGTCCAAAACGGCGCCCGCCCGCGGTGTCGAAACGGAATGTGACGATCGGCTCATTGGATTGTTGATCGAAGCCCGGCTGTGAATCGACGAGATTTTCGCCCGTCACCATGGCGCGCGATTGCACCAAGTAACAGGTGGAGAAGCCATCGTCCGATTCGATAATTTCGGTGCCTGGCGGCACCCGGCCAGAATCCTTTGCCTGCTGGCACGTCGTCGAGGGATCGACCAGCTTGAATTCGAGCTTGCCGGTCTTGCCCACCATTTCCTTCAGTCGCGCCACGTCGCTGATGCCCGGCACCTGAACCAGGATGCGGTCGAGCCCTTGGCGCTGGATCGTCGGCTCGGTCGTGCCGAAGGCGTCGATGCGGCGGCGTACGGTCTCGATGGAGGCCTCGATCGCCGAGCTGATGCGATGCTGCAGGCCGGGTTCGGTCAGCGTAAGCGCGATCACGCCCTCGCCCCGATCGGTTATTTCCAGCGTGTTCCCGGCCGCACCCGTGAAAACAGATCCTCCAACCGGTTCATTGAGTTCTCGGAGTTTCTTAAGAGCATCTGGCACCTTCTCCAGATCGCGAATTCGGACTTGAACCGAGCGATTGGCCGGCGACATGGCGAGCCCGCGATAACCGATACGCTCTTGGCGCAGCGCGTCGCGCACATCTCCCCGGATTGTCTTCAGCCAATCCTCGACCAACTCCTTCTGATCCATTTCATAGAGCAGATGCGCGCCGCCCTGCAGGTCCAAACCCAGATTGATCTGTTTGTGGGGAATCCAATCGGGAATGCCCTCCAGCGTTTTGGCCGAAAACAGATTAGGAGCCGCAAAAATCACCCCGCACACGGCGATGGCGAGGATCATGACGACTTTCCAGGTATCGAAATGCAGCATTGCGCGCGTTTTCCGTGTCGCTGCCCGACTGGGCGCTTGCCAGATGGTACTCGTTCTTGGGGTCTGTTTAGCCGGCTTTGGCCGACTTTCCACCCTTAGCCAGAACGTTGGCGACAGTCGCACGCTCGATCTTTACGCGCACGCCTTGGGCAATTTCCACCTGAAGCTCACTGTCGCTGACGACCTTGGTAACCTTGCCGTGCAGGCCGCCCGCCGTCACTACATTGTCGCCCCTGCTCAGCGTCGCGATCATATTGGCGTGCTTTTTCTGGCGCATTTGCTGGGGTCGAATAACGAGAAAATACATGATCAAAATGACGATCATAAATGGCGCCAGCATGGCGATCAGATCGTTGGCGCCACCACCGGCGCCCTGCGCATAGGCCGGACTTATATACATCTCAGACTAGTCTCCTTAAGAGCCCACCCGGCTCCGCACCTGCCCGACCATCTCACGACGGCAGCGGCATGCTGTTTGGTAGAATCGCGGCGACTATAATGCCCTCGCGCCAGAATTGTAACCGCCGCTGGACGGACACGCAAAGCACGCATTAGGCTATATATGCTACTCCAATGCGGGCACGGCAAACTTGCTGCTTGGCAAGCGGCCCGCTAGGGAACGCACCTGAAAGACATTACCGGCGCCGGCAGGCAAAATGAGCTTCGAAGAACCATTCACCAACCTGCTTCAACGGATCGCCGCCGCCGTGGAGCGCTTGGCGCCCTCACCCGCCCGCGCACCCGAATTCGACGCCGCCGAGGCCTTTATCTGGTCGCCTGATGGCGACGCGTTTCAACCGGTCGCCCACGTCAACCGCATCCCGCTCAAGCTGCTCCAGGGCATCGACCGCATGCGCGATCAGCTCTTGGCGAACACGGAGCGCTTTGCCAACGGCTTGCCAGCCAACAACGCCTTGCTGTGGGGCGCGCGCGGCATGGGCAAAAGCTCGCTGGTCAAGGCAGTCCACGGCGCCATCTCCAGCGCGCTCAAGCCGGATCAACAGGGCCTCAAATTGATCGAAATCCATCGCGAGGACATTGCCTCGCTGCCCCGCTGCCTGGGGTTGCTGCGGACCAGTTCGCACCGTTTCATCGTGTTTTGCGACGACCTTTCATTCGATGGCGACGACACATCTTATAAGTCGCTGAAGGCGGTGTTGGAGGGCGGGCTCGAGGGCAGACCGGCCAATGTCATCTTCTACGCCACGTCAAACCGCCGGCATCTGATGCCGCGCGACATGATGGAAAACGAGCGGTCGACCGCAATCAATCCCTCCGAAGCCACGGAGGAGAAAGTTTCGCTGTCGGACAGATTTGGGTTGTGGATCGGCTTTCACCGCTGCAGCCAAGACGAATATCTGGCGATGGTGCGCACCTATGCCGCCCATTTTGGACTCGAAATCGAACCCGATATCCTCAAAGCCGAGGCGCTCGAATGGGCGATGACACGCGGCAGCCGGTCGGGCCGCGTTGCCTGGCAGTACATTCAGGATCTGGCCGGCCGATTGGGCAAGACGATCCAAGCCTGAATTTAGAATTTCGGCGGGCCTGTTAGGTGCCCGTCATATGCCGGCGCGGATCGACGGGCCGCGACCCCTTGCGCAATTCAAAGTGCAGCTGCGGCCGATTGACCAGACCGCTTTGGCCTGCCTTGGCGATGATTTGACCCCGCCTGATTTTGTCGCCTCGTTTGACCATGATCTTGCTGTTGTGGGCATAAGCCGAGACCCAATTGTTGTCATGGCGCACCAGAATCAGATTGCCATAACCCTTGAGTTCGTTGCCGGCATAGGCGACGACGCCGTTCTCAGCCGCCTTGATTGACGTTCCCTGCGGTACGGCGATGTTGATGCCGTCATTGTGTTTGCCGTTCGATTTCGCGCCATAGTTCGAAATGATCCGCCCGCGTGCCGGCCAACGGAATTTGCTGCCCGACATGGGTTTCGGTTTCGGAAGCTTGCCGATACTGGCGACCTTTTTCGGTTTCTGCTTCGGCGCACTGGCTTGCTTTTTCGGCAAAGGCGCCCGGTCGGGTTTGCTGGTCGGGATCGGAACATTGGGACTGGCCGAGGCCACGCGCACGGGCCTGGTTTTGACCTTCTTGATGCGTGGAACCGCAATTGAAGACGCGCGAGATGCATCAGCAACGGCTTGCCCGCCCTGAGGCACTTTGATGACATCGCCCGGCTGCAACTGGTCGGGATCGGTCATGGCGTTAGCGCGCGCCAGCTCGGCATGACTGGTGCCGTATTGGCGCGCGATCACCGCCAGCGACTCGCCTCGCTTGACCCGGTGATGATGGATGCCGGGCTTGGCGGCGATCCTTCCGTTCGGAATGATGATCGATTGGCCTTCCTCGAGATAGGTCGAGGACATGTTGTTGGCGGTTTTTATGCTGTCGATCGGCACGCCGTGATCGCGTGACAGGCTATAGAGCGTATCGCCGCGCTTGACCCTGACGCTACCGCCCGTGCTCGAACGCGCGACGGCGGGCATCGGTGCAGGCGGTAGAGATTTCCGCTCAACCGCGGCCGGCGAATAATTGGCGTTCCGCGTCTGACCGTAATTGCGGTCTCTGTTGTAGCCGTAACTGGAATTTGAACCCGCTGCGCGTTGCGAGCCGTAGCTGGAGCCGTAAACGGACTCAGAGGGCACCGGCGGCAGTGACGATGTAACGATTTGATCGCTGTTGGATGATTGCTGGCCACCATAGGACGCGAAATCTGATCGCGAGAATCCAGAGCTGCATCCAGCAAGAGCTAAAATCGCAATCGCGCCCGCACACCCGCATATCGCTTTACGCAGGTGTGGGACAATCCACACACACCATACACCCCACATGAGACCCATCTCCTTCACCTATGAGTAAACGCTTGAGGCGTAAACAAGGCGTTAATGCCCGCCGCCATTCGCCGAGAAGACTGCGCGGCAGGCGAGCCGAAGATGCGCTGGCAGATCAAGCGACCACGCGCGATCCGTCCCTCAGTGGAGCAAATGAGCTGAAATGTTTGGTTGTAAGCCTAGACGCCGCCGGCGCTCGAGAGCGATTGGGAATTCATCGATCCCGGATTGTTCAAATCGGCCTGTTCGTCATTTGAGAAATTGGACATCAGTCCGAAGGACGGGAACTCGAAACCGGTCATGTTGCCGGCGCAGCCGCCCAATATCGCGCAGAGCCCAAGCACGGCAGCCATGCGCGCCAAACGCGCAGACAGTGCCAAACCAGCAATGATCGACGGCATTTTCGCCATGTCGAATATCTCCCCGAAGCTCGATATGAGCACTCGGTTATGAACAAGCGGTTAAGGTGGTCGCTTATCGGGACTAAATTGCGGCGACAACTGGGAAACTCGGTGAATTGACACAATGCGCGCGCTCAGCGCCGTTTTACCCGGCCTTTGACCAAGGGCACGAAGCGCACGGGTATCAGGTCGCGCTGCTCAACGCCCACCTCGTATTTGTCAATCTGGACGAGCATCTGGCTGTCGCGCGTCGGCCCGATGGGCGCGACCATGCGGCCTCCGGCCTTGAGCTGATCGATCAGAGCTTGGGGTGGCTCTTCGCTCGCCGCCGTGACGATAATGCGGTCGAAGGGCGCCTGCGGCGGCCAGCCGAGCCGCCCATCGCCAATGATCGTCGTGACGTTTGTGATCCCCAGCTCCGCCAATCGCTGTTCGGCCGTCTTCTGCAACTCGCGATATCGCTCAATGGTGAAAACACGGCGCGCCAAATGCGACAGAACGGCCGCCTGGTAGCCCGACCCCGTGCCGATCTCCAGCACCTTGTGGCGCTCCTCGATCTCAAGCGCCTGGGTCATATAGGCGACGATGAAGGGCTGCGAGATGGTTTGGCCGCAATCGATCGGCAACGCCGCGTCGAGATAAGCCTGCTCGACAAAGGCCGGATCGACAAACTGTTCGCGCGGCACCAATTCCATGGCGCGCAGCACCGCCGTCGAGCGGATGCCCCGCCGCCGCAACTGCATGATCAAGCCAATTTGGTCGGAGGCCGCTGCCATCTCTGTTCATCAAAAGAGTGTGTGCGCCATTATTCGATGATTCTGACCGGATGTCGCGCACTCACCCGTTCAGCCGCCAATTGTCTCCAGCGCGTCGGCGCCCAATCGCTCCGCCAGCTGCGCGCGGGCTTCGTTTTGCGTCAGGTTGAGATGCAGCGGCGTCACCGATATCCGCCCCGAATAGACGGCCCACAGATCGCTACCCTCGGGCGGACGCGAGCGCTTGCGTTGGAACCCAAGCCAATAATAGGGATTGCCGCGCGTATCCATACGATCCTCGATGGTCAACAGATCCTGGTCGCGCCGCCCCTGCGACGTCACTTCGAGGCCAACCACATCATCGGGATCTCTGTCGGGAAAATTGACGTTGAGCACGACACCCTCAGGCCAACCGACATCAAGCAATCGGCGAACCAGACCAGCGCCCAGTTTCATCGGCGTCTCCCACCGAATCTTGCCGGAATTGTCGAACCTGGTCGCCAGCGATAGCGCGATCGAGGGAACGCCGAGCAACGTGCCTTCGATGGCGCCAGCGACCGTGCCCGAATAGGTTACGTCGTCTGCCAAATTTTGCCCGTTATTGACGCCCGAGAGCACGAGATCCGGCGGCTTGTCTGCGATCAGAAAACGGATGCCCATAATGACGCAGTCCGTTGGCGTACCCTTGACCGCGTATATTTTCTCTTTGAGCGTTCGGCAGCGCAGCGGCTCGTGCAATGTCAGCGAGTGAGCTGCGCCACTTTGGTCGGTCTCGGGCGCGACGATCCAAATATCGTCGGAGAGCTCACTGGCAATCTGCTGCAAAACGTCCATGCCGGGCGCTTCGATGCCATCGTCATTGGTGAGCAAAATGCGCATGGCGTTCAATCTGTTCCGATTTTTTCGAGCCCGCCCATATAAGGGCGCAGGGCCTCAGGAATCGCGATGGCGCCATCGGCTAGTTGGTTGTTCTCGAGCAGCGCGACCAGCGTGCGGCCGACCGCCAACCCCGAACCGTTCAATGTGTGCACGAACTCGATGTCCTTGTCGTGACCAGAACGGAAGCGCGCATCCATACGACGCGCCTGGAAATCTCCGCAAACCGAGCAGCTCGAGATTTCGCGATAGGCCTTTTGACCCGGAAGCCAGACTTCAAGATCGTAGGTTTTACGCGCGGCAAATCCCATGTCGCCTGTCGACAGCAGCATCACGCGATAGGGCAACTCAAGACGCTTGAGAACTTCCTCGGCGCACGCGGTCATGCGCTCAAGCTCATCGAGGGCTGCCTCCGGCGCAGTGATCGAGACCAGTTCGACCTTGGAAAACTGGTGCTGGCGGATCATGCCGCGGGTGTCTTTGCCCGCAGCGCCGGCTTCGGCTCGAAAGCAAGGGGTCCAAGCCGTCAATCTCAGCGGCAGCTCAGCCTCTTCCAAGATGCGTTCGCGCACCAGATTGGTCAGCGGCACCTCGGCGGTTGGAATCAGCCAAGACTCGGCCGTGGTCGCGAACAGATCTTCGACGAATTTGGGCAATTGGCCCGTTCCAAAAAGCGCGTGATCGCGCACCAGCGCCGGCGGCACCACTTCTGTGTAACCGAATTCTTGGGTGTGCAGGTCAAGCATGAAGGCAGCCAACGCGCGCTCTAACCGCGCCAGCAATCCCTTCAACACCACAAAACGCGCGCCCGACATTTTGGCGGCAGCTTCGAAATCCATCAGCCCCAGCGCTTCACCAAGTTCGAAATGCTGCCGTGGTTCAAAGGAAAACGATGGCGGTTCGCCCCAGCGCCGTTGTTCGACATTGGCGCTTTCATCGGCGCCAACCGGCACATCATCAAGCGGAAGATTTGGAATTTCGGCGAGCGCATCCATGAGCGCTTGGTCGAGACGCCGTTCCTCTTCTTCGCCCGCTTGCGCCGTGGCCTTAAGCGCGGCCACCTCTTCGATCAGCGCCTGGGCCTTCTTGTCATCTCCGGCCGCCTTGGCGTTGCCGATTTCTTTCGAAGCGGCGTTGCGCCTGGTCTGGGTCTCTTGCAAGATTGCAATGTGCTCCCGTCTCTCAGAATCGAACTTGAGCAACGCAGCGGCCTGCGGTTTCAGCCCGCGCGCGGCGAGGCGTTTGTCGAATCCTTCAGGATCGTCTCGAATGATTTTGAGGTCGTGCACGAGCTCTGGTCCAAACTGGCGGGCAATTCACTTAGGCGACGGCGCGGGTCACACCGAGGCGATAGGCGTTCTAATACGCGCTGTGTGATGCGCCGTCCAGCCGCCCAATGGAACGCGCAAAGATGGCATTCAGACAGGCTTGTTGCCGCTCGCCCGCGCGGCGTCGGCGCGCTTCTTTTCAACCATCCCAACGGCAAAAATCGAGAGCTCATAGAGCAGGAGCGTCGGCAGCGCGAGGCCGATCTGGCTGATTGGGTCGGGCGGGGTCAAGAAGGCAGCGACGGCGAACACGCCGACGATGGCGTATTTGCGTTTTTCACGCAGCCCCTGCGCTGTGACGAACCCGGCGCGCGCCAAAAGGGTGAGGGCAACGGGAAGCTGAAAACAGATGCCAAAGGCAAAGATCAGCGTGGTGATCAGGCTGAGGTACTCGCTGACACGGGCTGTCAGCTGGATCTGCACCTGTTGGCCGTCACCGGTTTGCTGCATGGAGAGAAAGAATGTCATGGCCAGCGGCATCACGACGTAATAGACGAGCGCCGCACCCAACATGAAAAGGATCGGCGTCGCCACCAGATACGGCAGAAAGGCACCACGTTCGGCCTTATAGAGGCCAGGCGCGACGAACATATAGATCTGGCTCGCAATGATCGGAAAGGCGAGAAACAAAGCGCCAAAAAGGGCAAGCTTCAACTGTGTGAAGAAGAATTCCTGCGGCGCCGTGTAGATCATTTCGATCGGCGTATCCGTGCCCACCGCCGCACGGTAGGGACCAAGCAGGATTCCGTATATTTCGCTTGCGAACGAAAAACAGATGAGGAACGCGACAAAAACGGCCGCCAGCGACCAAATCAGTCGTCCCCGCAATTCGATCAAATGATCGATCAGCGGCGCCTTCGAAGCGTCGATATCGTCATGCGTCATTGAACTTTTGGCTTTTTGGCGGACGAACCGGAGGTGCGCCGCCGCGCGGTCTTATTGGCCGGCTTCGCCGCAGTTTTGCGCCGCCGCTTGCTCGTCGACTTGGTCTTGGCGGTCGTCTTGCGCGCTGTGCGAGGCTTGGCCTCCGACGGACTGACTGGTTCCAAGCTTGCCCCTATCGCGTTCTCGATGGCGCCGGCTGGATTCATCGCCGCTACATCGGCGAACTCTCGCTGCAATTCCTCAAGCTCGCTGTCGCGCACCGCGTCCTCGAACTGGGCCTTGAATTCGCTTGCGGTCCGCCGCACCGCCCCCATTGCACGGCCCAAATTGCGCAGCATACGCGGCAAGTCCTTTGGCCCAATGACGATGATCGCCACCACCGCAATGATCAGCAATTCGCTCCAACCGATATCGAACATGGAATGCGCGCCTTTCGCAGCCGAGCTGCCCTCCCCCCGCGATCGGCAGGTGAGGGACCCGAAGCTCGCCGAAACGCCTTCGGTCGTCTTACGCTACGATGTCTTGGCCTTTTGCCTGCGGCTCGTCTTTGACGTCTTAGCGCGGGCCGAAGCTGATTTGGAAATTGCCTTGGGCGCCCGATCTTCGGTCTCGTCCTCAGCAATGCCCTTTTTAAAGCTCTTGATGCCTTGGGCGACATCGCCCATCAAATCGGAAATCTTGCCGCGGCCGAACAGCAGAACGAGCAACACTACAACAATCAAAATTTGGATCCAACTCGGCGCCATCGTGTCTTTGTCCTTCGCATTTTGCGCGCTTGAGTGCCGCGAACTCACTATCGCAGATACACCATAGAGCGGCAAGCAACCGCCCTAAAACAGCGTTAAATCAGGTTGCCGGCGTGGCGTGCGTCTAGGCGTCAAACACCATCACACCCGAGCGCTCGATCGTTACGCCGACCTCCGCACCCGGCTCGGCCGCATCACCCTCACGCACACGGGCCACCAGCGTCTCATCGAGCCCTTCCACGCCGATCTCCAACAGGGCTGCCATGCCCAAGAACCGCGTGGAAAGCACCCTGCCCAGCTTTCCCTTGCTCACCGGGCCGATACGCACATCCGAATAACGCACGCAAACGACACATTGGCCGTCACTGGCCGCGCCATTCGCAGCGAATGTGCCAAGCCCAGTGCGCGCCTTGCCGCCCTTAACAACGCAGGCAATTTCATTGAGGTCGGAAAACATCCGCGCCACGTCGATATCAAAGGGCTTGTGATAGATCTCTTCCGGCCGGCCGGCCTGGATCATGCGCCCCTCCCGCATCAGTGCAATGCGATTGCCAAGTTGCATTGCCTCCTCGGGAGAATGGGTCACGATCATGCACGTGGCCCGCGTCTCTTTGAGAATCGCCAGCGTTTCTTCCCGCATCATCTCGCGCAAGCGGCTGTCGAGACCGGAGAAAGGTTCATCCATCAACAGCACGGACGGCCTTGGCGTTATAGCGCGCGCGAGCGCCACGCGCTGCTGCTCGCCGCCGGATAGAATATGGGGATACTCGTCGGCATATTGGTCGAGGCCAACGCGCTCAAGCGCCGCATGGGCTTCGTGCAAAGCATCGCCGCGCGCCAGATCTTTAAGGCCGAATGCGACGTTCTGGATGATCGTCAAATGTGGAAACAGGGCGAAATCCTGAAACATCAGGCCGACGCCGCGCCGCTCCGGCGGTACGAAAACATCCGGTCCCGCGACCTCTTGCTCATTGATCAGAATTTGACCAGAGGTGGGCCGTTCAATGCCCGCGACCAGGCGCAAGAGCGTTGTTTTACCGCAACCGGAAGGCCCCAAAAGGCATAGAATTTCCCCAGGATCGACATCGAGCGAGACGTCTTCTACCGCGACAGCGCCGGCATAGTGGCGCCCAACGTGCTGCAGGCTGAGTCGGGCGGCGATTGTCGCGGCAGCGCTCCCCCGCCTGCCCCAACGGCCAGCGGGTTTTGGATCGCCTGTTTGTTTTGATTTACGAAATACCACCGTATCGCAATCGAATCAGACGTGGCGCACGCCCGCCACGTGTTCGCTCGAGTCTCGGCTCAAAGCGCGGAACGATCGCCCGACGAGCCAGAGCCCGGTTCTAGATCGTCGTCATCATCAATGGCAAGGGGTTCGTCCCCGTCATCGTGAACGGCCTCAAGCGGATCCTCGTCATCTTGCGCGTCCGCGTCATCATCGGGCATTGGCACGCTAAAGCCTGGCGGCAACCGATTGTCCAACAGGCCCGCCGCCTTGAGTTCGTCGAGACCAGGCAAATCTCCGATTTGCTCGAAATTGAAATGATCGAGGAAATTCGGGGTCGTGCCGTAGGTGATTGGCCGGCCGGGCGCCCGGCGGCGCCCTCGCATTCTGATCCAGCCCGTCTCCAGCAGCACATCAAGCGTGCCCTTGGAGGTGCTCACGCCGCGAATTTCTTCAATTTCGGCACGCGTCACCGGCTGGTGATAGGCGATGATAGCAAGCGTCTCGAGCGCGGCGCGCGACAGGCGGCGTTGTTCGACGGAGTGGCGCTCGAGCAAAAACGATAGATCCTCGGCTGTGCGAAACGCCCATTTGCCGGCTACCCGCACAAGATTGACGCCGCGACCGGCATAAAGACCCTGTAATTCTTCAAGCAGCGCCGCGATGTCTTCACCGGCCGGCAGATTGACACCCAGCGTCTCCTCATCAAGCGGTTCATCTGCGGCAAACAGCAGGGCTTCGATGACGCGCAGCTTTTCGCGCCGGTCCGCCGACGGCAGAGCCGTGACATTTTCCGGCAGCGGCAAGCTCAACCGCTGGTCCTGCTTCTCGGTCTCATCATCAGAGCCGATCATCGCTTCGTCCTTCAGATTTCCACTCATCAATCCCTTCCGATCCCCCTGCTTCATGTCGCCGACCGCCGCCGGACGAACAACGGCGCAAATGGGCGTGATTGTTTCAAATCGAGCGCCCCATCGCGCGCCAGCTCAAGGCTCGCGCCGAAACTGCTGGCAATGGCGCTGCGCCGCAGCACCGGGTCATCCAAATACTGGCCGAGAAAATCGTCGATCGGCGTCCAATCGATCGATGTCCCGAGCATGCTTTCCAGCCGCGCGCGCGCTTCCTTGAGCGTAATCACCGGCCTGCGCTCGAACCGGATCGTATCCACGGAAGTGCGTCGCCGCCGCTCAGCGTAGGCCTTGAGCAAATCGTAGACATTCGCCGCATATGTGCTGGTGCGTACCAGCCGAATGCCTTCGGGCGCGCCCCGCTCAAACACGTCGCGCCCGAGCCGTTTGCCGGTCATCAGACGCGCCGCGGCATCGCGCATGGCCTCAAGGCGTCTCAGGCGGAACGCCAAATGGGCCGCCAGCTCCTCACCCGTCGGTTCGTCGTCGTCGGCTTCCTCGGGCAGCAGTAATTTCGATTTCAAAAACGCCAACCAGGCCGCCATCACCAAATAGTCAGCCGCCAACTCAAGTCTCAGCTCGCGCATTTCGGCGATGAAGTCCAAATATTGCTGAGCCAAGGCCAACATCGAGATCTTGGTCAAATCGAGCTTGTTTGCGCGCGCCAGCCCAAGCAGCATATCGAGCGGACCCTCGAAGCCTTCGACGTCGACCACGAACGCCGATTGGTTCGGATTTGGCCCCTCAAAATCGCTGATTTGGGGGCCTGTTGGGCTCTCAAAGGGTGTCGTTGTCATGGTTCCCGCCGACGTCCCGTTTACGCGTTTCGTTTGTTACGAGATCCCGCGCCACCCGGTTACGCCAGCGCAGCGACCTCATCGGAAAATGCCGAGGCCTTTTCCTCATCGAATGGGGCCGGGGTCTTGATTCGCCCGATCGCGGCCTCGAATCGGGCCCCATGCTTACCTTCGAATTCCGGCACAACGTCGGCAACGGCCCGCATTTCTTCGAGAATTCCATTGCAGTGCAATACGACATCGCAACCGGCTGAAATCACCGCCTCCGCGCGTTCGGCGATGCTTCCCTCAAGCGCACCCATGCTGAGATCGTCACACATCACCAAGCCTTCAAAGCCGATCATTCCGCGAATCACTTGGTCCATTATAACCGGTGAAACGCTGGCTGAACGCTCAGGGTCCAATTCCGGAATGAGCACGTGCGCCGTCATCGCCAGCGGCATGTCATTGAGCGCGCTGAAGGGCAGGTAATCGGATTGTTCGAGTTCGCTTGCCGGGGCATCAATGCGCGGCAAGGACAAATGACTGTCCGCCGTCGCCCGGCCGTGTCCGGGAATGTGTTTGACGACCGGCAGCACGCCACCCTCAAGATATCCTTCGGCCGCCGCGCGTCCCAATTGCGCCACGCAATGGGGATCGGTGTGAAATGCGCGGTCGCCGATGATGCCGTGAGCGCCCGGCGCCGGCAGATCAAGCACCGGCGCGCAATTGACGTTGATCGAAACCTGCGAGAGCTCCTGGGCCGTCAACCGCGCGACCAGCCGGATCGCTTCGAGCCCACGCTCTGCATCCTGCTCATAAAGTTTGCCGAAGGCGCGCGCCGGTGGCGCTTCGCGCCAGTGAGGCCGGCGCAGACGCTGCACCCTGCCGCCCTCTTGATCGATCAGCACAAAGACACCGGCTTCGGCGACCGCGTCGCGAAAGTCGGCGACCAAGCGGCGCAGCTGATCGGGCGTTACGCAGTTGCGGCTGAACAGAATCAGGCCACAGGGGCGCGTCTCGCTCAAAAAAGTGCGTTCTTCCGAAGTGAGCTCGGGACCGGATGTTCCGACAATAAACGCTTTCAGCGCCATTGTCGGGGCATAGACGCCCCTCCGGTCGTGGTCAAGAGCCCGAGTAGGATCGCACGAGGCAGCTGCTCATGCCGGCGGATTTGAGTTTTTGGCACAGGTTCGCCGCGCTCGTCTTTTGTTTGAGCGGTCCAACCCGCAACCGGTACCACACGCCCTTTGATCCCAAGTCGGCCCGTTCGATGATGGGCCGGTAATTGTTCAATAGGCTCGGGTATTTTTGCTGCAGATCGGCGAAGGCGGCCAGCGCATCGGTCTGGCTCTTGCGGGCGGCCACTTGCACGACATATTGGCTGCTTGAACTGCTGGCCGCCGCGCGCGGCGCTGCGGCTGCCGTTCGTGTTGGTTGCGCAGCCGTCGGTTTGCGGGTGGGCGTATCCACCGGCGGTCCCGACTGGGCCTGGACCGCTGGCGCTGGTTGTGCGGGCGAACCCGGCACCGCGGGCATCGCTGGAACGCTTGGCACCGCCAGCGCTTGGGCCGGCGGGGTCGGCATCGCGCTGGCCGACTGAGTCTGGGGCGGCTGAACGACAGTTCCGTCAGGCTTCACCACCAGGGTTTTTACTTTTTTTGGCCCGTCGGCATCGCCGGCAGGCAGCGCGGCGCTCCCCACCGCGGCCGGGACTTCTTGAACAGCCACCGCCGCGACCTCTTCTTGGCGGGGCACGATGCGCGCGACCTCAGGCGTTTCATCGCCCTGCAATCGATCGTAAATCAGCTTGTTCTTGTGCGGGAATTGCTTGCCGCCTGGATCATCGGGCGCCTGCTTCACCGGCTTGCTGTCGGCTTGGATCAATGGCGGCTCGCCGGATCCGCCCATGATGGCGTCGCTGTTTTTGTAAGCAAATGCGAGCGCGCCGCCCAATGCAAGTGAACCAACGAGCGCGCTGGTGATCATGACAAGGCGCTTGCTGCCCTTGTTGCCCTTGACCGCATCGGCGACGGCGCCAGGTGCTGCGTCTTCGTCGAGAAAACTGGCGTCAACCTCAGCTTCTTCGCCCAAGAAAGGCGCGGCCGATTGCATCTCGGCATCGGCTTGATCGAAATCCCCGACCGGAATTTGAGGCGGTTGATCGTAGCGCGCCTCAAAGGCTTGAAGATCGGTGGAGTCCGACAGGCCGTCGTCGGCGACCAGAGATGCGTCGGGTTCGAGACCTGCATCAAATTCAGGCTCTGCAGGAAAGGCGTCTTGATCGAGTGCGGCTTGTTGGGGCTCGTCTTCCATGGGCAGCGCGCCCTCGCCCGCCAAGAACCGTTCAAGCGAATCTTTTGAAAACGCGCTGAAATCGTCGTCTTGCGCTTGCGGTTCCTCGGCGATCGGCGCGGCCTCGACCGGCGCGCTCTCTTGCAGGCCGTCAAGCGACATATCGGGCGCTTCCGCCTGACCGGCAAGCGACCAGTTCTCATCGAGTGGCTCCGTGGGCTCTTGCGGCATGGCCGCAGGCTCGGGCAACGCATCGCTAAAATCTTGAGGTGGATCTGCGGGCAGTTCGGGATCAGGCGGCAGCATGGGCACCGGATCGTCTGCGACCGGCGCCTGCTGGGGCGCGATCGCGCCCGCCAGCGCTTCAGGCATCACCAGGCCTTGCGGCTCTTCGGGCTGGGGTTCTGGAATGGGCTCGGGTTGTGGCTCGACCTGCTGCTTCGCATAGGCATCGGTTTGAGCGAATCCGGCCAGGCCCGGCAATCCGCCCTGCGGGCGATTTCCGGCCTGCTCCTGCTCATCCGAATCGGCTTGAGCAGCAGACTTGGTGTCGATGCCGGTCCCCTCGTTCAACGTGGACATGGCGATACTTCCCTCAAACTCACCTCGGCGTATCTAGCGCAGCTGCCTCAACGCATTTCACGGATGGGTTGGACACCGAGAACACCGAGGCCTGACGCTAATACTTCCGCTGTCGCGGCTACGAGCGCAACACGCGCCATTGTTAAATCTCGGTTGTCAGCGTTAATAAAGCGTAATTGTGGCGACTCTTTGCCACGTGTCCACAGCGCATGAAAGTCGCCCGCGAGTTCATAAAGATAAAATGCAATACGGTGAGGCTCATGCGCAATAGAAGCTGCATGAATAATTCGAGGATAGTACGACAGACGTTTGATCAACGTGATTTCTTCGTCTGAATTCAGAAGTCCTGCATTTATAGACTTGAGATCATCACCATTTTCATCGAAGCCAACAAAGGCTTCCTTGGTGTTGCGAAACACCGAATGTGCGCGCGCATGGGCGTATTGCACATAGAACACCGGATTGTCGCGGGACTGCTCGCGTACCTTGAGCAAGTCGAAATCGAGCGTCGCATCGTTTTTTCGGTAAAGCATCATGAAGCGAACGCTGTCGGGACCCACTTCGTCGACAACCTCGCGCAGGGTCACGAAATCCCCTGCCCGCTTCGACATTTTCACCGCTTCGCCGCCGCGAAACAGCCGCACCAGTTGGCAGATTTTCACATCCAGCGCGGCTTTTCCACCCGACAGCGCCTTGACGGCTGCGGCCATGCGCTTGACGTAGCCGCCATGATCGGCGCCCCAGACATCGATCAAATTTGTGAAACCGCGCGCGATCTTGCTGGCGTGATAGGCCATATCGGAAGCGAAATAAGTGTAACTGCCGTCTGACTTTATCAGCGGCCGGTCGCTGTCGTCGCCGAATTGGGTGGCGCGGAACAGGGTCTGCTCCCGGTCCTCCCAATTCTCCGCCGCCTTACCCTTGGGCGGCGGCAGATGGCCCAGATAGACCAGATCGCGCGCCCGCAAATCCTCGATCGTCGCCGCCACCCGATCCCCATCGCTACCGGTCAGCGAGGCTTCGGAATAAAATTCGTCGTGACGAATGTTGAGCGACGCCAAATCATCCTTGATCTGTGACATCATGGCTGAGATGGCGGCTTTTCGGACCAGCGGAAGCCACGTCTCTTCGGTCATTTTGAGCAAGCTGTCGCCATGCTCCTTGGCCAGCGCCTCGCCCACAGGCACCACATAATCGCCCGGATAAAGCCCGTCTGGAATGGCGCCAATCTTCTCGCCCAAGGCTTCGCGGTAACGCAGAAAGACAGAATGCGCCAGTATATCGACCTGCGCGCCGGCGTCGTTGATGTAATACTCGCGCGTCACCTCGTAACCGCTAAAGTCAAGCAGATTGGCCAGCGCATCGCCAAAAACGGCGCCTCTACAGTGTCCGATATGCAGCGGTCCGGTTGGATTGGCCGAAACGTATTCAACATTTACGCGTTCATCCTGGCCGACATCGCCTCGGCCATATTGAGCGCCGGCGGCCAGAATATCGGCAACCGCTCCGCCCCATACCTCGCCTGAGAGCGTGATGTTTATGAAACCTGGACCGGCGACCTGAACCGCCGCCACATGGTCGGCATGCGAGAGAATCTCCGCCAGCTTCTCCGCCAGTTCGCGCGGATTGACGCCGGCCTGCTTGGCCAACACCATGGCCGCATTGGTCGCCAGGTCGCCATGGGCGGCATCGCGCGGCGGCTCGATATTGACGTGATCAGTCACCGCGTCGTCCGGCACCACGCCGCTGGCTTGCAGCGCCTTGATCGCGGTGTCGATTTCGGCGGCAAAATGCGCAAACACATTCATGGGCTATCGCCCCGCTCCAAGGCGTTCTGGGACCGCGATTGGTGATCTGCGCCGGCGAAAATCGGCGAGCGGGCGCGGCGCAGCCGGACTATCGCAATTCCGGTGTGTCGTCAAACAAACGGCGGTGCTCACCGATCGCGTAGCGGTCGGTCATACCGGCGATAAAATCAGCAACGTGGCGCTGCAGCGCCTCTTCCTTGCCCGCAGCGATGCGTCCGCGCCACTTCTCAGGCAGGCTTTCGGGCGCGCCGGTATAGGCTTTAAAGAGATCGACGACGATTGCTTGGGCCTTATCCATCACGCCGCTGATGCGGGGATGGCGATAGACGCGCGCGTGCAGAAATGCCCGCAATTGGCTGAGCTCTTCGGCGGTTGCTTGCGAAAAAGCCGCGATCGGCTGGCCCGCGGCGCGCACGTCGCCCGCTTTCGATGGCGCCAGCGCTGCGAGCCGGCGCTCTGTCTCGGCCACCGCGTCCTCAATCATCAGCGTTATGAGCCGGCGATTGATCTCATAGATCAGCCGCGATCCCTCGAGCGCGCCATGAGCGCGCGTCACCTCTTGCAGAATGGGTCCGGCCAAGGGCACCTCCGCCAGGTCGTCGGCTGATAGAAAGCCGGCCCTGAAACCATCGTCGAGATCGTGGTTGTTGTAAGCGATGTCATCGGCAAGCCCCGCCACCTGTGCCTCGGGTCCTGCATGGGTACCGAGCTCAAGATCGTTCTCTTCGCAATAGGATGTGATGGCCTGGGGCACGCCGCTTTCGGCGTAACGCGCCACCGGTTGGCCCGCACCATCGAGCAACGGACCATTGTGCTTGACGATGCCCTCGAGCGTCTCCCAGCTAAGATTGAGCCCATCGAAGCTCGCGTATTTGCGTTCCAGACTGGTGACGATGCGCAGGCTCTGGGCATTGTGATCAAAGCCGCCATAGGGCGCCATGGCGCCATCGAGGGCGCGCTCGCCGGCATGGCCAAAGGGCGTATGCCCGAGATCGTGCGCCAACGCGATCGCTTCAGCCAAATCCTCATCGAGCTTGAGTGTGCGGGCGATCGAGCGCGCAATCTGGGCGACTTCCAGACTGTGGGTCAGCCGTGTGCGGTAGTGATCGCCCTCGTGGTAGAGAAAAACTTGGGTTTTGTGGGTCAGGCGGCGGAAGGCAGTGGCGTGCAAGATCCGGTCGCGGTCGCGCTGAAAGGGCGTCCGCGTCGGGCTTTCGGTTTCGGGCCTGAGCCGCCCGCGCGAGTGCGCGGCCAAACTCGCATAAGGCGCAAGGCGCACATTCGTCTGGTCCGCCTGCCTCACCGTCTCGCGCCCCAGCCAACAGCCACGCCGATTGACAAGCGCGCGCGAGACCATATGTTTCGTGTAACGAACCGTTTGCACGGATTCCATTCAAACATCTGATCTGATTGAAGAAATTGAAAAATGCCTGAGTCCTCCATCACTTTGAGCGACAGCGCCGCCAAGCGAATCAGCGAAATCGTGGCAGGCGAGACCGAGAACACCATGTTGCGCGTCAGTGTGGAAGGGGGAGGATGCTCGGGATTCCAATATAAATTCGACCTGGTGAACGCCCGTGACGATGATGATCTGAAGGTCGAGAATGCCGGCGCCGTGGTCCTGATAGATCCTATTTCGGTCGTCTATATGGAGGGCAGCGTCATCGACTTCGTCGACGACCTGATCGGCGCGGCTTTTCAAATCAAGAATCCCAACGCGACCGCAGGCTGCGGCTGCGGTACGAGCTTCTCAGTCTAGAGCAAGCCGGCCTAGCACCCATGAAAATTGCCAGCTGGAACATCAACGGCGTCAAGGCCCGGCTGGAGACGGCGCTCACCTGGTTGGCCCAGGCCGAGCCCGACATCGTCTGTCTGCAGGAAATAAAAAGTATCGACGAGGGCTTCCCCTCCGAGCGCTTCGAGGAACTCGGCTACAGCGTCGCCCTCAACGGCCAGAAGGGCTTTAACGGCGTCGCCATCCTCTCCAAGCACACCATCGACGAGACCCGCAAAGGTTTGCCCGGCGACCCATCCGACGAACAAGCGCGCTATCTCGAAGCGGTGATCTCAATCGAATCGGGCGCGTTGCGCGTGGCCTCGATCTATTTGCCCAACGGCAATCCGACCGACAGCGACAAATTTCCCTATAAGCTCGCCTGGATGGAGCGCCTCAAAGATCACGTTCAATCGCTGCTCGAGCTCGAAGAGCCCTTGGTGCTGGCCGGCGATTACAACGTTATCCCGCAACCCGAAGACGTTTATTCACCGGACGCCTGGGAAGGCGACGCGCTTTACCGGCCCGAATCGCACGCCAAGTTCCGGGCTTTGCTCAATTTGGGCCTCACCGACTCGTTGCGCGCCTGCACGAATGCGCCAAACCTCTACACCTTCTGGGATTATCAGGCGGGCGCTTGGCAAAAGAACAACGGCATCCGCATCGATCATTTGCTGCTCTCGCCCCAAGCCGCCGACCTGCTGCGCTCGTGCGAAATCGACAAGTTCGCGCGCAGCTGGGAAAAGCCCTCCGACCACGTTCCGATTTGGATTGATTTGGCCGCCTGAACCTATTGCGTCGCAGCCGGCAGAGCGGATAAGGCGCGTGCCCGTTTGTTGGGCTGATGCGGCGTCACCGTGGCGGCCTCCGCCGGTTCGGTCTCACCTTTTGCGCGCGCAAGCAGCTCGCCGATCCATTCTGCATCGGGGCCTCCGGCGGCGTTCTTGTTGGCAAGCTCCAGCAGCGCCATTCCCTGCGACGGCCGGCGCGTCAGATCAGGCCGCCCACGCCACAGCAAGTCACCCAACAGCGCTTGCGATGGCGCGTGTTTCTTCTTCACCGCGTTGGCCAGCCAGTTGACCGCCAATTGGGTGCTTTGGCTGACGCCATCGCCCTTGAGGTGGAGTTCCGCGAGCTTGTACTGGGCGCGCGGATCGCCAAAAAAGCTCGCCGCGTGACGATACAGATCGGCGGCGCGGCCCCTATTGGCCTCGATTTTAAGCGCCGGTACGCCGCTCGCATAATAATCGCCAAGTGCCACAAAGGCAGCCGCAATACG
Source organism: Hyphomicrobiales bacterium (assembly GCA_021775595.1). Classification (GTDB taxonomy): domain Bacteria; phylum Pseudomonadota; class Alphaproteobacteria; order Rhizobiales; family Methyloligellaceae; genus JAJFHN01. Next base: position 23,449 of record JAJFHN010000075.1, read on the forward strand.
GGGCGCCATGCGGTGGCGCGGATTCATCTCCGCGTGGGTATCAGCCACCTGCTGATAAAGTCGAAAGGCTTTTGCTGGATCGGCTTCGACGCCATTGCCCGTTTCGTAAATTTCCACGAGCTTGAGCTGGGCCACCAGCACGCCCTCATTGGCGGCGAAGGTTAGAGCTTCGACGGCACGCTCACCGGCGCCCGCCCGATGGGCGGCGAGTCCGGCGCGATAGGCTTGGTTTGCGGATTTGAATTGCGGTTTCTCTTCCGCAGACAGATCCGCCGCCCCGGCCACGAGCAATGCCGCTGCAGCCAAAGCCGCCAAGCCCCAACGCTGTGTGGCCTTAAACGTCGGCATAGCACTCCACTTCCACTGCACCGCCTGGATGGGTGACCGCACCGCTCCTTGCCGGACCCACCTGCTGGGCGTATTTCCAAAGCGTGCCGCTGGCGAATTTGCCCGTTGGTGGCTTCCAGGATTTGGCCCGCTCGGCCAATTCCGCTTCGCTCACTTCCAAATCCATCGTGCCTTTTTCCGCATCGATCGCGATCATGTCGCCGTCGCGCACATGCGCGATCGGTCCACCAATAGCGGCCTCCGGCCCCACATGACCGACGCAGAAGCCGCGCGTGGCGCCGGAAAACCGCCCGTCGGTGATCAGCGCCACCTTATCGCCCATGCCTTGGCCATAGATTGCAGCCGTGGTCGAGAGCATCTCGCGCATGCCAGGCCCGCCCCTGGGGCCTTCATAACGGATAACCAACACCTCGCCCTCTTCGTAGGCGCGTTTGGAGACCGCTTCAAAGGCCTCTTCCTCGCTGTCGAAACAGCGTGCCGGCCCGCGAAAACTCGGGTTTTCCATGCCAGCAACCTTGGCAATGGCGCCATCGGGCGCCATCGAGCCTTTGAGACCGACGACGCCGCCCGTCGGCGTGATCGGATCGGTCGCCGGACGCACGACGTCCTGTTTGTCGTTCCACTTCACCGATTTCATATTTTCAGCAATGCTGCGGCCCGTCACGGTCAGACAATCGCCGTGGAGGTAACCCGCATCGAGCAGCGTCTTCATCAAGAGCGGTACTCCGCCCGCCTCGAACATGTCCTTTGCGACATAGCGTCCGCTGGGTTTTAAATCGGCGATATAGGGTGTGCGCTCGAAAATCTTGGCCACGTCAAAGAGATCGAATTCAATGCCGCACTCGTGTGCGATGGCGGGCAGATGCAAGGCCGCGTTGGTCGAACCACCGGTCGCAGAGACGACGGTGGCCGCGTTTTCCAGCGCCTGCCGCGTGACGATGTCGCGCGGGCGGATATTGAGAGCGATGAGATCCATCACCTTTTCACCCGCCGCCATGCAGAATTTATCGCGGATCTCATAAGGAGCCGGCGCGCCTGCCGAATAGGGCAGCGCCAAGCCGATCGCCTCGGAGACGGTCGCCATGGTGTTGGCCGTAAACTGCGCGCCACAAGCGCCTGCCGAGGGACACGCAACCTGCTCGAGCTCTTCCAGATCTTCAAGCGACATGTCGCCGACCGAATAGTGGCCGACCGCCTCGAAGACATCTTGGATCGTGACGTCTTGGCCGCGGAAGTTGCCCGGCAGGATCGAACCGCCATAAATGAAAATCGACGGAACATTGAGCCGGCACATCGCCATCATCATGCCGGGCAGTGATTTGTCGCAGCCAGCAACGCCGACAAGCGCGTCATAGCAGTGGCCGCGCATGGTGAGCTCGACAGAATCGGTGATCACCTCGCGCGAAACGAGCGAGGATTTCATACCCTGGTGACCCATGGCGATGCCGTCGGTGACCGTGATCGTGCAGAACTCGCGCGGCGTGCCGTTGGCGTGCGCGACACCCTGCTTGACTGCCTGGGCCTGGCGCATAAGCGCAATGTTGCAAGGAGCCGCCTCATTCCAGCACGTCGCCACGCCGACAAAGGGCTGGGAGATCTGCTCGCGCGAAAGACCCATCGCGTAATAATAGGATCGGTGCGGCGCGCGCTCAGGCCCTTCGGTAACGTGCCGGCTGGGCAGCCGCGATTTATCGAACGTCTTCACGTCCATACTCACTCCCTGGTGTGTGTCGCACCTTCGCGCTCTTAACGCCTGCCCACCATGGGCGTCGTCTAGCGCAATATTATCGGGGCTAATCAGGCCTCTGTGATGATGGCTTTATAGCAGGGTCTAAGCGTTTTGCCCGCCCCCGCGCATCCCGCCAACCCAATCCCGCCGGGTACCCCCCACTGACCAAATTTTTATGGCCACATCGGGGCGCTAGCCCAACGGCATGCTTTACGACTTTAACGCCGCTCAGCTCACAGAATATCTAAAGATCCCGGCCCAAGCGATTCGAAAGATTCGGATTTTTGCACTTCAGCGCGAGCGCTCCGTCAGAGCACCATTTCGTTCAGCGGAATCACCTCGACTAATTCTCTGTAATTTTCTCAAAATTAACAATGCGAAACAATAAAACGCGCCAATCAACGAAGTAGAGATGGCCTAATTGTATCATTCCCATGAATAACTTGATCTCGATCACTCCGCTATCGGGAGATTACGTACATTAGCTCAACCACTTCGTGGGGTTTACTGCGATGAAACGAGCATCAGTCCGTATTGTGAGCGCGCTCTTTGGCGCCGCACTCGCCTTGACCGCAGGAACCGCGGCAGCCGATCAAGTGGAAGTCAGCAGCGGCTTCTACGTCACTAAGAAATCATTCCCCGCGCCAGCCAACGAGCAACCCTTCTATGGCTTTCGGGAGAAAACGCCGCAAGAGTTGAAAGCTGACAAGGATTTGCTGGATGGACTCGCCAAGAAGGGATACGCCAAATCATACGCATTCAATCGCGCCATGGCGAGTGGTTGGCTGGCGTTTAAGGATGGAAAACTAGACCTCGCAGCCCGCCGCTTCAATCAAGCCTATTTGATAGATCCATCCCAATCGGCCGTCCTTCACGCCTTCGCTGTTGTCGCGCAAGTGCGGTTCCGCGACGACGACTACGCGGAGGAGCTGTTCAGAACCGGGGCCGCGATGAACAACCGGAGACCGGGCTTCATGGCGGACTATGGGAGATTCTTGCTCAAAACAGGTAAGGGACGCGAAGCCATGCCAATCATGGAAGAAGCGGTGAAAGAGGCCCCAAAAGACGCCGATGCATGGTCCAATCTGGCGTTCGCGCGGCTGTATGCTGGGATGCGCCTTAGCGCCTGTTATGCAGCTTTCAAGAGCAGCCGCCTGAACCCGCCGGCGAATACCGCCAGGGATTTGAAAATCTTTGCCGCCAAGGCAAAGTGCGATGTGCGGCTCTAGTCGATCACGCAGCCAAGCCCATTATCGCCGCTCTGACGCGCCGACTCTCATGCCAAGAGCACGCAATCAAAGCGTCGTCTCGAGCCGTTTCAGAGCCTGCTTGAGGCGCTCGGCCGCGTCTTGCGCCTCGGCCTTACGTTGACGTTGCTCGGCGACGACGTGTTCGGGCGCACGCGAAGTGAATTTCGTGTTGGCGAGCTTGGCTTCGTATTTTTCGATTTCGCTGTTCGCCTTGTCGATCTCGCGCCGCAAACGCTCGGTCTCGGCCGAAATGTCGATCACGCCGGCCAGCGGCAACGCCAAAACCGCTTCGCCAAGCAGGATTTGCACCGAGCCCTTGGGCGCCTCGGAGCCAAGCGTGATCTCCTCGATGCGCGCCAGACGCTTGAGCGTCTCGTCGTAAACCGCGGCGAGACGGGCCGTCTCCTCGCCTGCGCCGACAAGCACGACCGGGATCTTAGCGCCCGCCGGCACATTTATCTCGGCGCGCACCGAGCGCACTTCGGAGACGAATTCGATGACCCAGCCGAGCTCGCGGGCGGACTCGGCATCTGCCAGACCGCTCAAGCGCGGCCAGTCGGCGACAATCAGCATTGTTTCGCGGGCAGGTCCCCGTTCGCCAAGCCGGGCCCAGAGTTCTTCCGTAATGAACGGCATGAAGGGATGGAGCAGCTTGATCGCCTGATCGAGCACCCAGGCCGCGGTCGCCCTGGTCTCGGCCTGAATGGTCTGATCCTCGCCTTGAAGCAGCGGTTTGACGAGTTCGAGATACCAATCGCAGAAGACGTGCCAGAGGAAGTGATAGATGGCAGCGGCCGCATCGTTGAAACGGTAGGCGGCAATGCCCTCGGTGACCTTCTCGACCGTCTTTTCGGCCTCGCCCACGATCCATTTGTTGATCGGTTGGGTGCATTTGGCCGGATCGAAGTCGGACTGGCGCAGACACTCGTTCATTTCCAGAAAGCGCGCCGCGTTCCAGAGCTTCGTCCCAAAATTGCGGTAGCCCTCGACACGTGAAGTGGCGAGTTTGATGTCGCGGCCCTGGGCCGCCATCGCTGCGAGCGTAAAGCGCAGGGCATCGGCGCCGTATTCATCCGCCAGACCCAGAGGGTCGATCACGTTGCCTTTAGATTTCGACATCTTGGCGCCGGTTTCATCGCGCACCAGGGCGTGGATATAAACGGTGTGAAACGGCACCTCGTTCTTGAAGTGAAGGCCCATCATCATCATCCGCGCGACCCAGAAAAAGATGATGTCGAAGGCGGTCAGCAGAACATCCGTCTTGTAATAACGTTTGAGCTCCGGCGTCTCCTCCGGCCAGCCCAGCGTCGAGAACGGCCACAGGGCCGATGAAAACCAAGTGTCGAGCACGTCTTCGTCGCGCTCAAGTTCCGTGGCCTTGCCGTAATGGGCCTCGGCCAGCGCCTTGGCCTCGGCCTCGTCGTGGGCAACAAAGATTTCACCGTCCGGCCCATACCACGCGGGAATCTGGTGCCCCCACCACAACTGGCGCGAAATGCACCAAGGCTGGATGTTTCGCATCCATTCGAAATAGGTCTTTTCCCAGGATTTCGGCACGAATACGGTCTCGCCCCGCTCGACCGCCTCGATCGCCGGCTTTGCGAGGGTCGCCGCGTCCACGTACCACTGCTCGGTGAGGTAGGGCTCGATCACCTCATTGGAGCGGTCGCCATAGGGAATGACGTGGCGGTGATCGTCGATTTTCTCGATCAGTCCGAGCGCTTCGAGATCGGTCAGCACGCGTTCGCGCGCCGCATAGCGCTCAAGCCCGCGATAGGCTTCCGGCGCATTGTCGTTGATGTGGGCGTGCCGGTCGAAAATGTTGATCTCTTCCAGCCCGTGACGCCGCCCGACCTCGAAGTCGTTGAAGTCGTGCGCCGGCGTGATCTTGACCGCTCCCGATCCCTGCTCTGGGTCGGCGTGCTCGTCGGCCACGATCTGCAATTTGCGCCCGACCAGCGGCAACACGGCGAATTTGCCGATCAAATCCTGATAGCGCTCGTCGTCCGGGTGCACGGCCACGCCGGTGTCGCCCAGCATGGTTTCGGGCCGCGTCGTCGCCACGACGATATGGCGTTTTTCGTCGCCGTCGATTGGGTAGCGCAAATGCCAGAGATGACCGTCGGTTTCGACCTGCTGGACTTCAAGGTCGGAAATTGCGGTCTCAAGCTTGGGATCCCAATTGACCAGCCGGTTGTCTTTGTAAATCAGTCCCGCCCGGTAGAGATCGACAAACACCTTAAGCACGGCCTTCGACAGGCCTTCGTCCATGGTGAAGCGTTCGCGGCTCCAGTCGCAGGAGGCGCCCAGGCGCTTGAGCTGGTTGATGATCGTGCCGCCGGATTCGTCCTTCCAAGCCCAAATCCGCTCGACGAAGGCTTCGCGGCCCATTTCGCGGCGGCCGGGTTGTTGCTGTTCCATCAATTGCCGCTCGACCACCATCTGGGTGGCGATGCCGGCGTGATCCATCCCCGGCTGCCAAAGCACGTCCTTGCCCCGCATGCGCTCAAACCGCGCCAAGACGTCCTGCAGCGTGTTGTTCAGCGCGTGGCCCATATGCAGCGAGCCCGTGACGTTCGGCGGCGGGATGACGATGCAATAGGGCTTGGCGCCGGCCTTGAGCCGGGCTTCGTCGCCGCAAGCAAAGGCACCCGCGTTCTCCCATTGCTGGTAGATTCGGCTCTCGGTTTCGGCAGGTTCAAAGGTTTTGTCGAGCATGGCGCGCGGTCTTGCAGTGACTTCTATGGCGCGGTCGTATGTCGTTCGCGCGCGCGCTGTCAACAGGCAACGGCCGCAGCCAATGGCCGAGACCGCCTCAGATGCCGCCGATCGGCCGCACGAAGGGGCGTTCGCGCGTCTGACGACGCCCGCCACCACGGCTCACGCGGGCTTAAGGCTGGATGCTAGTCGTGGCTGCGATCGACCGACTGGCCAAGCTCTTCCTTGACCGCGCTCTCGAGAATGCGCGGCAGGTTGTCGTCCAACCATTCACGCAACATCGGCTTCAGCATCTGTTTGACGCTGGCCTCCAATGGACTGTCATTGGCATTGACCTCAAGTGCGGCAGAAACTGGTTCTTCGGCCACCGGCTCACTCTCCTCGATCACGGCGACGGCCTCTCCAAGCAGGATGTCTTCTTCGACATCCGGGCCCTCGATCACCTCGACCATCTGCTCTTCGCCGACGGCTTCTTCAAGCGCCGCTTCCTCTGGCTCCGGCTCCATAATGGGTTCCGGCGTCTCCTCGGCAACAGCCGGCTGCTCAGCTTCCATGGCGGGTTCGCCACCACCCATGGCAATTGCCTCGACGGCTTCGGCGATAAGACCGGGCGACTCGTCGCTTTCCGGCGCCGCTTCTTCCAGCGCCATTTCGGCGCCGGCCAATTGTTCGGCAACCGCGGCATCGACGCTTTCTGCGTCGCCCGATCCAAGGTCGATTTCCGACGCCGCCGGCTCTTCAACCACCGGCTCCGGCGCGGCTTCATCGGTTGACAACGCAGAGTTGAATTCTGCCGAGAGATCAGGCACTTCGGCTTCGATTTCTTCGTCCGTCACCTCAAAAGAAGCATCAGCGACCAGCGCTTCGGCCTCAACCGCCATGCTCTCATCCGCCAGTTCGGCGTCGGGCGCCTGCACTTCCGGCTCCAACGCAGCCTCGGTCGCGGCGGCGATTTCCGCCATGATGTCCTCCGGCGAAGGCTCTGACGAGCTCTCCTCTGCCGCCAGCTCTGGCGCGGCCGCCTCAACCTCGGCAACCTCCGGTTGAGGTTCGAGCGATGCCTGACTCAGCTCATTGGTCAGCTCGAGAATGTCATCTTGAATGGACTCCCCAGACGGCGCCGCTGATGCCTCGTCGGCAGCTTCGGTCTGAGAGGTATCTTGTGACTGCGGCGCTGCCTCGCTTGACGCCTCCGCTTCTCCTTGACCCGCCTCGGCCTCATCGTCGGAGATGATCCGCCTGATGGACGCCAAGATCTCGTCCATTGTTGGTTCAGGAGCTTGCTCGCTGCTACTCATTCCTTATTCCCTTTGCCGCAATTACCCGCCATTTACACGCCCGCAACTGCGTGCACTTGAAACCTGCCATTTATATTAACACAGGGTAAATACAGAAGTCTCGCCCCCGTTCCCGCCGAGCCGACCAGCTGTGAATATGGTTAATGGTCAAAGGCTTGATTGCGAAAAACAGGCCAAAATAGCGCCGTATGCGGCATCTGATCAAGCGCCTATAGCCCCGTTTTTTACACAAATGTGAAGGTCTGGGCGCGCTCGAAGCCAGGCAAAATCGGCGCCGCTGCCTCAAAAACCGGCCGCGTGCTCAATTCGCCGGCAATCTTTTCGAAGAGATGGGCGCGCGGCACGCCGGCATCGTCCAGAACGCCGACCAAGCGTCCGCCCTCCTTCAATTGGCCCGCCAACGACACCGGAGGATCCGGCAGCGCGCCGGAGACGAGGATGACGTCATAGGGCGCATTGGGAGCATGGCCCCCTTGCAGCGAACCGGTGACGATTTCCGCATTGTCGACCTCCAGCTCCGCCAGCACCCGGGCGGCATGGGCAGCCAAGTCGGCATCGCACTCCAAGCCCACGACCGCGCCGGCCAGCTGCGCGAAGATCGCGCTCGAATAGCCGCTCGCGCAGCCAACGTCCAAAACCAAATCGTCGTCCTTGACCGCGCACAGCTGGATCAGCCGAGCAAGCGGCATAGGCGCGATCAGCGTGCGCGCCAGAAAATCGCCCTCTGGCGCCTTCAGCACGATTTCGGCGTCCATATAGGCGAGTGAGCTTTGGGTGTCTGGCACGAACAGCTCGCGCGGAATACCCGACATGGCGGCGATAATGCGCGCGTCGGTCACCTCGTTGGGCCGAATCTGGGATTCGACCATATTGAGCCGTTCCACCGCCATATCGCTCATGGGCCTCGCCCCAACTCCGAGCCGTCTTGATCCAGGACCGATCCAACCGCAGCACGCGGCGAATCTGGCCGGACATTAGCCAATGGCGCCCGCGCCCGCTAGGGCGCAGTTGATGATTTCAGTTTCATCGCCAAATGCGTCAAGCTATTGCCGTGCGCCTACCGCATTGTGATGCGAAGAGGCCTTTGCTATAGGTCGCGCGCTCGGTTCGCGACCAGACCGAACAGCGATGGCCACGTGGCGGAGTGGTGACGCAGCGGCCTGCAAAGCCGTGTACGCCGGTTCGATTCCGGCCGTGGCCTCCATCGCGTCTGCGAACCGCTCGATTTTCGCGAGGGAGTTGGACCCGCAATGGCAATTTGGGACAAGCTTATCGTTCTCGCCGCCTACCTGCTGGTGATGTTCTATTCCGGCCTCATGGCCGACACCTTCTTCTACAACGCCGAAAGCGACTGGCATCCGGGCGTCTTTGTCTGCTCTTGGGCGGGCTTGGGCTTGGTCGGCTTCTGGGCGTTGAAGGGATTGAAACGCACGCCAGAGCCCGATGCTTGAGGGTTATGTCTCGTCTCGGTCACGGCGCGCTTGTCGCCGGCGCGCCCACCAAACCTGAAAGCGCCGCCGCGCGCGTCGCAGCATGGGTATGTCAATTGAGAGCACCAGTACGCCGAGCGGGACCATCCAGAAGCCCAGAACAGGCAAAAAACCGACAAGGCCTCCCAGGATCAACAGCAGGCCAATGATGACGCGCACGACGCGCGATCGCGGCAAAGCGATGTGATTGTTTCCGATGCGAATTCTTGGCGTCACGCGGGCGATGGCTCAATGAAAAAGGCGGCCTAATCAAGCCAACAGATAGGCGCAAGGGCCAATCCATGCAATCAAACGGCCTTGTTGACGCAATTGGCGTCTTTGCCACTGGCAACGGCTCTGCGCTTTTGCTATAGCGAATCCGACCAGACACCGCGCATCGGTGCGCGCTGATCCTCGGTAGCTCAGTTGGTAGAGCAAGCGGCTGTTAACCGCTAGGTCGTTGGTTCGAGTCCGACCCGGGGAGCCAGTTAAGATCAGGGGGCCAGTGGAAATCGCTGACCCCCTGATTTATTTCGCACTCACAATTCAGGTTTTGAACCCGTGGGCCCGCCAGACCGGTCCATAGACGGCGTCGGCGATGACCGCCTGCTTCACCCGCTGCAGGCCGGGCGCGGAGCTGTCGACCGGGCACCAGTTCATCAGCATGGCGAGATAGACATCGCCGATCGAGAGATCATCGCCACAGAGATATGGCGTCTTCTCCAGCGCCTCTTCGACGATGGCAAAGCTCTTGCTCATATGCGCCGCCGCCGCTGCCTTGACCCCTTCAAGCCCGTCCGGATCGGTGGTGTAGCGGTCGGTGTAGTAATAGCGCACGTCGCCCTCATAAAGATTGATGGCCATGAAGAACATCCAGCGCAGAAAAGCCGCATGATCCGAAGTGGCGGGTTTGGGCGCCAAGCCCTGATCTGGAAATACGTTCGCCAGATGAATGACGATGGCCGCCGACTCGGTCAGCACCGCGCCGTCTGGCGCGCGCAGCGCCGGTATCTGACCCATGGGATTGATGGCCAGATATTCGGGACTGTTCTGCTCGCCCTTCGAGGTATCGATTTCCACCACGGCGAACTCGGCGCCAGCCTTGGCGAGCGCCGCCTCGACGATGAAGCCGCCCGTCCCGGTTCGACTGTAAAGCGTGTAACTCATAGGCTCCTGCCCTCCCCATTCGGCCCCAATGCGCGCAACGGCCCCTTCAACGCGCCGCCAGCGGCGGTCGGTCGGCAATCGCATTGACGAAACTCAGGGTTTCATCAAACACCGGCGCGCGCCAGCGCAACGGCCAAGCCATCGCCAAAATCGGTTCGATATGGCCGATGTCCGCCAGTTCGATCGGTGTGATGCGCGCACCCTTGTCCCGCAACTCCTTTGTCAGTGTCTGCATGTTCCACAGTTTCACGACAGTATCGTCGAGACCGTGCATCACCAGCATGGGCGGCGCGTCGGCGCGCGCGAAAGCGGCCGGCCGCGCGTCGTCGGCGCTTGGCGCCTCAGCGAATATATTTTTTGTCGTGTGCCATGTGGTCGGATCGAACGCGTAGGGCCCCGAAATGCCGATGAAGCCAGCAGGCTGCCGCAGGCGCGGCTCGATGGCGGCAAGATAGCGCTTGTCGAGCGTCATCAAGGCGCCGATATGAGCGCCCGCCGAATGGCCCATCACGACGATGTCGCGCGGCTGCCCATTTGCGCTTTTGAGATGGTCGGCGACCCAGCCATAGGCGCGCGCGGCGTCCTCGACAAACGCCGGAAACCGCACGTCCGGAAACAGCCGGTAATCGGGAACGACGGTTGTGAAGCCGCGGGACGCAAATCCAGCGCCGATGAACCGGTACATGGCGCGGTCGCCCTGGCGCCATCCGCCGCCATAAAGAAAGAGCACGATGGGCCCCTTGGCCGGCGCGCCGTTGTCGGGACGATAAACATCGAGCCGGTGGCGCGGGTCAGGACCGTAGGCGATGTCGCGCTCGATGCGTGCACCGCGCTCAGACAGCAGCGTTCCGATTGCCGCCTTGACCGAACTGGATTTTTGAAAGGCCACCACGGTTCCAACGCCAAGTCCGAGTGCAATGAGATTGGTGATCGCGAGGCTAAATATAAATTTTCGCGGCATGGCGCCCTATCCATCCTCGGCACGTTTCTAGGCTGGATATGGTTCGCGCGCACGACTCTGCCAAGAGCCGGGGCCGTCGAAGCTCGAGGCCGGCTAATGGCTGACGACGATTCGCGTCCGTGATGCGCCGTGGCGGCTGACGAGACTGAACAGACGGGCCGCATTGCGGGGATGCAGCCGGACGCAGCCATGCGAGGCGCGTCGGCCCAAATAGCGGAGTTGGTCCGTGCCGTGGATCGCGTAGCCCCGGTAGAAGAACACCGAATGGGGCATCGCCGCGCCGTCATATTTTGACGAATAGTGCATCCGCCGCAGGACCGTCGGCCGGAACGATCCGGTCGGCGTGCGGTAGCGTCCGGCGCCCGTCGAAACCCGCCACGTCGCGTATCTGGAACCGTCGACATAGACGTACATGCGCTGTTCCGAAATATCGATTTTTGCGACGACGCTGGCAAAGCTCACGGCCGGCAAGACCAGCCAAGCGCAAAGAAAGGCCAATAAAGCTGCGCGAATTTTCACAAGTCACCTCCGACATGCACCCGAATACAGTTTTCGCAGCCGCAGATTCCCCAAGTCCACGACCGATGCGAGAATATGCCATAGCCGTAGGCCAAACCCTAATTGCCGAACAGCCAATCAAACAATCCGCCACGCCGCGGCGCCCGGCGACGCGGTTCGGGCGGACGGTCGCCATAGAGCCAATTGTCGAAAATTCCCTGGCCGGAGGGATCGGTTTGCTGCCGCCGGGCCTTGCGCAGCTGGATTTCGCTCGGCGTACCGTGCAGGTCCGTGACCACCACCGATACATTTGCCCATGCCCATTTGGTTGCCCGGCCCCCGAGGCTGTGGGGTTCGATCGCTACAACCGAGTTTCGCCACAGATCGATGATGGCGATGTATTCGCTGCGTCCGCCTTCGTCCGTCGAACCGGCGAAGTAGCGCAACAGGCCGATTCCACGCAGGGCATTCTTGAGTATACGCCACTCGAGCAATTGCGGCGTCCCCTCGCCATACATCTCCAACGGCACCTTAAGAGCGGGAAAACGCGGATTGGTTGCAACGAAGCGCCTCTGACCCGTCCGCTTGACCAGCCAGTCCTCGAAAGGTTCGCCGACCACCTCGCCCGCCTGAGGCAGCAACGGCTCGCTCTGGGCGGCGTTGGCCGCCCCCCGCCCGCTGTTGACGGGATCGAGTTCGGTCGCCTTGGCTTGATCGGCTGCTGCATCTTCGGCCCGGCCCATCTTTTCGTAGATTTCGGCTCGCGCCGCATAGGCTGCCGCACTCTTGGGATCTATGGCCAGCGCCCGATTGGCGTCCGTCAATCCTTCTTGAGGGGCGCCCATGCGCACATGAGTTGTGGCGCGGCTGATATAAGCGCTGGTCAAATTTGGCGCGAGGCCAAGGGCCTTCGCAAGATCGGCCTGCGCCTTCTTGAAAGAGCGCAAATCCGCATAGACCTTGCCCCGTTCACTGAAGGCTTGCGGCGACTCGGGATTGATTTCGATCACCTTGCTGTAGTCGGCGATCGCCGGTCGATAGCGCTTGAGGCGGGTATATGCGCGGGCGCGGGCAAGATAGAGCGCCGTGTCTTTGGCGTTGCTGCCGATCGCTTGGGTGAGATCTTTGATGGCGCTGGTGTGTCGCTCGAGCGACAAGTTGGCGCTCGCCCTGTTTCGATAGGCGCTGCTGTATTTTGCATTCAACAGAATTGCGCGGTTGAGATCGCGCATGGCGGCGAATGGGCGCTCGAGTTCGGTATTGACCTTGCCGCGTCCATTGAGAGGCACGGCGTTGTTTGGCATCAGCTCTACTGCCTTTGCGAAAGCTTTATGAGCTTGATCCGTTCTGCCCATAGCCAGCAGGGCATTGCCGCGATTGTTGTGCGCTGCGCCATAAGCCGGCGCCAGCTCGATGGCGCGTTCGAAGTCCTTGATGGCCTCATCCGGGCGCTTCAGATCCATCAAGGCATTGCCGCGGTTGTTGTAGACGACGGCATAGTCGGCAAACAGTTCAATCGCCTTGTTGAAGTCGTCGATGGCATCCTTGGCGCGCGCCATACGCCACTTCGCCACGCCGCGGTCATTGTAGATGTTGGCGCGCCGCACATCGGACAGATCCGCCGACTCAAGCGCCTGACTATAGGCCTCGATGGCTTTTTCATACTGTCCGCGCAACAGCGCCGAAACACCCTGTCCGGCCTGCAACAGAGCTCGATTTGTAGCCGCGTGTGCGGTCGGCGCGAGCGCCAAAAACAGCACACAGAGCGCGAGCGCCGAACCTCGCCAAAAGCGCCGTCGACCGCGATTTGACATGTCCATCACCTCAACCACCGCTCATACGCCCCTTCGATCGCGCCGCTTTTGGCGCGCCGTCACGCATTTTAGAGGCAAAATCGGGAGATTTGCGGGCGAGCGATCGTGACCTGCGTGTCATAGCAAATTTGCGGGCCCGGCACCAAGTTCGCCTGGCCCGCCGGGCGCTACTTACGAAGCATCTGGAATTTATGTAAGGTATTGCTCAACCTGATCCAACGGCCTGCCCCGAGACAAAAATGAGCGATAGCCAAATACCCAAGCCAAAAAAGACCTTTTGGGTTCGGGCGCGGCCGTATCTCATCATGACGACCTTCATTCTGGGCCTCGAATTCGCCGTTGCCTATTGGCTCGATTGGAGCCTTTTTCACGTTACTGAAATCGAACTCTCGCAGCTTGACGATAAGGGAAAATGTATCCGGTTCAGCGTCGACAATTTGCTGCAGGAAGAGCGTGTTTTAGAAGAGCCCACGCTCTCGTTGATGGCATTCGACGAAGATTCCGTTACACGCAGCCGCCCCATTCCCCTCAAGATCGAAGGCACCGACAACGACCGCATTTTGCTTCAAGCGGGCGATCGCCAACAGCTCTGCGCGAGCTTTGCCTCCGACATGCTCAAGCGCAACATCATCTATAAGATCCAGAGTTTCGACCGGCCCGAGAAAACGCAGTGTAAATTCAGCGTCTTGGTGAGGAAGCCGCTGCGCAGTCATACCCATGTGTATGCGCGCGTATTCAACTGCGTTGATCAGCTCCAAAGCCTCTACGAATAAGGCCCCCTCCGCCGATATCTTACGAGAGTTCGCCCCTCCATAGGGCGCCCAGCACAGCAGGCAGCGCTTCGGACAAATCTTCGGCGATCAGTCCCGGCCCAACGTTCTCGGCCGCTGCGGCATGGAGCCATGTGGCGGCTGCGGCGGCCTCAAACGCGTCCATGCCTTGCGCCAGATAACCGGTTGCCAATCCAGCTAAAACGTCGCCCGCGCCCGCGGTTGCGAGCCAGGGCGGCGCATTTTCATTGATCGCGCAGCGCTGGCCGTCCGAGATCACGCTGTCGGATCCCTTGAGAACGATGGTGGCGCCAGAGCGCCGGGCCGCCTCGCGCGCCCGCACGGCCTTCGAGCCCTCGATGCGGCCAAACAACCGCGCAAATTCACCATCGTGCGGTGTCAAAACAACATCCGCAGACCGGGCTTTAATTGGCTCAAAGAGCGCGTCGGGCTGATCGGCAAATGAGGTAAGCGCATCCGCATCCAGGGCGACAGCGGCCCGGCTCGAAAGCAACGCCGCGACACAATTGCGCGTGTCCTCGCCAAGACCAGCGCCAGGGCCGATCAGGCACGCATTCATGCGCTCATCGGCCATTATCTCAGTCAGACCGCTTGCGCCGTCGAACTCCGCGATCATGACGGCCGTGAGCTGCGCCGCATTGATGGCAAGGGCATCTGGCGGCGATGCCAGCGTGACCAAGCCCGCGCCGGCCCGCAGCGCGCCGCGGGCAGCCAACCGGCTTGCGCCGGTGGCATTTGCAGGTCCAGAGACAATAACGGCATGGCCGCGGTCATATTTGTGGCCTGCCGGCAATGGCCAAGGATATGCGCCAGCCCACAGAGCGGGAGCGTTGGCGAAAATGCTGGGTCCGATGCCGTCCAGCACCCACTCATCGATGCCGATGTCCGCCAGCACCACTTCGCCGCAATGGCGGCGCCCTGGCAGCAGCACATGGCCCGGTTTGCGGCGAAAAAACGTGACGGTGATATCCGCATCAACGCAGAAGCCGCCCTCGCCCGCCCCCAAGACCTCACCGCTCGTGCCATCGATGCCACTTGGAACGTCGACGGCGACGACGGCAAGCGGGGCCCTATTGAGCGCAGCCACGGTCGCCGCAGCCGCGCCTTCGAGTTTGCGTGCGAGACCCGCACCAAAGAGCGCGTCGATGGCCACATCAGCGCCCTCAAGCAGGCTTGGATCAAGTGCCGCTATCTCGTCCGGCCAGTCATCGGCTGCTAAAGCGGCATCGCCCGCGAGCTGGCTGCGGGCGCCAAGCAACCCCAATCTGACCAAATAGCCGCGCTCGACCAAATGGCGCGCGGCAACAAAACCATCACCGCCATTGTTGCCAGGCCCACACAGCACAGCGACGCAGCCAGCATCCGGAAAGCGCTGGGCCACTGCATTCGCCACCGCACGGCCCGCATTTTCCATCAGCTCGCGCCCGGCGCGACCGGCGGCGATGGTCAACCGGTCGGCTTCGCCCATTTCTTCATTGGTCAGCAGTTCATGCATGTCCGTTGACACCTATCGCGAACGACGAGCAGCGCCGGCGTCCGCCGCCGTGTCTGTGTTAGCGCAACGCCACCGCGCACGCGCGCCCAAAAAACAGGCTCGTGGGCCCGGCCGGCGGCTCTTTGGTGCATATTTTTTGTGCATGGTGCATAACACGTGTGCAAAATGACGTCGCATATGCCTGCCCCACGCCGGCCGTGAATCCGCAAGATATTGAAATGATAAAGCTTTTCAATCTCCGCCGCCTTGGCACGGCGCATGCTATGGCACAGGCGAACAATCGACCATCGCATAAGATAGGTCCGCAGCGGAGGTGACTGGGGAGATGAAGAAAATTGAGGCCGTTATCAAGCCTTTCAAACTTGACGAGGTGAAAGAAGCTCTGCAGGAAATCGGCTTGCAGGGCATCACCGTGACAGAGGCTAAGGGATTTGGCCGTCAGAAAGGTCATACCGAACTCTATCGCGGCGCCGAATACGTCGTCGATTTCCTACCAAAAGTGAAGGTTGAAATTGTTCTTGCCGACAATATGGTCGACAAAGCAGTCGAGGCAATTTTGACCTCTGCCAAGACCGGACGCATTGGCGATGGCAAGATTTTCATCTTATCGGTGGAAGACGCTATCCGCATTCGAACCGGCGAAACCGGAGGCGATGCCATCTGACCTGGTCCCAATGGACCAGATCCTCACCACGACAGACCAATCCGACCTGCCGTGACTCAGACGATTCCCAATCAGCCGGCTGTGGTGCCGGTGCAGTAACCCGAATTGAAACAGGGGAAGACAATGGCTGACGTAAGTAAAGTGCTGAAACAGATCAAAGACGAGGACGTCAAGTACGTCGATCTCCGATTCACCGACCCGCGCGGAAAAATGCAGCATCTGACGATGGACGGATCGCAGATGGACGAGGCCGCGTTCGCCGACGGCATTATGTTCGATGGATCGTCAATTGCGGGTTGGAAAAACATCGACAAATCCGACATGACGCTGATGCCCGATACCAGCAGCGCCACGCTCGACCCCTTCTTTGCCCAAACGACGATGGCTATTTTCTGCGACATCGTCGAGCCGACGACGGGAGAGATCTACGAGCGAGACCCCCGCGGCACGGCCAAAAAAGCAGAAGCCTATTTGAGCCAAACAGGAATTGGCGACACGGCCTATTTCGGTCCCGAGGCCGAATTTTTTATCTTCGATGACGTCCGTTTCTCAGCCGACCCCTACGACACCGGCTTCAAAGTAGATTCCACGGAACTCCCCAGCAATTGCGGCACCGAATACGAGATGGGCAATCTCGGTCATCGGCCGCGAACCACGGGTGGTTATTTCCCCGTTCCGCCGGTCGACTCGGCTCAAGACATCCGCTCAGAAATGCTGAGCGTCATGGCCGAAATGGGCGTCACGGTGGAAAAACACCATCATGAGGTGGCGGCGGCTCAACACGAGCTCGGTATAAAATTCGCCCCGCTGACGACCATCGCCGACCACTTGCAGATCTATAAATATGTGATCCACAACGTGGCCCAAGCCTACGGCAAAACGGCAACCTTCATGCCCAAGCCGGTGTTCGGTGACAATGGCACGGGCATGCATTGCCATCAGTCTCTCTTCAAGGGTGGCGAGCCGGTCTTTGCCGGCAACAAATATGCCGATCTTTCGGAGACGTGCCTCCACTACATTGCCGGCATTTTGACCCACGCCAAGGCACTCAATGCTTTGACCAACCCGTCGACCAACTCATACAAACGGCTGGTCCCGGGATACGAGGCGCCGGTGCTGCTGGCCTATTCTGCCCGCAATCGCTCGGCCTCTTGCCGCGTTCCCTTCGTCTCGAACCCGAAGGGCAAGCGCTTCGAAGTTCGTTTCCCCGATCCGATGGCCAATCCCTATCTCGCCTTTGCTGCAATGCTGATGGCCGGCCTCGACGGCATCGAGAAAAAGCTCGATCCGGGCGATCCGATGGACAAGAACCTTTACGATCTGCCGCCGGACGAGCTCGAAGGCATTCCGACCGTCTGTGGTTCGCTGCGTGAGGCGTGCGAATGCTTGGACGCCGATCGCGACTTCTTGAAGAAGGGCAATGTCTTCACCGATGATCAGATCGACGGTTATTTGGAGCTGAAGCTGGAAGAAGTCGAGCGCGTCGAAATGACGCCGCATCCGGTCGAATTCGATATGTACTACAGCTCATAGCAGATACGCCAAGCGCGTCTGCGAATATGAAAAGGGGCGGCCCAAGGGCCGCCCCTTTTTTGGATGCCTTGCATATCGGTCGATTCCCCCAAAGCGCATCCACCGCCTGATCAGACTTAAAGTCCTGAGGCTTTGCGCTTCATAGAGATTGCATACTGCCCATTACGCAATCTCCAATTCGACCAGCAAGGCTCCCCCCGAAACCAAATTTTTCCGTCTGCAAACGCCCTAAGCCACGACGAACAGGCCGCCGATCATTACGATCAGCACCAGCGTCGCGAGACGATCCTTGTTGTCTTTGATCCAAGTCCAAACCGCCACCGGCGCCCGCGAAAACATGAAGCGGAATACCGAAAACAGGCTGGCAGCGGCCATCAGCGCCAGGATCCAAAAGCCCATCGCTTCGGGATTTTCGACCGCGCGGCCGTTTTCGGCCAGCAACAGCTGACCGGTCGCCGCGGTGGCGCTGATAAATGCGAGAATCGACGCTCCCCCGAGCGCCAAAAGGCAGACGTAACGCAATACTAAAACCATACCACTCCCCCAACTGATCGCGAGATTAGCAGCAGTATGTAAAAAAAACGGAAATGCCCACGGCGTTGCGGCTAAGACCCGATTTGCCGCCTCAGGCCGCGATCCATTTGATGGAACAACCCATCGAAGCGGCTTGATCGGCCGGTCCGGCGCCTGTCGTGGCGACAGCCTTCATGGCCTCGAGGAGTTCGCGGCGCACATCTGGCGCGGCCGCCCGCATGCCGCTTTCGTCCAGCCTGCCACGATATTGCAACTCAAGCGCAGCGTTGAAACCGAAAAAATCAGGCGTGCACACCGCGCCATAGGCGCGCGCGGCCGACTGTTGAGCGTCATGGAGATATGGAAAACCAAATCCGTTTGCGCTGGCAAACTCGACCATCTTGTCGAGCGAATCGTCAGGATAGGCCACAGGGTCATTGGAGCAGATCGCCGCCGCACCCACGCCAAGGTCCTGCAATTGGGCGACATCGCGCACGATGCGGTCGATCACCGAACGGACATAGGGGCAATGGTTGCAGATGAACATGACGAGCGTTCCGTTCTCGCCGCGTATGTCCTCGAGCCGGTAGATTTTTCCGTCGGTACCGGGCAGCGCGAAGTCCGGCGCCTTCCAGCCAAAATCGCAAATTGGCGTCACCTCCGGCATTACGCTCTCCTCAAATCTCAGGCCCCAAACGGGCGATGCTAGCCAACCATACCCTTGGCACGCAATGCGCCCCTTGCCAAATACCAAGCCCCATGCGACCAAATTTGCACTGTTGCTTGACAGATTCGCCCAACTCGACCCGATCGCGCCGCTGCGCCGACCAGGTTTAGGACGCACCGACTCATGGCCGCATCGCGCGATCTATTTGCCAAACTCGAAGCCGAGCTGGAGGCCGAGCCGATCAGCGGCGCTAAGGCCAAGTCCACCAAGTCCGGTAAGGATGACGGAAAATACACCGCTGCCGACATCGAGGTGCTCGAAGGCCTTGAGCCGGTTCGGCGGCGGCCGGGCATGTATATCGGCGGCACGGATGAAAAAGCGCTCCATCACCTCTTTGCCGAGGTCATCGACAACGCCATGGACGAAGCGGTTGCCGGCCACGCCAGCTGGATCGACGTAGCGCTCGATGCCGAGGGTTGGCTGACGGTGATCGACAATGGGCGCGGCATTCCCATCGATCCGCATCCCAAATTCAAGAAAAAGTCGGCGCTCGAAGTCATCATGACGATGTTGCACGCCGGCGGAAAATTCGGCACCGGCGTCTACGAAACTTCCGGCGGCCTGCACGGCGTCGGCGTCTCGGTGGTCAATGCGCTCTCCGAACATCTCGAAGTCGAGGTTGCGCGCGCGCAAATCCTCTACCGACAGACCTATACGCGCGGCGAGCCCGACGGTCCGCTGGAGACACTGGGCGAAATCAAGAACCGGCGCGGCACGAAGGTGCGGTTCCGGCCCGATCCCAAAATCTTTGGCAAGGCAAGTTCCTTCAAGCCGGCCCGCCTGTTCCGCATGGCGCGTTCTAAGGCCTATCTGTTTGGTGGCGTGGAGATCCGTTGGTCATGCGCACCGGAGTTGCTCAAATCCGGCGACGAAACCCCAGAAACGGCGCGTTTTCATTTTCCCGACGGTCTGAAGGATTTCCTCCAGCTGCGCCTTGAAGGCGCAACCACCGTCACCCAGGACTGCTTTGCCGGCAAGGTGGAGAAAGCCAAGGGCCACGGCAGCGTCGAATGGGCGGTTGCCTGGGTTGCCAGCAGGGATGGCTTCTTGAGTTCCTATTGCAACACGGTGCCGACGCCTGATGGCGGCACGCACGAGGCGGGCCTGCGCACCGCCTTCACAAAAGGCCTCAAAGCCTTTGGCGATTTCTCCGGCAACAAGCGCGCCGGCCAAATCACGCCCGATGATGTGACCGGGACGGCCGCCGTTATGCTCTCCGTCTTTATTTCGGAGCCCGAATTCCAGGGCCAGACCAAGGACAAGCTGGCGAGCGCCGAAGCGAGCCGGATCGTGGAAGCGGCGGTGCGCGATGAATTCGACCACTGGCTGACCGGCAATCCCACCCAAGCAAACCAGTTGCTCGATTGGGTGATCGAACGCTCAGAAGAGCGGTTGCGTCGGCGGCGCGAGAAGGAAGTCAGCCGCAAACAAGCCACCCGCAAACTTCGCCTGCCGGGCAAACTCGCCGATTGTTCGAACACATCGGCAGAAGGCACCGAGCTGTTTATCGTCGAGGGCGACTCGGCCGGCGGCTCGGCGAAGCAGGCGCGCAACCGCGTCAACCAGGCGATTCTGCCTTTGCGCGGCAAAATCCTGAATGTTGCCAGCGCCAGCAGCCAAAAACTGACGCAGAACCAGCAGCTCGCCGATCTCGTTCTTGCGCTGGGCTGTGGAATGGACGCCCATTACCGCGAGGACGACTTGCGCTATGAGCGCGTCGTGATCATGACCGATGCGGACGTGGACGGCGCGCACATCGCCTCACTGTTAATCACCTTTTTCTACCAGCAGATGCCGCAAATGATCGAAAACGGCCATCTCCATCTGGCTGTCCCGCCGCTTTATAAGCTGAGCCAAGGCGCGAAAACCTTCTACGCGCGCGACGATGCCCACAAAGATGAGCTGATGAGCAGCGAGTTCGGCGGCCGCGGTAAGGTCGAGATCAGTCGCTTCAAGGGGCTTGGCGAAATGCTGCCCAAGCAGCTGAAGGAAACGACGATGTCACCGGCCAACCGTACGCTGTTGCGGGTTGAAATTGCAGACGACGACCGCAAAACGACGGCGCGATCGGTCGATCAACTGATGGGCAATAAGGCCGAGGCCCGATTCCGCTTCATCCAGGACCGCGCCGCCTTTGCCGATGATCTCGATATCTGATTATTGCCGTTCGCTGTAGCCTGATTAGCCGGCCAAAGCGCGGTCGCGCAGAAACGCGGTGATCATGCCGTTCACCTCATCCGGGCATTCCAGCGTCGAGAGATGGCCACATCCCGGGATGATCTCAAGCTGCGCGTTCTCGATACCGGCAGCCAATTCGTACGAGAGATCCGCCGGCGTCATGGCATCTGCCTCACCGACAATGACGAGCGTAGGGCACGCGATTCCAGCCAGACCGGCGACATAATCGCCCCTTCCCGCCAGTGCCGCCTGTTGACGTTTAAAGACATCAAGCCCCGAACTCTCGGCCATATCGAGCAGTGTCTCGCGCAGCACCGGATCGTTTTGCCGGGTTTCATGCAACATCAAGGGAATCGATTTTTCCATCGCCGCCCTCAGGCCGGCCTGCTCGGCGAATTCGATAAATCCCAAGCGTCGCGCCGCCTGCTCGGGCGAATCGGCACGCGCGCTGGTGTCGATCAAAACCAGTCCCGATACGCGCTCGGCGGCCTGAACCACCATTTCAAGCGCGATGATGCCGCCAAGCGACAGGCCGACCAGCACGAACCGTTCGGGCGCCGCGGCCAGGATCGCACCCGCCAAAGCGCCAATGGTCTCCTCGCCCGTATGATCGGCGATCGAAATCTCAAGATCGCGCGCCAGGGCGGCGGACTGGGGCGCGAACACCTCGCCCGTGCACAACAGGCCCGGTACAAACAACGCCGCCGTCATATTGCCTCAACCCGCAGCACGATCGGACGCCGCTCCATCGCCTGCCATCTGAACCCTAGAACCACCGGGGCACGCGCTCTTGAAATTTTCTGTATGGTTCGCCGAATTTGGCCGCGAGATAGGCTTCCTCGCGCAACACCACGCCGTGATGGAGCACCGCGATCAAAAATGGCAGGAAAATCAAGGCCCAAACACTGGTGAGTGCTACGGACAGTCCAAAATAAAGCGTCACCAGGCCGATATAGATCGGGTTGCGCGTGAAGTTGTAGGGTCCGTCTTCAACCAGCGCCAGCGACGGTTGCCAGGTGGGCACATTGGTGCCGGCGGCCAAAAAACGGCGGACGGCAAAGGCAAAGGGCACAGCGCCCAACACCATCAAGCCGATTCCGACCAGCACCGCACGCCGCGGTCCCCCAGCCAATCCCGGCCCCAACGGCAGCAAATATTCAATCACCATGGCCGCCAAGAACGGCACCGCGAACAAAATCGGAGGCCTGACTGCGACGTTTGCGTGATCCATGGTGCGTGCTTTCGAACCGTTCTGCCCGATCAAAAAAGCGCGCTCGCGCGCGCCGGCATCCTTCCAGCCAATGTGATCGCTACCCTTTCATACCATCCACATGCCGGCGTCAACATAAGGCGCCGTTTGACAAATCGCTGCCGAACCCTATTTTCAGGCTAGGTTTTTCGTAGGCGAGTCGCACAGATCGACCGCAGTTCCCAATGCTTCGAACATAATGTGTCAAGCGGGCCCTCCGCAGGTGGCATTGCCGCGATTAAGACAATTACGCATGACATTTGAAAATCTTGGTCTAAGCCAAAAAGTAATCGCCGCGGTCGAAGCCGTCGGCTACACCGAACCAACGCCCATACAAGCGCAGGCAATTCCGTTTGCGGTCGATGGCCGCGACGTTCTCGGCATCGCCCAGACCGGTACGGGCAAGACGGCCTCCTTCGTTTTGCCGATGTTGACGCGCCTGGAGCGCGGTCGCGCCCGGGCGCGCATGCCGCGTTCGCTGATCATCGAACCAACGCGCGAACTGGCAGCCCAAGTTGCCGCCGCTTTCGAGCTTTACGGCTCCCAGCACAAATTGACTGTCGCGCTGCTGATCGGCGGCGTGTCGTTCGACGAGCAAAACCGCAAGCTCGATCGCGGCGCCGACGTCTTGATCGCGACGCCTGGTCGATTGCTCGACCATTTTCAACGCGGAAAGCTGCTTCTCACCGGTGTCGAGATACTTGTTATCGACGAAGCTGACCGCATGCTCGACATGGGCTTTATTCCAGACGTCGAACGCATCAGCAAAATGCTGCCTCCCAGACGGCAAACCTTGTTCTTTTCGGCGACGATGCCGCCCGAGATCCAACGCCTGGCCGATACGTTTCTCAACAATCCAGAGCGCATTGAAGCGACCCCGCCGGCAACGGCAGCCGGTACGATCGTCCAGCGGCTTAAATTCTCATCCAACGATCCGGCTGAAAAGCGCGAGGCTCTGCGCGAACTGCTGCGCGATCTTGAGGTTCGCAACGCCATTTTGTTTTGTAACCGCAAGCGCGACGTCGCGATCCTGCACAAGTCTCTACTGAAACACGGTTTCGATGCGGCCGCCCTACACGGCGATATGGATCAACACCAGCGCATGGCGACGCTGGATGCCTTTCGCGGCGGCAACGTCTCGCTGCTTGTTGCCAGTGATGTCGCGGCCCGCGGCCTCGACATCCCCGATGTCAGTCACATCTTCAATTACGACGTACCCTCCCAGCCTGAGGACTATGTACATCGCATCGGCAGAACCGGCCGTGCGGGCCGCGAGGGTTTTGCTGCAATGCTTGTAACACCCGAAGATGGGCGCGCCGTAAAAGCCATCACAAATATGCTCGGCTCCGAGATCGAATGGATTGGTGATGCTCCCGGTCGAGACGCATTCGAATCCAAGCGCGGACGACGTCCCGCCCGGGGGCGTGGACCGCGCAAATCCGGAGCTCAAGGCGGCGGACGCCCACCACAACGCCAGGAAAGCGCGCCAGCTCAATCCAACGGAGATGTCAAAAAGAAGCGACGCCGAGGCAAGACAAAGCCCAACGGCGAACCGCAAGGCTCCAATCAAGCCAAATCACCCGCCAAGGGCGGAGAACGGGTGGTCGGCATGGGCGACCACATGCCCGCGTTCATGAAGCGCTCGCCACGCGCCTCCTGAAATAACGCTCCTTTAACCAAATACTCAGTAATTCAGCGCAGTGTTGCTGGCATGGACACAATTCGTGCGAGGTGATTCTGCGCCTGCGCGAATTGCAATTCGAACCCAAATGAAATGGCAGAAGGCCATGACTGATACGTCCAATTTTTCAAAATTGGCACCACACCGCGAGACGCCCAAGTGACGCACGATCACGAATACGAACGCGCCGTCGAACTAAGCCGCAATGCGCTCGGTTTCCTGCAGAAATCGAAGACGGCGCCCGTGCCCAAGAATTACGAGTTGTTCTACACCTACGCTTCCGGCACCAACAAATCGCTGAATGAAGCGGTGCGTAACATGTTGTCCGACAAAAACGAGATCAGCCGAGAAGACGCCGCTCTTTTCTACGAGACATTTATCGGCACCAGCCGATTCGACACAAAAGTCGAAGAAATCGGCGCCGGCATGAGCAGCGAGATCAAAGAGGTGCTCAAGAGTCTTACATCGGCGACTGATTGCACGTCGTCATTCCGGCAATCCCTTGATCTGGTGAACGACCAGCTTGGCCGCATCACGGATCTCCAGCAATTCGAATTGGTCGTGCGGACCGTTCTGGCGGCCACGCAGAAAATGGCCGTCAATACGGAGGAGCTGGAAGATCGTCTCTCCTCGTCTCACAAGCAAATTACCGACTTGCACATGGACCTCGAGATGGTCCGCGCCGAATCCCTTACCGACGAGTTGACCGGCATCCCCAATCGCAAGCGCTACGATCACGTGCTGCAAGACGCCATCAGCGAATGCCAAGAAACGAACCAGCCGCTTTCCTTGTTGATGATGGACATCGACCACTTCAAGCGATTTAACGACACACACGGCCACTTGGCCGGAGACGGCGTGTTACGGCTGGTCGCCAAGACGATGCAGGCCAACGTCAAGGGACGCGATTTGGTGGCCCGTTACGGTGGCGAAGAATTCTCTGTGATTTTGCCCAATACCGGGCTGACTGACGCGGTGACCGTGGCCGAGCAGATCCGCAACGCGGTCAAGACCAAGGAGCTGGTTAAAAAATCAACCGGCGACAGCCTCGGTCATGTGACTTTGTCGATCGGAGCGGCGCTGCACCGGAGAGGCGAAACGCCCAAAGAGCTGATCGAGCGCGCGGACTCCCATCTCTACAGCTCCAAGCACAACGGCCGCGATCAAGTCATGAGCGAAGACAGCGCCGTACCCGAAGGCGCCACTGACGCAGCTTGAGTCAATCCAATTCTATGAATGGAACTCGCGTGGCGGCCTATGATCCGCCGAGCGCGCTTTCGTTTTTGGCGTAGGCTTCCAGCTGAGCGCGAGATACGGGCTGGATCTCAACCGATTCCCCGCAACCGCAAGCGCTGGTCTGGTTGGGATTGTTGAAGACGAATCCCGACGAGAGCTTATCTATCTCGTAATCCATCTCGGTACCGAGCAGAAAGAGCACGGCCTTTGGTTCGATGAACAGCCTGACGCCATGCTCCTCGACAATCTCATCAAGCGGCTCCGCGTTCTCGGCGTAATCGATTGTGTATTCCATACCCGCACAGCCGCCGTTCTTGACGCCGATGCGCAGGCCGACCGCCTGCTTCTGCGAGGTCGCCATAATATCCTTGATGCGGTCGGCCGCCTTGCTCGTCAGCCGCATCACCTGGAGTTTTGCTCTCTGCATCGTCATCTGCTTTCAAATATGCGCTCGATCATGCCGCTTCAACGTTAAAACATGTTGAGCGCGACACGCGCTTCTTCCGACATGCGACTGATTTCCCATGGCGGGTCGAACACGAGCTTGACCGTTACGTTATTCACGCCGGCAACGCTGGCAACGGCGTTCTCCACCCAAACGGGCATTTCGCCGGCCACCGGACAGCCGGGAGCCGTCAAAGTCATATCGACCTCGACATTGCGGTCATCATCCACATCGATCCTGTAAATCAGGCCGAGCTCGTAGACATCCACCGGAATTTCCGGGTCATAAACCGTCTTGATGGCCGCAACCATATCGTGGGTCAGCCGCTCGATTTCCTGTTCGCTCAGCCCCGATTCCGCTTTCTTCGGCGCGCCCTTGACGGCCTCGACCGTCTGCGCGCATGCCTCCTCGAGCTCGGTATCGCTCATCAGAAAATCCCTTGGTTGGCGGTCTTCTGGTTTTTCCATCATGCGAAAAATTCCCGGGCTTTGATCAACGCTGCGGCCAAAGCGTCGACCTCTTCAATGGTGTTGTACATGGCAAACGACGCCCGGCAGGTTGCCGTAACGCCAAAGCGTTCGAGCAGCGGCTGGGCGCAATGGTGACCGGCCCGCACCGCAATGCCCGAGCGGTCAATAATCGTTGCGATATCATGGGGATGCATGCCTTCAATATCAAACGATACGATTGCACCCTTGTTGGGTGCTTCGCCAATGATGCGCAAACCCTCGATTTCGCCAAGCCGGGCATGGGCGTGGGTCAACAGCTGGTCCTCATGGGCGGTGATCGCATCGCGTCCGATCGTTTCGACATAATCCAGCGCCGCGCCAAATCCAATCGCTTGCACGATCGACGGCGTACCCGCTTCGAAGCGATAGGGCGGCTTGCCATAGCTGATCTCTTCGCATCTCACCGCCTCAATCATTTCACCGCCGCCTTGATAAGGCGGCATCGCGGCCAAATGCTCAGCCTTGGCATACAGCGCGCCTATGCCCGAGGGGCCATAGAGCTTATGGCCGGTGATTACATAGAAATCGCAATCGAGCGCCTGGACGTCGACATTCATATGAACGCCCGCCTGGGCGCCGTCGACGAGTACGGGAATGCCACGCTCATGAGCCAACGCGCTGACCTCAGCGATCGGCACGATGGTGCCAAGCACGTTGGACATGTGGCTGATGGCGACCATTTTGGTGCGGGGTCCGAGCAACTTCTCGAACGCGTCCATTTGGAATTCGCCGTCTTGCGAGACGGGCGCCCATTTGAGCACCGCGCCGTTCCGCTCGCGGTGAAAATGCCACGGCACAATGTTGGAGTGGTGTTCCATGATGCTGACGACGATTTCATCGCCAGGCTCAATACGCTCGCCGCCGAAGGACTGCGCCACCAGATTGATCGCCTCGGTTGCGTTGCGAGTGAAGATGATCTCATTTTCCGAGGCGGCGTTGAGAAAATCGCGCACCTTGATCCGCGCGCCCTCGTAATTGGCGGTCGCAGCGTTGCTCAAATAGTGTAAGCCTCTGTGAACGTTGGCATATTCGCTCGCATAGGCGGTCTCGATGGCATCCAACACGGCTTGAGGCTTTTGCGCTGAAGCGCCGTTGTCCAGATAGACGAGCGGCTTGTCGTAGACGGTGCGCGACAGAATCGGGAAATCGGCCCGCACACGGGCGACGTCGTAGCCGCCTTGTGTCTGTAGCGCGCTGTCCTTCACCTTGAGCTCCATCGGTGCCGTCATATCACCCAATCCGGTGGGCCAACCAGCCGCGGACTGCTTCGCCTAAAGCCTCGCGGATGGTCTCGTTTTCGATCAGTTCAAGCGCTTCTCCGGCGAAGGCTTGAATCAAAAGCGACCGCGCTTCGAGCTCGCCGATGCCGCGCGCGCGCAAATAGAACAGCAGGTCTTCGTCGATCTGACCGGACGTTGAGCCATGCCCGCACAGCACATCGTCGGCAAAAATTTCCAGCTCGGGTTTTGAATCGAATTCGGCGCGCTCGGAAAGCAGCAATCCCTGCACCATCTCATTGCTGTCGGTCTTCTGGGCCTGTTGGCGCACCATGATCTTGCCCTGAAAAACGCCGCGCGCCGCATCGTCAAGCACGCCCTTAAAGACCATTCGGTTCACGCAATTGGCTGCGGCATGATCGACAAACAGCGTGGTGTCGATGTGTTGCTCGGAGGCACCCATAAAGACGCCATTGACGCCCCCGCGCGCATGCTCACCGTTGAAGCTCAAATGGATCTCGTTGCGCGTTAAGCCGGTGCCGCCGACAAATTGAAATGCGTCATAATTGGTAGAGGCCGCCAAAGCGACCCGCCAAGTCGACAAGTGGGTCGCTGAATCCGATTCCTGCTGGATCTTCAGGTGATGCATCGCCGCGCCCTCAGCCAACGACACGTCACTCGCCACATTGTGCTGCACCGCCGCGCTCGAGGGTCCCACATGGGACTCCAAAACGCTCGCCCGCGCGCGCGCTTCGAGGGCAATCACGTGTCTGGTGGCGATGCCGACAGGCGTAGTTGCGGTATGCAAGTGCACGATGTGGATGGGTTTTTCTATGCTGACGTCCGCCGCAACGCGCAAGGCAACGCCATCGGACATCATTGCGGTGTTGAGACACAACACGGCATTTTGCGGCGCCATCTCGCCATCGGCCAAGCGCTCTTCCAGCCAGGTTGGCGGCGCGGCCAGCGCCGATGCCATGCTCGACAATTCACCCTGCTCACCCAAAAAATTCATTTCCGAGAGACCGATCGCCACTTGCCCATCGACCAGCACGATCAAGTGGCAATCCAAGGCGGCAAGCTCGCTTCCGAGCGCTTGCAGGACGTCATCGCGCGTGAGCTTGGGCCCCTCACCCGCCGGCGGCGCGAAGGCATCATCCAGACGCGCATAAAGGTCCGTGTATTTCCATTCTTCAACACGCCGGTTGGGCAGCCCGGTGCGCGCAAAACCGCGCATTGCATCGTTGCGCAACTCGTGCACGCTGTCTGCGCCCGGCAACTCGGCCTTGACGCGGTCGAAGGTCTCGGCAAAGGCCAATTCAGCCTTGCTGGTCAATGTGTTCACCGCGGCATCCATCAAAATCGCTCCTTAAGCCGCTGCTTCTTCGTATTCGGCATAACCCGATTTCTCGAGTTCGAGCGCCAACTCCTTATCGCCCGAACGCACAATTTTACCGGCTGAAAGCACATGGACGCGATCGGGGACGATATAGGTCAGCAGACGCTGGTAATGGGTGATGACAAGCATCGCGCGCTCTGGCGAGCGCAGCGCGTTGACGCCTTCGGAGACGATCCGCACGGCGTCGATATCGAGGCCTGAATCGGTC
Source organism: Hyphomicrobiales bacterium (assembly GCA_021775595.1). Taxonomy (GTDB): domain Bacteria; phylum Pseudomonadota; class Alphaproteobacteria; order Rhizobiales; family Methyloligellaceae; genus JAJFHN01. The sequence goes on from JAJFHN010000075.1 coordinate 52,546, forward strand.
TCATCCAGCACGCAGAGCGAGGGCTCGAGCAGCGCCATCTGAAGCACTTCTTGCCGCTTTTTTTCGCCACCGGAAAACCCGACATTCAGCGGACGTTTCAACATGTCGGACTCGATCTTGAGCGCTTCGGCTTTCTCGCGCACAACGCGCATGAAGTCGGGCGTGGTGAGCTCATCTTCGCCGCGCGCCTTGCGCACGGCGTTCAGCGCCGTTCGCAGAAAAGTCATCGTGGCAACGCCGGGTATCTCCACCGGATACTGAAAGGCGAGAAAAACGCCCGCCGCAGCGCGCTCATCGGGACTGAGCTCCAGGAGGTCCTCGCCGTTCCAGGTGATCGATCCCTTGGTGACCACATAGTCGTCCTTACCCGCCAACACGTAAGCGAGCGTCGATTTCCCCGATCCATTGGGACCCATGATGGCGTGTACTTCGCCCTTGGGAACTTCGATATCGAGACCGTCGAGGATCTCCTTGCCATCGACTTCGACGTGCAGATTTTCAATTTTCAACATGGATGAAACTTTCTCGAATCTCTTTTTTCACAGACGCGTTCAAATTTGCGCCAACGCCTATCCCACGCTCCCTTCGAGCGAAATGCCGATCAATTTCTGCGTTTCAGCCATGAACTCCATCGGCAAATGCTGAAGAACGTCGCGCACGAAGCCGTTGACGATCAGTGCCACAGCCTCCTCATCGTTCATGCCGCGAGCCTGGCAATAGAACATCTGATCGTCCGAAATCTTGGACGTCGTCGCCTCGTGTTCAAAGGTGGCCGACGCGTTCTTCGCCTCGATATAGGGCACGGTATGAGCGCCGCACTCATTCCCGATCAGAAGTGAATCGCACTGGGTGAAGTTGCGCGCGCCGGTTGCTTTGCGGTGCGCCGAGACCAGTCCGCGATAGGTGTTGGACGAATGACCCGCCGAAATGCCCTTCGAGATGATCCGGCTTGATGTGTTGCGCCCCAAGTGAACCATTTTGGTCCCTGAATCGACCTGCTGGTATCCGTTCGAAACGGCGATCGAATAGAACTCGCCGCGCGAATTGTCACCGCGCAGGATGCAGCTTGGATATTTCCAGGTGATTGCTGAGCCCGTTTCCACCTGGGTCCAGGAAATCTTGGAGTTCTTGCCGCGGCAATCACCACGCTTGGTGACGAAATTGTAGATGCCGCCCTTGCCGTTCTTGTCGCCGGGATACCAATTTTGCACGGTCGAATATTTGATTTCGGCATCGTCCAGCGCGACGAGTTCGACGACGGCCGCATGCAGCTGATTTTCATCGCGCATGGGAGCGGTGCAACCCTCCAGGTAGCTGACGTAGGAGCCCTTGTCGGCGATGATCAGCGTGCGCTCGAATTGGCCTGTCTGCTGCTCGTTGATGCGGAAATAGGTCGAGAGCTCCATCGGGCAGCGGGTGTTCTCGGGCACATAGACGAAACTGCCGTCGGAAAACACGGCCGCGTTGAGCGTGGCGTAGAAATTATCCGTTGTGGGGACCACCGTTCCCAGATACTTGCGCACCAATTCGGGGTACTTTTGCAGAGCCTCTGAGATTGAACAAAAGATGACGCCGGCTTTCGCCAACTCTTCCTTGAAGGTGGTCACGACCGAAACCGAATCGAACACCGCATCGACTGCGACTTTGCCGGTGCCATAGTCTCCCACCGTCTCGTCTAGCTCGCTCGGCTCACCCTGTTTGCGCACGCCAGCGAGCAGCTCTTGCTCCTTCAGCGGGATACCGAGCTTTGCATAAGTCTCGAGCAGCTCGGGATCGACCTCGTCCAAACTCTTGGGCCCTTCGGTGCTCTTGGGCGCGGCGTAGTAATAGAGGTCTTGGAAATCGATTTTGGGATAATGGACGCGCGCCCAGGTGGGCTCGTCCATGGTAAGCCAGCGGCGATAGGCGCCGAGCCGCCATTCGAGCATCCATTCGGGCTCGGACTTCTTCTCAGAGATGAAGCGGACGATGTCCTCGTTGAGGCCCTTGGGCGCCTTAACGGTCTCGATATCGGTGGAAAATCCGTATTTGTACTTGTCGACGTCAAGGTCTTTGACCTGTTCGACCGTTTCCTGAACCGCTGGCATTACTCTCTCCAACCTTTCGCGTTGTCTAAGTCCGTTCGGCCGGCATCGCTCACGCCGCTTGCCGCCTCGCGACAAAGCGCGCGTGGATATCGCGCCATGCCGTCAAAAAAAGTTCGATGTCCCGATCACTGGTGTCGTGGCCCAAGCTCACCCTGACGGCCCCGTTCGCCAACGCCGCCTCCACGCCCATCGCTTCGAGCACATGGGAGCGTTCGACTTTGCCCGAAGAGCAGGCCGCGCCAGCGCTGACCGCCACGCCCGCCAGATCGAATGCGATGACGAGATTTTCGGCCGACATGCCATCGACGGCAAAGCACATAGTGTTCGCCAAACGCTCGACGGTCTGCGCAATCACGACTGCGTCAGGCGCAATCGCCATGACCTCGGTTTCCAGCCGATCGCGCATGTCCTGCAGATTTGACGTGCGCGCCAACGCCTTGACCGCTGCATCCGCCGCGATGCCAAAGCCGATGATGCCAGAAACATTTTCAGTTCCAGCCCGCCATCTGTGTTCTTGCCCGCCGCCGCTGATCAGACGGTCGTTCAGCTGGGCCAGCGAGCGACCCAGCACCAACGCGCCGACGCCTTGCGGGCCGCCGATTTTGTGTGCCGACAAGCTCATCATATCAGCGCCCAAAGCATCCAAATCGAGCGGGATTTTACCCGCCGCCTGCACGCCGTCGCAATGAAGCTTGCCGCCCAATTCATGGACGATCGATGCAATTTCCGCGACCGGTTGCAGCGCGCCCGTTTCGTTGTTCGCCGCCATGACCGCGACCAAGAATGGCGTATCTGGAGACGCCGTCACGAACGCCGTGAGATCGGCGCGCAATTGCGTGCAATCGATCACGCCGTCACTCGATACGCTAAGGATCGATACCCGCTCAGCCGGAAACCGGCCGCCGCCAAGCACTGATGGATGCTCGATGGCCGAAACGAAGCAGTGTGCCGCGTCATTCGCGATGCCGGCATGGGCTGGCGCCAGCGCCGTCACATTGGCTTCGGTTCCACCACTGGTGAAAATCACCTGGCCTGGATCAACGCCGGCGAGGTCGGCCACCTGTTGGCGGGCGCGGTCCAGCAACGCCCGCACGCCTCGTCCCTCGGCATGAACCGATGAGGGATTGCCGCCCAACGCCAAAGCGCGTGCAACACCTTCGCGCACCTCCGGCAAGATCGGCGCGGACGCGTTGTGATCGAGATATGCGCGTTCTTGGCTCATCAACCTTACTTCGCCGCGGCCTGACGGCTGGGCGCATCCTGGACCTCGGGTTCAGAACGCTCCGCCGCGCCGCGCATCATTTCCTTGGCGATTTGGTTGTCGACCACATCGCCCAGTGTGACGCCGTCCAGAAAATTCACGATTTGGCGGCCGAGCGCGTCCCACAGATCGTGCGTCAGACAGCGATCGTCGCCCATACAGCCCACGTCGTGATCGCCCCCACCGCAGCGGGTCATTTTCACTGGCTCGTCCACGGCCCGCATGATCTCGGCAATGGTGATCTGACCAACTTCACGCTGCAGCGCATATCCGCCGCCTGGTCCGCGAAAGCTCGTAACCAAGTCGGCCCGGCGCAGCTTTAGGAAAAGCTGCTCCAGATAAGGCAGCGAAATCTGTTGGCGCTCGGCGATCGACGACAGATTGACGATGCTGTCTTCGCCCTGTTTGGCCAGATCCGCCAGCGCCATTACGGCGTATCTTCCTTTGGTGGAGAGTTGCATTTTCTACCACTCGCAACGGTTGAGAAACGGCATGCCGACCGAAATAACCGGCCGAGGTTTTCGAACACTTGCCCAACACCCCGTCGATTGTGCTATGAAGCGCCGCGCCCGTTTAGACCGGGCATTCAGCTTTTTTGAATAATTCTAAGTCTAGGCTGGTTATAGGAATCCCGACTCAGCAAGTCAAGTATTTATGGACTATCGTATTAGCCGTTCGCTCCATTCAGCGCCCCGAGGGCGCCTTAGGTCAGGATGCGGGCCGATTCGATGCCGTATTTCCCTCGCGCTGAAGACGTCCCGAGCCCTCAAGACGAGCCGAACCGAATTGGGTCAACATGCCTGAAGTCATTATCAACGGTCCCGCCGGACGCATCGAGGCCCGCTACCATCACGAGCCCTCTCAGACCGCGCCGGTTGCAATCATTCTCCATCCTCACCCGCAATTCGGCGGGACGATGAACAACCAGATCGTCTATCACCTCTATTACACCTTCGTGCGGCGCAAATTCTCGGTGTTGCGCTTCAATTTCCGCGGTGTTGGACGAAGCCAGGGCCTGTTCGACAATGGACCGGGCGAGCTTGCAGATGCCGCAACCGCGCTCGACTGGATGCAGAGTTTCAATCCCGATGCGCGCGCCTGCTGGATCGCCGGCGTCTCGTTCGGTTCTTGGATCTCGATGCAGCTTTTAATGCGCCGTCCCGAGATCGAAGGCTTCATTTCGATCGCGCCGCCCGCCAATCTCTACGATTTCAGCTTTTTGGCGCCCTGCCCGTCCTCTGGCCTAATGGTCAATGGCGGCGGCGACCGTGTCGTCTCGACCGAGGCGGTGGCGGGTCTCGTCGACCGGCTCAAGACGCAGAAGGGCGTGGTGATCGACCACGAAGTCGTGCCCGAAGCCAACCATTTCTTCGAAGGCAAGGTCGATCAGCTGATGGGCGTGGTTGATGGCTATTTAGACAAGCGTCTCAAGAAAAAGGCTGAATCGGCCGCCTGATGCCCCCAAATGACCGCCGGCACCCTAGCGGGGTCGAACGAGCCGCCCGCCGGTTTGAGGCTGGGCCACGCCCGTAGTCTCTGGGAAAGTGAGCGGCAGGCCATAGAGCGAGCGCACTGCCAAAAAGGCAAACGCCTCGGCCTCCATGAATTCGCTCGACCAGCCAAACGCCTCGGCGCGCTCCACATGGCCCGGCAGCCGGGCGCGAAGCTCATCCATCAGCGCCGGATTGCGGGCGCCGCCACCCGTCACCACCCAATTGCGCGGCGCAGCTTCCATGAAGTCTACCGCGCGGGCAATGGCCGCCGCGCTAAAGGCAGTCAGCGTCGCGGCCCCGTCTGCCGTGCTTAGGCTCTGGGCGGCGTCGAGCGAGAAATCTCCCCGATCAAGCGATTTTGGCGGTCGCTTGGCGAAGAACGGGTGCTCGAGCAGTTTTCCGAGCGCAGCCTCATCGACCGCGCCACTGCGCGCCATTACGCCGTCCGTGTCCATTGCTTGCGACGTCTTTTCCATCGCCCAATCGTCGATCAGACCATTGCCTGGTCCGATGTCGAATGCCAGCAATTCGCCATCTTCGCCAACCCAGGTGACGTTTGAAATGCCGCCGATATTCAGCACCGCAACCGGGCGCTCGATGCTTGCCGCCTCGATCAAGGCGCGATGATAGGCCGGAACGAATGGCGCGCCCTCGCCCGCTGCCGCAACGTCATCGCCGCGGAAATCGAACACCACGTCACGGTGCAACATGTCTGCCAGCAACGAACCATCGCCAAGCTGAACGGTCAGCCCGGCCTGGGGTCTGTGCAGAACCGTCTGGCCGTGAAACCCGACAATCGCGATGTCGCTTTCCTGTATGCCGTTGGCGGCGAGAAAATCACGCACCGCTTGGCCGTGGGCCCGGGTGATCATCTCCTCCGCCCGCGCCAACGCCTCTGGGCGCCCATCGCGTTGCTCGAGCGCTCTTGCCTGGTCGACCGCCTCAGCGATCAGGCTGCGCTCATCCACCCCATAGGCCCTGCTTGTACCGGGACCGCGCGCGGTAACGCGCTCGCCATCAGTCTCGATCATTGCGACATCGATGCCGTCCATCGACGTGCCGCTCATCAGACCTATCGCGCGCAATGGCGTGTTCATGCCGGCAGCTCCGTGCATTCCTGGTGTAAACCTGTTACATGCCGGTTTAGCATATCGCGTTCGCGATGCGGCCCACCTGATTCGGATCGTTCACTCTCATGAGCGCCTTTAACTCAGACTTGCTCAACGTGCTTTCAGCCCGTGGGTACATACATCAGTGCACCGACGAGGCGGCGCTCGACGAGGCCGCCGGGTCAGGTGTTCTGACCGCCTATATCGGATTCGATTGCACCGCTCCAAGCCTGCACGCCGGCAGCTTGCTTGGAATCATGATGCTGCGCAAGCTTCAGCAAGCCGGCCACAAACCAATCGTGCTGATGGGCGGCGGGACGACCAAGGTTGGCGATCCGTCCGGCAAGGAAGAATCGCGCCAGTTGCTGGGCGACGACGATATCTCCGCCAATATGGCCAGCATTCGCGCGGTGTTCGAGACATTCCTCAGCTTCGGCGATGGCCCCACCGACGCGGTCATGGTCGACAATGCCGAATGGCTCGATGAGCTCAACTACATCGCCTTTTTGCGCGATTACGGACGTCACTTCACCCTGAACCGCATGCTCACCTTCGATTCGGTCAAGCTGCGCCTGGAGCGCGAACAGCCGCTCACATTCCTCGAATTCAACTACATGATTCTGCAAGCCTACGACTTTCTCGAGCTCAACCGGCGCCATGGTTGCCGGCTGCAGATGGGCGGCTCCGATCAATGGGGCAACATCATCAACGGCATCGAGCTTGGCCGCAGGGTCGACGGTTTGGACCTCTATGGCCTGACATGTCCGCTGCTCACCACCTCGTCAGGCACAAAAATGGGCAAGACGGCGTCCGGCGCTGTGTGGCTAAACGCTGATATGACCAGCCCGTACGATTACTGGCAGTACTGGCGCAACACGGAAGACACCGATGTTGGCCGCTTTTTGCGGCTCTTCACGGAACTCGACGAGCGCGACATCGCGCGGCTCGAAAGTCTCGAGGGCGCCGAATTGAACGAGGCCAAAAAGGTCTTGGCCAACGAGGCAACGGCTCTGGCCCATGGCAAATCGGCGGCCAAGCAAGCGGAGGAGACCGCTCGCCAAGCCTTCGAGGAAGGGGCCCATGCCGAAGGCTTGCCCAGCATCGAATTGCCCGGCGCGGAATTGGAAAACGGATTGGGCTTGCTAAGCGCACTGGTCAAGGCGGGCCTCGCCGCAAGCAATGGCGAAGCGCGCCGCTTCGTCACCGGCGGCGGCGCTCGGGTCAACGATCAGAGTGTGTCTGATCACGCCATGACGCTCACACTGAGCGACGTTACAGATGAGGGCGTTATCAAGCTTTCGATCGGCAAGAAAAAGCACGTGTTGATCAGACCGGTCTGATCAATCGATCAGTTGTCGCCCGGAAACGAGGGCCGCTCGCCAAGCCAGGGCGGAATCTTTGCCTGGGTTGTGGTCGAGGGTGGAACCGGCAGTTGTGTCGCCGGCGGCGCCGTCCCAATGCCCCGCGGCGGCGGCGCATTTCCAATATTTGGCTTCGGCGGCGGCAACGCCTGCGAACGACCGGTGAATTCAAAAATCTGCCGAAAAATTCCAGGCGCCACCATGGACACCGGGTTCATCATGACCTGCGGTTCCGACATCGATCCCTTGACCGCGAAGGTGATGCCAAGCACGCCCTCACCACGCCTTCCGACCAAAAGATTGCCGATGATGGGAATGGAGCCGAGCGCCGAGTTGAGGCCATAGAGCGGGACGTATGTGCCACCCAAATTGATCTGCTTTGTCTTGAAATCCACGCGTCCGCGCATGGTCGCCCCAAGCATCGGTCCGTTGACGTATGAATTGTGCAAGACAAATTGTCCCTCGCCGACCGAGAATGGCGCCCGCAGCTGATTGAACGCGATACGTCTGCGCTGGGGCGAGGTGCGGCGTCGACGATTTCGCGACTGAGACGTCGCGTTGGTCGGAGAATCGACGACGAGTTGATTGACCACCCTATCGCCGAGAATAACGAAATCGCGCGCCCACAGCGTGCCCGTCGTGTTGGCGCGTCCTCGGCCATCCAGATTGACTTGCAGCGACGCTTCGCCGCCTTCGACTTTTGGATAAAAACCGACGAGTCGGAACGCCGAGCCGGCGTCCTGCGCCTCCGCCAGCAATACGCGGGGCTGCCCTTCTTCGGGATTGAGACGCACGGCGATTGGCGACTTGCCGTTCAGCTTACCGGTTGCATCCAGACGCTGCAGCTTGCCGCCACGCTTAATAACGGAGATTTCGGCATCTTTCACGGTCGTGTTGGAGAAGCCCATTACGGTCGTGATTTGCGCGCTCAGATCAAGTCCCGGCTCGTCTTTCGAGGGTGGTTTTTGATCTTCAGCCAGTTGGCCGGCGGAAAACAGCGATTCAAAAAACTGCCGCCCATCATAGCCCGAGCCTTGCGCCTGGACGTCCCAAACATTGTCGCTGCGCAGATTGCCCGCCAACTCCAGATGCGTGATCACATTGAAAGAGAAATCCGGGAAGAAAAACGCTTTGGGATCGCCCTTTTCATTTAGCCCGATCCAACCCTCGATGCCTATATTGTCACCGACCACCTTGAAATTTTGCAGCTCGGTATTGCCGTCCTGGCCATCGGCCACATCGAATTGCAGATTTGCCGACTGTCCCGGCGGCTTACGCCAACCGAAATTGGACATCACCAGATCGGCCTTGTTCAAATCAGCCTCGACGCGAATCTTCTTTTTTGAGCTCGCAACATTGCCGACACTGACGCTGACGGGCACGGGTCCGCGAATCATGTGATTGAGGTCGAAGCCGAGCTTGTCCCGTTCAGCTTCGTTCAGCACCGCGGTGACGCGAAGATCGGGTTGCTTGTCGTCGGGTGCGGCAAAAATTCTTTGCCAGTTGATTTGCGCCGGAATGCCGTTCAGAACGACATCGCCGCGAGCCTGCAACGCCTTTTCACTCGCGTTGAAAACCACCGTACCACCCTCGACGGCTACGCCCTCAAAATTGCTCTGCAAGGTCACGCGGTCCAGCTTGACGTCACCGCGCATGCTGACGTCGTCAAACGTCAAACCCTTCATCGTCGGCAATGCGATGCGGAAATTTCCCTCGGCGTCTCCGCCGATCATTTCGGGTTTGAAGCCGACCTTCTTGGCATAGCCCAGTGGATCGTGGTCGAGCAGCTCGAGCACCGCCGTCGCCGCGCCAGCCGCCTTGAATGTGAGCTCGCCGATTTCGGGCAATGGACGCAAATCGTCGACCACAAAGCGTCCGTCTTTCAGGTCGATGCGCTTTCCGCTCGGCAGATTGACCCAGGCCTTGGGCGCGCTGAATTCGAAGCTTCGGCCATATAGGCGCATAACGCCTTCGGCCGTCTGGATCGGCGGCATTTGATCGATATAGTGGATTTCGACGCCCGTTGTTTGGAGATCGAATTGAACGGACTCGGGCGCAATGTCGCCGCCGGCCTGGAGTTTGGCGAGCGCGCCAGCGGGAATGTCTATCTTGGCAACGCCGCCAAGGATTTGTCCGGCAGTCAGATTTTTGCCCGACCATTGTCGTGCGCCGGCGGCCACAAATTTGGGCCACAGCTTCATCATCTGATCGACCGACATTGCGCTCAACTGACCCGTCAGCTTGACTTCCGGCGATCCCGGCGCGTCAACGACCGTGCCCTGCAGCGTCATGCTGGCGGTGCCCATTCTGATATGGAATCGGGAGACTTCCAGATGCCCCGTCTCGGGCGTCACGATACCCTCGGCAACCCATTCATCCACCGGAACCGGCGCAAGGCCAAATTCTTCGACGCCCAACACCGCATCATCTGCTTTCAATCGGAAGCGCCAACTCTTCGGCGCCAGCCCCCCAGCAGCCGCCTCGCCTTGCGGTGCCTGCGCCAACGGCTCGAATACACCGCTGATCACAGCCCTGCTTTCGCCCCACAGGATGGTCGATGGCAAGATTTCGACCTTATCCTCGAGCGCCAAATAGCGCACATGGAGTTCGCCTTCATCGATCAGCATCGGGTATTTTGCGTCCCAGGGCGGCCGGATATGACCGGCTGAAAGATTGATGCGCGCTTCGGCGCCGAGCACCGCGCCTCCGGTCGACATATCGATGCTGGTCTCCGCCGTCACCGGCATCTCCAACGCCCCGATGCCGCTGTAGCCTGGCAAATTCGCGGCGATGCCCTTGGGCACCAGATCTTTGATCATTGCGGTGAATGTCAGCTGCTGGCGCTTTTCCGACTGCTCCGTGCTGAAATTGAGCTTCCACGGACCCTCGGACGAGGAGATGTTGGCCTCGCCGAGTAATACGCTGCGCTTCTTGCCGTGTTCCAGATCGATTGCGAAATCTGGCACCTGCCAGAAGCTTTGTTTGCCGCTTTGATTGAACACAACCACCGCATCGCGCACGCCAAAGCTCGTGAGGTAGGACGAAGCCGTCGTTCCCTTCCTGGCCTTCTCGAACGCATCGGCGATGGATTGGGTGAGATTGATTTGGCCCAGTCCGGGATTGGCGAGCGGAACCTGGCCGCCCGGACTCTCCGGCGCATCTCCACTGGCCACGACTTCGCCTGCCGCGCCATCGGATCGCGCACGCGGTTGCATCTGATCAGCGGGCGCGACCGGCGCCGTCTGATCGTTGGAAAACGAAAGCGATAAGCCGCCGCTCGGCGAATAGAACAGCAACAGCCTCGGCCCGATGAAATCGACGCTGCCGGGAGCAATGCGTCCCTCGAGCAATCCTCGCGCGCTCAGGCCGATCGCCGCATAGGGTGCTTGGGCAACAACCGAACCGCGGCTGTCGATCAGGCGGATGTTGCGCAAACGAAATTGCACATCGGGACCATCGTCGCCCTTGCGCACCACCGCATCGTCGATTTTCACTTCGGCATCGGCGAGTTCGCGGTTGATCGCCTCCTCAAGTATCGGCACCAAGAAGGGGAGCGAAACGGGTCCCTGATTGAGCCGGCCATAGGCCAGCGTCACCGCCAATGCGCCCACCACCAAAAGGCCTGCGAAAATCTCGAAGGTGAAGCGCAGTGACCGGCGCGAAGCCGTTTGCAAACCGAGCTGAACGGGCTTGGGCAGCCGGCGGACAAGCTGGCGCCCTTTCTCGGGCAGCTCTGCGAGCGCCCGTCCCTTGTCAGGAAACTTGATGAAGTCGCGTGTCATGCATTTCCATCGCGAACGACGGGTCAGCGGCCAGCAGAGTTTTTAGTGCCGGTCACTCAGGCCTTCAGCCCCCCATCGACCACCTTGAACTTGCTTAAGAAGTTGCCGGTCGTCACAAGCCGCACAATCATTCCCGTTGCGGCATTATCGGGCCCATAAGGTTTACGAATGTCCCCAGATAATTCTAAACACAATCTCTGGCGAGTTCGGCCCCAACCACGGCCATTCCGAACTCCTGGACCGTATGTTTGGCCTATAGAGTAATATCGACAAAAGGAAGGCGGGTTGATGTTGAGAAAAGGCGATTTTGCGCCGGATTTTGAGCTGCCAACTGCCGGTGGCAACACGCTGAATTTGAGCGCGCTTAAACCAGCCCCAGTGGCGCTCTACTTTTATCCCAAAGACGACACCAGCGGCTGCACGAAGGAAGCCCTCGCATTCACCGCCTTGGCGAGCCAATTCGAAGCTGCCGGCGCATGCGTGGTCGGCGTTTCGCCGGACTCCATCGCAAGCCACGAGAAATTCGCGGAAAAACACGGCCTTTCCGTCATCCTGGCCGCAGATACCGATAAGCACGTGGTGCAAGCCTATGGCGTCTGGGTCGAAAAAAGCATGTATGGCCGAAAGTACATGGGCGTGGAACGCGCGACATTCTTGATCGACGGTGAAGGCCGCATCGCGGAAATATGGCGAAAAGTGAAGGTTCCAGGCCACGCGGACGCCGTTTTTGCGGCACTCGAAGCCTTAATCTGATCGGCTCGCTCGCCCGCCCTCGCAGACATGCGCCCAATTGCTGCCGCCAGCCGCATAATTCCCCACTTTTTTGTTGCAGTTGGTCCGAAAACCGTTTTGGATTGGTATGTGGCGGGGCATGCCAATCAGCAGATGCCACGATGGGCGACGACTCGGCCCGTATCATTCAATTTCGATGTCGGCATGATAGCGTCATGCAGACGGGGCTGTTCAGTTGATACATTCTCATCATTGAAGCCAGCAAATCGTTGATTGCGCGGTATTATTTGCGATTCGCAATGAAGGTGAAAGCCGCAAATGCCCCGATGGAAATAATGGCGGATTGCACCGTCAACTAGACGTATTACGTGGTCGGAGCAAAACGAATGTTCACCAAAAAGCCGGAATCTGACGCCAAATTAAGCGACGAGCACAACGAGCCCGGCGAAACTGAGGCCAAGCCGACAGAAAGCCGCCAGCCGGCTCTTTCCCGTTCGATGCCAAGCGCCCGCGACGCTGCCGGTGCGGGTCCATCTTTGATCGGCCAAGACCTGACGATCGAGGGCAACATCATATCCAAGGGCGAAGTTCACGTGGATGGCGAGGTCCAAGGAGACATCCACTGCGTGTCGCTGATCATCGGCGAGAAGGCCCAAGTCTCTGGCAGCGTTTTGGCCGAGGACGTGATTGTCCGCGGCCGTGTCGAGGGCGAATTGCGCGGCACACGGCTGTCGTTGCAGGCCACCTCTCACGTCGAGGGCGACATCATTCACAAATCTCTGGTGATCGAACAAGGCGCGTATTTCGAAGGCAAATCGCGCCGCGAAGAAGATCCAGGACGCGGCTCATCCGATAAATCGGGCTCGTCATCCGGCAGCTCATCGAGCAAATCGCAGTCGAGCCGCGCTGCCGAATAGGCCAGAACCGGCAGTCCCCGGCTCTGCCAGCCTGAATGTCGACCTTGCGCTATTCCAGATCTTCGATCTGCTGACCGCCGTCGCCGTGCACGCGTTGAGCCAGCGCGGCCTCAATGAACGCATCGATATCGCCATCCAGAACGGCGCTTGGATTGCTGCTTTCGACGCCCGTCCGCAGGTCCTTCACCATCTGATAGGGCTGCAAGACATAGGAGCGGATCTGGTGACCCCAACCGATCTCCGACTTGGCGGCGGCTTCGGCCTGGGCTTCTTCTTCACGACGCTGCAACTCCGCCTCATAGAGCCTGGCCCGCAGCATCGACCAGGCGGTGGCGCGATTTTTGTGCTGGGAGCGCTCATTCTGGCACTGCACGACAATACCCGACGGCACATGGGTGATGCGCACGGCGCTGTCGGTGGTGTTGACGTGCTGTCCACCGGCCCCGCTCGCCCGGTAGGTGTCGATGCGCACATCTTTGTCTTCGATGGTGATATCGATCGACTCATCGATCACTGGAAACGCCGAGACGGATGCAAAGCTGGTGTGACGCCGCGCCGCGGAATCGAACGGCGATATCCGCACCAAGCGATGAACACCCGATTCGGATTTGAGCCAGCCATAGGCGCTCGGACCCTTGATGATCAGGCTGGCCGATTTAATGCCGGCTTCCTCACCCTGGCTGATACCAATGGTCTCGACCTTGAAACCGCGATGCTCGGCCCAGCGGGTATACATCCGCATCAACATCTGTGCCCAGTCCTGGCTCTCGGTACCGCCGGCGCCGGCATGAATTTCCAAATATGAGTCGTTGGCGTCGGCTTCGCCCGACAAGAGCGCGGCTACCTCGCGTTTCTGCGCCTCGCCCTTGAGCGCCTCAAGCGCCGTCTCGGCTTCGGCCACGACGTCGGCATCGTTTTCTTGTTCGCCCAATTCGATGAGCTCGATGTTGTCGGTGAGATCGCGCTCGAGATTAACATAGGAGGTGATGGCCTCATCGAGCGCCTGGCGGCGGCGCATGACGGCCTGAGCCTTGGAAGGCGCATTCCACAAGTCCGGATCTTCGGCCAGGTTGTTGAGTTCGCTCAGACGGTCCTGAGCGCTGTCCCAGTCAAAGATACCTCCTCAGCAGCGCCAGCGACTGCTTGATGTCGTCGATATGCGCTTGCGTCTCCGCCCGCATGGTGTCCTCGCTGCCAACACGAAACCGCTGCACGGCGATCAATCGCAGCGCCTCGGCAATTACGAATTCGTCGATATGCTAGTAGAGGCCGCCGGTGCCCGACGTCAACTCCCGGCCACCGCCGGAGGCATAATAGTCGTCCTGGCCACCCTCTTCACCGATCACCGAATAGATATCGGCCGGCTGCGTACCGGGCTTAAAGGCCTCGAGAATTGCGGCTTGTCCGCCGGGCTGGGCGCGCAGGCCCGACTTCGGATTGATGCGGATCAGCTTCATACCCGGCGGAATACGGAATGGCACAGCGGCGTTTTCGGCCAGCGCCATCGTCATGAAATCGCGGAACACGGGTGAAGCCACACTGCCGCCGGTTTCGCCCTTGCCCATTGGCTTTGGCGTGTCGAATCCGACGAACACGCCGACGGTTAGATCGGGCGCGAAGCCCACAAACCAGGCGTCCTTTTCATCATTCGTCGTTCCGGTTTTTCCGGCCAGCGGTTTGCCCACGGCCTTGACGCGCCGGGCGGTGCCCCGCTGCACCACGCCCTCCAGCATCGAAGTGATCTGGTAGGCGGTGTGGGGATCGACGATTTGCAAGCGATCATCGCCCAGCAGCGGCTCCTCTTGGCCATTCCATTCGCGCGTCCGGCAATCCGTGCACTGGCGCGAATCATGCCGCCAGATGGTCCGCCCGTAACGATCTTGGATCCGGTCGATCAGCGTCGTCTGAACCTGCTTGCCGCCATTGGCCAGCATCGAATAGGCGCCGGTCAGCTGCATCAGCGTCGTCTCGCCGGCGCCAAGCGCCATGGAGAGAACCGGCATCAGGTTCTCATAAATGCCAAACCGTCGCGCATATTCGGAAATCAGCGGCATGCCCATATCTTGAGCCAACCGGACGGTCATCAGGTTGCGCGATTTCTCGATGCCCGTCCGTAGGGTCGAGGGCCCGTAGAATTTCTTGCCGTAGTTTTGCGGCCGCCACAGGGGTTGGCCGGGCGCTTGCTCGATTGCGAGCGGTGCATCCAGCACAACGCTTGCCGGCGTATAGCCATTGTCAAGCGCCGCGGCATAAACGAAGGGCTTGAAGGCCGAGCCCGGCTGACGGCGTGCCTGCACTGCCCGATTGAACTCGCTCTCGGAGAAGCTGAACCCGCCGACCAGCGCCAACACGCGACCGGTATGAGGGTCCATCGCCACCAGAGCGCCGTCGACGCCTGGAATTTGCATCAGCCGCCATTGATCGGCGACGACGGTGTTTTCCTTGTCGAGCTTTGGCGCGACATGGATGACGTCGCCCACTTTGAGCGTATCGCTCACCGCCTTGGGTCTGGCGCCCAGACCGCGCTTGAGCGCCGGACGCGCCCACTTGACCTCGTCTAGACCGATTTCGCCTTGCGTTCGCTCACTCGACGTCTTGCCCGATGACAGCCGCGCGGGTCGCAGGCCGATGGTCGCAGACTGCTTGTCGGCCGAAAGCACCACCGCCAAGCGCCATGGCTTGATGTCGTCGTAAATCTTGATCTTGGCGAGCTCGACGCCCCAATCGCCCGATGTTTCGATCGTCTTGACGGCGCCGCGCCAGCCGTGCCTGCGGTCATAGGCCACCAGCCCGTCGACCAGCGCCTTGCGCGCCTTGCGTTGCAACGCGGGATCCAGCGTGGTGCGAACCGACAGGCCGCCGCCATAAAGTTTCTTCTCGCCATAGCGGTCATAGAGATAACGCCTGACTTCTTCGGCGAAGAATTCGGCTGCGAAGATGTGCGCACCGAAGGGCCGCGGATCAACATTGAGCGTCTGGGCCTTCGACTTTTCGCCGTCCTGGGGCGTGACGAAGCCATTCTCGACCATGCGGTCGATCACCCAATTGCGCCGCGATATGGCGCGCTTGGTCCGCTTGAAGGGATGATAGTTGTTTGGCGCCTTGGGCAAGGCAGCCAGATAGGCGCAATCGGAAACGGTGAGCTCGTTGAGCGATTTGCCCCAATAGTTGAGGGCGGCGGCCGCCACGCCATAGGAGCTCAGGCCCAAATAGATTTCATTCAGATAGAGCTCTAGGATTTGTTCCTTGGTGAAGGACCGCTCGATCCGGATCGCCAGGATCGCTTCCTTCAATTTGCGCTCGAAGGTCTGATCGCTCGACAGCAAGAAATTCTTGGCCACTTGCTGGGTGATGGTCGAGGCGCCAACCATGCGCCGACCATTGCGGATATTGTTGACGTTGGTGACGATGGCTCGGACGATGCCTTGGACGTCGAGTCCGCCGTGCTGGTAGTAATTCTTGTCCTCGGCCGCCAGAAATGCCTGAATCAGCTTTTCAGGTATCGCGTTGAGCGGCACATAGATTCGCCGCTCCTTGGCGAATTCGGCGATCAGACTGCCGTCATTGGCGTGCAATCTGGTCATCACCAGCGGCTCGTATTTCGCCAGCACTTCGTAGTCGGGCAAATCCTTGGAAATATACCAAAGGACATAGGCCACGACCGCCGAAGAGGCGAGGAACAAAATCATCCCGGCCGCGAACAGGAATCCGAGGAAGCGCAACATCGGAGAACCCCGGCGTCTGCGCCGCTTTTTCTCCTCAGGAGGCGTTATTGGTGAGGTGATATCCATGGAGCCGTTTTCACCGGGGTTTGTATGGCCTGCCGATAGCGAACACAACCCTAAGCATCATTGTGGCAAGATCGCGGATCAATAGGGCATTCGCGCGACGCGTTTGGCGAAATAATTGTCCACCGCCCGCGTCGTCGAGACCGCCACCTTGCGTTGCCATCGCTTCGATTTCAGCCGTTTCTCGTCGCTCGGATTGCTCATATAGCCCAACTCGACAAGCACCGAGGGAACGTCGGGCGCCTTCAACACGCGAAATCCGGCAAAGCGGCGCGCCTTTTTACGCACCGGAGTCGCGCCCTTCATCGAGTCCACCAATGTGTCAGCGAAGGTGATGGAAAGGTTCTTGGTTTCGCGTTGCGCCAGATCGATCAGAATATTCGTAACCTCGTCCGATTTGGGCGGCAGGTCGACGCCGGCGATAATGTCGGCGCGGTTTTCCTTGGCCGCCAACGCCTTTGCTTCCTTATCCGATGCGCGCTCCGACAATGTGTAAACGGTCGCGCCGCTGGCCTTGGTGCTCAAGCGGCCCGGAACAGAATCCGCATGCACCGAAATAAACAGACTGGCGCCCTCGCGCCTGGCAATTTCGACCCGTTCACGCAGCGGTACGTATACATCAATGCGCCGCGTCATGAGGGTCCGATAGCGGCCCGTCTTCTTCAACTGCGCCTCAAGCGCCTTGGAGAACGAGAACACCACGTCCTTCTCGCGCAAGCCGCCCCTCGATACCGCGCCTGGATCGACTCCGCCATGGCCCGGATCGATGACAATCAGCGGCTTGCCGCCACTCTTGGCTCGCTTTCGCAAAACTGGCGGTTTGGCAGGCGGCGGCTTACTCGCTTGCCGACCCTCACCACTCGCCCGCGCCCGCCGCATTTCCTTTCGGAACGCGCCGACATCGGTCTTGACCAGATCGACAACCAACCGTGCCGGTTGACCGTCCTTGGCCTTCAGAACAAACGCCTTGTCGATGCGCACAGCCGCCTTGACGTCGATAACGATGCGCGATTTGCCCGGGGCGATCAGCCCGTAGCGGTAGGCAGAGACCAGCCCCCTGCCCGTGTTGCCAAGACCGGCAGGCATTTGAAAACGAACATCGGGCATATCGACGATGACGCGGTATGGGTTTTCCAGCGTAAAAACGCGAAATTTTACCTCCCGCGAGAGATCGGCGACAAACCGCGTGCGCTGGGCGTCGCCGCCAAGCCTGGCGTCATTGGCGATCGTCGTATCGGCCAGCACGGCGCCTGGCCACAGCATCGCCAGCGCCAGCGCGACAATTCCGATTTGGTGCGCGCGGGCGCCCGCGCGCCTCAGTTTCACCGCCAATTTGGAAAGCAAGCCAACCATCATCCTTTGCAGCCCTGCCCATCTGGACGCGCCCGGAAGCGAATCATCGGCAAGAACACTCCACCCAATCATTATGCCGCCCGGCGAACCGATATTAAAGACGACCGGTTAACTCAATATTGTGAAAATACAAGGGATGCGACCATTGCGACACTTGCCAAGCTACGCGCCACGACCTTAATAAGGACAATGCCACCCGTTGACCGAGGGGCGCATGCGCCAGTTGCGACATGTCGCCGGTCCCCTAACGGGAATGGCACGGTCGCTGGATTAACCGGCGCGTGACCGCGCGGCAGAGCGCGCAGACGCCTCGGAAAAACTGGCCGACAGGAAGAGTTTCACGCGTTTTGCCCTGACGCACAAATCATCGGGCAACGACGCGTTTTTTAGGAAGCGGGCCGCGAAGCCGAGAAGGATCGATACGCCAATCCCGCAGACAAGCCGCCCGATCAGGCGGCAAACGAAGACCAGGAAATTTAACGTGATAAACGCACGCCACCATCGACCAGTCGGATTTCTCACGGCTCATTGCTCGCAAGCTGCCCATGCGGCGGCTGCGGTTGCTGTATGTTTTTGCCGGGTGATCACGCGTCGCTGGTGGCTGCTCCAATCAAATGTTGCATGCCGCTCGCCCGAGAATCGGCCCCCCACATTATGGGAGCCGCCCGCTCACCCGCTCAGCAGGCATGCCGGAAAAGGCAAATTATGGGCGCCAAAATGCTTGTCGATGCCGCGCACCCTGAAGAAACACGCGTTGTTGTTGTGCAAGGCAATCGAGTCGAGGACTTTGATCACGAATCCGCTAGTCGCAAACAGCTAAGAGGCAACATTTATCTGGCAAAAGTGACGCGTGTGGAGCCATCGCTCCAGGCGGCCTTTGTCGACTACGGTGGCAATCGCCACGGATTCCTCGCCTTTAACGAAATTCATCCCGACTATTATCAAATTCCGGTTGCCGACCGCCAAGCGCTGCTTGACGAGGAGGCGCAGGAAGAGAGCGATGCCGAGGCCGAAGCGGCCGCGGTCGATGCCGGCAACAATCGCAAGTCGCGCAAAAAACGCGGCACCAAGGCGGCTCTCGCAGAGTCCGACCAGCCAAGCGAGACCATCACCGAGGACTTGCCCCAAGAGGCGTCCAATGAGGACGAGGGGCCCGCGCCCGACGAACAGGCGGCCGGCAACGGCGAAGATGAGCCGACGGACGAATTGAAGGATGTCCCCAAAGCAAGGGGACTGGTGGAAGACCAGGGTGTCCACGAATTCGACGACAGCGAACCGGACGACGAGAACAACGGCGCGAATTTTGAAGCGATGGGATCGGAGGACGCGCTTGAGGAAGTCCCCGTCCGCACCCGTCGGCGCCGGCGCGTCTACAAAATTCAAGAGGTCATCAAACGCCGCCAGATCATTCTGGTGCAGGTCGTCAAGGAAGAGCGCGGCAACAAGGGTGCGGCGCTCACAACGTATCTCTCCCTCGCGGGACGCTTTACTGTGTTGATGCCCAACACCGCGCGCGGCGGCGGCATTTCGCGCAAAATCAGCAATGCCGGCGACCGCAAACGTCTGCGCAAAATTGTCGGCGAGCTCGACGTGACAGCCGGAATGGGCCTGATTGTGCGCACCGCCGGCGCCTCACGCACCAAGGCCGAAATAAAGCGAGACTACGAATACTTGCTGCGCATGTGGGAAAACGTGCGCGATCTGACCTTGCACTCGACCGCGCCTTCGCTGGTTTACGAAGAGGGCAACCTGATCAAGCGCTCGATCAGAGACCTCTACAACAAAGACATCGACGAAGTTCTGGTAGCTGGCGAGGACGCCCACAAGGAAGCCAAGGACTTCATGCGCATGCTCATGCCGAGTCATGCCAAGAACGTCAAACCCTACCGGGAACCAGCGCCCATTTTCACAGCCTTTCAAATCGAGCGGCAGTTGAGCGCGATGTTCTCGCCTGAAGTGACACTGAAGTCCGGCGGTTACATCGTAATCAACCAGACCGAGGCTTTGGTCGCGATCGATGTCAATTCGGGCAAAGCGACGCGAGAGCACAATATCGAGGACACGGCACTCAGGACCAATCTGGAAGCGGTCGAAGAGGTCACCCGCCAGTTGCGCTTGCGCGATTTGGCCGGCCTTCTGGTCATCGATTTCATCGATATGGAAGAACGGCGCAACAACCGGGCCGTCGAACGCCGGCTCAAGGACTGTCTCCGCGGCGATCGCGCACGAATCCAAGTGGGGCGTATTTCCCATTTCGGCCTGATGGAAATGTCGCGTCAGCGCTTGCGCCCTGGTGTGCTGGAAGGCTCCACGTCACCCTGCAATCATTGCCAAGGCACCGGCATCGTGCGCTCGACGGAGTCGGTCGCACTCGATGTTCTGCGCACGCTCGAAGATGTGCTGATCAGTGACGGCGCTCACAACATGATTGCCACCACCGCCGTCGACGTGGCGCTTTACATACTCAATCAGAAGCGTGCCAATCTGAAGGACATCGAAGCCCGCTACGGCGTCGAGGTCACCATCGAAACCGACGACCAGCTGCACGGCGCCAATTTCTCAATCGCACGGATCGTCGCCAGCGAAGGCGAGACGTCGAGCAATGTGGTTGTGCAGATGGATTGGGGCAGTCAGGCCCCGGCGTTCGAAAACGGCGACAAGCGTTCCAAGCGCAAGCTCAGGCGCAAACGCCCCCACAGCGAGGGTCCCGAGGCGGACGGAGAGAGCGAAACACCGGTCGAAGCCGTGAGCGATAGCGAGGGTAAAGAGGCGCGCCCAGAAGAAGGCGAAGCCAGACCCGCCAGATCCGGCAAGCCACGCCGGCGTGGGCGACGCGGCGGACGGCGTGTGCGCGCTGCAGCCGCCAAGGCACAAGAAAATGCCCAGCAGGAAGCCAGCAGCTCAGACAGCGTCCAGACGGACCCGGTCGAGCCGGAAGGCGTGCCCGTGAATGAGGTCGAAGCCTCACCTGCCGCAACGCCGGAGCCAATTCCCGCCCCGGCGCCTGAAGCCGATGGGGAGACGCCAAGCAAACCTAGGGCACGGCGCAAAAAGGCTGCTGGCAAATCACCGACGGCAAAGGCATCGAAACCGCGCGCCAAGACCCCCCGCAAGGCCGCCAAGAGCGATGACGCCGCCCCGGCGCCAGCCAGCGACAACGACGCAGAAGCGGGCAAAAACGGTGGCAAGAAAAGCAGCGCGCCGCCCAAACAAGACGCGCCCACACCTGAAAGCGAACCGACCGTGTCGAGCGATGGCCCCAGCGGTGATGATGCTGACAAGTCGCAACGGCGTGGTGGCTGGTGGCAGAAAGGCGCCTAATCGCGCCAACCGCGGCGAAAGGCTTCAGGCGAGCCAGGCGCGGATCCGCTCGACGGCATTCGTCATATCGGTACGGGCGCCTGCATAACAAAGCCGGATGTAATGGGCACCATTCGCGGCGTCGAAATCAACGCCTGGCGTCACGGCGACACCTGCTTCGGCAAGCATTCGGTCGGCGAAACTTACGCTGTCATTGGTTAGGCTGCTGACGTCGGCATAGAGATAGAAGGCGCCATCGGCGGGAAGAAAGCTGCTCAATCCCGCGCCCGGTAACCCGTCCATCAAAATCGCCCGGTTTTCCGCATAGCCCGCCTTTATCGCCTCCAATTCGTCGTGGCAATCGAAGGCCGCGACGGCGGCGTGTTGGGAGAGCGTGGGCGGAGCGATATAGAGATTTTGCGCCAACCGCTCGATGGGTCGCTCCATGTCCTCGGGCACGACGATCCAACCGATGCGCCAGCCCGTCATGCTGTAGTATTTCGAGAAACTGTTGACGACAATCGCACTCTGGCTGTGCTGCAGCGCGGTCTGAGCCGGTTCTGCAAAATCGAGCCCATGGTAGATTTCGTCCGACAAAAACCAGAGCTTGAGCCGCTCGGCCGCAGCGGCCAGATCGCCGAGCGCATCGCCGATCAGCATCGTGCCCGTCGGATTGGCTGGGCTGGCGATCAAAAAAGCGTCGAGCCCGCCCTCGCCCACCGCGGTTTCCAAATGGCTGGATGTCGGCATCCAACGCGAGTCCCGACCCGCCTCCAACAGCACCGTATGCGCGCCGAGCGCCTGCAAAATGTGCCGGTAAGCCGGATAACCCGGTGACGGCAACGCGACGCGCGCGCCCATTTCCAAGATGGCTAAAAACGCCAAAACGAATCCGGCCGAGGACCCCGTTGTAACGACGATGCGCGCGGGCGCTACGGACACGCCATAGCGCGCGCTATAGTGCTCGGCGATACGCTCGCGCAGCACCGGCAACCCAAGCGCGTCCGTATAACCCAACCTGTCGCCGTCGAGCGCGGTGCGAGCAGCCGCGATCACCTTCTTCGGCGCCGGTGTCGCGGGCTGGCCCACTTCCATGTGAATGATGTCTTCGCCTTGGGCTGCGCGTTCATTCGCATTTCGCATGACGTCCATGGCGATGAACGGATCGATATCGCCGCGTTTTGCCAAAGGTCGTGGCAATGTCATCAGTCGACGCCCCTTCCGATACGGGTCCCCGTGATCAATCAATCGTGAGGGGTTGAGGACGACACGAGACCGTCACTATCTCGCCCCATTATCATCCATCAATCGGCTGTGTAGCCCAGGCAACGCTTCATCGCAATTTGCCTGCGCCCCGTACGCTGCGGCCGGCAATCGAGAGCCCGCCGCGACGCCAATTGACCCGACGCATCGCTATAACTACTTTTCCGTGTAGAAGGCGCAACCGACGATCTGAGTTAAGGTGCTGATATTACTACCGGTTTGATAAATTCATCGATGCTCCATAGGGCCATTGCAAGCATCCGATTCCGGTCCAAAGCACAGCTCCATCGCGCAGCTCACACCGCGCTGACGGGCCTGTTGGCGCTTTCATTTGTCGTCGGCTTCTATCCTGCCCCCGCCCAAGCGCAGTACATCAGTTTCATCCGCGACGCCGAAACCGAACAATTGCTGCGCGACTATGCGCGACCAATTTTTAAGGCCGCCGGCCTCGATACCCAGGAAATTGACGTCCACATCGTCAAAGACGCCGGCTTCAACGCGTTCGTGGTCGATGGCCGTAACATGTTCATCAACTACGGAACGCTGATGAAATCGCAGACGCCTAACCAGGTCATCGGGGTCATCGCTCATGAAACCGGCCATATTGCTGGCGGCCATTTGGCGGGTCTGAGACAAGCGGCCACCGGCGCGCGCACCGCGGCGCTCATGGCTCAAATTCTGGGTGTGCTGGTGCTCGGCGCCGGCGTTGCGGCGGGTGCCGGCGGCGATGTCGGAGCGGCGGGCGCCGGCATTCTTTATGGCGGTCAATCGGCGGCTCAGCGGACACTTTTGAGCTATCGGCGCGGCCAGGAATCTTCGGCCGACCAGGCGGCCGTCAGGTATCTCAACGCAACGCAGCAATCCACCAACGGCATGCTGAAAACATTTGAATATTTTGCCGACCAGGGGCTCACCTCGTTGCAATACGCCGACCCCTATTTGCAAAGCCATCCCATGCCGCAGCAGCGCATCATCCAATTGCGCGACATGGCGCGCGCCAGCCCCTATTTCAACACCAAGGATTCAGAGCTGCTGCAACTGCGCCACGATCTGGTGCGCGCCAAACTCTCGGGTTTTCTCGACAATCCGCAGATCGTCTTCAACCGTTATCCCAAGAGCAATGGATCCCTGCCCGCCCGCTATGCGCGCACGATCGCCAGCTGCCGCATGTCCGGCGCAGACGCTTGTCTGCCATCGATGCGGGCGCTGGTAGCCGAACAACCCGACAACCCGTACTTCTGGGAGCTGATCGGCGAGTTCATGATTCGCTGGGGCCGCGCATCAGAAGCGGTTCCGCCGCTGCGCAAAGCGGTGCAGCTTGCACCCAAAGAAAGCCTGACGCGCATCATGTTGGCCCAAGCACTGCTTGGCGGCGGCGACAGTGCCCGACACGCGGACGAGGCCATCGGCCATTTGCGCAAGGCGCTGGTGAAAGAGCGCACTCACGCGCTCGGATATCGCTTGCTTTCACAGGCCTACGGGCGCAAACAGCTGATCGCACAAGCAGATTTGGCTTCGGCGCAGTCGAGCCTGTTCAGCAATGACATGAAACGCGCTAAAGCATTCGCCACCCGCGCCAAGACGAAATTCAAGCGCGGGTCACCCGGCTGGCTCAAAGCCGACGACATCATCAATTATCAGCCGCCTTCGCGTTAGTTTTGCGGCTCAAGCCGTGGAGACAACTTAAATGGCACAAGACACACAGGGCCAACCCCTCATGCGCGTCATTCTGGTGGCGGCGGTTGTGGCTGCAATCGTCACCGTCGCGATCTCTCAATTCGGCTCACTCTTGGGCTTGCAAGGCGCAGCGGGCGGCGGGCTGGCTCAAAAGGATCTCGAGCAGACGATTCGCGATTATCTGGTCAAGAATCCAGATGTCTTAATCGCCATGCAGACAGAGCTCGAGCGCAAACAGATCGCCGAGCAAAAATCCCTGCGTGAAAAGGCTATCAACGAGAACGCCGCCGAGCTGTTTCACTCCGATGCGTCATTGATCGCCGGCAATCCCGATGGCGACGTCACGGTGGTCGAGTTCTTCGACTACAATTGCGGCTATTGCCGCCGCGCCTTCAAGGATTTGGCCAAGCTGATCGAAACCGACAAAAACGTGCGCGTGGTGTTGAAGGAATTTCCAATTTTCGGCAAACCCTCCGAGGAGGTCGCCAAGATCTCTATCGCAACGGCCAAACAGGGGAAATATTTCGAATTCCACCGCGCGTTGTTGGCAGCGCCTGGACGCGCCACAAAGGAACAAGCCCTCAAGGTCGCCGAGAAGATCGGCCTGGACGTAAAACGGCTTGAGAAAGACATGAATTCGCCCGACGTCGCCAAGCAAATTCAAGATACCGCCGCGCTCGCCGACCGCATGGGCCTTCAAGGCACACCCTTTTATTTGGTGGGCGACCGATCGATCCCCGGCGCTCCGGACAACCTTTACGACATGTTCGTCGAATCGGTCGCCGACGTACGGAAAAACGGCTGCACGGCCACCTGTTAAGGCCACCTTACGCCATCTTTTGCATGGCTATTGAAAAGCTGTTACAGGGGCTTGAAACCCACCGCAGTCTCGATATTCGAGGCCGCCGCCAAGCCGCACACGCCGTGCCCAAGACCGACCCATGGCCAAGCCCGTTTACGTCCTCAACGGACCTAATCTGAACCTTCTGGGATCACGCGAACCGGAAATTTACGGCTCAGAATCCCTGGATGACGTACGCGCGCGCACGTTGGAAAAAGCCGGTCAATTGGGGCTGGAGATCGAGTTCCGCCAATCCAACCGCGAAGGCGAGTTGGTGGACTGGATTCAAGAGGCCGGCGGGAAGGCAAGCGCCCTGATTGTCAATGCCGGCGCCTACACCCACACCTCGGTGGCAATCCTCGATGCACTCTTGGCTGCCGATATTCCTTGCATCGAGGTGCATCTTTCGAACATTTTCCAGCGGGAGGACTTTCGACAGCACTCTTTTCTGTCGCAAGCCTCTCTTGGGGTCATTTGCGGATTTGGCGCACAGGGCTATGAATTCGCCGTCGAGGCCGTAGCCGGTCGCCTTTCGGACAAATGAGAACATAGGGGCACGTTGAGCACCGTCCATGGCAAAGAAGACATCACAAATTGACCAAAGCCTGATCCGAGAACTCGCCGATTTGTTGGGTGAAACGGGTTTGAGCGAAATCGAGATCGAGCATGAAGGACTGCGGGTGCGCGTTGCCCGCACCGCGCTCGCGCCCGCCACCGCGCCGCCCCAACTGGCAGCCGCAGCGCCAGCACCGAGCTTCGAAGCACTGGCTGAATCCAAGAACGAACTCGCCCAGCATCCAGGCACCGTCATTTCACCGATGGTTGGCACCGCCTTCCGCGCGCCCGAACCCGGCGCCGCGCCGTTCGTCGAAGTGGGGTCCACGGTCACCGAGGGCCAGACGGTCATGATCATCGAAGCAATGAAGACCATGAACCAGATTCCCACACCCAGAGGCGGCACGGTGACGGCTATACTTGTCGAAGATGGGCAGCCGGTCGAATTCGGCGAACCGCTGATCGTCATCGAGTAAAGACGGACACATCCGAAAACATGTTCGACAAGATCCTTATCGCAAACCGAGGCGAGATCGCGTTGCGTATCGAGCGCGCTTGCAAGGAGCTCGGCATCGCGACGGTGGCCGTCCACTCCACGGCTGATGCCGACGCCATGCACGTCAAGCTGGCCGATGAATGCGTTTGCATCGGTCCGCCGGCCGCCAGCGAGAGCTATCTGAACATCCCGCAAATTTTGGCCGCGTGCGAAATCACCAGCGCCGATGCGGTTCATCCGGGCTATGGCTTCTTGTCCGA
>JAJFHN010000076.1 GCA_021775595.1 Hyphomicrobiales bacterium
AGTTTCGCTGATCAGCGACGACAACGGGATCATTTAGGGAAAAGAGTTCCTGCGGCCGCGCGCTGCCGCGCAAGCTGCGCGAGCCGAATGCTTTCAAATGTTCTGTTTGGCCCAACGACTGGGCGAAGCTGTTCGACATCAGCAGATGCACGTCAAATTCATCGCAAAATTTCTCGATTCTGCTTGCTTCATTCACGGTTGACCCGATCACCGTAAAATCCAGGCGGTCCTTTGCCCCGACGTTTCCGTAAAGGACATCACCAACGTGCAGCGCCACATCGAATGTTATTTCAAGCTCATCAGAGGCGCGGCGCATGGCATTGGTCTCGCCCATCAGCTGCAAGGAACGAACCGCTGCTTGCAGTGCGGTGTTAGCGACCTCCTCTGCTTCGCGGTCTGCGAGGTTAAAAGATGCAAGGATGCCGTCCCCCATGAATTTCAACACGTGCCCGCCAGCCTCGAGCACCGGGCTAATCATGCGTTCCAAATATAAATCCAACAGAGCAACGAGTTCATGGGGAGGGAGTTTCTCTGACAAACCGGTGAAGTTTTTGATGTCTGCAAAATAGATAACCGCTCGAATATTCTCATTGAAACCCTGGTGGATATCTCCACTCAAAACCCTCCTGCCCGCTTCGTGGCCGATATAGGTATCGACGATATTGCGCGCGATATCGATGTTGAGAAGCGACTTAACGGTCAACGCCAGCCTTTTGTTCAGTCGAGAGATGATTTTGACGTCCATCTCCGTGAAGCCATCTGGATGACAGCTGCAATAGGACGCCACCATGCCCTTACGGCCATCGATGATGCCATCGTTCGAAAAATCGACGAATTCAGCGACATAGTCCGTTGCACCCTCGCGAGCGAGTTCATCGAGCAGTGCAAATTCGTGTGAGGATTCATCGCCCGCCAGCTTCCATCTGGCAGAAGACCGATTTTGCCGAAGCATCCAATAGAATGGACTGCCCACCCATTCCGGATGGTATTCACGGCGGTACAATTGGGGATCGCTCTCGATGCGCTTTCCCGAGATCCAGGTAACAGTCTGCGAACCATAGGTGGGGTGAAGGACCCGCATCCCGATATGCGCGCGCCACAACGACACGCCATAATCGACGAGACGCGTGCAATAAGATTCGAACACAGCCTCGATCGTGCCGCCCTTTAGGCCTTGCTCGACCAACCAATCGCTGAGCGCTTGGACGTCCGGCTCACTGTTCACGACCGTCTCCCGACCTCTCTTTGCCATTCAAGTCCAGCAAGAAGTTTCTATCGCGTCAAACACTACTTCCTCGATGGCACTGCCCAAATCATGGCAGGTCTCCGTCCAACGATTCGACGCCGTGTCGAACGTCCGCCTGTGACGATCAGCGGACGCCGAACGGGCTTGCCTCGGATGTCTGCACCTGAGCCATAGCGGATGTTCCGAAACGTGCCGAATGCGGCCCATTCGGCGGTGCCGCCGGCGAAGTGATGCGTACAATTCGTTAGGTTCTGGCCAAATCACGTGCGACGCTACCCATCCAGTCGAAGATCGGGGCATCTCATGACCCTCGATCGAGGCCTTCAATAGGCAGACATCGACTGGAATCAGACAACACTGTTGAAGTCTAACCCGGGTTCTTGTCTGCCGGGTTGGCCGCCCATTGCATTCAACAGCCAGCTTTGGCCAGCCAGCCGCTTACTTGATCGAGCGACCGGTCGCCACACTCAAATCAAATAAGGAAGATAAATCATGAAACTACTCATAACGCTGGTCGCGAGCCTGGCTCTCATATTTTCTGTCGCCGCGGTCGGCTTGGCCGCATCGGACAGTGCAACTTCGGCCGTTCCAACATCAAATAACGCATCGAGCTCAAATCAGTCGATCGCGGTGGCTGGGCAAAAAGGCAATAACGCGAGCAGCCCAATTCAGGGAAAACAGACTGCTCAGAATGCATGCTGGAACTCGGGGCAATTTTGCGATGCGACCAAGCCGTGTTGCGAGGATTTGGTTTGTGAAGGCAGCAGCTCAACCGGGCGATGCGTTACTCCCTAATTCAGCACAATCAATTCTCAGATATCGTCTCTGAGCCGATGCGGCCATTGCCCGCTTTTGGCTAAAAGCTGACTTCTGGATGCATATTTGCGAGGGTCTGCTCTTACGTCAGAGCAGACATCGGGCTCGGCTTTAGCTTCGGGATGTCTTCGCTGGTGGTTCGGCGCCAAGCCCGCCAAGCAGCTCCGATGCGAATTCCGACAGCGTGTCGTCGCGGGCGCCCATCACGACAATCTGGTCGCCAGGGCGAACCAGTTCGAGCAACCTTTCGCCGCATGCGTTGCGGTCAGCCAGCGCGTGGGCTTGGCGTCCCCGTGACGCTACGGCTTGTGCAATATCTTCGCTCGTCACCGTCCTTTCGACCGTGCCGCCAAAATAGATTGGCTCGGGCATCAGCAATATGTCGTCTTCGCCGAGGCATTCCGAGAAGCATTCGATGAAGGCATCCTTCATCTGCCGCAGCGGGCCAAAGCCGTGGGGCTGAAACATGATCAGCAGCCGGCCTGGAAATTCATGCAGCGTGGCGAGGCTTGCTGCGATCTTGTCGGGGTTGTGGGCGAAATCATCGATCACCGTGACGCCGTTGACGCTTCCCGTAAGCTCGAGCCGACGCCGGATGCCGGTGAAGCCGCCAAGGAACGCGCAGGCTCGCTCCAGCTCAATGCCGCTGGCGAGCGCCGCGGCCAGAGCCGCCAATGCGTTTTCCACATTGTGGCGTCCAGGCACCGGCAGGTTGACTGGCCAGGCCGCGCCCGTTGCCCGCTCTTCGACCTGAAAGCCGATTGCGCCGCGTGCCGGCGAAAGATTGCTCGCGCAAAGATCCGCTTGCCGATCTGTCAGGCTGTATGTGATCGCATTGTCGGACGTCATGTCTGCCGCGATGGCTGCGGTCTCATCATTGTCGAGGTTCAAAATTGCGGTCTCGCCGGTGTTGACGAAGTCGCGAAAAAGCGCGCGCAGCTCATCAAGCGATTTGTGATCGACCGAAATGTTGTTCAGCACAGCGATGCGGGGCTTGAAGCGGGCGATTGAGCCGTCGCTTTCATCGACTTCACTGATGACGAGGTTTTTGTCGCCCGATACGGCGCTCGCAAATGGCGTGTCGGACGAGATGAAGTTGTTCATGACCGCGCCGTTCACGATCGTCGGCTCAAGCCCGGCCTGGCTGAATATCCAGCCGGCCATGCCCGTGGTTGTGGATTTGCCGCTGGTGCCGCCAATGGCGATGCTGTTGGAGGCGGCGTTGAAGAGTTCGGCGAGGAGCTCCGCCCGGATGATCTCGCGCGCGCCGACCCGGCGGGCCGAAACGACATCGGGCACCGTATCCTCGACCGCGCTCGAGGTGACCAATATCTGATCAGCGTGCGAAATACCGCTGCCGTCCTGCGGGTGGAGCAAGATGCCCTTGGCCCGCAGGTAGTCGAATTTCTGCGACGTTCGCCCTTGATCGAGGGAGCGGTCCGAGCCCTCAACAACATGGCCTCTGGCGTGCATAATCATCGCCAACGGCAACATGCCGCTGCCGCCGATACCGCAAAAGAAATAGCGTTTTGCGTGGGTCATCGGCTATTTGGCACGGGGACGGGCACGCCAACAAAGCCGTTCCGACATACGTGTATGGGGGAGACGCATTTCGATGACTGACCGATCCTTCAAAATTGGCGTCGTCGCGCCAGGCTCACGCATGGAGCAAGAGATTGCCGAGAAGGTGATGCGGCTGGCCGCTTCGCTCCATGGCGACCGGGCGTTGGAGATCCATTTTCATCCGCAATGTTTCCTGTCTTCGGGGCACTTTGCTGGCGAGGATACTATCCGTTGCGATGCGTTTGTCGAGGTCGCCAACGACCCGCGATTTGACGCGGTGTGGTTTGCCCGCGGCGGCTACGGTTCGGCCAGGATCATCGAGCGCGCGCTCCCCAAACTCACCGGGAAGGCGCGCGAAAAAACTTACCTTGGCTACAGCGACCTGGGGAGCATTCTGGGCGCTCTTTATGCGGAGAACTTCCCCAAGCTCGCGCATGGGCCGATGCCCGCCGACATCCTGCGCGAAGACGGCGAGAGGGCGGTTGCGCGCGCACTCGCCTACCTTATCGATGGCGATCACACCACGCTCGAGGCCACGATCTCTAACAAAACCAAATCGGCTGCCTTCAACATCACGATCCTAAGCCATTTGATCGGTACGCCGTATCAACCGGATCTCACCGACCACGTGCTGATGCTCGAAGATGTCTCCGAGCACATGTACCGGATCGACCGGTCGCTGTTTCACATCACCAGCGCGCCCGGCATCCGCAAGGTGGCGGGGATCATGCTCGGACGTTGCAGCGATATTCTCGAAAACGAACCCGATTTCGTGCAAACGGAAGAGCAGATCGCCAAGCACTGGTGCGAGGCCTCGGGCATCCCCTATCTGGGGCGCGCCGACATCGGCCACGACGCGGACAACAAGATCGTGCCCTTTGGGCGGCTGCTGTCGGTCTGATGCCCGTGTCTCTATCTAAATGCCTGACCGGCTGAGCGGGGGACCTCAGCGCCTCAGCGCATTTATTCAAATGAGGCCGCGCTTTGAATTATGATCTGCCTCCAGCAGAGGAGTTCTCCGTGTCCAAGGTCGCAGTCGTTCAAAAACCGCCGAGTCTCCTCAATCGCGAAGAGACCGTGCAGCTGGCAATCTCGTCGATCGGCGAGGCCAGCGGCGAGGGCGCAGATCTCGTGATATTCCCGGAAGCGTTCATTCCGGGCTATCCGACATGGATTTGGCGCATGGAGCCCGGCGACAAGGCCTTGGCGGCAGAAATCCATGGCCGGCTGCGGGCGAATGCCGTCGATCTGTCAAAGGATCATATGCAGCCGATTTTGGACGCAGCCGCCAAGCACGGCGTCTGCGTTATCGTGGGCATCAACGAGGTGGACAGCGACTTTAGCGGTACGACGCTGTTCAACACGGTCCTGATCATCGGTCCCAACGGGCGCATCCTCAATCGTCATCGAAAACTCATGCCGACCGATGCCGAACGCATGGTGTGGGGGTTGGGTGATGCCTCAGGTCTTCGCGTTATCGACACGCCTGTGGGCCGGATCGGTACGTTGATCTGCTGGGAAAGCTATATGCCGTTGGCGCGCTATGCGCTCTATGCCCAAGACATCGAGATGTTGGTTTCGCCGACCTGGGACAGCGGCGAGAGCTGGATCACGGCCATGCGCCACATCGCAAAGGAGGGCGGGTGCTGGGTCATCGGAACCGCAACCGCCTTGCAGGAAAGCGATATACCGCACGACTTTCCCGCGCGCGATCGGCTGTTTCAACAGGGCGAATGGATCAATGACGGCGACGCGGTGGTGGTCGATCCCACGGGCGCTATCGTGGCTGGACCCCACAGCCGGGAGCAAAACATCCTCTATGCGGAGATCGACATCGAAATGGCCCGCGCCGCGCGCCGCTCGCTCGATGTGGCGGGGCACTATTCGAGGCCGGACGTGTTTTCCTTCGGAGTGGACCGGCGGGTCCGCAAACCCGTCGACTTCGACGACAGCGAAAGCTCGTGACGGCAGAGGTTGCCGGTTCGGCTTAAGGTCCCAGGAAACGCGACAGCGGATAGTCGAACGTGTCCTCGTGACATTTCAGGGCGCCCAAGACGGCGGAGCCGGAAAACTCGCGGACATCGTATTGGCACAGGCTGACCACCGGGAAGCTGTGGGCGATGGTGCGGTCGTAGCGGGCTTCATAGTCGAGCAGTTCGTCGAAGCTCATGCCCAGACGCAGGCACCAAGACATATCGCCGACCAGGCGGAATGACTGCTGGCCCGAACGCCTCGCCAAGATCAGGCTGCGTTCCACGAACTCGCACATGGCCTTGGCGCCGGCCACACCGTCGCTCAGAACGATTTGACCCTGATCCACCGCTTCGTCGAGCCCGTCATAGGTTTGGCTGATTTGGTCAAGAATTTCATCGCGGACTTTCTTTTCGGCGATCAGAAAGCAACCATCGCCGTTGCGTAATCCGTCGGCGAGGAAGGGGACCGACCATTTGAGGCGGCCCAGGTCGTTCTCATAAAGCGTGCAGATGTGCTTGCCGTGCTCGATTGCGATGCCTTCCAACAAGACCTCGGCCGCCCGCCCGCCCGGCGCCATGGCCGGGGCGTTCTGCGCACCGCGGTCTTCCAGAAACGACATCAAGTCATCGCGGCGGAAGCGGCGTTCGCGCTTGGCGCCAAGGCGCATGCAGGCCAGCCGGCCGGCATTGGTCCAACGGCGAAGGGAGGCCTCACTGACCTTCAGCAACGCGGCCGCCTCCTTGATGTTCAGGAGATCCGGGTTGGGCACGATTTGTTGGTTCGTCACTTGTCCTCGCAAGGTCTGGTCCGCGCCGGATGGCTTGTCGGGTGCCGCGAAGCGCGCTGGTTTCTACCAAAAGAGCACAGCAAATCAAATCATTAGATCGGGCCGTTGAAACCGGGACCGCGTTGTTGCCTGCATCGCCGTTGGGCGCATTACCGCCCCCGGTTTCGACGACTCGTTCTATACAATGATGTACTTTTCTGTATTAGCGTTGACAGTATTTGTCCAGCATAGTTAACTAAAGTCGCAGAAATTCCGCCGATACGCGGGCAGCGCGATGGCCATCGGCAGGCAAATGCCGACGGCAAGTCATGACCAACGACTAAGCCTATCCAACGACAATTGGAGTGGATTGATGGACATCAAAATCCACCCATAAGTAACGAGGAAACCCCAATGAGCAGCAAATTGCGTTACCTACATCACCCCGCCTCACAGCCGTGCCGTACGGCACGCCAATTCATGGTCGAGAACGACATCGCTTTCGAAGATGAAGTTGTCGACATCACCACAAACATCAACGAGACGCAGGAATTCCGGGACGAATACAATCCGACCGGGCAGGTTCCAATCCTCTGCGATGGCGACATCCGTGTCTGGGAGAATGTGGCCATTGGGCGCTACTTGAACGAGAAGTTCGATTGTCCTGCCCACTGGTTCGGCGCCACGCTGGAAGAGCGAACGCGCGTCAACATCTACGTGCAATGGTACGCCTACACGCTTCGGCTTGGTGGCGGCGCGTTCCACTGGACGATCTTCGCGCCGATGATCTACGGCAAGGACAAGGACTTTTCGGCCGAGCGCCGGAAGGGCTACCACGTGCTTTATGAGTCCATCGGCATGATGGAGAACTATTGGCTCAAGAACAGCGATTATGTCTGCGGTGACGAAATCACCTATGCGGATCTGGCCGCCTTCCACGAAATGGTCTCGCATCACGCTGGCAACATCATCCCGGAAAAGGTCTGGGATAAGCACCCTCGTCTGCAGGCATGGTTTGAGAGAGTGGCCGAACGGCCCGCCTCGAAGGCTGTCAGCGACTGGCAGTATGAGGTCATTGGTCAAATTCTTAACGACGGCCTCGAGATTCCGTTTAGCCGCAGGACCGCCGTGCTGAAGGGCACGGAAGTCCATGGTGGCCAAAACAATGGCATTCCGCATTTGGGAGAGAAAGACGACTTCATTTCGCAAGTCGAAGCCTAGCCGGCCCATCGCAATAGCCCCGCGGCAGGCGAGCCCTGTCGCGGGTTTGGCTCACGCTCAAATATAAAATCAGCCGTCCTCAACCGGGGGCGGCTGTCTGATGCGACGTTCAAGGATTCCCATGAGCTTGGCAGAGAAGACGCAAACCGATGTGGACCGCATCGGCTCGTTTACGTACCTGACCCCGTCGGTTGAAAACTCGCTCTACCGCAATGGCAAGGTGTTCACGCGCCGCGACGGCCAGGGCAACGACGCCCCCTGGGAGGGCGCGGACATGGAGACGCGTCAGATGCCGGTGCATGACGCGCGGTTCATGGAAGGACCAGCCCGCCGCACGCTTTCCGCAAACGGCTTCGAATTGCTCGAGCGTCCAATGGCCGGCCCCGACATCGACTTTCTCGACCACGACCAGGTCGTGCGCGGCTATTATCCGCAATGCGCCGAAACCATCAAAGAGACGAGCGGCGCGCGCCTCGTGGCGGCGTTCGATCACAACATTCGCTCGGTCTCTGGCAATCGAAGCAAGCAGCGCGCCACCGGCGGTCAGCAGGTGCAGCCGCCGCTTCATATGGTGCACGGCGATTACACGCTGACCAGCGCGCCGCAGCGCTTGCGCGACTTGGCGAAGCCGCCGACCAGCAACGACACATACCGCAGCCTGCTTTCCGATGGAGATTCGCTGCTCGATGCAGACGAGGTGGAGCACGCGCTCAAGGGCGGCCGCTTCGCGATCATCAATCTTTGGCGGAACATCGCCGGCGAGCCGGTCGCCACCAATCCGCTGGCCTTCTGCGATGCGGCCCGCGTGCACCCGGAAGATCTGGTGGTCTTTGAAATCCACTACGCCGAGCGGGTCGGCGAGAACTACTATGCGAAATATTCAGACGACCATCGTTGGTATTTCTATTCCGCCTTGACGCGCGAGGAGGCGGTGCTGATCCAACAGTGGGATTCGGCCGGAGAATTGGCGCGCTCGAAGGGCACGAAAGCTGACGTGCCAGGCCCCGACAGCCCCTGCACGTTCAGTTTTCACAGCGCCTTCGAAGATCCGGCGGCGCCACTGGATGCGCCCGATCGCTGGAGTATCGAGGTGCGCTGCGCGGTGCTTTACGATTAAGCCGCGCTAGCTCGAGCGACGGGCCCAATCAGCGCCAACGGCATACTGCAGAGCGAAAACCAGCAGAAAAATGTAGGCGTCGAGTTCAACCATTTCCTCCCAGCGGCGGCCTTGCTCGCCGCCGACGAAGCCGACGTCCATCACAAAGCTCACCATGAGCAACGCGCCGCAGGCATAGATCGTCCAGGCGCGTGGCCACGACAGATGGCGGATCCAGCCAGGCATCATGCTGCGCTGCCAGTACAGGTAAGCCGCGATGGCGAGCACGAGCCCGATAAAGAGAAGATCCCGCTGGGGCGCGCTCTCGGTCCAGACCAGCCAATCGGGAACGTTCAATCGGCGCCAATCGATCTCCCGAAACAGCATGACGAAACACAGCGCTGCGAAGGCGATGCTCAAGCTCTTCACAGCTGCCTCTCTGCCCGCAATGCCGAAGAGAAACGCGATAGAAGACAAGATCAGAAGAACCGTCTGGGCGTTCTCCAAAATGCCATGTTCGCGGGTCAGCAGCTTGACGTTGTCCGCGTCTGTCGAGAGCCAAATGAGAATGTTGCCAGCAATCACAACAAAGATGAGAGCGAAATCGAAAGTGCGCATGGAGAGCCCCTGAACCCGTCCGCCAAACTGGAACACCTCGCGCAAAATTGCCAGCCATCGAACAGCCTGATGGAGTGGGCGTTCGCAATGGCCGATGTATTCATCGAGGAATTGTCCGATAATCGGCGCCACAGCTCGCCGATGACGGTCTTCAGGCTTCGCTTGCACAATGGCAGACCCGTTAAATCCACCGGACTTCAACCCCCGCGCTCCTTGGTGGGGCGGCGATCTGCAGACTTTGCGCAACAGTCTGATCTCCAGCAAAGACACTCTACCCGGGCGTTCGGAGCGCTTGTTTCTCAAAATGCAGGATGGCAGTGGCGACCGGCTCGCGGCGATGCTCGATACGCCGGCCAATCGCGTGGCAGGTCCTGTTGTGGTGTTGATCCATGGTCTGGCGGGCACTGAAGAGAGCCCCTATGTGCGGGCCAGCGCGGCGTTTCATCTCAAGCGCGGACGCCAGGTGCTGCGGCTCAATCTGCGCGGCGCCGGCCCGTCGCGGCAAAGTTGCGGCGGTCATTACCACGCCGGCTGTGCGGGCGATCTCAGAGATGCGCTGGCTGGCCTGGAGCGAGCCCTGCTTGAGGACGGCGCGGTTCTGATCGGCTACTCGCTCGGCGGGAACATTTTGCTTAATTTGCTCGCCGCCCACGAGCTGCCCATTCGTGCGGCGGCTACCGTATCGGCGCCCATCGAGCCCGCGGCGGCGGCCCAGCGCTTCATGGAGCCGCGAAACGCGCTCTATCATTATTGGCTGTTGCGTCAGCTCAAACAGCAGAGCACGGCACCTGGCGCGCGCCTGGGCGCGGGCGACCGCGAAGCCATTCAGCGGGCACGGACAATCTACGAATTCGATGATTGGTTCGTCGCGCCGCGGAGCGGCTTTGCCGGGGCCGATGACTATTATGCGCGCACGGCCGGCGCGCGGGTCGCATGCCAGATCGTTGTGCCGACGCTGATGATCATGGCACGCGACGATCCTTGGATCCCAATCGCCACCTATGAAGACCTCCTGCCACACTGCCCGCCGAATCTGCGCATCGTTTTGACGCGAGGGGGAGGTCATGTGGGCTTCCATGACAGCGGCGACCAAGAGGCTTGGCATGATCGCGCGATCGACGCGTTTATGCGCGCATCGCTCTAGGGCCAGGGAGGCGAACGCCGCCGCGCAGACGGGAAACGG
This sequence comes from Hyphomicrobiales bacterium, assembly GCA_021775595.1. GTDB lineage: Bacteria > Pseudomonadota > Alphaproteobacteria > Rhizobiales > Methyloligellaceae > JAJFHN01. Next base: position 10,484 of record JAJFHN010000076.1, read on the forward strand.
TCCGCGAATTGACCTTCAGAAATCGAACGGCTCCGCGGAGATGATCTCTGGCGGCAACATGGTCTCGTGGATTTGCAGCCACTCCAAGCGATTTGCGTCATCTTGGCGGGTCTGCAGGACCGCGCTCACCATGCGCCCGTGATTTGCGGGCCGGGTGTTGGCGGCGCCCCTTTGCCACTCTTGGTAATTGACAAGCCGGCAGCCGGCGGGCTCGCCCGCGCGCAGCTCGATGTTGCGGATCTGCTTTTTGAAGGCCGGGTTTGAGCCATAGAGCCCGCGCAAATAGACAATGAACGGCGCGCGGTCGATGACGCTGCCATCGGGCAGTATGATTTGAAAATCGCTGGCCAAATGATGCACGTGCCGGTCTTCAAACAGCGCGTCATCCTGTGGGCAGCTGCCGGTGAACCACTCGTTGATGAACTCATGGAAGTCGGCAAACTCGCGATGCAGCTTGTCGAGCAACTCGGTCTCATCGCTCATTGGAATCTCGTGGCCGCCATCGCGCCGAACATGCCTGTGCCAGCTAGCGGCCGCAAATGCGCGCGCCCGACGTGCAGACAAAGGGCACGACAACGCCCGGCCAGCAGGTGGTGTAGGCGTGCGCCGTGCGGACATCGGGCTTGATGATGATCTCGGGCGGCACCACGGGCCGCACGGCTTTCCAGAAAGGATCGGCCTTCACTTTACGGGCAGAAATGCTGACGCTGCGCCAACCGTGCTGACGCTTCAGCTGCTGAGCCTGGGTCTCGACCGCGCGCTGCGAGGCGGCGAGCGCGGATCCCTTGGTGGGGCCGCTGTTGGTCGCGGCGATCACGGTGCAGGCGGCTTGCGCCTGGTCGGCGAGGGCCAACGCACCCATGGCGATCACAACACAGGCGGCAGAATTGAGAATTCGATTGATCACGCTCTTACTCCTCCAAGCCATTCTATTCGCTGCAAATTATGAATTGCGGGCAAGGGATCGGCAAGAAAGATTGAAGCGCGGGCTTAAATCACATCGATGAAGCGGGTGACGAGATAGTAGGCAAAGACAGTGAAAACACCGCTATAGGAAAGCCAAGACTGGCGGATCAATGAGCCGATCACGATGGCGGCGATCGCGGCCACGATGATATTCGGCAGCACGGCGAAGCCCAAATCGAAATCACTCACCAGATAAGCAGTGAATCCAGCTATGTCGATTGGCACGATCATGATGTAATTGAATCATTTATATTCAAATTATCTTTTAATGTGCTTAGTTAATTCTCGATAATACTAATAGTTGCTTAAGCAACAGCGGGCGGCGTGAATCGGCGCAAAACTGCCGATTGCGCGGTTAACCTCAATAAATGGGCATGTTTGCTGGCGCCTGCGCCATCACCTACAACCGATGAGAACCGGCGAGGAGGCGCATGTGGTCGCTGGGTTCCCAAACGCGTGTGCGGCACGCGGGCCCTTATCGAAGGGGCCAGGGACCCGAGGCGATCGCACTTGCAAAGAAAGCGCCGTATTCGCAATGGAAGAAGACCTCAAACTGCGCGACGTGCTCGAAATCGTGCGCCGGCGCAGACGCCTGATCATGACAATCGTGGCCTGCGGCATGGCCGCCGCGCTGCTGTTCCTGATGAGCGTAACGCCCCGTTATACGGCCGAGGCGACGCTCAAGTTCGATCCGCGTCAGTTCCAAATTACCTCGGAAAACAAGAATGTCGGGCCAGAGCTGTTTGAGCGCCTGATCGCAGGTGAAATAGCGGTGATCCGCTCGCCGGAGCTTGTCGAGATCGTCGTCGTGGCGGAGAGGCTCGACGAAGACAGCGAATTCACCCGTGCAAGCGTCTTTGATCGTTTGCGTGGGCTCTTCACATCCTCGCGCGCCGGCGCCGAGGAGCAATTGCAGAACCGGGTGCGCGAACGGTTTCTCGACGGTTTGGTGGTGGAACAACCCGCCCGCTCAAACTTGATCGCCATCAGTTTCACGTCTGAGGACGCGGTCAAGGCGGCGCGTATCGCCAACGCAATCACCACGATCTATCTGACCCAGCATCTCGAAAACCGGCTGGGTTCCTCTCCGCTTGCCTCGCGCTGGCTTGGCGACCGCAAGGAGACGCTGCGTGACCAATGGCGGGCCTCTGAGCAGGCTGCTGAGGATTTCAAAGCGAAAAACAATCTGAACTTCGCCGCCGGCGCGAATTTGAACGAACAGCACATCGGCAGGCTCAATGAGCAGATGATCGAAGCCGCCGGCGATGTAGAGGAGACGCGCGCCAAGGTCGAGCAGATCAGGCAGTTGATCAAAGCCCAGGATTTCACGCAACTGACCAATGTGGTCCAGTCGGATGTGATGACGCGGCTGCGCGAGCGCCACGCCATCACGGCCCAACGCCAGGCGTCGATGGCAACGGCATTGATGGCGAACCACCCGCAGATGAAACAGATAAACTCGGAGATGCGTTCGCTGCGCGCCCATATCGCTGCCGAAGGCAAGCGCATGCTGGAAAATCTCGAAGTCGAGTTTCGCTCAAAGCGCGACCGTGAAAAACTGATCAAGGCGAATATGGCGCAGATGATCAACGGTCAGCAGCGCACGAGCGAGGTGGCGGTGAAACTGCGCGAGCTCGAAAAAAACGCTGCATCCGACAAGGCGATCTATGAGGCGTTCCTCAACCGTTCGAACGAAACGCTTGAACAGTCGAGCGGCGACTTCGCCAACTTCCAATTGATCAAAAAGGCGCAAGTCCCGTTGCGCCCGAGCTTTCCTTCAAAGCTCAAGGTATTGCTGTTGGGGCTGGTAGGCTCCTTGATGGCGGGTCTGGGCGCGGCCTTTTTGCTCGAGGCCCTGTTCGACAGGTTCCGCACCAAATCACACGTCACGTCCCATTTGGATCTGCCCCATCTGGCGACGATGCCGGAGCTGAAGGGGGCGGACTTCTGGACGAAAGAGCTGGCGCGGCGGCCCGAACGGCTGATCGCGTTCAATCCGAGCAGCGCTTTTGGCCGAGCGGCCGGCGCATTGCGCGTCGCGCTTGGTCTGCGCGCGCCCAAGGGCGAGATCAAGACGCTCGCGATCTGCTCAGCCCGAGAAGGCGAGGGCAAGACCATGGTGGCAGCGGCCATCGCGCAGCACGCGGCCCTTCAGGGACAGAAGGCATTGCTGATGGATTGCGATTTTCGGACCCCGGCCCTGGCGGGCTTGTTCGAAGCGTCCACAGCGGCCGAACCCATAGATATATCCGGCTTCACGCCCTCGGTCGCATCTCCCTTGATGCACGATGCTGTGACCGGTCTTGACGTGATGCCGGTACTCAGTGATCAAGCCAATGCGGCCACGTTCCTCAACAGCCATGAATTTACCGACATGCTTGCCTCGGCGAGAAAGACATACGACTTGGTGGTGATCGATACCGGCGCGCTCGATACGTCGCCCGAAACCTGGGTGGTGGCAAGCCTAGCTGATGCATCCCTGCTGGTGGTCGAATGGAACAAGACGCGGCGCGAGACTGCGGCCGAGGCGGTGCGTCAGTTGATTGCCAGCAATGCGACGCCGATCGGCGTGGTGCTCAATCGGGCCGACGCGGCGGAACTTGCCGAAGCAGGCGACAGCGCGCCGTTGGGTCGTTTTCCGACGCCGGCATTTGGGCGGCGGCGCGAGGCGCCCGAGGCGCCTCAAAGCGCGCGGCCCTTCGGCGAAGGTTTGTTCGGGGGCGCCGGCGAATAGGCGCCATGCCCTCGAGGAGACCACGCGCCGCGGCACCAAACCATATCTGGGATATGACCGGCATTGGATCGCTTCGCGGGTTTTGTTCAGCCCGCACGGGCGCGGGGGCTCTGGCGCTCGCAATGAACGTCGCGGCGTCGTCGGCGTCAATCGCGGCCGCGGATGGTTGCCCTGCCGCGCGCGAGGCCGCCGCCGGCAGGCCGACAATCGACATTCGCGCCTTCGGGGCACGGCCCGACGACGGCGCCGACGACGCGGCCGCCTTAGCCTCCGCGATTGCGGCCGCCGGTCCCGACAAGACCCTCGTCTTCGCGCCGGGCCGCTACCGTTTCTCCAAGCCGGTGGAACTCGCCGACAGGCAGACCTATTTGGGCGGGCCGGGCGTCAAACTCGCCAAGGCGGGGAAGGGCGCGGGGTTCATTTTCTCCGCCCATGGCCGGACGGGCGTCCGCATCGCTTGCCTCGCCTTCGAGGGCGGCGGGGTCCTCATCGACGGCTTTACGCGCGAGCTCGCGATCACCGGCAACAGGTTCAACAAAATCTATGATCCGGCCGCGCCGTTCGGCCATGAGAGCGCGGTTTTCATCGCCGGTTTGACCGACCGCGCACGCATTGCCGAGAATGATTTGCAGGACATTGGCATGCGCGATGGAAAAACGGGAAGCAGCCACGGCAATGGCATTCATGCCTACCACCTGAACAATACGGTGATCGAGCGCAACACCTTCCAGCGCGTCCACCAGGCGATCTCGCTCGTCTTCGAAGGCGAGGCGGGAAGCGGGCTCGGCGTCGTGGTGCGGGGAAACCGGGTGCGCGACGCCTTCCGCATGGGGATTGAGGCGCAGGGCAGCGGCACGAGCGGCGCACGCTTCGAAAACAACGAGGTGACGCTGCGTGAGCGCAGCGACGAAACCATCGGCCTCTCGATCGTGATCAATGAGGGCGAGGGTACGGTGATCCAGGGGAACCGTGTGGTCAGCAAAATCCCGGCCGATGCGCCGTGCGCGGGCTTCGGCATTGAGGCCGCCGGTGTCGCCACGCGGGTCAGCGGCAACCAAGTCGCGGGCAATTGGTGCGCTGCCATCGGCGTCCACGCCGACGAGGTCCAGTATTCGATCGTTAGCGGCAACCGGATATGCGGCCATGGGAGCCCTTATCCAGCGATCGATTTCTACAACGGCATGGCCAATTCGCGGGCGCAGAAGAACGAAATCACCGCCTCCTGCAACGGAGACCTTACCCGATTGGACGCGTTGGGCACCCGATGAGCGCCGCCGCGCGTCCGCAGCCGTTCGAGGCGTCGGAACTGCTCGTAAAATCATGTAATATCAGACACTTAATACGATGCCGACGTTAACGTTGAGATGCGGCCGATCTGTCAAAGCTCCTGGGCGCGCGCTACCCTTTCGAGGTGGTCAGGACGCGCGCGCCGGCGGCGTGCCAACGGACGTCAAACGATGACATTGGAACTGGACGGCGACCGGCCAAAGGGCTGGGCAGGCAAGGTCAAGGCGGCCGCGCGGCGCGGCGGCGAGGTCAAATTCGCGCTCGCCGACCAAGCGGTGGTGAGCGGCGCCAGCTTCGTCACGACTGTCTTGCTTGCACGTTTTCTGGGGCTCGAGGAGTTTGGGCGCTTCGCGCTCGCCTGGCTCGGCGTGTTCCTAGCGCAGAACCTGCAGATCGCCCTCCTCGTCACGCCAATGCTCACCATCGCGGCCAAGCAGGATGGGCAGGCGCTTTCGACCTATCGCGGCGCCATGCTTGTGCAACAGGGTGTTCTTTCGGTGGTGCTGAGTGCGCTCGTCTTCGCCGGCGCCAAGCTGAGCGGTTGGTTGATGCCGGATTGGGGGCTTGCCGGCCTCGCTGCGCCGCTCGCGGCGCTGGTGTTCTGCGCGCAATGGGCGGACTTCGCGCGCCGTTATCACTTCGCCTTTTCTCGCCCGCCCGCCGCCTTTGCCGTCGATGCATTGCGCTACGGCCTGCAATTGGCGCTGCTCGGGGCCTTCGTCATGGGGTTTGGTCCCGCAGGCGGAGTGGCGGGTGCGCTCAACATCATGGCCGTAGGCGCGCTCGCCGGCGCTGTCCTGGGTCTCGCATTCGCGGGACGCGTTGCCTTCGACGCCGGTGCAACACGCGAGGTGGTGCGGCGCCATTGGTCGTTCTCGCGCTGGCTGGTGCTGACGGCGTTTGCACAATGGGCGCGAGATAATTTCGTATTCGCCGCCGTGGGCGCGCTGCTCGGGCTGGCCGAAGTGGGCGCCCTCCGCGCCGCCCAGCAATTGGTGATGGCGGTCAACGTGCCGCTGCAGGGCCTGGGCAACATCGTGCCGGCGCGCGCGGGCGCGGCCTACGACGAACGCGGACTGGACGGGCTCATGGGCTTCATCGGCGCCTTCGTCGTGAAATACATGGCCGCGGTCGCCCTGGTGCTCATCGCGCTTGCGCTAGCGGGCGAATGGCTGCTGACGGCGGTCTACGGTTCGGCCTTCGCGGGCTACGGTTTCGTGGTCGCGGCCTTTGCGCTCACCATGATCATCTATTTGTTCCGCGAGATGGTCTCGATCATGCTGCGCGCCATGGAAACCACGGCCTTCGAACTCTATGCCGCCGCCGCCGCGGCCGCGGTCGTGATCGCGGGCGCTTATCCTCTGGTGGAAATGTGGGGCTTGGCGGGAGCGCTCGTGGCGATTGCGCTGTTTGAAAGCGTCATCGTGGCGGTTCTGGCGCTGGGCTTGCGGGGCCGGGCGTGGGCCGCGATGATTGGAAGGGGCGGCAAGCGATGAAGATCCTGATGAGCGCCTTTGCCTGCGCCCCCAATGTGGGCTCCGAGCCCGGCGTGGGCTGGAACTGGGCGATCGAAGCCGCCCGGCTCCGCCACGAGGTCGTCGTGCTGACCCAGCGCGAACACGAAAAGGAGATCAGGTCGGCACAAGCCAGAGGCCTGGTTCCCGCCGGCGTCAGCTTTGATTTCTTCATGCCTGCTTGGGTGCAGCGCCTCTACGATCTCGGCCTGAAGACCGGTTTCCACGGCATCACGCGGCAAATCATTCATTTGCTCTGGCAGATCGCGGCCTACTTCCATGTGCGTGCGCACCATCGCGAGCAGGGCTATGACGTCATCCATCATATCACCTATGGAGGCATCCGCCATCCCACGCTGTTGGGGCGGCTCGGTATTCCGCTGGTGCTGGGGCCGTTGGGCGGGGGCGACCGCGCACCATTCGCGCTGCGCAAATCCTTTTCCTGGGGCGGTTGGCTGACCGATCTGGCGCGCGACGCTCATACCTTCGCGTTGCGCTTCGATCCGATCACGCTCAGCGCTTGCCGCGACGCGCTCGCGATCTACACCAAGACACCTAAAACGCGCGAGGCGCTGCCGCAGCGGTTTCACGGCAAGACAAAGATACATATGGATATCGGCGTTCATGAATCGGGCGCCGCGCCGCCCAAGCGCCGCGTTCATGTTCCCCCGCTCAAACTGATTTACGCCGGGCGCATGCTCTATTTGAAGGGCATGGCGCTAGCGTTCCGCGCCTTGGCAGAGGCGCGCGCCCGAGGCGCCGATGTTCGACTCACCATGGTGGGATCGGGGCCCGAAGAGGCGGCGTGGCGGTGCTTGGCGAACGAACTCGACATCGGTCAGGCCGTCACTTGGCGGGGTAGGGTCCCACACACGGAGATGGATCAACTCTATCTCGACCACGACGCGTTGCTGTTTCCGAGCCTGCGCGATTCGAGCGGCAACGTGGTGCTCGAAGCTCTCAACAACGGGTTGCCGGTCATCTGTCTCGCGCTCGGCGGGCCGGGGCAGTCGGTGAACGCGGCGTGCGGGCGCGTCGTTCCGACGGCCGGGCGAAGCGAATTGCAGTGCGTGGCGGGCTTGGCCGAGGCTATCGCGGAGTTGGAGGCTTCGCCGGAGACTCTGGATCAATTGAGCCGCGGGGCGCGCGAGCGGGCGGAAGACTTCCGTTGGAGCACCGTGGTGGGCGACCTTTACCGTGACGTCGAACGCCGCCTGGCGGTACGGCGCGTGCCTGTGGAGGCATACAAGGACGCGGCTCTCCAGGCCGGGGGTCAGAGGCGATGAGCCTGGTTAAGATGCGTGCCGAGGCGCTGCTGCTCGTGATCGGGGCCTATCTGATACTCAATCACGGCTTCATGCTGGTGCGCCTGCCGCCTTCGGGCAACTTCGGCGTGCCCATTGGCGAATTGATCATAATGCTGTTCGCCGCCACGTTCGTCTTCGAGCTCAAGCGCCTGCCGAGCTTTGTTTCCGTTGCACCGTTTGCGCCGCTGTTGATCTGGTGGACGATCGGCTTTTCCCGCCTGCTGTTGGACGCGGAACAACATGGCAGCTGGGCGCTGCGCGACGCCAGCCACTTGATCGACTCGCTGTTTCTATGGATCGGCTTTGTGGCGGCGGCCTCGCCCGCCTTCATGGAGCGGTTCTCGCGCTGGCTGAGGGTGCTTCTCAATTTGGGTGCGGTCTACAGTCTGGCTTATCCGTTCCGCGAGGCGCTCAGTGCACTTTCGCCGAAGCTCGCCGCCCCGGCGGGCTACTACGCCACGCTGTTCTTCAACTTCAGCGCCGCGAGCCTGGTGCCGCTGACGGCCGCGATGGCCTGGATCGTCGACCGGTCCAGGGTGTTCGGCGTGCCGGGCCTCGTCCTCGCCGGTGCGCTCATCGTCTATTGCATCGTCATCTTCCAAATGCGCTCAACCTATCTGCAGGTGATGGTTCTGTTTTGCGTCCTGATGGCGATCCAACCGGCCGTGGCCTTGCGCATGGGGACCGCGCTTATGTTTGGCCTCGCAGCGCTGGCGCTGCTGTTGGTATCCGGCATCGAAATCACTGGCCGGCTCGGCGAGACCTTCTCGCTCGACTTTTTCACCCAGCATTTTGCGGCCATTTGGGGCGCCAAGAGCGAAGGCATCATCGGCAGTGCTTCGAGCGGCGTCGATCAGCGGATCCAGTGGTGGGCCGCCATTTGGCGCAACGTTACGCAAACGCCGGGTTCATTCCTGTTTGGGCTGGGCTATGGAATCCCGTTGACCGATTTTTCCATCGTGGGCGGCGTGGTCGTGCGCGAGCCGCACAATTCGATCATGTCGATCGTCGGCCGGCTTGGCTTTGTCGGGCTCGCCGCGTTTGTCTGGTTCCATCTTTGGCTTGTGCGGATCTGGTTCCGCGTCTACCGCAGCTTCGTGCACGCGGGCGATGTGGTCTGGCGGAACAACATGCTCATCCTGGGCGTGTTCTTCTTGCTGCTTTGGGTCTACGCCATGGGCGAGGATGCCTTCGAAAAGCCCTATGACGCGATCCCCTATTACTTTTTATGGGGTGTCATCCTGCGCGTCCATTTCCAGTTCAAGGCCGCGCGGAGAGCTGGCTCAACGGTTGACGCCGCCGCTGGCGGTTGAGACCGGGGCCAGACTTCAGGCTTCGGCCATGCCGGTCCCGACCGTTCCGCGATTGATGGCTCGGGCTTCCTCATAGACCCGCAATAGCATGGGGAGATTGCTCCCAGCAGTGTAGCGGTTCTCGTAGCAACGCCGCGCCTCGCCCGACATGAGGGCGAGTTTCCGGGGCGCGGCGAGTGCGGCCCTAACCGCGCGGGAGAGGTCGTCCGCATCGCCTGGATCGAACAGCAGACCCGTTTCCCCCGGTACGATCAGTTCGCTCATAGAGCCCAGACGGGAGGCGAGGATCGGCAGGCCGAGAGCGAAGGCCTCGACGATGGTGACCGGGAAGCCCTCGTACCAGGTCGACGGCATAACGAGAAACGCGGCGCGGGCCATTTCGTCGTAAATTTGCGAACTTGGGAGACGGCCCAGCAGGGTGACGTTGGCGCCGGCGGTGGCGCGCAGTTCGGCCATCATCGGACCGTCGCCCCCGATGCGCAGGGGATAGTCGATATTTCGCCAGGCGGCGAGCAGAGTGCGCAGACCCTTTTCGGGGCTGAGGCGGCCGACGAAGAGCGCGCCATGGCGCGCGTCGGGTGCAACGGTCTCGTGCATGCCCGGATCTGGAATGAAGTTGGGTTTGACCGCGACGCGGTCCGGCGGAAGACCGCCCTCGATGAATTTGGAGCGTTCGAATTGTGTCAACGCGATGAACCGGTCCACGGTCTGGGCCCAACCGGTGCGCCGTTGGCGGACAATCATACGCGCCAGCGCGAGCGAGCCGGCAAGGGAGCCGCGGTAGCAACGGTGGACGACGCCCATATGAGGCGTCTTGCCGATGCAAGCCTCGCAGACCTTGCCGTCGCGCAACAGAAAGCCGTTCAGGCACATCATTCGGAAGTTGTGCAGCGTGTGGACGACGGGAAGGCCGTGCGCCTTGGCCTCGTGAAAGATGGCGGGGGTGAACAGCGGAAAGTAGTTGTGGATGTGAACGAGGTCGGGCGCGGTTTCGCTCAGCAGGCGGCCGAAACGCGCGGCCTCGCGCGCGCTGTGGGGGGCGTGCAGAAACGCGTCAAGCTTGCCGGCAACGCCCTCGATCCGGTCGTTGTGGGTCTGGTGGACGATGACGTCGTGACCGGCGGCCTCCAGCAGCGCGCGCTCGTTGGCGGCGACCATGTCCTCGCCGCCGGGCTGCTGATAGAAATTGTGAGCCATCAGGATGCGCATTGGCTTAGACGCAAGGCGCGCGCGGGGGGCTGAACTGCTAGAGGATGCGGCCATTGAGACGCAACTCGTCGACAAGCTGTTCGGCCTGCAGCAGATGCCGATACCACGCGACGGTCACGGTGCGTTCGCCGACATCGACGGCGCCGGCCTTGATGGCCTCATAGATTTCGCGCACGGCAAAGGCGACGCTGAGTTGAGGTTCGAATCCGAGCACTGAGGCGGCCTTCTTGAAGCTCACATTATAGGAGCGCATGTCAGCGCTTTCGCCGGCGACTTCGATCTCCACCGGAAACGGCAGGTTCTCGCGAACGGTGAAGGCCAACGCGCGAATTTGCTCATTTGAGCGGCCGATGTTGAATGCTTCACCGCTGACTTTGCCCGCAGGCTGCCCGGCTACATTCAAGAAAGCGCGGGCGACGTCGCGTGCGTGCACCAAAGGCCGCCACTGGTTGCCACCGCCGGTCACCGTGATCTTGCCGTGCTCAATCGCCGCCTTGGTCATGGTGTTGACCACCAGGTCGAAGCGCATGCGGTGCGAGAG
>JAJFHN010000077.1 GCA_021775595.1 Hyphomicrobiales bacterium
GGTTTAGTAGCACCACGCGCTTCGCATTGTCCATATCATTGGCGGGAGCATGGTTTGGCCCGCAATGATCAGCATCAATTCTACGACGACGGGACTTCCAGCGGTGGCCAAAACAGCGCAGCTTCAGGTGCGCTGGCGCGATCGAAGACTACGCGTTCGTCTTCGATGCGAACCGCGCCGGACGCCACGAGCGCCAAAGCGTGCGGATAGAGTTTGTGTTCGGCCTCAAGCACCCGCGCGGCCAGACTGTCGGGTGTATCGTCAACCATCACTGGAACGGCTGCTTGGGCGATAATGGGGCCTGAATCCATTTCCGTGCGCACAAAATGCACCGTGGCGCCACTGATCGCGACGCCGGCTTCGAGTGCGCGTTCGTGGGTGTCGAGACCCTTGAAAGCGGGCAGCAGCGAAGGGTGGATGTTGAGCTGGCGGTCGCGCCAGCGGGACACGAAAAACTCTGTGAGAATGCGCATAAAACCAGCATTTGCGACGAGTTCGACGCTGGCTGTGCGCAGTGCGGCATCGAGCGCCGCCTCGAAGTCCTCGCGCGTGCCGTAGCCAGTGTGATCGACGCATGTTGCCTCGATGCCGGCCTTGCGCGCGTGTTCCAGTCCCGGCGCATTCGGCCTGTTGGATATGACGCTCACGATTTCAGCTGGGTAGAGGTCGGATTTGCACGCTTCGATGAGCGCCGAAAGATTGCTGCCGCGGCCTGATATCAGCACGCCAACGCGTTTTCGCCCGCTCACGGCCCGTCCCCCAAGGCGCCAGTGAAGGCAACCCGCTCGCCTGTGCCAGACGCCTTGAGCGCGCCGATCACCCGGGCCGTCTCGCCGGAATTCTCCAGATGGCTGATCAGAGCGCCAGCCTCATCGGGCGCGCAGACCAAGACCATCCCGATGCCCAGATTGAAGGTGCGAAGCAGTTCCATCGTTTCCATTTGGCCGGCTTGCGCGAGCCAGCCAAACAGCGCCGGCACGTCAATTTGGGTCAAATCGATGCGTGCGGCGAGTTCGGGCGGCAGCACGCGCGGTATGTTCTCGCTCAATCCGCCGCCCGTGATGTGGGCGAGGGCCTTGATCGCGCCCGTTTCGCGGATCGCCTTGAGGAGCGGCTGAACGTAGATGCGGGTCGGTGCGATAAAGGCCTCGGCGAGACTCGTATCGGAGGCAAAGGGCGCAGGTTCATCCCAGGTGAGATTTTGGTCCGCCACGATGCGGCGTATCAGAGAATAGCCGTTCGAGTGGGCGCCGGAGGACGCCAGACCGATCAAGCAATCACCGGATTTCATGTCCTGACGCGGCAGCAGATTGCCGCGCTCGGCCGCTCCGACGGCAAAGCCGGCAAGATCGTAATCCGCCCCGCTATAGAGGCCGGGCATCTCGGCCGTCTCGCCGCCAATCAGCGCGGCCCCAGCCAATTCGCAGCCGCGCGCAATGCCGCTGACCACGGCCTTGGCCACAGCCGGCTCGAGCTTGGCGCAGGCAAAGTAATCGAGAAAAAACAGTGGTTCGGCGCCCTGCACCACCAGGTCGTTGACGCACATGGCGACCAGGTCGATCCCGATCGTATCGTGGCGGCCAGTATCGATGGCAATCTTGACTTTGGTGCCAACGCCATCGGTCGCGGCGACCAAGACGGGGTCGTCGAATCCGGCTGCCTTGGGATCAAACAGCGCGCCAAAGCCACCGATGGCGCCCATCACGCCCTTGCGGGCGCTCTTTGCCGCAAGCGGCGCGATTGCTTCGACGAAGGCGTTGCCCGCATCGACGTCGACGCCGGCGTCGCTGTAGGTCATGCCGGCTTTTTCGCCTGATAATTTGTCTCGGGCCATCGATCCCCGCTTAAATTACGCCTGCAACCGGATTGGTCGGCACTATCAATCTGACCCAGCCGTGTGCCGTCAAGCCGGATATGGTCTTGCCCCATTCGCGTGCCACTAAATTGCACATTAGGGCGTGGGTTTGGTAGGCAAAGGTTGTGGCGCGAGTCGCTCACTTTGGAAGTGCGGATACATATGGCACGGCGAGAACCGGCGAAACGGAAATTTTCAACGACGTGGCGGGTGGCCAGCGGCGGTCAATTGCCTGCCGCTGTGTGTCTTGCGGCCGTGTTGGCGCTGCTGTGGGCCGGTCCCGCACGCGGGGCCTCGGTCTATGTGATCTCCAATCTCTCCGTCGAGGCCGAAGCCAAGGACGCGGTCAAGGCCAAGAAGAAAGCGCTCGAGGCGGCCGAGCGGCGCGCCATGGCGATCTTGCTGCGGCGGCTCGCACCATTCGGCGCTTATGAGCGCCTGCCATTGCCCAAGATTTCGATCATCGAGGAGCTGATCGAGGGATTTTCGGTTCAGCGCGAGAGCAACTCGGCAACGCGCTATCTCGCCACCCTCGATTTTACATTCCAGCGCAACGCCGTGCGGCAGTTTCTGAGCGGTTATGGCATTCCCTATGCCGAAGCTCAGGCGCCCCAGGTCATGCTGCTGCCCGTGTTCGTCAACAACGGCAAAATTGCCAGAAGCACGGCGAATCCGTGGCGCAAGGCCTGGCGGGGTCTTGATCTGGTCAACACGGTAACGCCGGTGAAGCTTGCAGCGGTCGGCGGCGCGGTGACGGATACGGTGATCGAGGGATTGCAAGCCGACGACGACAGCGCCTTCGAGACGTTGACCGCGGCCTATAAGAGCGATCGCTTCATCGTTGCACTGGCAAGCTATGACGAGACGACGGGCAAACTCACGACCCGTTATTACGGTGTCGACGCGGCTGGCGCGATGAAGCTCGTACGAGACGACCGCGTTTGGGACGGCGATGTAAAGGCAAGCGCCAATCATGCCGCCATGGTTGGTCTTGGCATTTTGGAGGGCCGTTGGAAGGCGGTAAAAGCGCCAAGCCGTGAGATCGGCTCAAACGCTGCAGAATCGGCGTTTGGAATGACGGTTGAATTTGCCGGCTTGCAGCAATGGCAACAGATGCGGGCCAGACTGACGCGCATACCAGGCGTGCAGGCGTTGAAGATTACCTCGCTTTCCGCCCGATCGGCCGATGTCAGCCTGCAGTATCCAGGCGGTGCCGAACGGCTCTCACGTCAACTTGGCGCATACAATCTGTTCTTGGAAAATGCCGGCGAAGCGTGGATTCTTCGTGGCGAATGAGAGCTTTGCGGCCCGAAAGTGTTTGCGGCTTTGATAACGTACGGGCAACATGATGTATCTAATTGCACGGCGCGCCTTATGGTCGGCAGATGCCCATGCGACGATTGGGGGAAGGTCAGGACGTGAATATTCCAAATATCATCACGGTTTTTCGGATCTTTTTGGTTCCCGTCGTCGTTTGGCTGATCATATCCGATCAAATGCAATGGGCCTTTTTCGTATTTGCCCTGGCCGGCATCACAGATGGGCTTGATGGCTATCTGGCGAAGCGATTCGGTTGGACCACCGAACTTGGCGCCTATCTCGATCCGCTGGCCGACAAATTGTTGCTGGTCAGCATTTTTGTCGTGCTGGGGCTCGCCGGCCATTTGCCCGTTTGGTTGGTGATCGCCGTCGTCAGCCGCGATGTGCTGATCGTCGGCGCGGTTTTGCTCAGCTGGATTTTAGGCCGGCCGTTGGAGATGCGGCCGCTGTTGATCAGCAAGGCAAACACGGTCTGCCAGATCATGCTTGCCGCGCTTGTGCTGGTTGATTTGGGGCTTGCGCTTGGATGGGAAGCGCTCACGGCGCAACTGATCTGGGTCACGGGAACGCTGACGATTTTGTCGGCCGCGCTCTATCTCCAAACCTGGCTGCGGCAGATGTCCGAACTTGAGAGCGAGCCGGAACCCGCCCCGCGTCCCGCTTATCGGGCTGAACGCGAAAAAACGGCTCAGCGGCGCACCAAGGAACAAGCAACCGGTTCATGAGCGGGCGGCAACAGGCGCTTTTCTGGCTGGCCGTCACATTGGCGTTGATCATTATGCTGTCGACGCTGCGGCAGGTCTTGCTGCCTTTCGTGCTGGGCGCCGGCATTGCCTACTGCCTCGATCCGATCGCCGACCGGCTGCAGGGTCTTGGCCTCTCGCGGTTGGCGGCCACGAGCTTGATCGCGGTCGTGGCGACAGTGCTGCTGTTCGCCTTGGTTGTAGGCCTGTTGCCGTTGCTGATCGATCAATTGGCGTCGTTCGCGGCCGGTCTGCCGAACTCGTTCCAGAAGCTGCGCGTGTTGGTGACGCAATTGGCAGATTCTTGGCTCAGCGATTTCAGCGCCAAATTCGATCTGGGAATCGAAGATGCCGTCAAACAGATCGCGCAAAAAGTCCCGAGCTTGCTTCAAAAATTGGCGCTTTCGGTCTGGAGCGGCGGCATGGCATTCGTCAATTTTCTCGCTCTTTTGGTGGTAACGCCGGTGGTCGCCGTCTACCTGCTGAAGGACTGGGACAACATGATAGCCAAGATCGACAGTTGGCTGCCGCGCGCCCATGCCGAGACGATTCGCGGCCTAGCCAGCGAGATCGACATGGTGATTTCGGGTTTTATTCGTGGCCAGGGCACTGTTCTGGTGCTGTTGAGCATCTTTTATGTCATAGGGCTGAACTTGATGGGGCTCGACTACGCGTTGCTGATCGGCCTTGGCGCCGGCCTGATCAGCTTTATTCCCTATGTCGGAGCCATTGTCGGGTTTGTCATCGGGGGAACGGTGGCGATGATTCAGTTCTGGCCCGACTGGTGGCCAATTTTGGGCGTGCTTGGAGTGTTTATTGTCGGCCAGACAATAGAGGGTAACGTGCTTTCCCCTCTCATCGTTGGCGACCGGGTCGGCCTGCATCCGGTGTGGCTGATTCTGGCGCTGTTCGTTTTCAGCTTTCTGTTCGGTATGGTTGGCCTTCTGCTCGCGGTGCCGTTGGCGGCGGCGATCGGCGTGCTGGTGCGCTTTGCGCTTGGCGTTTATCTGCAAAGCGACTTTTACCAA
>JAJFHN010000078.1 GCA_021775595.1 Hyphomicrobiales bacterium
GCCCGCGTGCGCACGCAGATAAAGCGGAAGCGTTATGCCGATTATCTCAAGAACCGCTTGGCCGAAAGCGTCGAGATGGCCATCACCGATGCGCTCACCGGCCTGCACAACCGGCGCTATATGGAAAGTCATCTCAAGACTCTGGTGGACGAAGCCGTCCAGCGGGGCAAGGCCTTGTCCTTGATGATCACCGATATCGATTACTTCAAGGCGGTGAACGACTCCCATGGCCACGACGTTGGCGATGCCGTGTTGCGCGAATTCGCACTCAGACTGCGCCGTAATATTCGCGGCATTGACCTGGCCTGCCGTTTGGGCGGAGAAGAATTCGTTGTTGTCATGCCCGACACCGACTTGGCGAAAGCCTTCGCGGTGGCAGAGCGGCTGCGTCAGCAGATCGCCCTCGAGCCATTCGATAATCCTCAGTCGGGGCAGGGGCTCGAGGTGACGGCAAGCGTTGGCCTCTCGACGCTTGAGTCGGTTGACGACACGCCCGAAACGCTGCTTAAGCGGGCTGATCAGGCGCTTTATTGTGCCAAGCGCGACGGCCGCAACCGGGTTGTTTCAGACGCCGCCTGACGCAAAAAGCAGTCTGCATTCAAGAAATTTCCGCATCCGTTCCGCGCCCTCAGCAAATGAGTTGGCGGCGGTATTTCGACGGCCCAAGAACTTCATACAGCGCCTCAGCACTTAACCTTAACGATTTACTTTTTATGGGAAAAACGTGTATTGGGCGGTTTAGAAACTTTGATTTTGCACAACCACGGATTAGTCTATGCTTGAATAGATTAGGTCGTGACACTTGCTCACGGGGAGGCAATGACTGGGCAAAACGGGGCTGCACGATAAGGCAGCGCTCTTCGTGCCCACATGGTTCTCCCGAAATGGAATAGCCCTACGGAATGCTCAGGTCCGCCGCATCTCCTGGGTCCGTGGGGTTCGGCCGGTCGGAGTGCGGCTTGAGTGGCCTCCTCGTTAATGCCAATCTCCCGACCGGCCACTTAGTCAAGTGGTCACTGCCCTTTTTGGTCCATTTGGCTTGACGGTCAGTCCCGCTTGCCATATCGGAAAACTACCCCGCTGCCGAGTGGTTGCGGGGCTGGCCAATTAGCGCTGCTGGCGGGGAAAATTCGGCGAACCGGCGATCGGCCAATCCGTGGCGCTGACAAGCGGCTTCAAATTATTTGATTTTGGATTCTTTGAACTCGACGTGTTTGCGCACGACCGGGTCATATTTCTTCAGAACCATCTTTTCGGTCAGCGTCCGCGTGTTCTTTTTCGTCACGTAATAGAAACCCGTTCCCGCCGTGCTGACGAGTTTGATTTTCTGGGTGCTGGATTTTGCCATGACAAATCCTCGTAAAGTGACGTTGGCTCCCGGCGGGAGCAGCGAACGTTAGCCAGCGGGCGGTGAATGTCAAGCAATGCGGCGCCTCAGGCCCTTACGCGCCGGTCCGAATGCGCAAATCTATATCAGCGTGCGCAGAAATTGCCCGTTGCGCATGAAGTAATAGGGAACTGGTACCGATTGATCGGGCAGTCCACCGCGCTTCAAATGTCCCGTCAGGTCTTCCAAAATCACTTGTGTGATCGTCGGTAGGTCGAGCGTTCCTGTCTCGGAAATGCCGATCCAATGCAGATCGAGCAACTCGTTCTCATCACGGTTCACGCTTTTGGCGACAGCCTCATATGGCACGCAAAAGAACCGCGTGTCGTAGCGCCGCGGCCGCCGTGGCGGCGTTATTGCGCGTGCGATAAAGCGCATCGATGAAAGCGTTGGACTGATGCCGTGGGCCAAGAACTCGCGCCATGATTGTGACCGGCTCGTCATTGTCTGCTCGCCCGCCTGGCCGATCACCAGCCCCGTTTCCTCATAGGTCTCGCGCAGCGCCGTCAATCCCAGCGCGCGCGCCCGTTTGGGATCGGCGCCGCCTTTCATATCGACCATCAGTTTGGCGGTCGTTTCCGGCGCTAGATCGACCGGGGCGGTCAGCCTGTGGTCGGCACAGTCGACGCGCCCGCCTGGAAACACGAATTTGCCCGGTAAAAATGTATGCCGATCGCTGCGCCTGCCCATCAAAATGCGGGGTTCGGAGCCACGCTCGTCTACGATGATCAGCGTCGCGGCATCGCGCGGGCGCGAATTGGGGTGGTCCATGCGCCGCGCAACGCTGGTAAGCCGCCGAGCTTGGTCATTCTGTTCCGCCTTATCCTTGCTCATCGGCCTTTGGCCTGCTTTGTCTTTGAGTGAGCGATTTTGTGTCTTGGTTTTGCCGGCCAAGGCAAGACAACGCGCGCGCTGGCCCATGCGAGCGCAAGGGCGCCTGCGGTCAACGCCATGACGAAGACCGCGCCGTCGATCATATCGCTGTTGCCATAAATCTGCGCCGTCAGTGAATCTGCACTGAAGATATGGCTTCCTGCGCTAAACACGAAACCGTGCAAGAAGTCGGATGTCGCTTCGTAGCCGGCAAGCGTATAGCCCAAGCCCGTGGCAACCAGAACGGCACCCAAGACGAGGAACGCCCGCGACGTGGCAGGTCCGCGCACGTCCGGGCGCAGAAAAATCAGCGCAATCAGAACTGCGAAGCAACCGATCAAGCCAATCCGCACCGCGGCAATCACTTGTGCCACATCGGTATAATGGTCGATCTCGGCTTGGGAAAATACCAGGTTGAAGCGCTCGTATTGCCTCAAATCATCCGCCGTCAGGGCGCCGGTCACCACGTGCAGAGCGAGCGGGTCGATACCCAGCAGGTCAAATGCGGTTGGCGTGTAGAGGGCGCAAATGGCCGCCGAAAACGCCCAGAGAAACAGAATGAGGCCTGCGAGGTTTGCGAGCATGGCGGGGTCGGTTGTCTGAGGGTGGGATGGCCGCTTCTACCATGCGGGCTGTCCCGGCGACAAATCGGGCGTTGCCACTATCGCCTGCGGGTGTGCCGCCGCCGGCCGCCGGATCTGGCTCCAGAGCGGGCAGGGCGGGCTTTTCGCTTGCGCTTGACGCCCTCGCTCAACATTTCAAAACGCAGGGCGCCAGCTGATGGTATCGCCTCGACGAGACGCACCTTGACCCGGTCTCCGAGTGCAAATTCACGGCCCGAAGCCTCGCCATAAAGCGCATGGTGAGTCTCGTCGTGCAAAAAGAACTCGTGGCCGATCGTTGAGGCGGGCACAAAACCGTCGGCACCCGTCTCCGCAAGCCTGACAAACAAGCCGCTTCTGACGGCGCCCGATACGACGGCGTCGAATTGGGCGCCCACTCTGTCGCTTAGAAAATCGGCAATGAGCCGTTCCACGGTTTCGCGCTCGGCCGCCATGGCGCGGCGTTCGGCCTGTGAAATCGCCCCGGCGATGCTCTCGAGCCGATCGATCTCATTGTTGCTCAAGCCGCCGGCTCCGAGCCCAAATGCCCGGATCAGCGCGCGGTGCACAATGAGGTCGGCATAACGGCGGATGGGTGACGTGAAGTGGGCGTAGCGCTGCAAATTGAGGCCGAAATGACCGCAATTGACGGGGTTGTATTCGGCTTGCGCCTGGGAGCGAAGCACCACGTCACTCACCACCATGCTGAGGTCGCGTTTGGCGGCTTGGTCCAACACCTGGTTGAAATGGTGTGGCCGCACTTGGCCCGAGCGCGGAATTTTCAAGTCGATTGTTTTCAGAAAATTGTTCAAGGCCAACAGCTTTTCGGCGCTCGGGCTGTCATGGATTCGATAGATCAGCGGTATCGATTTGCTCTCAAGCGATTCCGCTGCCGCGACATTGGCCTGGATCATGAATTCTTCGACCAACCGATGCGCATCGAGCCGGGGAGGCACGTTCACGCTCTCGACACGGCCATCTTCATCCAATGTGATCTTGCGCTCGGGCAAGTCGAGATCGAGAGGCTGACGTTTTTGCCGCGCTTTGACGAGCGCCCGGTAGGCGCCAAATAGAGATGCAATGACCGTCTGAAGGGCAGCGGGCATGTCGGATTGCTTGGGCAAGTCGATCGTCGCCTGGGCTTGCTGATAGGTGAGCGTCGCGCTCGAGCGCATCAGGCCGCGAAAAAAGCGATGGCTGCGCTTGGCGCCCGACCGGTCAAACACCATCCGCACGGCGAGCACGGCGCGATCTTCTCCATCGACAAGCGAGCACAAACCGCTTGAAAGGGCCTCTGGCAGCATCGGCAGGACGCGATCGGGAAAATAGGTGGAGTTGCCGCGCGTTTGAGCCTCGCGATCAAGTGCGGAGCCCGCCGTGACGTAGTGAGCAACGTCGGCAATGGCAACAATCACGATCCAGCCATCCTTGTTCGCGGCGTCGTCGTCTGGACAAGCCCAGACCGCGTCATCGTGGTCGCGGGCGCCAGCGGGATCGATCGTTATCAGCGGGAGATCGCGCAAGTCTTCGCGACCGGCGAGGTCCGCGGCTTTGCACGCCTCCGCCTCCAGCATAGCGTTGTCAGGGAAGCGATCGCGCAAACCATGCATTTCGATCGCGATCAGACTTTGGGCGCCGTGGGCGGATGGATCGCCCAACCGTTCAAGAATGCGCGCCTGGGCCACGCCGTAGCGATGGCGTTTGGACAACTCAAATCGCACCAGTTCACCTGGCTTGGCGCCCCCATCGTCGCCTCTGCGAACTTGCCACTCCTTAAGCTGTCGGCGGTCGACAGGATCGACGATGCCACTGCCGTCGGCCAGCGGCCGATATATCCCGAGGAGCCGAGTCTGATCGCGTGGCAATATTTTTATGGCGCGGGCCTGGAAGGTACAGCCCGCTTCATCGGCCTCTGGCAGCGGGTCGATATGGGCAAGCACTCTGTCGCCTACGCCAGGTGTCGTGCCGCCGCGTCGTTTGGATGGGACGAGGCGGATGCGGTGTTGCTCGTTGCTTGCCCGCTCCAACTTGGTCGGGCGCGCGATCAGCTCGCCATCGGCGTCGAGCTCGATCACCTCGATCACGCCGACCGGGGGCAGATCTCCGCTGCGCACCAGGGTCTTGCGCGTGCCCTCGATCATGCCTTCATCGGCCATCTCGCGCAGCAGGCGCTTCAGTTCGATGCGCTTGTCGCCCTTGATGCCAAAGGCGCGCGCGATTTCCCGCTTGCCGACCTTTTTGGACGCAGACTGGATGAAATCCAGAATGTCGTCCTTGCTGGGTAGGGGAAGATTGCCGCTCGCGCGTCCAGTACGCGCCGCGCGTTTTTTTCCGGAATGGGGTGGGGTCGGCTTGCGGGTCAGTTCGTGGCCTCAGCCGCGCTCTTGCTTGCGCGCTTCTTGGTCTTGGCGCGGCCGCTGCCCTTCTTCGATTTGGCGGCGATCAATTCGACCGCTTCGGAGAGTTCGATGTCTTCGGCCTTGCGGTCCTTGGGCAGAGTTGCATTTATTTTGCCGTGCTTGACGTAAGGCCCATATCGGCCATCGAGCACCTGAACGGCGCCGCCAAGCTCAGGATGATCTCCAAGCTCTTTCAATACGGTGGCGCGGCGCGACTGTTTGGACGGGCGCTCGGCCAACACGGTGACAGCGCGGTTGAGGCCGACGCTGAAGACTTCCTCTATCGAATCCAGATTGGCGTACTTGCCGTCATGCTCGACAAATGGACCATAGCGCCCAAAGCCCGCAACGATGGGTTTGCCGGATTCGGGGTGAGCCCCGATTTCGCGCGGCAGTGCCAATAAAGCGAGCGCCATCTCCAGGTCGACGCTTTCCAAATCCATGCCCTTGGGCACCGAAGAACGCTTAGGCTTTTCGCCATCGCCGCCTTCGCCAAGCTGAACATAGGGTCCGAATCGGCCCGAACGCAGCGTTATAACGAGCTCGGTCGCGGGATCGCTGCCCAGCTCCTTAGCCTCGCCGCCACGGCCCTCGCCGGCCTCGTTGGACTGGCTGAACTGGCGCGTGAAACGGCAGTCGGGATAGTTCGAGCAGCCGATAAAAGCACCGTAGCGGCCGGTTTTCAGACTCAAGCGGCCATTGTCGCAAGAGGTGCATTTGCGCGGATCGCCATCGTCGGCAACTTCGGGAAAAATATGGGGACCAAGCAGGTCGTTGAGCGCATCGAGCACGGCTGTGATCCGCAGATCCTTGATCTCGTCGACGGCAGCAAAAAAACTGTCCCAAAACTCGCGCAGCACGTCTTTCCAGTTGAGTTTGCCGGACGAAATCAGATCGAGTTTTTCTTCAAGGTCAGCCGTGAAATCGTATTGAACGTAGCGCTGAAAGAACGCTTCGAGAAAAGCGGTGACGAGCCTGCCCTTGTCCTCGGGGATCAAACGCCGCTTGTCCATTCGAACATATTCGCGGTCGCGCAACACGCTGAGCGTTGATGTGTAAGTGGAAGGCCGCCCGATACCGAGCTCTTCCATCTTTTTGATCAAGGTTGCTTCGCTAAAACGCGGCGGCGGTTCGGTAAAGTGCTGGTTTGCCTCAACGCGCTCGGTCGCGACCGCTTCGTTTTGATTGAGAGAGGGCAGGCGTCCACCGAGCTCGTCGGCAGATTTTTCGTCCTTGCCCTCGTCATAGAGTTTGCGGAAACCGTCAAAGCGCGTCACCTGACCGGTCGCGCGCAGCGTGTAAGTCCGACCATCGGTGCCTGTGCTTGTGAGATCGACCGTGGTGCGTTCGAGTTTCGCACTGGCCATCTGGCTCGCCAGCGTGCGCTGCCAGATCAGCTTGTAAAGCTGCGCTTCTTCGCGCTCCAGAAATGACTCGACGTCCTGGGGCGTGCGCGAGAGCTCCGTCGGCCGAATGGCCTCATGCGCCTCTTGCGCGTTCTTGGCCTTGGATTTGTAAATGCGTGCTTCGGCCGGCAAATAGTCGGAGCCGTAGTTGGATGAGATGACGTCGCGCGCGGCGGTTATGGCCTCGGGCGCAATCTGCACGCCATCAGTCCGCATATAGGTGATGAGCCCCTGGGTCGCGCCACCCATATTCACGCCCTCATAGAGTTTTTGTGCGACCTGCATGGTGCGGCGGGACGAAAGCGATAGCTTGCGGGAGGCTTCCTGCTGGAGCGTCGAGGTCGTGAAAGGTGGTTGCGGATTGCGCGTGTGCGCCTTGCTTTCGATCGACTGGACGGCGAAGGCGCCTTGCTCGATAGCCTGTTTGAGGCTGGTGGCACCAGCCTCGTCGCTGATGTCGAATTTGTCGAGCTTAGCGCCGTCGATCGCATTCAAGCGTGATTCGAATTCTTCGCCTGCGGCTGTTTTCATGGCCGCCACGATCGACCAGTACTCGCGGGAATTGAACGCTTCGATCTCAGCTTCGCGATCGCAGACCAGCCGCAGCGCGACCGATTGCACCCGGCCGGCTGACCGCGCGCCCGGCAATTTGCGCCAAAGCACCGGCGACAGCGTGAAGCCGACGAGATAATCGAGCGCGCGGCGCGCGAGATAGGCATCGACCAGCGGTGCGTCGATCACGCGGGGGTGCTGCATGGCCTCCAGCACCGATTTGCGTGTGATTGCGTTGAACACGACCCGCTCGACTTCGACATCTTTCAGCGCGTTCTTTTGCTGCAAGACTTGCAAGACGTGCCAGGAGATGGCCTCACCCTCGCGGTCGGGGTCAGTCGCCAGTATCAATTTTTGTGAACCCTTGACCGCTTTGGCGATGTCGCTCAGGCGTTTGGCCGACTTTCCGTCGATGTCCCAATGCATTTCGAAATCATTGTCGGGCGACACAGAGCCGTCCTTTGACGGCAGGTCACGCACATGGCCATAGGAGGCCAGCACCTGATAGTCCGGGCCAAGATATTTGTTGATCGTTTTTGCCTTGGCAGGCGATTCGACGATGACGACGTTCATGTGGCGACGATTTCGAAGGGGAGAACAGTGCGTGTCAAACCCGTCCGAAGACCTTTGCGAGGGGTGGTGCTGAGCATTGGCGAGAGAACATGATGAATCGCGACTGACCTGTCAATTGAGTGAATCGCGCCAACGATTTTTGCTACCCGACCGAAACAGCGATTGTTGCTCACAACCTATTCGTGTAACAAATTATCGAAACAACTTATGCGTATTTTTACAACGCAGACCGACCGCGGCGGACCTTGAGCACTCGACGACTTAAAGTGGATGCCCGCGTCAAGCTTGGCATGTAAGCAATCGCTCCGGTTATGCAATGATTCGATCAGCGCCGCCCGGCGGTGATTGTTCTACTTCGGCAGCTCAGATGGCATCTTTGCGTGAAACGAGTTGATGTCCATGGCGCTCGAGGCGGCCGGCCAAATCGAGCTCAAGCAAGACAATTTGAACTTGGCCTGCTGGCAGTCCGGTCGCGCGGATCAACTCATCCACATCAACCGGCGACACACCGAGGGCATCGACAACCTGTTGGCGAGACGAGCCGTCGAGTTCGGCTGCGGGCGTATTTGAGCGACCGTCGGTCTTGTCGAGAGATCTGCGCTCGCTCCTATCTAGGCCAGTTGCGCCAAGAATGGGCGCCAAGGCGCTTGCGATGTCGTCGGCGCACGTGACCAGACCGGCGCCATCCTGCAGCAAGCGATTGGTACCTGCAGCGCGCGGATCAAGCGGGTGTCCCGGCACGGCGAGCACCTCGCGTCCCTGTTCGCCGGCATAACGCGCCGTGATCAACGATCCCGATCGCTTGGCGGCCTCGACGACCACGGTGGCCGCCGCAACGCCCGAAATGAGGCGATTGCGGCGAGGAAAATCGCGCCCCGCTGGTTTGAACATCGGCGGACGCTCGCTCACCAAGAGCCCGACTTCTCCGATATTATTTTGCAAATCCTCGTTCTCTGGCGGGTAGACGCTGCCCAGCCCGCCGGCAAGAACCGCAACCGTGCCGGTCTCAAGCGACGCCTTGTGCGCGGCCGTATCGATTCCGCGGGCCAGACCCGAGGCAATGACAAATCCGAGTTGACCCAGATCCGATGCGATCGTTCGGGTGAATTTCAGACCAACCGCAGATCCGTTGCGCGCACCCACTATCGCCACCATCGGAGCATCAGCGAGCTCTAGCCGGCCCTTGATATAGAGAACAGGCGGCGGGGCCTCGACTGCCGCCAAGCGCAAGGGATAGCCGCCTTCGCCAAGGCAAACGAGCCGGGCGCCAATTTTCCGCGCGAGTTGGAGCTCAATGTCCGCTTCATCGCGTGAAACGATGGATCGCGGAGAACGCCGCCCGCCCCGACGGGTGAGCTCGGGCAGTGCTTCGATCGCCGCAGAAACGGCGCCGAAATGTTCTATCAGTTCATGGAACGTGGTTGCGCCGACATTCTTGCTGCGGATCAAGCGCAGCCAATCCAAGCGCTCATCGTCGCCGAACGACTTATGCGCCGTGCCGGGGCAGGGCTCAGTTGCTCGATCCCTTGCTGCCAATGGTCGGTTCCTCGCCACTCGACAAGCGCTCGATATTCGCCATGTGCCGGAAAAACAAAAGCGCTGTCATTGCCGCGGACAAGCCAGCAGCCGGCCAATGGCCGACAAGTGCCGGCACCAAGGGCGTCAGCCCGCTGGCAACCAAAGCCGCGAGAGACGAATACCGGTATGCCCAGGCGGCAGCCAGCCAAGCGACACAGAAGAACAGCGCGGCCGGCGAATAGACGCCGAGCATAACACCGATATAGGTGGCCACGCCCTTACCGCCGCGATAATTGAGCCAAACGGGAAAGAGGTGACCGAGAAACGCGCTTATTCCCGCCAGACAGGCCGCATCAATTCCCCATCGCCTGGCGATCAATACGGCGCAGGTGCCTTTCAATATGTCGCCGGCCAGCGTGGCCGCCGCCAGGCCTTTGTTGCCGGTCCGCAGCACATTGGTCGCGCCGATATTGCCCGAGCCGATATCGCGTACATCCCCAAGGCCGGCGATCCGCGTCAGCAGTAAGCCGAAAGGAATGGAACCGAGTAAATAACCAACTGTGACCGACACCAAGAATACCATTGGTGCGAAGGCCCAAGACGATGGGTCGGGCATCTGTGTTGCTAGCTCCCCTTCAGCCTGGCGGTTGCCTCTGCATGAAGAACGTCCACTGCCAGGTGCTTGCTCAGGCCTCAGCGTATGTGTAGACCGTCTCGCCCGCAACAATTGTGCGCAGAACGAGTCCTTCCAAACGTGACTCGTCAAATGGCGTGTTTTTCGATTTGGAATGTAATTTATCCGGATCGACGACCCAAGGCGTTGTCAGATCGATCAGGATTAGGTCGGCAGGCGCGCCGATCTGCAGCAGGCCGCTCGGCAATCCCAGAAGCTTCGCCGGCCGGCAGGTCATGGCCGCCAACAGCTGGGGCAGTCCAATATCTTGGTTGTGATAAAGCCGCAGAGCCGCCGGCAGCAGCGTCTCCAGGCCGATCGCGCCGTCGGAGGCTTCGGCGAAGGGACGGCGTTTGACGTCGGCATCTTTGGGGTCATGCGCCGAGACGATGACGTCGATGTCACCGGCGACGAGCCCCTCGACCATCGCCAGACGATCCTCCTCACGCCGCAGCGGTGGGCGAATCTTGAAAAACGTCCGGTACGATCCAACGTCGTTCTCATTCAGCGTGAGATGATTTATCGAGACGCCGCAGGTGACCGGCAAGCCTTGCGCTTTGGCCTGGCGGATCACCTCAAGCGACGCTCGGCAACTGATTTGGGCTGCGTGGTAGCGCCCGCCCGTCAGCTCTACCAGCCGGATATCGCGCTCCAGCATGATCGTTTCGGCCGCCGAGGGCACGCCCGGAAGACCAAGCCTGCTGGAGACCTCGCCCTCGTTCATCACGCCGCCATTCACCAGAAGCGGGTCTTCGGTATGATGGACGGTGAGTGCGCCAAAGTCCTTTGCATAGGAAAGTGCGCGCCGCATCACTTGGGCGTTTGCAATACTGCGCTTGCCGTCGGAGAAGGCGACCGCGCCCGCGCCCTTCAGCAAGCCAATTTCGGTCATTTCTTCACCCGCCAGCCCCTTGGTGATGGCCGCCATCGGGTGGACATGAACGACGGCTGTGTCGCGG
Source organism: Hyphomicrobiales bacterium (assembly GCA_021775595.1). Classification (GTDB taxonomy): domain Bacteria; phylum Pseudomonadota; class Alphaproteobacteria; order Rhizobiales; family Methyloligellaceae; genus JAJFHN01. Next base: position 10,943 of record JAJFHN010000078.1, read on the forward strand.
GCCAGCCGCTCGATGAAATCAACCAAGGCGACATCGTCGATCACTGGTTGGGTTTGCGGCGTGCAGATTATGGTCGTAACGCCGCCGGCAGCAGCGGCGCGGCTTGCGGTCGCAACCGTTTCGCGATGCTCATAGCCGGGTTCGCCCGCAAACACGATCATATCGATCAGACCGGGCGCCAGAACGTGGCCGCTGCAATCGACCACCTTGGCGCCCTCTGGCGCGTTGCGGCGCAAATGGCCGCCGAGATCGGCGATCAGACCGTTTTCGACGACGAGTCCGCCTGGCTCTTCCAGCCCACTTTCAGGATCGATCAAATGGGCATTGATAAAGGCGGTCGCGGCCTGGCCGGTGGCGGGCGTCTTGGTCTTCGTCCGCCCGGTCTTGGGCAACCTCATGGTTTGATTATCCTGCGGGCGAGCGCTTCGAGCACTGCCATGCGCACCGCGACGCCCATTTCCACCTGCTCGCTGATCACGCTGCGTTCCAGATCGGCCACCGCTGAGTCGATCTCAACGCCGCGGTTCATGGGCCCAGGATGCATGATCAGGGCATCCGGCTTGGCGGCTTTCAGCTTGTCCTGATCGAGACCAAAAAAGTGGAAATATTCCCGCTCGCTCGGCACATAGGAGCCCGACATCCGTTCACGCTGCAGGCGCAGCATCATCACGATGTCGGCATCCTTGAGCCCATCGGCCATCGAATGGAAAACCTCCGCGCCCAGCCGCTCGGCAAAGGGCGGCATCAGCGTCGAGGGCGCGATGATGCGAACTTGCGCGCCCAGCGCGTTCAACAGAATGATATTGGAGCGCGCCACCCGCGAATGCATGATGTCGCCGCTGATCGCCACGATGAGACCGGCGATGCGTCCCTTGTTGCGCCGGATGGTCAGCGCATCGAGCAGCGCTTGGGTCGGGTGCTCATGACCGCCGTCGCCGGCATTGATCACCGAGCAATCCACCTTCTGGGCAAGCAGCTCGACCGCGCCGGCGGCATGGTGGCGCACCACCAGAATATCGGGGTTCATGGCGTTTAGCGTCATCGCCGTATCGATCAGCGTTTCGCCTTTTTTGATCGAGGACGACTGCACCGGCATGTTCATGACGTCGGCGCCCAAGCGCTTGCCCGCAAGTTCGAACGAGCTTTGGGTGCGCGTCGAAGCCTCAAAAAACAGATTGATTTGAGTCAGGCCGCGCAGCACGTCGCGCTTGCGGTTGGCCTGTCGGTTGAAATCGGCGGCGTCATTGGCGAGGTCAAGAAGGCCGTCGATCTCCGCGGGAGTGAGACTCTCAATTCCGAGGAGGTGGCGATGCGAATAGTTAAATTCGCTCGGTGCGGCCGCGATACTCATTAAAGGGGACTCTATAGGGGCTTGCGGCGCATGCGGCAAGACTATGGGGGCGCCGGAATACATTTGCTGCAATGTACGTTAACGCAGCCAACGGCCATGCCGGGCTCAGCGAATATTGCGCAATCGATCGAGTGCGCCCTGCAGAATGAAGGCTGCGGCCATTTTGTCGACGACCTCTTTGCGCCGCTTGCGGCTGGCATCCGCCTCAAGCAACGTACGCTCCACCGCCACCGTCGAGAGCCGTTCGTCCCAAAAGACAATCGGCAGAGCGATCGTGCGGGCCAGATTGTCGGCGAAGGCGCGCGCTGATTGGGCGCGACGTCCCTCGCTGCCATCAAGGTGCAGGGGAAGGCCGATGATCAGACCGGAAACATCATGATTATCAATATGCTCGGAGAGCTCTTTCAGGTCATTCAAGAATTTCGTTCGCGCAATGGTGACCAACGGTGTGGCGATCGAGCGAGTGACATCGGAGAGCGCCAAACCAATTGTTTTCGTTCCCAGATCGAGTCCCAGCAGGCGGCCCCCCGGCGCAAGGCGGGGCGGCAAGTCTTCAATTCCAATCACGTTGTCGGCTGCCATAGACGATCATTAAACCTCGGTTCAAGCCGCGATGCACCGGCTTTGGCGGTTGCTGGGTATTGAGCCGGCTTTATACTTCGCGCCAAACCCAGTCATTCGCAATTCAAGACATATCAGGAGAGACGCCATGAAACTCACTTGGTTGGGGCACTCCGCCTTTCGCCTGGAAACGGGCTCGAGCGTTGTATTGATCGACCCGTTTTTGACCGGCAACCCGACATTCGAGGGTGCTGGCCTAAATCTCGATGAGACCTGTGCTGGTGCAACGCATGTAGTGCTGAGCCACGGTCACGATGACCACGTGGGCGACGCCATCAAGATATGCCAATCAACGGGCGCAACGCTGGTGGCGGTCTTCGAACTTGCACTCTATCTGAACGCCCAAGGGGTGGAGAGTGGCGAGCTGGCAAATCCGGGCGGTACGATCGATTTGGGGGACTTCGATGTTTCCTTCGTCCAGGCCAATCACTCGTCCTCAACCATCATCGACGGCAAACCGGTCTATCTGGGCGCCGCCTGCGGCCTGATCTTTCGCATGGGCGATGGCGAAACTCTTTTTCATATGGGCGATACGGACATATTCGTCGATATGGGTCTCATCAACGAGGTGTTTGAACCGGATGTTGGATTGGTGCCGATCGGCGACCGGTTCACCATGGGCGCGCGCACGGCGGCGATGGCGTGCCAAAAATTCTTCAATTTGAGTACGGTCATCCCCATGCACTACGGCACGTTTCCGATCATCGATGCCACGCCGGACAAGTTTATCGAACTCGCCGCCGGGCAGAACGTGGTGGTGCCGACGGTCGGCAAACCGTTGGAGCTGTGAGCGCGTTTTCGTGTCGATCGAGCGCTGCCGTGGCGGGGCTTTCATTGGTCGGCAATTCGTGACACATGATGACTTTGCAAAAGGGTTGAGCGATGAAAGTCGACCGCGCCACGGTTCAGCATATTGCCCGTCTTGCCCGCATAACGGTGAGCGACGACGAGGCCGCCCGTTTTGAGGGCGAGCTGTCTGGCATCATCGAGTGGGTGGAGCAGTTAGAGGAAGTCGACACCGATGGTGTTGAGCCCATGACGCGCGTCGTCGAAATGGCCATGACGCAGCGCGACGACGAGGTGAATGACGGCGGCATTGCCGACGATATTGTCGCGAACGCTCCCGAAAAAGCAGACCATTTTTTCGTCGTGCCCAAGGTTGTCGAGTAAGAGCCATCCCGTGAGCGATCTGACCGATCTGACCATAGCAGAGGCATCCAAGGCGCTGAGTTCGAAGGAGATCTCGTCCCTTGAGCTTACCCAAGCCCATCTCGAAGCGATTGGCTCTGCCAACACGGCCCTGAATGCGTTTGTGCTGACTGCAGACGAGCAAGCCATCGAAATGGCGAAGGCGTCGGATGCAAGGCTCACCAAGGGCGAGGGCGGTGTGCTCGAAGGCATTCCCATTGGCGTCAAGGACTTGTTTTGCACGCGCGGCGTTCGAACGACCGCTTGCTCCAATATTCTCGACGGCTTTACGCCGACTTATGAGTCTCGCGTCACGGCCAATCTGTGGGACGCAGGCGCCGTGATGCTCGGCAAACTGAGCTGCGACGAATTCGCCATGGGCTCTTCGACGGAAACGAGCTGTTTTGGACCTTGCATCAATCCTTGGCGGCGCTCGGGAACTGCCGACAAGTTGGTGCCGGGCGGATCCTCGGGCGGATCCTCGACGGCCGTTGCCGCGCGATTGTGTCTGGCCGCCACGGCAACCGACACTGGCGGTTCGATCCGCCAACCCGCGGCGCTGACCGGCACGGTCGGTCTCAAGCCGACCTATGGCCGCTGCTCGCGCTGGGGAATCGTCGCCTTTGCCTCATCGCTCGATCAAGCAGGTCCAATCACGCGCAGCGTGACCGATGCGGCGATCATGCTCTCGGCCATGGCGGGCTACGATCGGCGCGACACGACGAGCGTCGATCTGCCTGTGCCCGACTATTGCGCCGGCCTGGATGAGGGAATCAAGGGCCTCAAGGTAGGCATCCCGGCCGAATACCGCGTCGAGGGCATGGGTGCCGAAGTTGATGCGTTGTGGCAGCAGGGCATCGAGTGGGCCAAACAGGCCGGTGCCGAAATCCGCGAAGTCTCGCTGCCGCACACCAAATACGCCCTGCCGGCTTATTACATCGTCGCGCCGGCCGAAGCCTCCTCCAATCTCGCCCGATATGACGGCGTTCGCTATGGATTGCGGGTGCCAGGCAGCGATGTGATTGAAATGTACCAGAACACGCGGGCCGCTGGATTTGGTTCGGAGGTCAAGCGGCGGGTTCTGATCGGCACATATGTGCTGTCGGCCGGCTATTACGATGCCTATTATCTGAAGGCGCAGAAAGTGCGCGCATTGATCAAGCGCGACTTCGATCGGGCCTTCGAAGATGTCGATGTGTTGCTGACGCCGACCACGCCGAGCCCGGCCTTCGCTCTCGGCGAAAAATCTGGAGATCCGGTCGAAATGTATCTGAACGACATCTTGACCGTGACCGTCAATATGGCCGGATTGCCCGCGGTCTCGATTCCCGCTGGATTGTCGGGCGAGGGGACGCCGCTCGGTCTCCAGTTGATCGCAAACGCATTCGATGAAACCACGCTGTTGCGTGCGGCCCGCGCCCTCGAGGAGGCCGCCGGTCCGCAGCCCGCGCCCGAGAACTGGTGGAGCACGACCCCATGACCCGCATGCCCGCAGACGATTGCACGTCAATGGACCACGTCCGCGCTGCAATCGATGAGATCGACGTCGAACTGATCGACCTGATGGCCGAACGGTTCAGTTATGTGAATCAAGCCTGGCAGTTGAAGAACGCGCCCGCCGACGCCGTCGTTCCCTGGCGCATCGCCCAGGTGATCGACAAAGTGAAAGTACGCGCCGAGAACCAAGGCCTGCCGCCCGAACTCGCCGAGGCGCTGTGGCGGCAAATGATTGGTTGGTTCGTACAGTACGAGGAAGCCAAGCTCGCAGAGGCGAACGATGCCGAATGACGCTCGCACCTCTCATCTAATTGAGGGCGACACCGGCTCCTGGGAGATCGTCATCGGTCTGGAGGTGCACGCGCAGGTGGTCTCCAAATCCAAATTGTTTTCCGGTGCCTCGACGGAATTTGGCGGATCGCCCAACGCGCAAGTGAGTTTGGTGGACGCCGCCATGCCGGGCATGCTTCCGGTCATCAACCGGGAATGCGTTGAACAAGCTGTGCGCACTGGGCTGGGCCTGAACGCCCAAATCAATCTTGTCTCCGTCTTTGACCGCAAGAACTACTTCTATCCCGACCTGCCGCAGGGCTATCAAATCTCACAATTCACCAAACCGATCGTCGGTGAGGGCGAAATCGTGCTCGACATGGGGGAAGAGGGCGAGGTGAGCGTCGGCATCGAGCGCCTCCACTTGGAGCAAGATGCGGGCAAGAGCCTGCACGACCAGCATCCAGATCACTCTTATGTCGATCTCAACCGTTCGGGCATCGCGCTGATGGAGATCGTCTCCAAGCCCGACTTGCGCTCGGCCGAACAGGCCAAGGTCTATGTTGCTAAATTGCGCACAATCTTGCGCTATTTGGGCACCTGTGACGGCAATATGGAGGAGGGGTCGCTGCGCGCCGACGTCAATGTATCCGTACGCAAGCCAGGCGATGAGCTCGGCACGCGCTGCGAGATCAAGAATGTCAATTCGATCCGCTTCATCGGTGAAGCCGTTGATTATGAAGCGGCGCGTCAGGTCGAGATCCTGGAAGACGGCGGCGAGATCATTCAAGAAACACGGTTGTTCGATCCCGATGCCGGCGAAACGCGATCGATGCGGTCCAAGGAGGAGGCGCACGACTACCGCTATTTCCCCGACCCCGATTTGCTTCCCCTCGAACTTTCACAAGACGATGTCGAGCGCATCAAGGCCGAGTTGCCCGAGCTGCCCGATGCCAGAAAGGCGCGTTTCATGCGGGAATTGGCGCTCGAACACGATGTCGCTGAGCGCCTTGTGGCCGACCGGGACGTTGCCGAGTACTTCGAGGCCCTAGCCCGCGGACGCGATGCCAATTTGGCTGCCAATTGGATCACGGGAGAACTTTTTGGCGCCCTCAACAAACTGGATTTGACGATCGACCGCTCGCCGGTCGACGCCAACCAGCTCGGTGCTTTGCTTGATCTTATGGACGACGGCGCCGTCTCAGGGCGAACTGCCAAGGATGTGTTTGAGACCATGCTCGCGACCGGTCAGCCGGCTGGCGAGATCGTCGCGGCGCAAGGGCTCGAGCAGGTGAGCGACACAGGCGCGATCGAGCAGGTGGTCGATGAGGTGATCGCCGCCAATCCCGACCAGGTCGAGCAAGTGAAATCGAAGCCCAAGACGCTTGGTTGGTTTGTCGGTCAGGTGATGCAAAAAACCGGCGGCAAGGCCAACCCGCAAACGGTCAACGACATTCTGCGGCGGAAGTTGGAAATCGGCGACGACCAGGATCAGGACTCATAGCCAAAATATGACGCGTGCTGCGATTGCTGCGGTCTATTTGATGATGAAAATATGATCGGTAAAACTGAAATACGTGAAAGCCTGCCGAGCGACGTTGCCCTGATCGAGAAGCTCTATCCCAGCGCGTTCCCCGATGAGGATTTGCTGCCTCTTGTGATGGAATTGCTGAAAGAAGAACCGATTGTTCTCTCGCTTGTCGGCATTGCAGATAAAGATCTGGTGGGGCACGTCGTCTTAACGACGTGCAGCATTGCTGGAGGAACCGACAAGGTCGCGCTCCTGGGGCCGCTCGCCGTCGCTCCCGCTAGGCAACGGCAAGGCATTGGCAGCGCAATTGTCCGCGCGGCCTTGCAACGGTTGAAAAACGCCGGCATGAGCCAAGTCTACGTGCTCGGCGACCCTGCCTATTACAAGCGCTTTGGCTTTGAGCCCGATGATGGCGTCACGCCACCATATCCTCTGCCGGAAGAATGGCGTGGTGCATGGCAATCGTTCAGTCTGCGCAGCAGCAAGCCGCATCTCCACGGAAAGCTTTCCGTGCCGCAACCCTGGCGTCAACATGCCCTGTGGGCGCCTTGAGCCATTAAGTGCGGTCCAACTCCATTCGTTCAGCGGTCCTGAGCCTAGGCGATTCGATCAGGGCGCTTCCGTTCGCTTCCAGGCGCGGAAAATTATCGAAATGCAAGCAGCGCGTGTTGCACGCGGTAATTCATTGAAGGTGTTTCGAGCGGCAGATTAGATCTGAAGTGGAAATATACTACAGCTTTTGAAGCCTGGAAGATGAAATGGAATTGGAGATTATAATTTCGGTGCTCTGATTATCTGCCGTATCTACAACTAATACGCGCAGACCTGGTAGAATTGTAGTAGACAGGAGCAATTGAGAGTGATTCTCAATGGATTATCGGATCAACTGCAAGTTTTTGTTAAGCGACTGAAGATATCGTCTTAGTGAGCAGTGTGACTGCATCAGGCTCAAGACGGCCTGGGATCGATGCCGTCGCCCAATCCAGTTTGGACGCGAAATGCCACAAGAATATCGCCGTGTGACCTTAACGAACGAAGAGCTTCACGCTGCTCTGTTGGGGCACGTCGATGCTAAGGCGGTTATCATGGCATTGGGCAAGATACAGGCGGTATCCATCGAGAGAGACCGCCCGCAAGCCGTTACGGTGTATTGCGGATTTGGCAAATCCAGCAAGAAAGTCGTCGATATCCCAACGAATGTCGTCGTTAGCGCCGTCATCGCCTATTGCAAAGATCACAGCATTCCGCTGCCTCGCCGCGCTCAGACGTGCCTGGCCGCCGACGGCAATTGTCTTTCGCTGATCAAGACGATCAATCCGACAGAAAACGAGAGCGAGATACACCTGCTTTAACCGGGGCAGGCCCCCAGGGCGGTCTGGCCTAATTGATGGCGCCGCCATCCAAACTGATCAGAAAAATTCTGACCGCGCGCGCAACGTTCGCTTCGATTTCCTCATCAGATATCGAAAAATTTGGATTATAGAGGCCGTCGAGCTGATGTTCGGCGCGCAGCAGTTCAAGGAAAAAATACGCCGCCGCCTGGGCGTCATTTGTTTTTATCAAGCCTTGCCCGGCCCAACCGGTCAATAAGTCTGTTACACGCTCGGCGCATCTGGCCCGACCATTTTCAAGGAAAAACTGACCGATTTGCGGAAAGCGCGGCGCAACCGCCAGACACAGCCGCATGACGGCGAGGGATCTTGGGGAGAAGAAGCGTTGCAGATAGCGCCGGCCAATGTCCTGAAGCATGGTCTCGACATCGCCGCTTAGCGGTAAATCGAAGGCGTCGCTCAGGGACGCAAGATCGCTGTTTGCGATCACCGCCTGCAGCAGGATTTCCTTCGACCCGAATACATTGTAGATGGTCGTCTTAGAGACGCGCGCGGTTTGAACGATTTCGTCAAGCGTCACTTGGTCATAGCCACGCTCGAGAAATAGGCTCGTAGCGGCCGACAAGATGCGATTTTGGGCGATCATATACTTGAATGGACCAAAATAGTTCCTATATATCAGTTAGACACTGAGGATAGGGACCATGATTTCAGGCATTACCGATATAGCCCCGTTACTTGTTGATGAACTTATGGCCGGCGATCTAGTCCGTGATCTGCGCTGGTCGGATGGCGTTCGTTGCGCGCATTGCGATCATGAAACCGTCTATGAGTTGACGGCCCCGAATGCGAAGCGCCGCCAGTGGAAGTGCAAAAAGTGCCGCCGCAAATTCAGCGTCACCACCAAGAGCATTTTTGAAGGCTCGCACATTCCGCTCGGGAAATGGGTCTACGCGATCTTTCTCATGTGTTCATCAAAGAAGGGCGTGAGCGCTAACCAGCTAAAGCGCGAACTCGGCATTACCTATAAGAGCGCATGGTTCATGTGCCATCGCGTCCGTTATGCGATGCAGCAAGAGCCTCTTGCCGGGATGCTTGGCAAGGACGGCGGGATCGTGGAACTGGACGAAACTTTTGTTGGTGGCAAAAGGGCAAAGAACCGTCATCGCCGCAAGCCGGGTTCGAAGGCCACCAAGAAAACGCCGGTCATGACTCTCATTGAGCGCGAGGGCCAGGTTCGTTCGGTCAAGGTGCCGAACGTCCGTAAGCACACGCTACAGAAGATGGCTAAGCCTATCGTTGACCAGTCGGCGAACATCGTCACCGACGCGCAC